>NZ_CP048795.1:1200000-1805817 GCF_011006175.1 Hydrogenobacter sp. T-8 | reverse complement strand
AGAGAGAGGCTTTCAGGCAAACATAGCGCCCACTGTTAGACCCATGGATACCTCCACCTGTGAAATGTGTGGCCTTTGTGTGTATGTTTGTCCAGTGGGTGCTATTATCTCCAAACCCTTCAAGTATTGGACAAGAAGCTGGCTCTTGAAGAGGGAAAAAACCACATGCGGTTTGTGTCCTGTAGGCTGTGAGATACAGATAGAGTATGGAGTGGGAGACTGGAGGTCAAAGGAAAAGGTGTATAGAACCAAGCCCACTGACGAGCTAAATATATGTGCCAAGGCTTTCTTTGGCTACGATGTGCTAAACCATGAGAGGCTTAGGTCTCCCAAAATGTATGGCAGGGAAGAAACCAGTGGCAACATAGCCAACCTCCTCTCCATGTTGCTTAAGGGAAAGCATGAAGAGACTTTACTTGTCCTATCCCCTTATATGACAAACGAAGACTACGACTTAATAGCTCAGATAGTAAAAATAACTGGCGTAATGGTAAGCTCAACCCTAAGTCTTGACCTAAAAGCCTTCCTTGAAAGCTATGGAGAATACCAGCCAATAGGCATAGAAGATATAAAGAAGGCGGACTTTTATGTTTTCATAGGAGAAGACATAACCTCCACCGCACCAGTGCTTTCCTATTACATCAAAGGCAGGGTATACCGTATAGGCAAAGGCACAAGAGACCAAAAGCTGAACCCCATTGAAATTCAAAAGGAAGACCTGCAAAACCTTGAAGGTAAGGGCGTGATAGTTTTCAATGCCATAGGCATGAAGCCACAAGAGGCAAGAGAGTGGGGTGCGTATCTCAAAGACCTTTGCAAAGAAAAGGGCTTTAGGCTTATGCTTTTATACGATGGGAACTTTCTTGGGTTCTTGAAACACATCCCATTGAGTTGGCTTTCGGACCTTCATGAAGCTCTCCAAAGGGCAAAGAACCTTGTCATCTTTGGCGAAGACCTAACGGACTATATGAAAATGGAAGAGCTTGAGAAAGTATTTGAAGGTCTTGAACATCTTGTAGTCTTTTCTCCCTTTGAGGATGGTCTTGCTCAATACGCTCAGATAAAAATACCCATGAGCTTAATGGGTGAGACAGATGGCACTCTTACCACTTTAATGGGAGAGAAAAAGACACTCAAGTTCCTGCCAAAAGCCTTCAACCACACGGAGTTTTTAAGGAGTTTGCTTGAGTATCTACCTCAAGGAGAAAAGGAGCCAGTGGTCCTAAAAGGCGAGCCAAAAGACTTCAAGAGAGAAATGCATCTGTATAGAAGTGGATGGATAACAAGAAGGAGCGAAAACCTCACAAGGCTTTATGAGAAAAACACTGCGGTGATGGAGGTGCTTAGATTGGGAAGTTCGTAAGATTCCTTATAGCCTGTGCCTTGTGTGTAGCTTTTGCCTTTTTGCTCTATCTACTTCTGTTTTAGGAGCATATATTAAAAGCTAATGGTGTATGGCATAGAGGACTTTATAGAGTCATTTGGAATCAAACGGGACTTTGAGACCTTTTTATCTGAGAAAGGTCTTGAGAACTCAAAGGAAGCTCTTTTAAAGTTTCTGCAGGAAAGGGGTCTACTTGAGGCTTATGAAAAATGGGTAGTTGAGAGGGAAAGAGTAAACCTCGTAGAAAGGTATATAAACCTTGAGGACTGGGAAGTTAGAGAAAACAGCAATATGACCTATTCCCTTCAGGGGCTAAATTTCTACATAACTTCTCAAGTTAGCAGAACCTATTGGCTTGAAAGGATTTATCCAAGGAAGATAAAGGAAGCGCATCTAAGAGGTGATTTCCACATTCATGACCTTCAAGTTCTCAGCGTATACTGTGTTGGATGGGACCTCTGGGACCTTTTGCTTAATGGCTTTAGGGGTGTTCCTGGCAAGATAGAAAGCAGACCTCCCAAGCACTTCACCTCAGCTCTCGGTCAGGTGGTAAACTTTCTTTATACGCTTCAGGGGGAATCTGCGGGTGCTCAGGCTTTTTCCAACTTTGATACTCTGCTCGCCCCTTTCATAAGGTATGATAGGCTCAGTTACGAACAGGTAAAGCAGGCAATTCAGGAGTTTGTTTACAATCTAAACATTCCCACAAGGACAGGCTTTCAAGCTCCCTTTACCAACCTTACCTTTGATCTCAAGGTTTCTCCCATATATAAGGACCAAGCTGTTCTTATAGGGGGTGAATTAAAGGATGCGGTCTACGGGGAGTTTCAGGAGGAGATAGATATGTTGAACAGAGCCTTCTTTGAGGTTATGGTTGAGGGAGATGCCAAAGGTAGAGTCTTTACCTTCCCCATACCTACCTATAACATAACCTGTGATTTTGAGTGGGATGACGTAAAATATGACGGACTCTGGAAGATGACCGCAAAGTATGGCATTCCTTACTTTGCAAACTTTGTTAACTCCGAGATGAAGCCTGAAGATATAAGAAGCATGTGCTGTAGACTAAGGCTTGACCTCAGTAGGCTTGAGAGAAAAGGCGGTAGCTTTTTTGGAGCAAACCCTCTCACGGGTTCCATAGGTGTGGTCACTATAAACATGCCCAGATTAGGCTACTTGTCAAAGTCCGAAGAGGAATTTTTTCAAAGGCTTTCTGAGCTTATGGACCTTGCCATGGAAAGCCTTGAGATAAAGAGGGAGGTGCTTGAAGAACTAGCAGAGAAAGGGCTATACCCCTACTCAAGGTTTTATCTGAGGGATATAAAGTCAAGGTTTGGTCAATACTGGAAAAATCATTTCTCTACCATAGGGCTTGTTGGTATGAACGAAGCATGCCTTAACCTTTTTGGTATTTCCATAGCAGAACCAGAGGGTAGGGATTTTGCCATAAGGGTCCTTGATTTTATGAGATATAAGCTTCTTGAGTTTCAGAAGAAGACGGGCAACAACTACAACCTTGAGGCTACTCCTGCGGAATCTACCGCCTACAGACTTGCCAAACTTGATAAAAGATTTTTCCCAGATATATTGGTAGCAAACGAGGATAATTATAGAAAGGGGGCAGAACCCTTCTACACAAACTCCACGCAGCTGCCCGTTGACTATACAGATGACCCATTCCTTGTGCTTGAACATCAAGAAGAGCTTCAGATAAGATACACAGGGGGAACTGTAATACATTTCTTTGTAGGAGAGAGGATAGAGGACACAGAAGCTCTAAAAAACTTTGTAAGAAAGGTATGTGAAAGGTATAGAATACCCTACTTTACCATAACACCAACCTTCAGCGTTTGTCCAAATCATGGCTACCTTTCTGGGGAATACGAAAGCTGTCCATACTGTGGTTCAAAAACAGAGGTTTATTCAAGGGTTGTGGGCTACTTGAGACCCGTCCATCAATGGAACGAGGGTAAAAGGGAGGAGTTCAGGCTAAGAAAGACCTTTAGGAAGGAGCTTATAGGATGAAAGATGTGGCAGGCGTATCTTTGGTTTCAGAGCCTCCTCTTTGTATTTTTAGAGTTGGTGGTTTTCAGAAGTTTACACTTATAGACTTCCCTGGAAAGCCTGCCTGTATAGTCTTTACGCAAGGCTGTAATTTTAGATGTAGATACTGCTACAATGTGGAGCTTGTTTTGCCTGAAAGGTTTGGTCCTACCATTCCCATCGAAGAGGTGTTTTCCTTCCTTGAGGAGAGAAGGGGGCTTTTAGAAGGCGTGGTCATAACTGGTGGTGAGCCAACAATTCAGAAGGGGCTTGATGGGTTCGTAGAAAGGGTCAAGGAAATGGGATATGCGGTGAAGCTGGATACCAACGGAAGCCTGCCACATATTCTGAGAAGGTTGTTGGAAAGAGGGCTTTTAGATTACGTAGCTATGGATGTGAAGGCACCTCTTGAGAAGTATGAAGAGGTTTGTGGTGTCAAGGTTGATGTGAGCAAGATAGCCGAAAGTATAGAGATCATAAAAACTTCTGGAATAGACCACGAATTCAGAACCACTGTTGTGAAAGGACAACTCAACTGGGAAGATATACTGAAAATAGCAGAGCTTTTGAAAGGTTCAAAGAGGTATTACCTGCAGAAGTTCATACCCGGCAAAACCCTTGACCCTTCCTTTTCCAAAAGGACCACATACTCCAATGAGGAATTTTCCAGCATGGTAAATAGCATAAAACAACACTTTCAAGAATGTTCTTTTAGATGACCACTCCACCCCTTACAAACTCTAACACCCTATTCCCTATACTCTCTGCATCTATGCCTACAAGGTTTCTCAGTAGGTTTTGGTTTCCATGCTCTATGAACCTGTCGGGAATGCCCAAGGTGAGAACCCTTTTGCTGTAGCCCCTCTTTGCCAGCCATTCAAGCACCCCAGAGCCAAAGCCACCCATGAGCACGTTGTCCTCCACCGTTATGAATAAGTCATAGGTGTTTGCCAACTTTTCCAAAAGCTCCTTATCCATAGGCTTTACAAACCTTGCGTTTACTATCGCAAAGTCAAGACCCTCTTTTAGAAGCTCTTCAGAAGCCTTAAGAGCTTGATAGACCGTATATCCCACTCCTAAGATTACGCCATCCTTGCCCTCTTTTAGAAGCTCCCAACTTCCTACCCTTATAAGCCTAAAGCCCTCCGTAGGCACTCCGTAGGCTGGACCTCTTGGATACCTTATGGCAAAGGGTCCGTTGTGGTGCAGTGCGGTATATAGTAGGTCTCTTAGCTCTTGCTCATCTTTCGGTGCGGACACTACCATGTTGGGAATGCACCTAAGATAAGAAAGGTCAAAAACTCCGTGGTGGGTTGGTCCGTCATCACCCACAAGACCACCCCTGTCTATGGCAAAGACCACATGCAAGTTTTGAAGTGCTATGTCGTGTATAACTTGGTCGTATGCCCTCTGGAGGAAAGTAGAGTAGTAGCAGGCTACAGGCTTGAGACCGCCTGCCGCAAGACCACCCGCAAAGGTGCAGGCATGCTGCTCCGCAATACCCACATCAAAGAACCTCTCAGGAAATCTCTGGCTAAACTCCACAAGACCAGAACCTTCCTTCATGGCAGGTGTTATCACCACTATGTTTGGGTCTTGTTCTGCGAGCTCCACTATGGCTTTGCCGAAGACGGAAGTCCAAGTGGGTGGTGAGGGTTTTTTGATAAACTCCCCAGACTCTCTTTTGTAGGGTGCAACACCGTGCCATGTAACTGGGTCGTTTTCTGCTGGCTTGTAGCCTTTGCCTTTTTTGGTATACACATGCAGTAGGACGGGACCTTCTATATGCTTTATGTTTTCAAGGGTTTTCTCAAGGGCAGGTAGGTCATGTCCGTTTACTGGACCTATGTAGTTAAAGCCAAGCTCTTCAAAGAGGACTCCAGGAGATAAAAGACCCTTTAGAAACTCCTCTGTAAGCTTCATGACTCTGAGTGCAGGACTTCCCAAATGCTCAAGAAGATGCTTTACCTTCTGCCTTGTCTCCTGCACGAAGTGCCCGCTCAGTATTTTGCTAAGGTATGTGGATATGGCACCTACGTTGGGAGAGATGGACATTTCGTTGTCGTTGAGGATAACTATGAACTTGTTGGGTCTTAGGTGTCCTGCGTTGTTTAGTGCTTCAAAAGCCATGCCTGCGGTCATTGCACCGTCGCCAATCACCGCCACCACATAACGGTCCTTCTCACCCAAGAGGTCAAAGGCTTTCCTAAAGCCCAAGGCTGCAGATATGGAAGTGGAGCTATGCCCTGCACCAAAGGCATCAAAGGGGCTTTCTTCCCTTCTTAGAAAACCAGAAATGCCTCCGTATTGCCTAAGGGTTGGAAAAAGCTCCTTTCTGTCGGTGAGTATCTTCCATGGATATGCCTGATGCCCTATGTCCCAGACTACCACATCCTTGGGTGGTTCAAAGACCCTTAAAAGTGCTATGGTTAACTCTACAGCACCAAGCCCTGGTGCCACATGACCTCCATTTTTTGCGGTAACCTCTATAAGATAGTCTCTTACCTCTTCCGCAAGCCTTTCAAGCTCTGTATAGTCATACTTCTTTAGGTCTATAGGACCGCCATAATCTCTCAGCAGTTCATACCTTTCCAGCATGTTTTATAAAGCTATGCCTTCCTTTTTACCTTTCAAGGGAGATCAGGAGAAAAATACCAACCTAAGCATCCATCCTGTGAAAAACTGGAAAAGGACTACCAAGATCCCCACTGCGGGGAGCAGGATGAGTTTCTTTCCAGCGGTTTCCCCCTTAAACCAAAAGACCACAAAGGTTAGCACAGAAAGGATAAGCAGAAATATACCGTTCCACTTGTGAGGAAATCCCCATATAAAAGGCACCTTTGACTGCACCAAAGGAACGTTTGAAATACCAAATCCAAATACCACAGAAAGCAAGGCAAACACTATAAGGACTACGTTCAAGTAGAGTGCATACCTCATCATACCCCTTAACTTTAGCAAGCTAACTATGTAGAGGGCAAACACACCAAGGGCTAATAATACCGTTGGATACGCAAAGAGAGGATGCAAAACCATCAAACTACCTCCAGCTTTTTATCCAATTCTATTATACTCCTGTAAAGGTCCTTAAGTATGTCCGCATAGTCCTCTTTGCCCTCCTCCACCTTGTCCATAAGCTCTTCAAGCCTTCTGGTAAACTCCTCCTTAAGAAACTCATGAACCTCCTCCCTGCTCTGTAGGTAGCTGTATACCTCCTTTCCAAGTTTTGTAGGAATGAGAAAGCCCTTGTTTTCTATTACATAGCCCCTCTCTATGAGTTTTTCCACTATGCTTGCGTAAGTGGAAGGTCTGCCTATGCCCCTTCTTTTCATCTCCTGCACCAGCTCTCCATGAGTGTATAGATAAGCCTTTGGCTGTGAAAGGAGCTTTTTCCTTTCAGAGACATCCACAGAGCCTAATATGGGCTTGTAAACCTCTAAGGGTATTAACCTGTTCCAGCCATCTTCAAGCACTTCAACAGGCACTTCAACCTCCTTTTCCCTTCCATCTGCAAGGATGTGGAGCTTATACACTCTTAACTTTACTGGTCTCATCTGGCTTGCCATAAACTGCCTAAAGATAAGCTCGTAAAGCAGTATGTGTTCTCTGGATAGACCTTCCGCTTGACCGCTTAGAAATAGAGCTCTTAGCTCCTCTGGGTCTATGCCCTTTGTGGGTCTTATACATTCATGAGCTCCACCCTCTCCCCATACCCTTGCATGAAAGTATTCCTCTCCAAACTCTTCCCTTATGTATTCCTTAGCCAAGCCTATACCGTAGTCAGACACCCTTGTGGAGTCCGTCCTGTGGTAGGTTATGTATCCCAGCTCAAAGAGGGTTTGAGCAAGGTTCATAGTCTTTGGCAGAGACCACCTGTAGATATCACTGGCAGACTTTAGCATGGTGTCTGTGCTAAAAGGTGGTGGTGGATTTTTCAATTCTTGCTTCTCTTCTATTAGCTCAACCCTTATCTGCGAAAGCATGGAATAAAAGGTCTCTGCCTCTTCCTTGTTTTCAAAACTCCAATCCACCCTTAGCTTTCCTCCCTCATCCACGGGAACCACGACCTTGTAGACCTTCTGCCTGTATTCCCTCTCCCTCTGTATTATCCAGCCCAGAACTGGCGTCTGAACCCTCCCAGCCGATAGCCACTGCTTTCCAAAGGTACTCTGTAGGAGCTTTGAAAACTCAAAGCCCACCCATCTGTCAGCAACCCTTCGTAGAACTTGAGCCTTCACCAAATTGAGGTTAAAGTCTCTAGTTTCCTTGAGGGCTTTCTTTATAGCCTTTTTGGTAACCTCGTGGAACTCCATCCTTTTTATGTTAGGGTTGTGTGCCCTAAGCACCTGCGCCACGTCCCAGCCTATCTTCTCACCCTCCGTATCTGGGTCTGTGGCTATGAGTATCTCCTGGGCTTCTATAGCCATACGCCTAAGGCTTTGAAGTATCCTTTCCTTTCCCTCTATGGTTTCATAGACAGGCACGGGCTTGCCGTTCATGTAAACTCCATGAAAGCCCTCCTCCTTATTGAGGTCAAGCACATGCCCAAGGCTTGCGGTTATCATTATGTATCTGTCCTCTGTAGAGGTCTCCAATAGCTCATGCTCTCCAACTCTTCTCCTTACCGCCTTGCCAAAGAAACCCGCTATGGTCCTTGCCTTGTTGGGAGACTCCACCACCACAAGCACAGGTTTTAGTAGCTCCCTGCTCTCTGGCTTTTCCTCGCCGGACAAGAACCTTCTTATCTTTTCCCTGTCTCTGTCCACCTCTTCCAGTAGCTCCTTGAGGTCAATATCCTTGACGCTTTCAAACCTTATATCCTCATTGAACCACTTTATCTTCTTTATCAGATGCCTAAAGGCTTTCTTGTCATCCACAAGCACAAGGCTTACACCCCTGCTTATACCCCCAGCAAACATACGAGAAACCCTTCCGCTCGCCTGTAGGTATCCTGTGGCATCAGAAACCACCATCTGGTAGCCATCTTCTGTTTTTCTCAGGGTTATCTCCTCCGAGGTTTGCATCAGCCTAAGGATTTCTTCTTCCGCAAGGAATCTCCCCACATCTGCCCTTAGCCTGTTTATCCTTTCTACCAGCTCAGGCTTATCCCTGAGGAAGTCCTCACTGAGGTATTGGTATCTTCTTAGGCTTTCAAGCCAGCGGTCTATATTCCTTAGCCTATCGGGCATGTTTTTAGCCACAAGGCTTCTTATGGACATAAGAGCCCAAAGAAGATGGGAAAGGTTTTGCTCAAACCTTAGGGATATAACTATCTTGGGAACTCCATAAAATAGGGCATACCTTATCACATGAGGCAGGTCTATGCCCCTCGCAAGGGGGTTTCTATAGGAGGCTATTCCCACAAGCAGGTCTATCTTACCCTCTTCGTATTCCCTCAGAACGCGCTCGTCCACGCTCTCGTAAGAGACCGCCCTTATTCCCTTATCTTGTAGGCTTTCTATCACCTCATCTACATACTCCTTTCTCTTGTCCGAAGGAATAAAGAGCAGGCCACCCTTCCCCAAAAGCCTCACCCACTCTTCTATGGGTCTTGTATCAATATCTTCATGCAGGTCAACCACATTCCTAAGGTAAAAGGTGGGTGTTCCCACCTCAAAGCCAAGCAGTTCTCTAAAGAGCTTTATCCTGTTTGAGCGAGGATTGGAAGTGGCAGAGGATACCACAAGCACTCCCTTCCTCTTTTCTGAAAGCTCTCTTACCCTTTGCGAAAGCTCCTTTATACCCTCCCAGTCCTCCTCATCTTTGCCCCTTCGCTCCTTCAGCCTTATGAGCCTCATGGCAAGCTCTATGTCTTCCTGAGAAAAGCCAAGTAGAAGCAGGAGCTTGTCTATGTTTTTTGCGGTCTTCAGAAAGGCGTCCACATCGTCCACAAACACAAAGTCAAAATTCCTCGGTATGGTCTCCTGATTTTTATACAGAAACATGGAGGTTGTGGCAAGCACCTTAAAGTCCCCCTCCTGAAGCCTTGCCTTCTTTATGTCCTTTTGCTTTTGGCTGTCCTCTGAAAAGTAGAGTATCTCCCTCTCCTCAAGCCCAAAGTTGAAGAGCCTCTGAACTGTTTGATCTACAAGGAGGCGCGTAGGGAGTATTATGTAAGACCTTTTACCCCTCTTTGCCAGATAACTTGCCATGGAAAGACCAAAGGAGGTTTTGCCAACGCCCGTGGGTGCCAAAAGCCCAAAGGAGTTTCCAAGAAAAACCCTCTTTGCCCAGCTGAGCTGGAGGCTCCAGGGCTTTGACCTGACATAGCTTTCAAAATGCTCCTCCCACAACCTCAGCTGAGCCTCCACATGGCAGAGCTTCGTAAGTTCTCCCTCTCTTAGGAGACCCCTGCAGTAGTCTCCCACCTTTGGCATACATCTCTCACAGGGAAGACCCAGCCCAAGCCTTTCTGAGCTTATATCTCCTCCACAGTTGGGACAAAGGTTTTTAAATAGGCTTTCTATCATAGTCCTCTATTTTATAGCAGTTTATTCCTTCTCCTCCCTGCCTTTCAAAATGAGCCTTAAAGGTGCCTTCCTTATCCCAAGATACTCCCTAAGCCTCCTTTCAAAAAACCTAAGATAATCCTTCCTCCAAAGCTCTGGGTTGTTGGTAAAGACCACCACCGTGGGCGGTCTTGTGCCTTCTTGGAAGGCATAGTATACCTTTACCTGTTTGCCCTTCTGAGAGGGTGGGTGCTTCTCTCTTAGCACCTTTTCCACAGCCCTGTTTACGAAGGAGGTTTTGTGCTGCAGGTTATAGTCTTTCCACACCTCCTCACAAGCTCTTAAAAGCTCATTAATGCCCTCACCCCTGACAGCTGAGGTTAACACTATGGGTGCAAAGTCAAGAAAGTAAAGCTCTTTTCTTATGTAGGTTTCAATTTCCCTCTTGCTTGCTTTTACAAGGTCCATCTTGTTGCCTACGATTACACACCCCTTATGCCTTCTCTCTATCAGCCCTCCAATTTTCTTGTCTTGGTCTGTTATACCCTCTGATAGGTCAAGGACAAGGCAAGATATATCCGAAAGCTCTATTGCCCTTATGGACCTGCCCACGGAGAAGAACTCCACACCATACTCAACCCTGCTCCTCCTCCTTATACCGGCCGTATCTATCAGGACAAAATCCTTTCCATCAAAGGAGAAGGGCACTTCAACCGCATCCCTGGTGGTGCCGGGAATAGGAGAGACTATAACCCTCTCTTCTCTGAGTATGGAATTTAGCAGGGAGGACTTTCCTACGTTGGGTCTTCCCACAAGGGCTATGCGTATGCCTTCTACAGCCCTTTCCTCAGCTTCGGGAAGCACCCGCAATAGACTATCAAGTAGCTCACCTACGCCCTTCCCATGTTGAGCGGAGATAGGGAAGACCCTTTCAAAGCCAAGAGAATAAAACTCGTAAACCCTGTCTTCAAGCCCGCTGTGGTCAATCTTGTTCACCACCAAGAACACTTTTTCCTTATAAGGATATAGTAGCTCGGCGATATATTGGTCTGCGGCGGTCAGCCCTTCTCTTCCGTCCACCACAAATATTATTGCCTTTGCTTTATCCAAAACCCTCTGAACCTGTCTCTTGATGCCTTCTGTTATCTCATCACCCTTCTCAAGAAGTCCGCCCGTATCCGCCACTGTAAAACTTCTGCCCTGCCACTGGGCAGTTCCCTCCACTATATCCCTCGTGACGCCCGGCATGTCGTGGACTATACTCTTGCGCCTCTTTACAAGCCTGTTAAAGAGAGTAGACTTGCCCACATTGGGTCTTCCTGCTATCAGAAGGTCAGCCATAAGGAAAAAAGTTTAAATCAAACTCAGCTGTAGTCTATCTTTATCTTGCCTATTATATCCTTGAAGTCTTTCCACTCTATTGCGGGCCAAGTTTCCGTTGTAGCGTGGCCAAAGGACCTAACTATCATAGCTACCTTTGCAGCTTCTTCGTCACTTGGAGCTTCAAAGATGTCAAGATAGTCATAGGGTCCAAAAACTACAAGGTTCATAAGCCATTTCACATTTGGACAGTTTTCCTCTATGAGCTTTTCAATGTGTTGTTCAATCTCTTTGAGTTTTTCAAGGTTCTTAACCGCATAGGGAGATATTTTTGTAAGCATCACGTATATACCCATGTCAGTCCCTCCTTAAAGGTCTATATGTAAACTTAGGTTGTCCCTTCTCAGATGTCAATATAAGTCCATTGAAAAACCCTTGACAGGATTGCAAAGAGCTATAAATTTATCAGTAAGTAATTCTTTACTAAGGAGGTGTAGCTATGAGTATAGGGTGGCTGGAGGTAGTGGTTGCAACCCTTCTTGTCTCCCTTGTTATCAGCCTTATCCTTGCAAGAGGACGTCACTGGCTTGAGCCGAGCTTCTGGAAGGTGGCAGCCATAATTACAAGCTCTGTTATGGCCATCACACTGGTTCTTCTGACTTTCCATACGGTTCAGGCTATAAGTATGGGAAGCAAGCGGGTCCCCGGAGCGGATGTAATAAACAGGGAGATAGGTTATGTTTACAATGCGGACAGAAGGGCTATGGAGCCTGTATTAGGGAAAGAGGTGGGGCTTTTTGGAAAAGTATGGAGTCCACAGGAAGCTGAGGAGTTAATCGTAAAAGGTAAGCTGGTTATTCAAAGTAGGAACTGTATGGACTGCCACACCCTCCTTGGAAATGGAGCTTACTATGCTCCAGACCTTACAAAAGCATGGCTTGACCCTAAGTGGGACAAACAAATAATGCCCATGGTAGGAGCAAGCTCAAGGGAGGAAGCCATGAAAACGTGGCTCATGAACCCGGACAAGTATCCCACTTGGGTAAGGAAAATGCCCAACCTCAGGCTTACAGAGGATGAAGCCAAGGCTGTGACTGCATACCTCAAATGGATGTCTGCCATAGATACCAATGGCTTTCCTGCAAACTTCCCTGAGGTTCAAGTATCACAAAAATAAGGAGGTGTAACCATGGAAAGACTTTATGAATCTCAAAAGTTAGCTCTTTGGTATTTTTGGACCGCTATTCTCTTGTTCGGTGCCCAACTTCTCTTTGGTCTCCTATCCGCTATACAGTTCATAAACCCTGACTTTCTCTATGGAATTCTAAACTTTATGACCAATAGGATGCTCCATATAAACGCCATGGTAGTCTGGCTTCTCATGGGTTTCATAGCTGGCATATACTGGTTTCTACCTCTTGAAACAGGGAGGGAAGTAGTTGGTATAAAACTGGGTAAACTTGCCTACTTTGCCTTCGTGGGTGCAGTGGCGGTTGTTGTGCTTGTGTATCTTTTCAAACAGTTTGGCTCTGGAGACTTCTTTACCTTATGGTTCATAACTGAAGGAAGAGAATACATAGAAGCTCCGCGCTGGGCGGACATAGGCATAGTTGCAGTAGCCCTCATAGTTGCCTTTAATGTAATAGGCACAGCGGTTGCTGCAAGAAAAATAACTGGCATTATTGGCGTTCTTATAGTAGACCTTGCCTTTCTCTTTGGTCTTTATCTTGCTGGTATGTTCTTTACACCAAACATATCTGTTGACCAGTTTTGGTGGTGGTGGGTTGTTCATCTATGGGTGGAAGCTACTTGGGAGGTCCTTGTAGGTGTCTTAATGGGATGGCTTCTGATGCACCTTCTGGGCACGCCAAGAAAAATAATAGAGGCATGGCTGTATGTGGAAGTTATGTTGGTCTTTGGCACAGGTATATTGGGACTTGGACATCACTACTACTGGATTGGCACACCTGAATACTGGCTGGGGATTGGGGGATTTTTCTCTTCACTTGAACCTTTGCCTCTTGTTGCTATGGTTATACACGCAGTTTACGACGCCGGTGTTCACAAGCTGAAAACTGTAAATAGACCTGCACTCTTTTGGGCTTTCGCTCAGGCTTTTGGAAATCTATTTGGTGCAGGTGTATGGGGTTTTATGCATACCCTGCCCCAGATAAACCTTTTCAGCCATGGCACGCAGATGGCTGCAGCCCATGGACATCTTGCCTTCTTTGGAGCCTACGTTTCTGCAAACCTTGCCCTCTTCTACTTTGCTCTTGGTAAAACAAGGGTTAAAGAGGGATACATTCTCAACGGAACGCCGTGGAAAATCGCCTACATTGGCATGATTATAGGCATATTTGGTATGGTAGCCGCTTTAACTGTTGCGGGCTTTGCACAGACAATGATAGAGAGGGCAACTCTCGGAAGCACATGGGAAGCCTTTATACAGGCTCAGATGCATCCTTGGATGGAAGAAGCCTTTAAGTGGAGGCTTCTTTTTGGAGTTATTTTCTTCCTCTCTTATGTTGTCCTCCTCTATGACCTTTTGACTGCAGGCAAAAGAGTTGAAGCCCTTAAGGAGGCTGAAGTTGTTGGCTGAAACCTTATACAAGCTCATGCTCTATGGTTTTCTCATGGTCTTTTTTGCGGGAACTTATGCTATACTCTATGCCATAGGGAGGTTCTCCGGCCTCCCCCTTCTTGTAAGAATTTCCTATTCCTTTGCGATCTTCCAGTTTCTCGCTGGTCTTGGAATGGTTTTTTCTCCTTATCTTGACATACTGTGGAGAGCTATAATTCTTTTCAGCGTCTTCGCATATTTATTTATCCCACCTGTGATGTGGAAGGTGGTCGTGGAAATGCATAGAAGACACGAAGATTAAGCCTTGATTACTTTCACCCTTTCAAGGGTTATTATGCCGTCCTTCACAAGTTTTGAAAGCTCAGGCAAAATCTCTTGAATTTTTTCCTCACAATCCACTATCTCCACTACTATTGGAAGGTCAGAAGATAGGCTAAAAATACCTGCTTTGTGTATCACAGAAGACTTGCCATAGCCTAATATACCTCTAAAGACTGTAGCCCCCGCAACACCTTTCTCTTTACAAAACTCTACCACATACCTATAAAGAGGCTTTCCCTCATACTTGTCATCTTCGCCAAAAAACATCCTAACCAAGAGAGCGGTTTCACACTGCATGTCTATAACATTTTACCAAGTCCATATCCAATAGCCACAAAGAGCAAGCCTAATCCGTTGCTTATTAAAAGATATAACAGTGCCTTCAGCCATTCTCCATTGAAAAACATATAATAGGCTTCATAAAAGAGCGTGGAATAAGTAGAATATCCACCAAGAAAACCCGTTATCAACAAAGCCCTAAGGTTCGGAGAAAGGTCAAGCCTTTCAACAAAAAAGGCAAAGAAAAAACCTATCAAAAAGGCAGAGGAAAGATTAACAAGGAGTGTGCCTACGGGAAACTCAATGCCTACCCTTGTTTGAATAAACTTGGAAACCAAAAATCTCAAAACAGAACCAACCGCACCACCTATGGCTATGGTTAAGAGGAATGCCAAAGGACTGCCCTCTCAAGGGTGATAAGACCAACCTTAGCTTTTTGAAGCAACCTTTCTATGGCTTGCATAGCCTTTTGCTCTTCTTCTACAAACTCCACCACTACAGGCAAGCTGTATGAGAGCACCTCAAGACCCTCATAATGAAGCTCTCCAGTGGTCCCGTAGCCCATTATGGACTTAAGCACTGTAGCACCACCAACTCCATACTCCTTTAATAGCTCAAGCAGTCTTCTGTATGCTGGCTTGCCCTCAAGTTTGTCATCTTCCCTCAGAAATATACGAACAAGCACAAACTCCATATGATTTAAATCTTAGCACAAAATCAAGCTGGTAATATAATCTCCATTTATGGTGCAAGTAGAACTCATAAAAGAAAGTGAGCTAAATAGTGAGGATATAAAAGAGCTTCAGCAAGAGGTCCGTAAGCTCGCAAAGGAGAAAAATGCGGTTATCCTTGCCCATTACTACCAAAGACCAGAGGTGCAGGACATTGCGGACTTTGTGGGAGACTCTTTGGAGCTTTCTCGTAAGGCAAGCCAAACGGATGCGGACATTATAGTCTTTTGTGGCGTGCGTTTTATGTGTGAGACCGCCAAGATAGTAAACCCCACTAAAAAAGTGCTTCATCCTAACCCAGAGTCTGGCTGTCCTATGGCGGATATGATAACCGCAAAGGATGTGCTAAGGCTAAAGGAAAAGCATCCAGACGCAGAAGTGGTTGCCTATGTAAACACCAATGCGGATGTAAAGGCGGTCTCTGACGTGTGCGTGACTTCCGCCAATGCCATTAAGGTGGTGCAAAAGCTCTCATCTAAAAAGATAATCTTTATCCCCGACCAAGCCCTTGGAAACTGGGTCAAAAGGCATGTGCCAGACAAGGAGTTTATCATATGGCAAGGCTTTTGCCCTCCACACTTTGAGTTTACCGCAAGAGAAGTTCAAAAACTAAAGGAGCTATATCCAGATGCCAAGGTAGCGGTGCACCCTGAATGCCATCCAAAGGTTATAGAAATTGCGGACTTTGTGGGCTCTACCTCTCAGATAATCAACTACGCCACCACCTGCGAAGCAGACAAAGTAATAGTTATCACAGAAGTAGGTCTAAAGCACACCCTTATGAAGAAAAATCCCAACAAAGAATATATATTCCCAGAGTCTATGAACTACTGCGGGACTGTTTACTGTTGCACCATGAAGGGCATAACTTTACAGAAGGTCTACCAAACCCTAAAGGAAGAGATAAACGAGGTGGTGCTACCAGAAGAGATAATTGAAAAGGCAAAGAGACCAATATTGAGGATGTTGGAGCTTTCATGATTGCACGCAGGAAAACTCGTCAAATACAGGTAGGCTCTGTAAAAATAGGTGGTGATGCACCCATTGTGGTGCAGTCCATGACCTCTACAAAAACACATGACATAGAGGCAACCCTTGAGCAGATAAAAAGGCTTGCAAAGGCAGGCTGTGAGCTTGTGCGTGTAGCAGTACCACACGAAGAAGATGTGGAAGCTCTACCAGATATCGTAAAAAACTCCCCCATACCGGTGATAGCGGACATCCACTTTGCACCCTCTTACGCCTTCAAATCTATGGAGAAGGGTGTGCATGGCATTAGGATAAACCCTGGAAATATAGGGAAAGAGGAGATAGTAAAAGAAATAGTGGAGGAGGCAAGGAAAAAAGGCGTAGCCATACGCATAGGTGTAAACTCTGGCTCTCTTGAAAAGGACCTCTTGGACAAGTATGGCTATCCCTGTGCGGAGGCACTTTTTGAGAGTGCCATGCGTTGGTCTGAGAGGTTTGAAAAATGGGGCTTTTATAACTTTAAGGTCTCCATTAAGGGCTCTGACGTTTTGGAAAACATAAGGGCTAACGAGCTTTTCGCTCAACATACAGACATACCACTTCACATAGGCATAACAGAGGCAGGAATGGGTCTAAAGGGCATAGTCAAATCCTCTGTGGGTATAGGCATTCTCCTATATAAGGGCATAGGGGACACGGTCAGAGTTTCTCTAACTGACGACCCAGAGATGGAAGTAGAAACCGCCTACGCCATATTGCAGTCCCTTGGTCTAAGAAGGAGAGGCATAGAAATAATTGCCTGTCCTACCTGTGGAAGAATAGAGGTAGACCTGCCAAAGGTGGTAAAGGAGGTGGAAGAGAAGCTAAAGCACATACAAAAACCTCTAAAGGTTGCCATAATGGGCTGTGTGGTAAATGCCATAGGTGAGGCTCGTGAAGCGGATATAGGTCTTGCCTGTGGCAAGGGCTTTGCATGGCTCTTTAAAGAGGGCAAACCCATAAAAAAGGTAAGCGAAGAGGAGATGGCAAGGGCACTTCTTGAGGAGATAGAAAATATCCGGAGTTGACTTATATCACAGAGCTTTATAGGCTACTGTGCTAAATATATATCTACTATGACAGAAAAAGAAAAATTTGAAAGAATGCTCCAGAAAGCCCAGCTTGTTGACCAAAATGTTCAGATAAACTTTGTCCTTCTTGACCTTACACCAAGATGGATGAAGTGTAGGAGAACCAAAAGGTTGGTTTTTCAGTTCCATAAGCTCGGAGAAGAAGAGGGGCTTACCGCCTGTGGCATAAGGCTTGAAAAGTATCAGGTTTTGCCAGAAAGGCAGGAAAACCTTGTGATAACTCAGGTTAATATGATGTTGGGTGGTCTTGGACTTCTTGTGTTTTTTGACCTATGTCCTAAGTGCTTTGGGAATATAAACAGATGTAATCCTTTAGAAGAGGGGGCGTAAGCCCCCTTTAGTTTACTTTACAGACATTACCCACTGTGCGAGTTGTTTTGCCTCTGCGTCAGAGACGTTTTGAGGTGGCATAGGAACAGAACCCCAAACACCAGAACCACCCTTCTTAATCTTGCCTGCCAAGTAATCTACAGCGTCCGCCCTGCCTGCATACTTCTTAGCTACGTCCGCAAAAGCAGGTCCTACCTTCTTTGCCTTGAGGTCGTGGCATGCCATACAGCCTTTTTGTTTTGCGAGCTGTTCACTGGCAAAGGACGCTCCTGCGAGACCTATCACCACCGCCAAAGTTAAGGCTACTCTCTTCATGCTAACACCTCCTTACTTGAAGTTCTCTTAAGGTATTATAATACATAAAAAGGATGAAAATAAGATGAAAATAGGTGTCTTTGATTCAGGTGTTGGTGGGCTTACTGTCCTAAAGGCTCTTAGAGATAAGTATCCAGAGATTGACTTTGTTTACCTTGGAGATACCGCAAGGGTGCCCTACGGCAACAAATCCGCACAAACGGTTATAAGATACAGCTTAGAGGGTGCAGAGTTTTTGCTTTCTGAAGGCGTGGAGATGATTATAATTGCCTGCAATACCGCAAGCTCCTATGCTTTGGATGTTCTGCGAGAGAATTTCTCAATTCCAGTTTTTGGAGTTATAGAGCCGGGGGTCAAGCATGCACTTGATACTACAAAAAATAGAAGGGTTGGAGTTATAGGAACAAAGGCTACTGTGTCAAGTGATGCCTATGGTAGGCTTTTGAGGTCTAAGGGTATTGAGGTTTTTCAAAAGGCTTGCCCTCTCTTTGTCCCTTTGGTGGAAGAAGGAATCCTCAATGGCGATATAGCCCAAAGGGTAGTGGAATACTACCTTACGGAGCTAAAGGATAAAGATATAGATACTCTTATACTTGCCTGCACTCACTATCCACTGCTCAGAACAGTTATAGAAAAGTTCATGGGTGAATCTGTCAAAGTGATAGATTCTGCGGAAAGCACCGCACTTGAGATAATGCCCTTTGTGGAAAGGTCTGGCTTCTCAAGCCTTAGCCTATACTTTACCGACCACTCACCAAGTCTTAATTTCCTCATAGAGCTTATCTTGGGTGAACCTATAGACTACAAGCTCCTCACTCTGCCTTGCAAGGTTTAACTGCTCAAGAAAGTCTCCCCTTACGCTTTCAAAGAAGGCTTTAACCCTTTTGTCCCTGTAATCTCCATAGGTCCAATACAGCGGTCTAAAGTGACCATATACAAAGAGATATTCCATTTCTCCATACACCCCCTTTCCTAAATAAAGCCTGCCACCTCTTTTTTTGGAAGATGCAAGCACAAGATGGCTTTCATCCACATAACCTGGGTCTATGTTGAGCCTTCTTTTAGAGTCCAGAGCATATTTTCTCTCCATATTCATAGCCCAAAGTTTGAAGTCCACAAGCTCCTCTTTTTTCATAAAGCCCTTAAGAGTTAGAAATCTCTTGAAGAGTCTCTCTCCCATCTCCTTGCCATAGTATCTTTGCAAGCCTTCAAAGTAAAAGCTCTGAGAAACTCTCTCCACTTTAAGGTTTAAAAGGAAGTCTTCCAACAATTCTTCTTCCCTGTATAGTATAGCCATTACGGGTTTTGCAAGCTCCATAGCTTTGCTATCTTATAACTTCTATTAACTCTCGCTTGGTCTTTTTGAGTGCTACCGCACCTTCCAAAAATAGGTTGTATGCAAGTATTATCTTATCGTCCACCATATAGCCTCTACGGTTATTTTGAAAGGTCTTCCTTATCCTTTGAAGTTCTTCTTTAGCCCTATCTGGGTTTAGTTTCCTGTATTTTGCTAACTTCTCAAGCAACAGCTCCCAAAAGTCCTCCCTTTTGACCATCTCCAAGAAGTTTTCTACTGGCACACCTATCTGTGGTGGTTCTAAGTTAAGCTCTTTGAGAACTTCCTTGATTATATTAGCCCTTATATGACCTATTCCCTTTATGCCTGCAATGCTTGAATATTCTGGTTTTATGCCATACTTCAAAGCGTGAGCTATCTGAAGCAATTCAATACTTGAAAACCTATAAAATCCATGTCTGTTTATCCCTATAAGGGTTCTCAGAAGATGCAGAGCATCTGTGCCAAGGTAAGAAAACTCACCAGGTGGGTTTTTTATGTTGGGATACCTTACAGTCAAACCTTCCACATAGAAAAGAAGTTGGTCTGTGTTGTCTTCAAAACATTCCTCTCCGCAAGGCAAAAGCATGCCTCTTATTACCTTTAAGTCTTCTAAAAAGCTCTCTATGGACTTAAGAAAGCTGTAAAGTCCGTCAAACTTTTTCATATGTAAAAGGGGTCTTATGGTGCTTATTGGGTCAAGGCTTAGTCCTCTTCTTCTAAGAAACTCCTCAAAGCTAAGGGGTGGTATACCGGTTCTTATACAAAATAGTCCCTTTTGACTGGGGCTATAGCCTTCCAAATAGCCATGAGTTCTCAGAAACTTTTCAATCCTGCTTATCCTTTCCCTGCTAACCTTTTTGAAAGAGTAGGTGTTCTTTAGATAGTCTTCGTAATTTTCACCTTCATACATGTGGGCGAGTAATAGGAAAAAGCTCAAGGCAGTATCTCCAGAATCTTCCATTACTGCGGTGGTAAAGGGTTTTTCAAGGGCGGTATCAAGCTCCCTTTGAAGGTCCTTATCTCTTGCACCATAAACCAAGAGGTTTGAATAGCCTTCTTCCCTTATTCCGAGCCTCCCAGCCCTTCCTTCCATTTGGAGTATGTCAAGACTGTCAGGTATGCTCTTTAGCCTTCCGTCCCTTCTGAAAAACTTGGTTAGAATAATGACTCTGTCCGCAGGAAGGTTTACACCGTAAGCAAGGGTTTGGGTAGCTATAAGGGTCTGAAGCTCTCCTCTTCTAAAAGCCTTCTCTATTTCCTCTCTTTCCTCCTTTGGTATGTCCGCATTATGGAAAGCTATCTCTGGCTCTCTTTCCTCCTCAACTTCAAAGGGTAGAGTCTGGTTCATTATGCCTATTTTTTCTTCCTTTGCCAACTCAAGCACCTTCCAGCCCAAGCTCTTTTTAGGGACAAAGAGTATAACCTGCTCTCCCTGTTTTCTTAGGGAAAATAGGGCGGACAGAAGCCTTCCAGCTGTAAGATCTTCACCCTCCAGCCCTTTCCTTATGGGCTTGAACTGGGTAAGACTTATCACCTCTCTGTAGAGTGGGACAGGTCTCCATGCACTTTCTATGACAACACTTGCACCTATCCACTCAGATAGTTCTTCCAAGCCTGAAAGTGTTGCAGAAAGACATAGCATAGGCAAGCGTTTTCTTTTGCAGGCGGTTATTATCTCTTCTAACATCCACCTTTTACTAATTTGATGGACTTCGTCTATTACGACCGCTTCCACCTCTTGTAGCCACTCCGCAGAGTTTCTATAGGCATAAGCAAGGTGTTCATATGTGCTAACAACCAGCTTTGCCCTCACATCTTTGTAGCTTTCCAACACGCTATCACCAGTTCTCAACTCTACACTTTTCCCATAGTAGGTCCTAAACTCCACTGCTTTTTCCTTAACAAGTGCCTTCGTAGGTGCAGTATATACTACCCTTCCCTCAAAGTTTTTCATGAAAAGGTATGCTATAAGGCTTTTGCCAGAGGAAGTGGGGGAAGCTACAAGGGCATTGCCACCCTTGTAGAGCCTATGAAAGAGGGTCTGAAGAGGGTTCAAGAGAGGATAGGGTATCTTTGGGTCTACCTCAACCGCTCTTAAGAGTTCTTCAGACTTTACCTCATTGTCTTGGTTTGTAAAATACAGGAGCTCTCCAGAAGGTGGATTAACACTATATAAACTCTCTTTGAGAAGATAGGCGGTCAGAGCTTCTGCCATATCTTTTCCATTCTTTTGAGTTCCTTATCAAAAAGGAAGTCAAGCTCTGGAAGTCTCCTTATCTTAAGGCTCTTTGCAAGTTGAGCCCTTATATAGGAGCTGGCGTGCTTGAGGGCGGATTCTGCTTCCTTTTCCTTACCTTCCTGAAGGGTGGTGAAGTAGACATTTGCCCTCCTCATATCTTGTGAAAGCTCTACATGAGTTATCACCACATCCGCAAGCCTTGGGTCTTTCAGCTCTCGTGGTATAAGGTTCGCTATCTCCTCCATAAGCAATTTTTCTAATCTTGCCCTTTTTATATCCATCTATGATATAATAAACTATTACCTCGTTCCTGCCCTAAAGCAGGGACCATTAAAAGCCCAGGAGGTAAAGATGGCAAGAAGGTATTATAAGACAGTAAGGAACTACGAGAGCGTTTTGGTTTTCAAACCCACTCTCACGGAGGATGAGGTTCAAAGAAGGCTTCAGGAAATGAAAGACTTCATCCAAAAGAAGGGTGGAGAGGTCTTAAACACGACAGACTGGGGCACAAAACAGCTTGCATACCCTATACAAGGCTTTAACCACGGCAGATACTTCATACTACACATAAGGTCTGAACAGCCACAGCTTCCCAACGAGCTTGATTTTTACTGCAAGATAAGTGAAGATATAATACGTTGGTTAAACATACAGGTAAAGACTCAAGAAGGAGAGAAGGTTGCTCAATAGGGTTATTATCATAGGAAGGTTAGTAAGAGACCCAGTTATGAGGTATAGCTCCTCGGGCAATCAGATGGTGGAGTTTCCCATTGCATACAACAGGAGATACATGGTAGGTGAGGTGTGGAAAGAAGAAAGTCATTTTTTTGAGGTCAAGGCTTACGGTAAACTTGCGGAAAGCCTCGTAAGTCGTGTATCAAAGGGCTACACGGTGGTGATAGAAGGTAGGCTTACTCAGGACAGATGGACGGATAGAGAGGGTAAAGCACAGAGCAAGATAAGAATTGTGGCTGAAAGTGTAAGGATAATAAACAAACCTAAGATAGAAGAACCTATAGAAGAGTTGCCGCTTAGAGAGGAAGATATACCCGAGGAAAACATGGAAAAACCCTTTAGTTCAGAAGATGATGAAATACCCTTTTAAGGAGGTTTTATGATGGATATGATCAAAAGGTCAGCAAAGAAGAGCTGTCCCTTCTGTGATGCGAAAAAAGACCCAAGCTATAAAAACTACGAAGAGCTAAGAAGGTTTCTCACAGAAAGGGGCAAGATAATAGGCAGAAGGCAAACAGGTGTATGTGCAAAGCATCAGAGAATGCTTGCCAGAGAGATAAAGAGGGCAAGACAGCTTGCTCTACTGCCATATCTTGTAGCATGAGGAGGTAAGGCATGAAAGTGGTGCTTATAAAGGACCTTGAGGGTTATGGAGTCTTTGGAGATGTTATAAGTGTTAAGGATGGTTTTGCCAGAAACTATCTTATACCCAGAGGAATAGCCCTCCCAGCTACGGAGGGAAACCTAAACCATGTGAATAACATCCTCTCACAGAGGGCAAGAAAGCTCCAAAGGGAAAAGGAAAAGGCACAAGCTCTTGCGAAGAAACTGGAAGGTCTTATGTTGGAAATTGTCAGACAGGTGGGTGAAAAAGGAAAACTCTTTGGTTCTGTCACCTCCCAAGACATAGCTCAAGCCCTACAGGAAAAGGGTTTTGATGTAGACAGGAAAAAGGTTATGCTCAAGAATCCCATAAGGGATGTGGGTATATACACAGTCACCCTAAAGCTCCACCCAGAAGTCAGTGTGGACATAAAGGTAGATGTAAAACCGGCGGAATAGACTATATTTATAAGAACTATGAAAGAAATAACCTTTGAGAGAGAAAGAGCAAGGTCCTTTGGTTTTCTTCTGTGGCTCACCATATTGCTACTTGGTGGGCTTCTTGGAACCATCAAGTTTGACAACACCTTTTGGTATAAGTCCGCAACGCTCGCTTATGCTTTGTCTTCTGTAGTTTATGTTAGCACCCTTTTTCTTAGAGACAGGTTGGTGCAGAATGTGGCAACTCTTAGCCTTTCACTGGGTCTTGCTCTGAACCTTGCAGGTATGGTAAGAAGGACCATTCAAACCTATGAGCTTGGTGTGCCCCATCCACCATGGAGCAATCTTTTTGAGGCACTTACCTTTTGGAGTTTTGTGGTAGGTTTTATATATCTTTTTCTTGAAAGAAAGTATGGTATAAGGCTACTTGGTGCGGTAGTAGTTCCTGCGGTTTTTGGGCTGTCCGCCTTTGCCATCTTCTACGCCTCCAAAGACATAGTTCCACTTATGCCGGCTTTGAGGAGCTACTGGCTCTATCTACATGTAGTTACCGCTTTTACAGGCTACGCGGGCTTTACAGTGGGCTTTGGCGGTGCGGTTCTGTATCTTTTGAAAGACAAATACCCAAGACTTCCCCTACCATCAAGGGAAGTTCTCGATGAGATAACCTACAAGTCCATAGTTATTGTTTTCCCCATATGGACCGCCTCTATAATACTGGGTGCTGCATGGGCAAACGAGGCCTGGGGTGGATACTGGAGTTGGGACCCCAAGGAGGTGTGGTCTCTTATAGTGTGGCTCTTCTTTGGAGCTTATCTGCACGCAAGGCAGATGCTGGGCTGGAAAGGAAAAAGAACCGCTTGGATGGTAGTTTTTGGCTTTATAACGGTGCTAATATGCTTCTTTGCGGTAAATCTCTTCTTTCCAGGGCTTCACAGTTACGCAACTGATTAAGAAACAAACTTCTCAGCCTCAAGCCTTGCTTCTTCCAGTATTTTCTTTATATTCTCTGGTGAGGTTCCCAAAACCTTTGCCACTTTGTTTACGGTTTGCTCATCTCTGTTGTCTTCCAAAAGGTCTATAAGAGAGAGTATGAACCCAAGAAGGCTCAACCTGTTTTCGTAGGCTTCAACTATTTCTCTGTCAAGGAGCAAAGCTCTTGCTATATCCTCTGGCTTCTGCCCTAGTATCTCCCACGATAGAGAAAACAAGCCCATTAAGTAAGCCTTATCCTTCATATCTTTTGAGTTTATCTCCGCAATCTTCTCACCGAGACTTGCCCTGAAAAGGGCTTTCCTCCAAAGTTCCTTTTCTTTTTCCTCTACGAACATATCAGAAAGGGCGAGCACTATTGTAAACTTGGCAATGTTTTCAAGTCCAAGGTAGACAACTGCATCTTCCACATTACTGAACTCTCTCGCCTTTGGGAAATAGGCTGAGTTTACAAACTTAAGTAACTTGTATGTTACACCCACATCCTTCTCTATAACCTCAATAACTTTCTTTATATCTTTGGATTTTATAGCGTTATATATCTGCAGTATAGTTGATTTAAGAAAGGATATGGTTCTCGTATCCTTAACCAATGCAGGTCTTGAGAGATAAATTCCCTGAAAATATTCAAAGCCAAGCTCATAAGCCTTTTCATAATCCTGCTTGGTTTCTATATTCTTAACTATTATGCCTCTTTTTAGGTTTTTTAATATGCTTATCACCTCTCTCAATTCTTCCTCTTTGTAGGGATTATTCCTTATATCTATCTTAACAAAGTGGCATTTATTGAGAAGTGGCAAGTAGTCTATTTTTTCAAAGCCAAAATCATCTATGCAGAATTTAAAGCCCCGCTTTATAAGAATATCAATAGCTTCAAAGAGTGTGTTGCTTAGTCTTTTGTTTTCAACAAGCTCTATACCCACATACTGGGGAGAGAGTAGGTCAAACATGGAAGCCTCAAGAAATATAGCTGGCACGTTCACAAAAACTAACTTACCATTTCCCACCTTCTGAGGTCCTATTTCAGTAAGCACATCTATAGCTATACTTGTAGCCTTAAGGGGGTCAAAATCCTTTGGGTATGCACCGGTGCTTCTATCTTGAAGAAAGACCTCGTAAAAGGCTATCTTTCCCTCTCTGTTGTATATTGCTTGTTTACATACCACGTTCATGCATTTATATTATAATAGGTTATCCAAAAGGTTCTGCAAATTACCACCTTTTAGCCTTTGAAGGTAGTTTACCACATACTTGCCTATTATGTCTACCTCCACGTTTACCATATCTCCTACTTTTCTAAACCTTAGGTTGGTATTTTGATAGGTATGCGGTATCACATTTATGTATATAAACCGTCTCTCAACTTTGTTTATTGTAAGGCTTATGCCGTCTATACCTACAGAGCCCTTTTCTACGAAATACATTTCATAACCAGGTTTTATTTCAACAATTAAAGACCAGTGTTCTCCAGTTCTTTGCAGTTTAACTATGGGAGATGTAAAGTCCACATGCCCCTGCAGGATGTGTCCTCCGAGCCTGTCAGAGGGTCTAAGAGCCCTTTCCAAGTTTACATAATCTCCTCTTTTTAAAAACCTCAGATTGCTCCTGCTTAGCGTTTCTTCAGATAGGTCAAACTCCAAAATATTGCGGTCAATCTTTACCACTGTAAGACATACGCCGTTGACCGCTATACTCTCTCCAACCACCACATCCTCAAAGCCTGCATCTAAAACAAGCCTTCCTCCCCTTAGAGCTTCTACCCTACCCACTCTCTCCACAAGACCCGTAAACATCAGAAAAGCACCTCCTCCGCAGGCAAAACTGGACCCTCGTAGCAAACCCTTTTGTAGCCTTCAGGAGTTTTCACCACACATCCAAGACACACGCCCCATCCGCATGCCATCCTACTTTCAAGGGAGAAATACATTTTATGCTTAGTGTTTAAATTCTTCAAAGCCCTCAGCATGCCCTTTGGTCCGCAGGCATGGACAATCCAAGAGCTGTCAAAGTCCTTTAGCACTTCCGTTATAAGACCCTTCCTGCCCTTGCTTCCATCCTCTGTGTAGAGTATGTATTCAAAGCCCTCTTCCTTTAGCCACTCTTCCATACCCAAATGCTCCTCAGACCTGCCCGCATAAACAAAGACAACCTTTTTGCCCTTTGCTCTAAGCTCCTTGCCCCATAGGCTAAGCCCTGCAAGCCCCACACCACCACCAAGAAGTAGATGCTTTTCGCCCTCCTCAGAAAAAAGCCCTTTACCAAGAGGACCAAGGGTCCAAATCGCTTCTCCCTCCTTTATTTTAGACAACAGCCTTGTTCCTCTTCCCAAGAGGTCGTAGAAGATAAGGATATTTTCACCTCTTACATCCGCCACTGCAAAAGCTCTTCTTC
Source organism: Hydrogenobacter sp. T-8 (assembly GCF_011006175.1). Classification (NCBI taxonomy): domain Bacteria; kingdom Pseudomonadati; phylum Aquificota; class Aquificia; order Aquificales; family Aquificaceae; genus Pampinifervens; species Pampinifervens florentissimum. The sequence continues at coordinate 1,779,224 of NZ_CP048795.1, read as the reverse complement.
CCATAGGGTCAAGGCTATTAGAAACCCTAAGCATCACAAACTGCCCAGCTTTAACGGACTTTGCGATTTCTGGTGCATGGAGCTTAAGAAGAAACAGTCTTCCCCTTACATTGCGATTTTCCACCACCTTGCAAAGCAAATCCTTCATCCTTTGCCACTCCTTAGGAGATTATCTCCGAGAAGGTTAAAGGCTATGACAAGGAGAAAGAGTGCAATACCTGGAGAGAGTATCCATGGGTGTGCTACCACGAGGTTTACATTTCTTGCATCAGAAAGCATGTTGCCCCAGCTGGGAAAAGGTTCTTGAATGCCCAAACCCAGAAAGCTCAAAGAGGCTTCTGCCAAGATGTATCCTGGGAAAGAAAGGGTTGCGGAAACTATAAGGTAGTAGTAAGCGTTTGGCAAGATGTGGACCCTTAGTATTCTGAGCGTCCCTGCACCGTAAGTCTTTGCGGATTGGACAAACTCCTTCTCCCTTATGGAGAGAACCATACCCCTTACAACCCTCGCAAGCCCAGCCCATCCAAGAAAGGAAAGGATAAAAATAACCATCAGAAAAACCTGAAAGCTCTCCATAGTGAGAGGGAAAACAGACCTAAGGGAGAGCATAAGGTAAAAGGTAGGTATTGCCAAAAGCACCTCAACTAGCCTCATTATGAGGGTGTCCACTTTCCCGCCGAAGTATCCAGAAACGCCACCTATTAGACTGCCAAGAAGGAAGGTTATGCTTACGCCCACAAGACCTATTGTCAAGGAAACTCTTGAGCCGTATACAAGCCTACTGAAAATGTCTCTACCCAGCTTGTCCGTACCTAAGAGGTATATATGGCATGGCTCTTCCACAGAGAGGAGCTTGTATCCGTATTCTGTTTTTCTGAAAAATTTGAGCCTGCAGGAAACACTTTTGTCCTCTTCGTATACCTTAAAAAGGGGGTCTGTCATCCTGTAGGGGTGCGCGTAAGGGAAGGCAAGACTTCCATCTTTGAATAGGTGTATCCTTGTGGGAGGATGGAAGGGTGCGGTTCTGTTTTGGAGGTAGTAAGGATAGGGTGCAAGAAAGTCTGCAAAGAGTGCAAGAAAGAGGAAAAAGCCTATTATGGTTAGAGGAAAGGTAAGCCTCACAGTTTGAATAGTATAAAATATTTACACCATGAGCGTGCTGGTCTTTGTAAGTATGACACCCTTGGGTAAAGGAGAAAGCGTCAGCGAGTATGTGGCAAGGGTTGTGGACATAGTAGACAGGTCTGGACTGTCCTATGTACTTACTCCTATGGGGACCATAATAGAGGGAGAAACATGGGATGAGGTCATGTCTGTTTTGAAAGAGGGCTTTGAAGCCCTAAAAAAAGACTGTCCTCGCATATCCGTAACTATGAAGATAGACTACAGGGAAGGAAAGTCTGGAAGAATTTTCAGCAAGGTAAAATCTGTAGAGGAAAAAATTGGAAGGGAAATAAAGAAGGCGACATAAAGTGGCGATAAAAAAGCTTACAAAGGAAGACCTAACCTACGGATACGCTTACACTTACTCCACAAAAGATGTGGAGCCTGCTGAGCTTTTTCCTGGGCAGGAAAGAGTAAAGTCCGCCTTTGACCTTGCACTAAGCATAGAATCCGAAGGTTATAACCTTTATGTCTCGGGTCCTGAAAGCATAGGAAGAACCATATACACTCTCAAGAGGCTCAAAGAATCCGCAAGGTTAAAAAAGAAGCCTGAGGACATATGCTATGTAAACAACTTTGATAATCCGCTTAGACCAAGGTATCTATTACTACCTGCGGGTATGGGTAAGGCATTGGCTAATGACATAGACTGGGCTATAGATGCTCTAAAGGAGGAACTTCCTAAGTCTTTTGAAAGCAAAGAGTATGAAGAGGAATTGACAAACATAAGAAAAAACATAGAGAGCAAAAAAGAAGAGTTAGCTCAAAAGCTTGTAGATGAAGCTCAGTCTCACGGTCTTGGTGTTATCTTCACTCCCGCAGGTATAAAGCTACTACCTCTTGTGGGTAGAAGGATAGTTTCTGAAGAGGAACTCTATGCTAATCCAAGACTTCAGGAAAGTTATGAAAGAAATCTTTCGGAGTTTGAAGAGAGGTTTAGAGACTTTATAAGAGAGTTGAGGGAATTGGATCACACCCTTTCAGACCAAGTGTTAGAACTCAGAAACAGGGTAGCCAGCTATGTGGTAGATAAGGTTTTTTCAAGGTTTGAAGGTAGATACATGGAGTATGAAGGTGTATATGAATACATAAGCAAGCTAAAGATTGAACTTGCGAAAAATTCAGACCTTTTCCTCTCCTGGCATACTTCAAAGGGAAACCTCGCTTTTCAGAAGATGTTGGAAAAGTCTTTTAATGCCTTTAGAGTAAATGTCCTTGTAGATAACTCGAGCCGTGAAGGGGCTCCTGTTATCTTTGAAGAGGTTCCTACCTTTCAGAACCTTTTTGGAAGAGTTTTTTATTCTGCGGAGATGGGTGTTCTCTATGCGGACCACATGAGTATATCCGCAGGAAGCCTTCACAAAGCAAGAGGTGGCTACCTTGTGCTGAGAGCTATTGACCTTCTAAGAAACCCCTTTCTTTGGGATGCCTTTAAAAAGGTGCTTATGCACAAAAAGATACACATGCCTCTCCATCCTTTAGAGGACACGCTAATGCCTCTTGTAGGCATAAGCCCAGAACCCTTACCTGCAGAATTTAAAGTGGTTCTTATAGGCGACCCTTATCTTTACTATTTACTTTATAACTATGACCCAGAGTTTGGAAGACTCTTTAAAATAAAGGCGGACTTTGACCCAGTGGTGGATATCAGAGAAGACCTTGTTGAAGCATTTCCAAGAATATTCAGGAAAATAGTGGAAGAGGAAGGTCTTAGACACCTTTCTGCGGATGCTCTTTCAGAGCTTTTCAGGTATGGAGTGGAACTCTCCGGCAGTAGAAGAAAGTTCAACATGGTTATGGGACATCTTGTGGATGTGGTAAGGGAGGCACAGTCTTTTGCAAAAGAAGGGGAATTTATAGAAGGAAAGCATGTGAGGGAGGCAATAAGGGAAAAACTTTTTAGGTCAAACCTACTTGAAGAAAAGATAAGGAAAGCTATAGGTGAGGGTAAGCTTATCCTCCGTATTGAAGGAGAGGAGATAGGACAGGTGAATGGGCTGAGCGTTCTTGACCTTGGAGATTACAGTTTTGGAAAGCCCAGTAGAATAACAGCCTCGGTCTATGTAGGGGAAAGGGGAATAGTAAACATAGAAAGGGAAGTAGAACTAAGCGGACCTATACATTCAAAGGGTGTGCTTATACTTAGCGGATACCTCGGTCGGAAATACGGAAGGGAAATACCGCTCCATCTTTCCTGCACTCTTACCTTTGAGCAGAGCTACGATGAAGTGGAGGGTGACAGTGCGTCCATGGCTGAGCTTATTGCCATACTCTCTGCCCTCTCTGAAGTTCCTATAAAGCAGTATATAGCCATAACAGGTTCTGTTGACCAGTTGGGAAACGCCCAGCCCGTTGGCGGTATAAAGGAGAAGGTTGAAGGCTTTTACAGGGTATGCAAGATGTTTGGGCTAAAGGGTGTTGAAGGAGTAATAGTCCCTAAAAGAAATTACGATAATCTCCTTCTTGACGATGAAGTTCTTGATGCTGTTGAAAGGGGAGAGTTTCACATATACACGGTGGATACTGTTGACGATGCTGTGGAAATACTAACGGATATGAGTGCGGAAAAGTTTCATAAACTCGTTATGAAAAAACTGAGAGAATTTTTCAAAAGAGCAACCCAGATAGGAAGGAAAAGAGGTGTATAATTAAAGCATGCAAGGAAGACCTCTTTTACCCAATGAGCTTGAGCTTTTCAAAAAAGCCCTTGGCATAGGACCTCACAACTTCTGGAGATGGTCATCAAGGACGAGAAACTTCAAACTTCTCACCGACGGAAGGGTGGTGTGGGTTGAAGGAACGGAAGAAAACATAGGAAAATCCATGCCCGTCCACGAAGCTACTTGGTGGAGCTGGGAGCTTATAAGGGAAAAGCTAAAAGATATGGGTTAAAATAAAAAACTCATGGGAAAGTTAGCTTATGTTTTTCCGGGACAAGGTTCTCAATATGTGGGTATGGGGTATGACTTTTACAGGGAGTTTTCTGAGTCTGCAGATGTCTTTCATAGTGCGGAGACCGCCCTTAGATACAACCTTACAGATATCATCTTTAAAGGACCCGAGGAGGAACTAAACAGAACTGTAAACACCCAACCTGCCATACTTACCACAAGCCTTGCCATATACGCAGCTATGAAGGCAAGTGGTTTTCCAGAGCCAGACTTTGTGGCTGGACACTCGCTTGGAGAATATACCGCACTTGCGGTAGCGGGTGGTGTGGAGCTTTTTGAGGCAGTAAGGCTTGCAAACCTCAGGGGTAAATACATGCAGGAAGCAGTTCCAGAGGGCTTGGGTGCCATGTCTGCGGTTTTAAAGCTACCACCTGAGAAGGTAGAAGAAGCCTGCAGGCTTGCACAAGAGTACGGTGTGGTAGAACCCGCCAACTACAACTCTCCGGAGCAGACAGTGATATCTGGAGAGAAAAATGCGGTAGAGAAGGCAGGTGAAATTGCCAAACAGATGGGTGGTAAGGTAATACCTCTAAAGGTTTCTGTGCCTTCACATTGCTCCTTGATGAAGCCTGCAGCGGACGCCTTTAGGCTTAAGCTCGCACAAACTCCTATAAAGAACATAAACATACCAATAGTCCAAAACTATACCGCAAAGGCTCACACAATGGCACCTGAAATAAGAGAAAACCTATACAGGCAGATATTCTCACCAGTAAGGTGGTTTCAAAGCGTGCTTTATATGGTAGAGCAGGGGGTGGACACCTTTGTGGAAATAGGTCCTAAAAATGTTCTGTCTAAGCTAATTCAACAGACGGTGCGGAATGTAAGGGTTTTTAACGTGGAAAAGGTGGAGGATTTAGAGAAGGTTTTCAAGGCTATATGAACTATGGCATGACAAACTACGGAAGAAACTATCTTAGAGAAGGAGACGAGCTTTTGATAACTAACTACCCTCTTGAAGAATTTTTCAAAGACTTAAAAACACAGCACCATATTTCTCAAAAAGTGGCAAAATATTACGCATGATAGAGCAGTATATAGAAAAGGCTAAGACTCTGCAGTCCGCTCTCCCCTACATAAGGGAGTTTTATGGAAAGACCTTTGTGATAAAGTATGGTGGTTCCGCCATGACGGAAGAGAGCCTAAGAGAAAGTTTTGCGAGGGATGTGGTGCTTCTGAGGTATGTGGGTATAAGGGTTGTGGTGGTTCATGGGGGTGGTCCTCAGATAAGTCAGACCCTTGAGAGGTTTGGGGTAAAACCTCATTTTGTCGGCGGAATGAGAAGGACTGACGAAGATACCATTCATATAGTTGAAATGGTTTTATCCGGTGATATAAACAAGGACATAGTGGCGCTTATAAACATGCATAGCGGTCAGAATATATACGCGGTGGGTCTCTCTGGTAGGGATGGGCAACTTATAAGGGCTAAGAAATTGGATAAGGAAAAATACTTCACAGAGCTTGGTCTTGAAGTGCCAGAGGAAGATATAGGCTTTGTGGGTGAAGTGGAAAGTGTAAACACAGAGCTACTCCATGCACTTATGGAGAAGGGTTATATACCAGTTATAGCTCCTATAGGTGTAGGTGAAAGGGGAGAGGCTTACAACATAAATGCGGACTTGGTGGCTTCAGAGGTTGCAAAAGCACTCAAGGCGGAAAAGCTAATTTTTCTAACAGACACAGAAGGTGTAAAGGACGCTCAAGGGAAACTCATACCAACGCTTAACAAGGACAAAGTTTACGAACTCATACAGCAAGGTGTTATAAAGGGAGGCATGCTACCAAAGATAAAGAGTGCTATAAAGGCACTGCAATCTGGCGTTAGGAAAGTCCACATAATTGATGGTAGAGTCCCTCATTCCATACTTTTAGAGGTCTTCACTCAAGAAGGCATAGGGACGGAGATAGTGGAATAAGCATATAAACACATTCATATGTTTTATTGAAAAATAACAAACTTTAATGGAAATATGAAAAAGTTAGTGTTATGCTTTAGACAATAATCCAGTTGGGAGGTTATGAGATGAGAAAGCTCTATTTTTTACTGCTAAGTTTTAGCGGTATTGCACTGTCCGCACCTGTTTTTATGGACGGAGAGTATGCAAAGGCACTGTGTGAAGCGTGGAATAAAACGCCACAGCTTTCTGAGCAATTGGGAAAAAGTGAAAGCTGGGTCGCAGTTCCTGAAAGGAAGCTATTCCTTTATAGGGAAGACTGCGGGGATGCCAAGCAAATACAACTCACAATAAAAAATGAAGGAGGTAAGGCGGCTTGCGTTTACGGAGGACCTGCAAAGGATAAAAGGGGCAAGGACGACTTTCTTATGTATGCGGAAACCAAAAGATGGTTAGAGATGGGGAAAAAAGAGTATGGACCTATGAAGGCGATGATGTTGGGAAGGCTCAAGTTTGAAGGACCAAAGGGTGTTGCCATGAAAAACATGGGACCCTTTGAAGCCTTTCTTGATATTGTGGATAATCCACCACACGATGCAGGTAGGTGTCCCTAAAGCAGAACCTTCTCAAGGGTGAGACCCTTAGCCTTTGCGGTGTAAGGGCACTTGCCCTTTCCACTTAAGAACTCTTCTATATCTTTTGGCTCAAGTTTTCCGAGTCCTACATAGACAAGACTTCCCACAATTCTTCTAACCATATACCTAAGAAAGTTTCTCGCTTTTATCCTAAACTCTATAAGGTCTCCGTTTCGTATTAGACTTACTTCTTGAATGTGTATGCGAGTTTCCTTTTCCTCTTCAAGTTTAGAAAAGGCGGAAAAGTCATGAAGTCCTTGAAAGAGACCAACTGTGGACACCATCCTTTCAAAGTCAAGTTTGTAAGGAATTCTCCAGCAGAAGGGTTCAAGAAAAGGGTCTCTCGCATGCGTGTTTAGAATTCTATACAGGTAAACCTTACCCTTTACATGATAACGAGCATTAAAGCCCTCCTGTATCCATACCCTTTTTATGCCTATGTCCTCCGGTAGTAGTGAATTTAAAGCCTTTAGAAGGGTTTCCGTGTCAAAAACCCTCTCCGCTGGAAAATTAGCCACATACTCTATGGCATGCACGCCAGCGTCGGTCCTACAACAGCCTGTTAGTTTGATTGGGTGCTGGAATATCTTCTCCAAGACTTCTTTTAACACTCCTTGGACAGTCCTCAAGTTAGGTTGAACCTGCCATCCATGAAAGTTTGTCCCTACAAAGGAAAGGAGCAGAACATAGTTGGGCATAAGATAGGATTATAAATAGCTTGAAAGACTTTCTATAAGCCTTTTTTCCAATTCCATAAAATGCTTCTCTTCCTCTTCTCCAAGCTCATGGTCATAGCCCAACAGATGCACAAAGCCGTGCACCAAAAGCCTTTTTATCTCTTCTTCAAGGCTATGCCCTAACTCTTTTGCTTGCCTTTTAGCAGTGTCTATAGATATGACTATCTCGCCAAGAAGTTTGTATCCGCCCACCTGCTCATTGTATATAAAAGAAAGGACATCCGTAGCCTTGTCCTTGCCTCTAAAGTTTTTGTTTAGAAGCCTTATATTCTCGTCATCCGTTAGGTATACACTTAGCTCTATACCTTCTAAGCCTTGACTATCTAACAACTTACTAACTATATCCCTAATCCATCTAATCCTAACCTTTCCCTTCTCCTTCCTTACTAAAACCTTGTTCTTCTTTTGCTCTTTCAAACTCTTCATAGGCTTTTATTATCCTTGCAACTATAGGGTGTCTGACCACATCCTCCTCTTTAAACCATACAAAGCTAATACCCTCTATGCCCTGCAAAACCTTTATGGCTTCTACTAAACCCGATTGCTCTCTCTTAGGAAGGTCTATCTGTGTTATATCACCTGTTATAACTACTTTTGAGCCAAAACCTATACGAGTGAGAAACATCTTCATCTGCTCTTTTGTAGAGTTCTGTGCTTCGTCCAATATTATGAAGGCATCGTTAAGCGTTCTTCCTCTCATAAAGGCAAGAGGTGCTATTTCTATTATGTTCCTCTCAAGCATATAGCTTACCTTATCATAGTCCACCATGTCATAGAGGGCGTCATAAAGGGGTCTAAGGTATGGGTCTACCTTTTCCGCTATGCCACCGGGTAGAAAGCCCAGCTTTTCTCCAGCCTCTACCGCAGGTCTGGTAAGTATTATTTTGTTAACCTTGTTTGCCTTTAAGTGTGCCAATGCCATCGCCATGGCGAGATAGGTCTTGCCTGTCCCTGCTGGACCAATTCCAAAGACTATGTCGTTATTTTTTATAGCGTCCACATATATGCTTTGCGTATGTGTTTTTGGTAGTATGGCTTTTTTCCTGTGGGTTATGAGTATTATCTCTTCTTTTGGAACTTCTTCCCTTTCAAGCCTTAGCTGGACGTAATTTTTTGCTCTCTCTTTTACCTCTTGAGGAGTTAAGGTGGATGTTCTGAGTTCCTTTATTATGTCCCTTAGGAACTCGTATACTGCCCGGACTCTGTCTTCTTCACCTCTTATTAGTATCTCTGTCCCCCTTGCAGATATCTTTACATCAAAAAGTTGTGAAAAATACTTAAGGTTTTCATCCCCCCTGCCTACAATAGCATAGAACTTCTCATCAAAACTTCCGAGGTCAAGCCTTTCTTCTACTCTTTCCGTCATTGCAATATGCTTTATATTGTTTATTAAATATAGGTCCTTTCTCTCCAAAATCAAGTCTGAGCTATATCATTTTTGGGTTGACAGGACACTTTCTTGTCTGTATTTTCTTATATAAACGCCTATCGCATGGACTAAAACCGCCTGCTGGGGCAGTCCATGTGTAAAAAGGCGGGATACAAATACCCCAGCCCAGTCAGCCTTATCATGGCTGTCTGGAAGAGGAAAGGGAAATGGGCTACGCAATAAGGAGCGTTATACTGCTCGGAGTTTTAACTGGTCTTTTTTTGTTTGTAGGCAATCTAATAGGTGGTAAGACTGGAATGACCATAGCCCTCCTGCTGGCAGGAATTATGAATTTTATCGCCTACTGGTTTTCTGACAAGATAGTGCTTGCTATGTATGGTGCGAAAGAGATACCTTACGAAGAAGCCCCATGGCTGCACAGGATGGTGGAAGAGCTCGCCCAGAGGGCAAACATACCAAAGCCTAAAGTATACCTTGTTCCGATGGAACAGCCCAACGCCTTTGCTACAGGAAGAGGACCTTCTAACGGTGCAGTGGCAGTCACTTCTGGTATACTCAGGCTCTTGAACGAGAGGGAGCTAAGAGGTGTGCTAGCTCATGAGATTGGACACATAAAGAACAGAGATGTGTTAGTTGCCACTATGGCAGCAACCATAGCGGGTGCCATATCTTACCTTGTAAACATGCTACAATGGGCTCTCATATTCGGACACTCCAGAGACGGCGAGAATAACAACAATCCCCTTTCCCTTATAGCAAGCATAGCCATGATAATCATAACACCCATAATAGCTACCATTATCCAAATGGCTATATCTCGTTCAAGGGAATATATGGCGGACGAAACTGGTGCAAGGATCTCTGGAGACCCTCTTGCCCTCGCCAGTGCTCTTGAGAAGATACACAACTATGTGCATCAAATCCCAGCAGAAGTCAACCAAGGAACCGCTCACCTTTTTATAGAGAATCCTCTCTCTGGTCAAGGTATATGGGAGCTTTTCTCCACACACCCATCCACAGAGAAGAGAATTGCAAGGCTCAAGGAGCTTGCAAGGCAGATGGGAGTCTTTGTATACTAAGATAACACGTGCTTTTCTGGAATTACGCAGAGGAACTCCCCCTCTGCAACCTTCTCTTTTCCCCTTTTAACCTCCACAAAAACCCATCGCTTTTTACCCTCCGTCTTTATGAGCCTTCCCTCCGCTATAAGCTCATCTCCTACCACCACTGGCTTTAAAAACTTTATACTTGCCTGTGCCAACACCACTGTTGGCTCGTTTACCGTTGCCATGGCACAAAAGTCCGCAAGAGAAAAGATAAAGCCTCCATGCACAAGACCCTTCTCATCCGCCACCATCCTACTGTCTGTCTTCAGCTTAAGCACCGCAGAGCCTTCAGAAAGTTCAATAATCTCACCGCTAAGGCTTTTGTCAATCTTTAAGTGAGTCTTTAACTGCATGGACAAACTCCTCCATTTTTTTATGGTCTTTTATACCAGGGCTTATCTCTATACCAGAAGAGACATCAACCCCAAAGGGTTTCACAGCTTTTATAGCTTCCCTCACGCTTTCAGAATTCAAGCCACCTGCGAGAATTACCCTAAAGCCTCTTTCCACAAGCTCCTTTGCAGTGCTCCAATCAGACCTTTTGCCACTTCCACCGTAGGATTCTGAACAAGCATCAAGAAGCACCGCATGTGCTTTTTTCCACTCCTCTTGGACCTTGAGCCCTGGACAACTCCTAAAGGCTTTTATGACCCTTTCTATGCCAATCTCCATGGTAAAGTCTATGCTCTCCTCTCCGTGAAGTTGAATAAGGTCAAAGCCCATCTCTAAAGCCTCCTTTGCCTCCTCCAGGGTAGGATTTACCATAACTGCCACACTTTTAGGACCCTTTACAGCCTCAAGAAGTTTCACAGCCCTACCCATCTCCACATACCTTGGACTTTTGGGATAGAGTATTATGCCTAAGTAATCCACATTTAGGCTCACTGCTTTTTTTATGTCCTCTTCCCTTGTAAAACCGCAGAGTTTTATTTTTACCATGTAAGTGAGGAATATTATATAACTCAGTCAACTTTCTCTCTTTAAAAAAACGCCTAAATTTTATAGTTGGAGGTATAAAAATGAAAGCAATATTGGGATTGCTTTTAATCTTTAGCGTGGTCTTTGCTCAGCCACACGGAAGGGTGGTGCAAACGCCTTATGCAAAACCCTTCAAAGTGGTTTATGAGCTATTTCTTGACCATCCAGAGAAGATAAGACCAGCTCTTGGATGGATATCCAATGTTATCTTTGTCCTCACAAACCCTCCTTATAATTACAGTCCAGATGATATACACATAGTGGTGGTTTCTCATGGCAGAGAGCTTCCTGTTTTTGCCATGAAAAACAAAGAGCAGTATGCGGATGTGGTAGAAAGGCTTGAAAACCTTAGCATGTATGGAGTAGAGTTTAAGGTGTGCAAAATGGCAGCGGAGCAAATATATGGACTTTCAGAAAAGGACTTTTATCCCTTTGTTGAGCTTGTCCCTTCCGCTATAACAGAGATAATCCACTGGCAACTCCAAGGCTACGCCCTAATGATACCTCAAGTTTTTGAAATAAGAAGATAAGCCCCGAGCCTTCTTAGAGTTTCTTCCTTTTTGCTCTCTTCTACCACCACCAAGTCAAAGTCCATTTTAAGCCTGTCTGCGACAAAGTTAAATATTTCTCTGTAAACCTTCCAGAAGTTTGACCTATCTAACTTTTCTCTTACCACTACGAGCAAGTCCACATCGCTAAGCCCTCTCTCTTCGCCCTTTGCCAAAGAGCCAAAAAGGTATACTTCGCTCACACCTTCCAGCTCGCTCTTCATACTCTCAGCTAAGTCTTTGAGAAAGCTCAGGAGCTCATCCTTCCTTATGTATATGAGCTTTGCACCATTGCAGGATATTATTGCACGCATCTATTGCCTCCCGTGCCTCTTCCTCTGTGTAATAGTCAGAGGGTTTGCCTGCAGGCAGACCATTGGGATATCTCGTTGGTATGTAATACAGGTCAAGGCTCTTAGCGTATCTTTCCACTTCCCTTGGTATGTCAAGCCCTTATGCATGCAGAGTGCTTTGTTCCTAAGTGCTTGCTCCCACCAGTCTTTCCATCGGTTCATACCACTATTATGCAAAATGTCAAGAGGTTAGATTATGACCTAAATCATAATCCTGCCAGTTAGGATATATATGTCCTAACTCCAATATGCTATATTTATGTTATGACTGACCTTATTGGTCTTTATGTTGACCCTTTGGAGCAAGAAAAGGATTTATATTCTTATCCCTCATGGTGGCTTTCTTCTCTTTCCCGTCTTCCTTGCTCTCTGGGTCAGTCCTCTTTTAGGGTCTCCACTCCAAAATCTCGCTACCATAGGCGTAATTACTACTACTGGCTTAAGCATGTTGACATTCCTAAGGCTAACTGGCTACTTATTACCTTGACCTTGACAAGGGAAAACATGCCTCTGGCGGTTGCTTGGCTTTTGATTGGCTACTTCATTTCTCTCTTTCTCAATCGCATGCGTAATTACTTCCGTAGGTCTGGGAAGAAGATTTCATATATCTGGTTCATTGAACCTCACGAGGATGGCTATCCACATGTTCACATTCTCATATCCTTCCCTTTCGTTAGCATTGAAAGGATAGTCCGCTGGTGGCGTGATGGTTCAGGTCAGCCTCTTTCTGCTCCTCAGGGCGTGGATGTTAAGTTCATAGGTCAAAATACCCAGCAGGTTAGGGACTATCTTTTAAAGTATCTCGTTAAGTCCCATGACAAGCTTTTCACCTTTCAGGCTCTTGATAGAATTCGGGGCTTTACTTTTCCCTTCAGGGCTTTGGTGCGTCTTTCCACACTTCTTATATGGTTCTTTTCCGTTCGTCTCTTCGGTCATTCTCATGGTTTGTTTTTGCGTCCTGCTTTGGGTCAAGAAGTCTATACTTTTCAGGGTTTTGTCCCCACTTATTCCCTCTACCGTTTCCGTTATGCCCCTATCGGCATTGACTTCTCGCAGTTCCTTTTTTCCATGTATTACACCGAAAGCCTTGACCTTCCTGAAAGTTCCATTTTTGACATTTTTGAGCTTTTAACTTAGGAGATGTCTTTAAGTTTATCTTTAGCATAGTCATTAACTTTTGCGTAAGTTTGCTCCGTGTATCCTGTTTAAATTACTATGCTTATTTGACTTTTCTCTTTCCCCACTCTATCCTTTTCCTATCACTTTAGGAGGTTATAACATGGCATTTAACGGTTATGGTTCACCGCTTAAGCTCAAGGTCATGATGGTAGAAAAGCGTAGGACATGGGAAAAGAATGGGCGTCAAGGTGCAATTTATCAGCTATACGGACAGCTACATAATGAAAAGCCAGAGTTCCCTCTGTATCTTGTTGTTTCTGCTCCTTTAACTATGCCTATAGCTCCTAATAGTGTTATAGAAGTTCCCATAAGTGGCTTGACCATCTCCCTTGGTGAGCCTCTTTCTGGTGGTGGTTTTTCTCTTGATGCCTCACCTTTTGATGAAGTCCTTCCTAAGGAGGTTAAAAAATAATGGATATTGTGCTTGAAATAACCTCTGCTTATACCTCTGCCTTTACTCCTTCCCTTTTTCTCTTTACCGGTGCTTTTCTTTTGATTTCCATTCTTGCTCTACCTATTTGGCTTTTAAAAAAGCTGTGAGGTGTAGCCATGTCAAAGAGAAAGTTAAAGAAGTTTTTTCAGTCCTTTTCTTCCACCCTTGCCCTTATGGAAGTTTTTAAGGAAGATAAAGCACTTACCAAAAAAATAGTTCTTGCCTTTATTGATGAGATTGAGGGTCTTCCTCTTCCAGTGGATTGGTCTAAAGGCAAGTCTGAGGCTCATTATTGGCATGAAGTTTATGACATAGTCTACAAGCTAAAAAGCCAGCAAAACAGCCAGCAAGACAGCCAGCTACACCATACTACTACTTTAAAGGAGGGTTTAACATGAAGAAGTATCTTATGCCTTTGGCTACTCTTGGCTTGGTGTTAGGTTTTGGTGCTTTTGCCCCTGCCTCAGCGGATATACTTGAAGATGCTACCAACGCAGTTAATACTCTTGTCAGTGGTGTTCAGACCCTTCTTACTGCTGTGGCTTCCATTCTGATATTCTTCCTAACCTACAAGATTATAAAGAGGGCTCTTGGCAGGGCTTAATAACATGCTTAGGAAGGGCTTGGGTGTTCTCATCCTCCTTGCCCTTCCCTTTATCTCCTTTTCTTGGGATTGTAATACTGACCTTCTTGATGTATCTTTCTTCTGTGGTGATGATTTACGCTGTCATTGTTCCTATATTTCTTCTGGCTTTTTTTATTATTGTCTTTTTGTTGATGGAAATGTTTCTTGTCAGAAGGAGACGGATACTGATGTTTTTCCTTTAGACTTCTCTGACCCTCTTGATTATCGTTTTTATGGTTCTTGTCTCTTCCGTGCTAATCAATGCGGGTGTTCCTGTGATTTCTCTTCAGGTGATGGCTCTTCAGGTGATGGCTCTTTAGGTGGTGGCTCTTCCGGTGGTTCTCCCCCTGTTAATCTTTGTTCTGACTTAGATGAGTTTAATAATCTCCTGCTTGGTATAAAACAGGGTCTTCTAAAGATTTTTCTTGCCTCTGCTTTTCTTGTAGGGCTTGCCTCAGCCTCAGCTACTGTTATGAGGGTAAAGGGATGGATATGATATTTTTCCTTTTTGATTTTTTGGTTCAGTCAGCTTGTAATTGTGAAGGGTATATAACTGCTCTTAATCAACTTAATCGGACCCTTTCTGACTTCAAGTCAGACATGTTAAAAATGTTCATTGGTTTTGCCACTGTTCTTGGCATGTTCTCTGCCGTTCTGGTTGGTAATGCTATAAAGAGGAGTTTCAAGCAATGAGGTTTTTGATTTTGTTCGTGCTTATTTTCTCTTTTTCCTATGCCCTCCAGTGTCAGTATGAAAATGTTAACAATACGCAAGTGTGCGTATGTAGGGAACGCAATAATGTTTTTATCGTTGATGATAGTTATTGTTCCTCTTCCTGTTCTTGTGACCTTTCTCAAGTCTTGCAGTCCTTTACTGATACACTTAGTAATGTCCCCCTTGTTCAGTTTCTTACCGGCTTTCGTTTAAATGTTCAGGACACACCCCCGCCTGTTATTCAGGTTAACCTACCGCCTTTTATAAATACTACTATTGATTTAGCTCAAAATCCGCTTATGAACCTTCTCCTTAGCGTTATGCGTATTTCTTGGATAGTCTTCGCCACTATTTTGAGCTATTTCATTATCTTCAGGAGGTAGGTATGCCTTTTTTTATTTTTTTGTTTCTTCTTTTCTCTTTATCGTTTGCGGAAAATAGGCTTGTTCTTGCTCCTGTATTTGTCAATTATTCAAAGTCTTCTCCTGATGAGGTTATACCTCTCCTTGAGGATATGTATCAAAAGTCTCAAAAGTATTATAATGACATGTCTGTTCTCTATCGCATGTATCAGAATAGCTTTTCAGCTGAGGAATTAGCTCAGATAGGTGATAACCTTTCTCGTCTTTCTTCTTCCCTTGATAAGCTCAGAGAACTCAAGGAAGTTTATACTACTCAAGGCTTTTCTAATACTCGTCATTATTTTGACACTATATACACCGTTAGAGATTTACAGATAACCATAAGTAACCTTGAAAGATATAGCTATCCTATTCCTGAGCTTTCTCCTCAGCCTTATACCTTTACCCAGTATGATGTTGACAGGGTTTCAAAACTTCGCTCCTTCCGTAGGCTTTTGGAGTTCTTTATTCCTCGTATGTTTACCCTTGGCTTTGGGTCATTTTTAACTGATGTTCTTCTTGACTTTGCTTATGTCCAAGACCCTAATCAGATACTAAGAAGACTTATGATTTACCGCAAAATTCTTGAGTATAAGCCTTTTGTGCAATTGCCTGACTTTCTTTTTTCTCCTTATTCTCCCATTCCTGAGATTATTAATATTCCTGACACTCAGTTTAATCCTTTTGATTGTTCTCTTCAGTGTTATGCAATTTCTGAATGTTCTTCTTATTGTGTTTCCTGCCTTCCTCGTTATGTTTGGGATGAAAATGGTAATCTCGTATATTCTCCTGAATATTATTTTTCTCTCTCTCGTGGTTGGCGTGGTGTAGCTCCACATTGCCGTGATTACGGCGAGCTTTTTCAAGAATTTGGTGGTATGACCATGCCCTTCATGGGTCCTCCATTTTATACCCCCGGCTGTGAATCAGTTGAGGGGGGTCTTCTTCATATTGAAGATGTCCAAAATATCGTTTTCCTTCGTCTGTTAAATCTTGCTATGGCGTGCTTGGGTGTAGCGTATTGCAATCAATATAATCATACAGGTTTATCTTTAGGCTGGGCTTTGCACTTCGTAAATGAAGCCATAAATACTTATGGTTTGGACAGTGCTACCGCTTTTCATATTGCTCCTCTTGGTCAGTTAAGTGGCTCTGAAGTTCCTCAGGAGCTTTATGATTTAAATGTTTGTACTGGTGTCACCTTTTTTCATCCGGGCATAATATATCCATATACATCCTTCCCCTCTGACCTTAGCACTCTCCCTGACCAGCCTACACGGGGTCTTTGGCGTTCTCCTTCGAACCCTTATGAAGTTTATCTTACTCTTAGTTATGAGTATTGGACACCCACCGCATGTAAGCGTTATATTCCTTTTACTTTTGTTCCTGTTGATAGGTGTGGAGGTGTTGGAAGGCTTTGTTATACTCTTAGGGGTCTTCCTATTCCTATAGAAAACTATGGTCTTATCGCTACTACTCAGTCTGTAGTTGTCACCGTTCCAGTTACTTGTGAGGCTTTCATAAGTCCTACCTTTCCTGATGTTGATGACTTTTTTCCCTACCTTGAGCGTGAACATATATCTACACACTACAGAGAACTTTTGAGAAGATTAAGGGAACTCGTTCGCCAAAGGCAAGAGGTTAAAAAGAGGTATCCTCATGCTCTTCCTTATCTGCCTGCTCCTACTCTTGACCCTCAGACTTATCTATCTCCTGACTTCCTTCCTCTTCCTGATATTGCTTTGCGACCTGTTTCATATATTACTCCTGAAGGCACTATAACTTATGATTTGCAGGATTTAAAACCTTATCTTGATGCTCTTTTAAAGGAAGAGCTTGAGCATATAACACCTTATATTAATGGTGTTCAGCGTGATGATTGTAGAATGCAGGAAGAACATCTTAGGCTTAATTTGTATGAGCTTTTTAGTTTATTCCGTTATTCTTTTTTAGCTTTTTCGCTTCTCTTTGGTTTTCTCTCTGGTATTCTGTCCGCTTATAGTATATATTTGTTTATAAGGAATTTATCCTTATGGAGGGTGTGACCATGTGCTGGTTTTATTGTGCTATTGTGATGGTTATTAACGGCTTGCTTACCTTTGTTGCTTCTGCTCTTTCTGTTATCTCTATCCCAATAGCTCCCTTATCTCAGGTTTTTATTGATAACTGGTTTTTGGCTCGCTCTGGCATTCCTGAAGCTATTGGCATTCTCTCTTCTGCTCTTCTTGTTCGTCTCTCTCTTAATCTCATTCCTTTTTTTAGGATTTAGACATGGCGGTAGTTTTTATAACAGGCACACCGGGGGCTGGCAAAAGCTACTATGCGGTTCTTCGTATTGTGCAAGAGCTTAAGGACACTTCTAAGCTAATAATTACTAATATTGATGGTCTGGATAAGCAAAAGGTCGCCTTCTATTTAGATAAGGAAGACCTTTTGAACCTCTGGACTTTGGATGAGTTTCTTTCTGTTGTTTATGGTCTTGCAAATCTTCATTACGATGGCAATTATAGGAATGCCTTCCTTACTCTTCTTAATGTGGATTTTTGGAAAAGGGTTATTCTTCCCTACTTTTATAAAGAACTTGGTTATAAGAGGTTTATTTTCTATCTGGATGAATTTCAGTCCATTATTGATGAGGATACTGACCTGCACCAGTCCCAGAAGTTTTTCTTTGACTATCACCGTCACCTTGGGATAGATATATATCTGATAACTCAGAGCGTTCAGAGGATGAATAAGGCTATTCGTAATATTGCTGAGGTAGAACTGCGTCTTGTAAACCTTCGTATGTTTGGGCTTTCTTCTGTTGTTCTGCTTAAGACCCTCATCGGTGGCGTTGTGGTAAAGAAGAAGTTACTTAAGTATGACCCTCGTATTTTTGTCCTTTACAGGTCTGCACTTGTTGAGCATCTTAAGGGTGTTCGTGGGCGTCCTCCTGTTATGCTGTTTGTTGGTCTTTTTCTCTTGCTCTTTGCCCTGTTTCAGGGATTTTCTTACATGTCAAAGACTGGTGGGTCTCTTCTTCCTAAGCCTAAGGTATCAAATGCAGTTCCTAATTCTGATGCTAATACAAATACAAAGAAGTCAGCTAGTAATCCTCAACCTTCCTCTCAACCCTTTAGCAGTCCGCCTTCTTATTCTCCTCCTCCGGCATCATACTACTCCTCTAAGCCACCGCCTTCTCCACCACCTTCTTCATCCTCTTTGCCTTCTTTGCCCGCTCCTGCAAGTTCTCGTGATGTTCCACCTTCTGGTAGTTATGTGATTATTTATTCTTCTGACTCACCTTCACCACCGCACTCTTCAGTTCCAGTCCCTTCTGAACCTACTGTTAGGGTGATTGAATAAAGCTCTGCTCCCTCCATCCCTTCCAAGTCAAAGAAGATAAAAAGAAGATAAAAACCTTTATCAACGCTGGCGTGCGTTAGCACGCCAGCATGGTGGGTATGGGGTTGGGGGGTCTGGGGGGGAAGGGGGTAGGGAGGCAGTATTGTCGCCTTCCTCATCCCCTTCCCCCCAGCGGGCGTAAGCCCGTTTTTCAAGCCTCGGGCTTTTTCTTTTTTTCTTTTGGGTTTTCCACTGGTTTCAAGCAGGGGGCTGGGCGTAAGCCAGCCCCTGTGGGCTTGTATATATAATTGGAATAACTCAAAATTTTAGGATGGGTATGTCCTAACTCAAAACCTAACTTTGTTATAATGTTGCTATGGGTCTGTATGATAGGGATTATATGCGGAAGGACTATGATGAGAATAAGAATGTTGATGAGGTAAGAACTCAGGATAAAATCCCTCGTCTTTCAGATAGCTCTGCACCTTCTTGGCTTATCTGGTTGATAGTAATTCTGGCGTTCTTTTCTATAGTCCTCACCCTCTACTTTTCATTTTCTCGTAGCTCCTGAGATAGGATAGGGCTTTGCTTAGGAGCTTTAGCCCTCTGTATAGCTTAATGAGTTCCTCAAGCCTCCTGTGTGGTGTTTCTTCGTGTCTCCAATACTTTATTGTCTTGTTCTTGTTCTTAAACTCTCCTTTTAGCTGTGTGTATGCGTATTTCGTGCCGTTCGGTTTGCTTATCTCCAGTCTTGCGGTGCTTAGTGTATCGTATGCGTATTTTGTTATAAGCCCGTCCCTTATGTCCAATTCCTTTAGCATATTTTCAAGTTCCTCTTCCAGTGCGTCAAATATCTTTTCAAGCTCCTTAATCATGTCTCCTCCTTATGTAGCTTTTGAACTTGACCCTTCCCTTCCTTGTGTAAAGCCTTCCCAGTCCCTTAAGCATGATTTCGTTTCCTTTCATGATTTCCTCTCTTGCGGTCTCTACAAGGCTATCCAGTATCTTCTTTATAGTGTCCTCCTTAGACCTTAGCCTATTGGCTATTAGTTTGGCAAGTGTTTGCCTGTTGTGTCTCATGTCTATCCTCCTGACTGAATTTTTCCTTATGTTTAAGACAGTAATAAACCCATTCTATGACCTTGCTGGCAGTTTTATAGACTGCCTTTTTCGCTGACTGTTCTCTTTCCTTAATTCTCAGGAAGTATTCCTTAACCCTTTTGTGGTTGGACCTCTCTCGGATGGCTTGTATGACATACATGTATATCAGCTTTCTCACTAACTTGTTCGTGTAGTTGTTTACTACGTTTTTCTCCTTCTTTCCTGACTGATGCACTCTGAGACCTAAACCCATATAACTCTTAAACCTTTTGACATCTGGAAACCTCTCCACATTGATGTATACGCTTATTAGGTAGGCACATGTTATATATGAGAATCCAAAACTTCTGAGTATTTCAGTGTCTTCCCTGTGGTATGTCTCTATGAAGTCCTTTATGTCCTCCTCTACTTCTTCCACTTGCTTGTTTATTAGCCTTATCCTCTCTATATCCCTTTTCAGTAGCCCTGTGTATAGTATTCCCGTTATGCTCTTTTCCTTGACAAAATCGTAATTGAGAACCCTACTCCAAAACTGGGTCTTATTGTATTGTTTCATGTCTGGATATAACACCTCTATCTTCTGCCTCAAAAAGTTCTGTATCATAGTCCTCTCTTTTATCAGCTTTTCTCTTTCTGTGATTAACCACTTTAGCCAGTATACTCTTATATCACTCTCGGTCAGCTCCCTCGTGGGTAGCCCTTCCATTCCATACTTTACTAGGCTAACTGCGTCCTTTTTGTCCGTTTTCTTTTCTCCATACAGCTTTATGTATCTATGAAATCTCAGCCCGTCTACCAGCCTTATGCTTACTTCGTAGCCCTGTGTTCTCAGTTCCCATAGGAAGGATATAACTGGAAAGGAATAAATTCCCGTCTGTTCCAAGAATACGGTTATTTTCCTTTCTCCAGTCTGGTGTATGGTTAATCTTATCAGGTTCAGGTCTTCGGTTGATATGGCAAACTCCTTGCTTAGTAAAAACTGTCCTTTTCTTGCAAAGGCTACACTAACCTTGTCCTTGCTAATGTCCGCTCCAATGTATAACATTTTTCACCTCCGCCCACTATCCTATGAGAGGTCAAGCCTAAAAAGGCATGCCCCATTACCACTATCAGGGCTAAAGGCTTATCCCTTAACAGAAGGCATGACACCCCCCAAGATGAACCTAGGGATGCTTACGCTCCCAGGACTATACGTGAGGTAATGCCATGCCCTCTATTAAAGGATAATTCAATTAGAGGATGCAACTCCTCAAATACTTCCTTAAGTCTTATCTTGCATGTTTTGGCGTCTTCTCTGTAGCATACGTCTAAATCGTTCCAAAGCATACCTATGCATTTCCTTAGTATCCATCTTATTTCTCTTCTCTCTTCCTGTTCCTTAAGTCTTTCCAGTATCTCAAGCAGTTCGTTAGCTATGTCTATCAGGCATATGTCCCTGTTGCCTCTTTTCCATTCCTCATATAGCTTGTAGAGTTCTTTTAGGTCTGGGTATTGATAGAGAATACGCTTATATACACTGTTAGAGATATTTCTAACTTTATGCATGTATTATAGGATGGACTATACTATAACAGAGGCATGAGGGTTTTTTATGACTTTTCCCTTATAACCGACTACGATGTATACCTTTTTAAAGAAGGTTCTCATTGTAGGCTATATGAAAAGTTGGGCTGTCATCTTTTTGAAGATGGTGCCTATTTTGCGGTATGGGCTCCCCATGCGGAGCAAGTTTTCCTTTTTGGAGATTTCAATAGTTGGGACAAGCACTCCCTGCCTTTGAGGAAAAGAGAAGATGGCTCGGGTATATGGGAAGGCTTTGTAAAAGGTGTCAAAAAGGGTCAAAGGTATAAATACCACCTTTATACTTCGTGGGGCTACTGGACAGACAGGGCAGACCCCTTTGGCTTTTTTCACGAAACTCCACCCTTGACCGCCTCTATCGTATGGGAGCTAAATTATGAATGGCACGACGCAGAATGGCTAAGGAAAAGAAGGGAGCTAAACCATCACAGGTCTCCCATAAGCATATACGAGGTTCATCTTGGTTCGTGGAGAAGAGTGCCAGAAGAGGGAAACAGATGGCTAAGCTATAGAGAGCTTGCACCTCTTTTGGCAGAGTATGTAAAGGAAATGGGTTTTACCCACGTGGAGTTTCTACCTGTGATGGAGCATCCCTTTTATGGGTCTTGGGGCTATCAGATAACGGGCTACTTTGCACCCACTTCACGCTATGGCACACCTCAAGACTTTATGTATCTTGTGGACTATCTCCATCAAGAGGGTATTGGAGTCATCCTTGATTGGGTTCCCTCTCACTTTCCCACCGATGGGCATGGGCTGGCATACTTTGATGGGACCCACCTTTATGAGTATGGAGATTGGAGAAAGGGCTGGCATCCCGACTGGAAAAGCTACGTTTTTGACTATGGAAAGGGTGAGGTAAGGTCCTTTCTGCTCAGCTCCGCTCACTTTTGGCTTGAGAAATACCACGTGGACGGTCTTAGGGTAGATGCGGTTGCCAGCATGCTCTACTTGGACTACTCAAGGCATGAATGGGTTCCCAACATATACGGTGGCAAAGAAAACCTTGAAGCCATAGACTTTTTGAAAAAGCTCAATACATGCCTATACAGGGATTTTGAGGGCATACAGACTATAGCGGAAGAGTCTACCGCCTTTCCCATGGTAAGCAGACCCGTGTATCTTGGTGGGCTTGGCTTTGGCTTTAAATGGAACATGGGCTGGATGAACGACACGCTTTTTTACATGTCCAAAGACCCCATATACAGGAAATACCACCATCATCAGCTCACCTTTAGCATCTGGTATGCCTTTTCTGAAAACTTTATACTTCCCCTTTCCCACGACGAAGTAGTCCATGGCAAAGGCTCACTCATATCCAAGATGCCAGGCGACTATTGGCAAAAGTTTGCCAACCTTAGGCTCCTCTTCGGATACATGTGGACTCATCCAGGGAAAAAGCTCCTCTTTATGGGTGGAGAGTTTGCTCAGTGGCGAGAGTGGAACCATGACCAAAGTCTTGATTGGCATCTTCTTCAATACGAGAGCCACAGAGGAATTCAAAGGCTCATAAAGGACCTAAATAAGCTCTACAGAGAAGAGAAGGCACTTCACGAGCTGGATTGCGAGCCAGAGGGCTTTGAATGGGTAGATTTCTATGACTGGGAGAAGAGTATTATTAGCTACCTTAGGAAATCCTCCAAGGGAGACCTCTTGCTTGTGGTTTGCAACTTCACACCCGTTCCTCGCTTTGAATACAGAATAGGTGTACCAAAGGCAGGCTTTTGGAAGGAGCTTTTAAACACAGACTCTGAGATATACGGTGGCTCAAACCTTGGTAATATGGGTGGAGTATGGGCGGAAGAAGTGCCTTTTCATGGAAGACCTTTCTCTCTTAAACTTACACTACCACCTCTTGCGGTGGTGGTATTAAAGAAGGTTTTATAAGTTAGAACTTCATATTTTTAGGATACGGATTGATAGAGAGCTCTTCAATGGCAGAGAGTATCCTATAGGTGTGCTGGCGGTCAATCCTTTTGAAGTCATCGCTTACCGATTTTTTGAAGAGTAGTTTATACATAAAGAGTTTTCTTTATAGCATCCAAGCTAAGGAGTTCTTCGTCTTTCCTTTCCAAAACTACCTTAACATCATGCATATCTTCAATAAGCTGTGTAAATTCCTTCCATGGCATTATAATTTCCTTGATTTTCTTATTCTGGTCTATTATATACTTTACCCTTTCCTTAGAATGCTTTTTCATAGGGTTCAATTTATGCTACTCCTCTATTTTGGCAACTTGTTCTATGGGTCGGGCGGGAGTCGAACCCGCGACCCACGGATTAAGAGTCCGTTGCTCTGCCTGCTGAGCTACCGACCCTCTGCAGTCTATTAATTATAAAACTTTCTAAAAACTCTTTCAAGCCTTCCATTTCCACTTCAAAGTCAAGATAGAAAAGGTTTTCCGCAGGCTCTAACTTTACAAGGTCCTTTAAGGTAGTTATGTATAACTTGCCACTTTGAAGTCTGAAGCCTCTATAGTGATAGTGGTCTGGAAAGCCAAGGGTGTCTTCCAATCTTATGCCTAATCTTCTGAGGGTTTGGAAAAACTGCTCGTTGTCTCCAAGTCCACAAAAGGCTATAAAGCTAAGCTCATGGTAGTTTTCTGCCTGCCTGTGGTCTGTGCTCCTAAGTATCCTCCAGCCACTTCTACGCATCTTAAAGGTAGGCTTGTGAGCATGTCTCCAGTCAAAGTCCTCAAGCTCTACGTATGAAAGCACAAAAGCGTCTGCCCTTTCCATGCACTCAAGAGGCTCTCTCAATCTACCAAAAGGTAGAACCCTGTCTGAGAAGTCTCTTTTTCTGAGAAGAAGAAGGTCTAAGTCTCTGTGTATTTTCCTGTGCTGAAAGCCATCGTCAAGGATGATAAGCTCTGGTTTTAATTCCCTAAGGGCAAAGTCCGCACCCCTGCACCGCACCTCATCCACCACAAGGCTAACCCTTGGCAGTAGCTTTGCCAACATATAAGGCTCATCTCCAGCCTCCTGCCAGCTTGCTTTTAACCTGCCCCATTCAGAGACCAAAAGTGTTCCCTTTGTGCTCCTTTTGTAGCCTCTTGAAAGGATGCATACCCTTAGGTTCTCAGAAAGCACGTTGGCTATATACCTAACCAAGGAGCTTTTCCCACTTCCTCCCACAGACAGATTACCAACTGAAATAACAGGAACAGAAACTTCGCATTGAGCCATAAGACCTGAGTCATAAGCCCAGTTTCTAAGTTTGACTGCCCAAAGGTATGGATTGAGGCTTTCAAGCATCTTTAAACCTTTTAGCATCCTTTATAAGAAGGAAGGCTAGCAAAAAGCCTCCAATTATGGCACTCAAATACTGAGTTATAAACCTCCAAAGCAAGGAAAAGCCTCCAAGAAGAGAAAGCTCTAAGAAGGGTTCAAAGGCATACAATGCCCCCACCTCCCCCACACCACTTCCACCCGGAGTTGGACTTATAAATATGGCATACAACAGCATAAGCTGGTGTTCTATAAGATTTAATAACTTAGGTTCTGGGTTAAAGCTCTTTAGAAGAAAGGCACCAGACGCCAAAAAGGATATATACAAAAGCACACTGCTTATAGAGGCAATTAATATGCTCCCCTTTTTATCCCTTAAAAATATCTTTGAAACTACAAGGTATTTCTTAAAGGTATATATCAGTCTTTGCATAAACTTCTGGTTTTGTGCGGTTTTTCTGTTAAAAAGTAGTCTGAAGAGTGAGTATAAAATCAAGCCCAAGCTTAAGAAAAAGAACAGAATGTAGATTATCCTTACTCCATGAGAAGGGTTTTTATAAAGATAGATAAAGGCATAAGGCAAAGCCAGAATAAAAAAGGTCATCCCTGTTATGGTCTTCATAGTGACGATACTCATAACTTTGTGAAGTTTTCCGCCTTTCCTTGAGAGGGTATACATGGACATGAACTCACCACCCATGTGGGCAGGCGTTATGGTTGCTCCAAAAGTGTTTATAAAAGAAACCATATAACCGTAAAGGAAGGAATACCTCAGCTTCATAGCCCTTGAAAGCACAAAAAGCCTAATGTTGTCAAAGCTATGGTAGAGAAACATAAACAAAAGTGAAAGGAGCATATACTTCTTGTCCGCATGGATAAGCACGTTAAAAAAGTCCTTTGTAAAAGTCTTCTTGACTATATAGACCAATGAACCGCCCACAAATAGGAGGGTAAGGAGTATGCCATACAGAATTGACCTATACATCCGTAGGTTTATATTTTAATCCTCATGCGAGTCCTTATGATAGACAACTATGATTCCTTTACCTACAACTTGGTGCAATACCTGCAGATGCTTTCTGCGGATGTGGCTGTAAGAAGAAACGATGAGATAAGCCTTGAGGACATAAGAAGGGCAAAGCCAGATGCTATTGTGATATCTCCTGGACCCTGCACTCCAAAGGAAGCAGGCATATCTGTGGATGTCATAAGGGAGTTTTACAGGGAAATACCCATACTGGGTGTTTGCTTGGGTCATCAGTCTATAGGCTATGCCTTTGGGGCAAGGATAGTGAGGGCAAAAAGGCTTATGCATGGCAAGACTTCTCAGATAACACACACAGGCGAGGGCATCTTCGAAGGTCTCAAAAACCCTTTTACTGCGGTAAGATATCATTCTCTTGTCATAGACAAGAGCACCCTGCCAGAGGTTTTAAAGATAACCGCGTGGTCTGAAGACGATGAAATAATGGGTATCCAACATGTGGAGTATCCTCTCTTTGGTGTCCAGTTTCATCCAGAATCCGTTCTTTCAGAAGAAGGTATGAAACTTCTTGAAAACTTTCTTAGAATAGCAAAGGAGAGAGTTTTGGTATAATTGAATTGTGAAGGTTTTAGTGGTCGGCAATGGTGGTAGGGAGCACGCCATAGCATGGAAGCTGTCTCAAAGTCCTTTGATAAAAGCTCTTTATTGTGCTAAGGGAAATGCTGGCACTTCAAGGATAGCCAGAAATATACCCATAGAGCCTACAGACATAAAAGCCCTCGCGGACTTTGCCCAAAGAGAAGGTATTGACTTTACGGTGGTTGGACCAGAGGCACCCTTGTGTGCTGGTCTTGTGGACGAGTTTGAAAGGAGGGGTCTAAGGGTCTTTGGACCCTCTCAGAGGGCTTCTATGCTTGAGGGGAGTAAGGTCTTTGCTAAGGAGTTTATGCAAAGGCATGGTATACCCACCGCAGAGTTTCATGTATTTGAAGACCCACAAAAGGCGAGGAATTTTGTGAAGGATTTTGGTGTTCCAGTGGTTATAAAGGCGGATGGGCTTGCAAGTGGTAAGGGGGTGGTGGTTTGTAAGAGCCAAGAAGAAGCTATGCAAGCCATAGAAAGGCTAATGGTAAGAAAAAGTCTTGGCGAAGCGGGGTCAAGGGTGATTATAGAAGAATACCTTGAAGGTGAAGAAGCCTCTTACATAGTGCTTCTCAATGGAGACAGATACCTACCTCTGCCTACCTCTCAAGACCACAAAAGACTTCTTGACGGTGATATGGGTCCAAACACAGGTGGCATGGGAGCATACTCACCCAATCCTTTTGTGGACGAAGATACAGAGAAAGCCATAAGGGAGCAGATAGTAGAAAGGGTAATAGAAGGTCTAAAGAGAGAGGGCATATACTACAGGGGCTTTCTGTATGTGGGGCTTATGCTTACCCATAGAGGACCAAAGGTGTTAGAGTTTAACGCAAGGCTTGGAGACCCAGAAGCCCAGCCACTTCTTATGAGGCTAAGGGAAGACTTCCTCCAAACTCTGCTTGATTTTTATGAAGGCAAGGATATAAGCCTTGATATAGACCCAAGGCATACCCTGTGCGTAGTCCTTGCAAGCAAGGGCTATCCAGAAAAGCCAGAGGATGGTAAGGAGGTCTTGGGGCTTGAGGAAGTGGAAAAATTAGAGGATATAGTGCTTTTCCATGCTGGAACGGAGGAAAGGAATGGCAAAATATACACAAGGGGTGGAAGGGTTTTGAATGTATGTGCTTGGGGAAGGGACTTACAGGAAGCAAGGGAAAGGGCTTACAAGGCGGTTGAGAAGATAAGGTTTGAGGGCATGCATTACAGAAGGGACATAGGGCTTAGGGGGATAAGGTCGTTAACTGAAAGAAAGTGCTTTTAAACCTTTATAGCATACGCTTCAATCTAATATTTCTATCTCGGAATATTTTATTTATGTTTGACTACGCAGTAGTTGGTGGTGGTATAGGTGGTGTTTTGGCTTCCTCACTTCTCTCTCATATGGGAAAGGATGTTATTCTTTTTGAAACCCTTGACTATCTTGGGGGTTGTGCGGGGACTTTTCAGAGGAAGGGTTTTTATTACAATGTGGGTGCTGCTACCTTTGTGGGTGCGGAAGAAGAGCTTCCTGTGGGGAAAATAGCAAAGTACGTGGGTTTAGAGCTTCCCATAAAGCCTATAGACCCTGCCATGGTAATATATTTGGAGGATAAGACTATAAGAAGGTGGAGAGACAGAGAGCTTGCCCTTGAGGAGATATCAAAAGCCTTTCCAGAACTTAACCACAAAGCCTTTTGGAAGAGGGTATACGAAGTAAGCGATGCCATGTGGAGTATGTGGTGCGATAGTCTGCCTTATCCCAGCTTAACTTTGCCTTTTAGAAACCTTTCAAAGCATCCTATTAGCTTTCTTTCCACCCTTTTGTGTAATTTTTTTAGTGCCAAAAGGGTTGCGAAGGTATACCTTGGAAACTTTAACTCGGACTATGAGCTTTTTCTTACACATCACACTCTAATTACCGCGCAGGGCTTTTTGGAAGAGGTGCCTTTCTCTGTAGCCTCTTTGGGGCTTACCTATCCAAACCTAACAAACTATTATGTGATAGGCGGTATGGGGAAACTTCTTGACACCTTTGCCAAAAGGGTAAAAGTCATAAGCATGAAAACGAGGGTAAAATCCATAAGGAAAAAGCCTTGGGGTTTCCTTATAGAGACCAACAAGGGGCAATACGAGGCAAAAAGAGTTATTCTAAACACTACCCTGTGGAAGGCTGGAGACCTTATAGAAGAGCTTAGGGATTTTTCCGAAAGGGCAAAAAGGCGATACTCCAAGCTGTGGGGTGCTTTTACCATATACATGACGGTAGAGGGAGAGCTTCCAAAGGACTTTTCTCACCACCATTTTATACTTCTGAGAGAGCCTATACCCTACACGGGCAGTAGGTCTCTGTTTCTTTCTATCTCAGAGGAAGATGACCCAGTGCTTAGCAAGGAAAAAACCCGTAGTATTACCATATCTACCCACACAAGGCTTGAGCTATGGGAGGGGCTTTCAAAGGAAGAATACGAGGAAAGAAAGGAAAGGGCTACAGAGTATTGTCTTGAGCTAATCTATAAGCATCTGCCAGAGTTAAGGAGTTTGAAAAAACTTCAAGTCTTTGCTGGCACTCCAAAAACCTTTGAGAGATACACGGAAAGATATAGGGGTTCAGTGGGTGGAATACCCGTTATAAAGGAGAACTTTCCCTTTTCCTATCCCTCACCACTTACGCCTGTGGAGGGTGTCTATCTTGTGGGAGATACGGTCTTTCCGGGTCAAGGTTGGCCCGGCGTTAGCATGGGCGTCATAAACCTGCTAAAACTTATAGAAAGGGACTTTCAAATATGCTAAGGATTCGCCTAAGGGAGTGGTTATACATACTCTTACTCGCTTTCCTTCTTGGCTTTTCCATATCAGGCTTTGTAGCATCTTTGCACGGTCAAAACCTAATGCCAATGGCTTTTCTTGGACTACTTACCTCAGGCTACATATTTATCCTCTCCCTTATAACCACAGAGATAAACAACCGTTGGATTGTAAAGAAAATGCCAGAGTTTTTAAGAACACCCTTTAGCCTTTTGCTTGCCTTACTTTCTGGCTTTTTTGGTGCAATAGGTGGCTACCTTACCAATGAAACTTTTAGAATAGTGGACTTGCATCTTCCCATGAGCAAAGCCCTTAGCCTTTCCTTTTTCTTGGGAATTATGACCGCATCCCTTGGCTATCTTCTCTACAAGCTGGTCTCTTTGCAAAGAAGAGAAGAAGAAAACAAAAGGTTACTCCTTGAGGAGCACATAAGAAACTTAGAAAGTCAGATAAGCCCTCACTTTATGTTTAATACGTTGAACGCATTGGCGGAGCTTGTCTATCAAAACCCTCGCAAAGCGGAAGAAGCTATATTAGCCTTGGCAAGCCTCCTTAGAAAAAGCCTCTACTTTGAACCTCTTATAACCTTGCAGGAGGAGATAGACCTCCTCAAAGACTACTGGAAGGTCATAAGCCTTGCCTCCTCCTGAAGGGGTCTCCCCCGCCCCTCAGGAAACTTTCAAGACCCTTGAAGATGCCTACTTTTTGGGTTATGTGCCAAGGCCAGTGGCACTCCTTTGTGTGGGAGAAAACCCACTGGCAGTAGCTTGGCACATGCCCACAAACAAAGAGCCCTTTATGTATGCGGTAGCCATAGCAAGGGAAAACTACAGCCACAAGCTGGTCTTAGAGGGAAAAGATTTCACCGTAAACTTCCTCTCTGAAACCTACCTTGAAGACATCCTTACTGCAGGAAAATATCACGGAGACCAAACAGATAAATGGAAACTATTCAAGGAAATAAAACCTCTCAAAGCCCTGAAAGTAGACGCCTACATGGTGGAGCAATCCCTCCTTGTGTATGAATGCAAACAAGAAAGGCTTGTTGAGCTTCCAGACCATAGCCTGTTAATAGGCAGGGTGGAGCTAATAGTTCCTCATCCCATAGAAAAATATTCCACAGGATGAGGTTTCGCAGGCAAGGGGACTATAAGCTCCCTTGTGAACCGCAGGAGAACATTCCTCGCACCTACTATGTCCGCATCCCCCTCATACCCACACCGTAGGCACTTGAAATATTCTCCACTACGGTTCAACTTATCCTGATATCCACACTCAGGACAAGTCCTGCTTGTGTATTGTGGTGGAACTATGTGATATTGGACGCCAACTACCTCACATAGCTCCCTTATCCTCTTTAGAACATACCCATACAACCAGTGGTTAAACCTCCTGTTTACCACCCTACTCCATACTCCACTCTTGCCCTTCTTCAAATTCTTTAATCCTTCAAACACTGGAGAAAAACTGCCATCTATCACCTTCTTGAGTATCCTGTTTATCTCTGTCTTCAAATAGTGCTTTGCCCTTTTCCACCTTCTTGAACCTTGCTTCTTGGGTTCTATCCTCTTCTCTATTATCTCCCTTACCTCCTTGCCAAATACTTCCCCCTCTGAAGTGGCAATTAGCTTCCTATATCCTATATCTATACCCTTTGGCTTTTTCCTCTCTAACTTGACCCCTTTCTCAAAGATGAGCTTTATATACCACTTGCCATCCTTTTTCAAAAGTTCTATATCAGAACAGAGTTTCCAATCTCTGAAGTAATTGTTAGCATACTCATAGCTTTTGAAAGGGAAAGCAATCCATCTCTGGTTCTGAGTGTCTCTTAAGAAAAGCCAAAAGTCAAAGGAGTTTCTACCTTTCTCAATCATGTAAAATCTGTTATCAAGTTTTAAAACAGGCTTTTTTATCAAAGGTTTTTGAGGATTTTTACCTTTTTTAAGTTTTGAGAAAATACTTTTAAGGATTGCTTTTGCTTGTTCTAAAGCACAACCAAGATATCTCTTACTTAACCAAGTTTGGTATGGGTAGCTTTTAACATGTTTATAGGAAGGTAGTGTTTTAGTTTCATAGCCTACATCTACAAAGTATTGACAAGCCTTTTGATATTCGTGCCAGAGGTTTTCAAGGAAGTCTAACTTGCCTGTATTCGCAAAGTCCAGAGAAAAGAGCAGGCTTCTTTTGATGCTACCCTGCATAGCAGATTAAATTTTAATGTCAACCTTCATAAGTATCAAGAGGTATCTATATTTCTAAACTTCTACATATCCACATAGGTAAAGCCTACTTTTCAAAAAACACAAGGGCAAAAGCCTATATTTTATAGCTGATGAAGGGCGTATACAGGCTATCTGGCTTTTTCTTTTTGGGGCTTGGCACTCTCGGCATCTTTCTACCTATACTCCCCACCGTTCCCCTGTATCTTCTTGCCCTTATACTGCTTTCCAGAGCTTCCAAAAGGGACATAGTGAGGCTCAAAAGGATACCATTCATAGGTAAAAGGATATACCCATATATAAAAAGGTCTGTAAAATACCTAAGGTCATGGAATACACGATCGCAAAGTTTATCCACCTGATGGGCATCCTTATCTGGGCTGGAGCATCCTCCTCTCTTGGGCTCTTTATGCTCTACTCCATGAAAAGACCCACAGGTTGCAACCAAGACCTGCTTAGGAACTTCTACCGTTGGATGACGAACCTTGAAATAGCTGGCTTTGTGTTAGCTATAGTAATGGGTTTTTATATGCTTCATATCCTCAAGTATAAGTTTGACATAAACTGGCTAAACTACAAGCTACCTCTTGTTTTGGGTATCATACTACCCCTTGAGGTCATAAACTTTTGGCTTGTTAACTTCTACATACCTCGTTCAAAGGAAAAGCCAAAAGCCTATAAAAACTACGACCTGTTTACATACATAGTAGCCCTGCCACTTATAGCCATATCCCTAATAGTTATCTACCTTGCAGTAGCCAAACCATGAGAGCGGTGTATTTGTTCAAAAGAGACCTAAGAGCAAGGGATAACAGAGGGCTTGCCTATGCGTCAAAAAGACACAAGGAGATTGTCCCTTTCTTTATCTTTGACAAGGATATAATTAGAGATTTAAAGGTTGACAGAAAAAGGCTTGGTTACTTATACAAAGTCTTAGCCCTCCTGTCCTCACAGATAAAGGTTTACTGCATGCAAGGTAGCACAGAAGAAGTCTTAAAAGAAGTGTTTAAAACCGCTAAGCCAACCCATCTATACACCACAACGTCTTACAGCTGGAGTGGAAGAGAAAGGAACAAGGTCATAAAAAGTATTTGCCAAGCCTACGGTGTGGAATATGTGGAAGTTTTTGAAAACTTTCTTGTGAGACCAGAATCCATACCTCAAAAAAAGGTGTATACGCCCTTTTACACAGAATGGATAAAAAGAGTAGACCTTACGGAAGAAGACCCACAAGACTTTAAAGTGCCAGACCTACCATTGCCCACCTTAAAGGACTTAAACATAGACTTTGATAGTCTAGAACCCTTTCATCCAGAGGACTGTTTTGAAAGGTTAAGGAGCTTTCCCTTTGAAAGATACGAAGAGCTTAGGAACTATCCGGCGATAGATGGTTCTTCAAGGCTTTCTCCCTGCATAAGATTTGGAGTGCTATCCTTGAGAAGTATCTTTAAGATCGCACAGGGTAGAAGTGAGCAGTTTATAAAGGAGTTAGCATGGAGAGAGTTCTGGTATCACATAGCCTACAACTTTCCACAGACCAAAGACCTTGAGTTTCATGAAAAGAGAAGAAACATAAGATGGGAAAACAGGCAAGAATACCTACAGGCTTTCCTTGAGGCAAAAACGGGTTATCCCATAGTGGACGCAGGCATTAGACAACTAAAGGAAGAAAAGTGGCTTCATAACAGGATGAGGATGATAGTAGGTAGCTTCCTCACAAAGGTTTTGCTTATAGACTGGAGGATAGGAGAGGAGTTTTTCAAGGAATACCTTTTGGACTACGACGAGGTGGTAAACATAGGAAACTGGCAGTGGACCGCCTCTGTGGGTGCAGACCCCAAACCCTTTAGGCTTTTCAATCCCATACTTCAAGCCCAAAGGTATGACCCACAGTGTGAGTATATAAAAAGGTATATACCAGAGCTTTCAGACATACCCTGCGAAAAGCTACATGACCCTATAAGGTATGCACTACCCTACCACAAACCCATTGTAAATTACTACCAAAGGATAAGCATCGCAAAAGAGCTATACAGAGCCCTTTCTTGACTGTATAAACTACAAGCCTATATTTATACACGCTGTGGAGCTTATTATAAGCACTATAACGATTATAGGTGCGGTGGTTGGAGTTGGTGTGTTTTTGATGATGCATATAGATAAGAGACTGGATGCACTCCAAGCTGACATTCAAAGAGTTGATAAAAAGACGGATACCTATAGGCAGGAGCTTATGGAAGAGATAAACAGGCTTGAGGAGAAGATAGATAGAGTAGATGCAAAGGTAGATGCAAAAGTGGAAACTTCTAAACAGGAACTAAAGGAGGAAATACGTAAAGTAGACGCAAAGGTTGATAAGGTAGATGCAAAGGTTGATAAGGTAAAGCAGGAGCTTATGGAAGAAATAAAAAGACTTGAGGAGAAGATAGATAGAGTAGATGCAAAAGTAGATGTAAAAGTGGAAACTTCTAAACAGGAATTAAAGGAGGACATAAACAAACTTAGGGAGGAAATACAAAAGGTAGATGCAAAAGTAGACCTCACGCGTCAAGAACTTAAGGCTGAGATTATGGAAACTAACAGAAGAATAAGTCATGCGGAGGCAGAGTTAAAAGAGGACATAAGAGAGATAAGATTGGTTCTCTTTAAAATATTGGAAGTTCCACAAAAGGAAAGCTAAATATTTAGATAGTCCCTTAGTGCCTTTGCACCCTCTCTGCTTGTTTTTAGAGTTTCGTTGATATCTTTGAAAACTATCACATATTTGCTCTGTTCTACGCTCTTTAGCTCCTTTACCTTGTTTAGGTTAACGAGGTAAGACCTATGGACCCTAAAGAAGTTGTATGGTCTAAGCATATCCTCTATCTCGTAGAGCTTTTTGCTAAGTGGCAAAAGTCCTTCCTTTGTTCTTACGCTTACCTCGCCCATCTCCGCCTAAACGTAGTATATATCTTCTGGACTTAGAAACAGAACTTTATTCCCAATTCTTGCGGGTATTATAGGACGCTCCACCCTTATGAGATTAGACACTTGCTCAAAGTTGCTTTTCTTTTCCAGCACCTTATTTATAGCCTTGGCTAAATCTTCCTGAGAGTAGGGCTTTAAAAGGTAATCTACCGCAGATACTCTAAAGGCTTCAAGGGCATACTCGCCGTATGCGGTGGTAAAGATTATGTAAGGTTTTAGACCCATAGAGAGGACTTCCTTTGCCAAGTCTATACCAGTGCCATCGGGTAGCCTTATGTCAAGAAACAAAACCTCTGGCTTTTTTTCTTCTATTAGCTTTAGGGATTCTTCGTATGTGCCTGATTCTCCAACTACCTCAAGCCTGCCATCTTGACTTAACATCCTCTTTAGTCTTTGGACTGCCAAGGGTTCGTCTTCTACTATAAAGGCTCTCATGCGTTTCATATTCCTACCTTGTCTGTGTATTTGGTAGAGAATTTTTTACATTTTACTTAAAAGGAGGGCTCCCCCATACGGGAAGAGCCTTGAGCATTGCCATGCTGGGCTTAAAACTGATAAGATGCACTTACATAAAAGCTCCTTCCTGGTTCTGGGACCTTTACACCTGTAGCAAAGGGATTTCTTACATAAGAGAAATATTCAAAGTATTTTTTGTCAAAGAGGTTTTCCACCCCAGCATTTATGTTAAGACCCTTATAGCTTACCCCAGCCTTTAGATTAACTATAGCCCAGCCAGAGGTTTTTTGCTCTTTTAGGTCTGAGTCTACTTTGTTTTGAGTAGCAGACGCTACAGTTTCTGCCTCTACATACCATATACCAGTGTCGTATCTTAGACCTATCCTGCCTTTGAGCGGTGGTACCTCTGCCACATCCTTGTCGGTTATACCTATGGCTGGCTTTCTGTCTTTCCTACCTTCTACATAGCTGGCTCCGCCAACAAGGAAGAGATTGTTCCATACGTTGTATGTGGAGCTTAGTTCAAAGCCCCAAAAGCGTGCATCCGTGTTAGCGTAAGTCATAGCCCTACCATTAGCGGGTGCAACCATGGGCATGGGGTTCACCACAGGTTTATTGTTGACAGTTATATAGTCCTGCACATAGCTTACAAACACCGTTGCCTTTGTGAGAGATTTGGCACTTTGATGTTTTAGACCAAGGTCAAGCTCAAGGTTTTTGGAGGGTTTTAGGTTAGGATTGCCAACCCACGCACAGTAGAAGTTATTCTGTGCTGGATTACACATCATAGCCCTATTGAGGGCAAAATACCTTTCCTGTGGGTCTGGGACTCTTACCGCATAACCTACACCCGTAAACAGTTCAAGCTCTGATGTGAGGTTGTAAAAGAGTTGAACATTTCCAGAAGGATATGTGTCTGTTTTTGAGGTGCTTCTCGTATTGTGGTAGGCGTAGTATAGGTTTGTGTTTGCCTTTGAAGAATCCGCCTCGCTTTTTGTGTTGTCAAGCCTCAAACCTGCAACTAGCCTTAGGTTTTGAGTCAGGGATTTTTTATACTCTCCATACAAGCCTATGTTGGTTATATCTACATCGGGTATTATAAACTGCTTGCCATAAGTGCCAGCCATCTGATTCCACATGTAGTTTACCGCATCCCAGTTTCTCTTGTAGGCTTCAAGCCCCAAAGTGAAGTCAGCAACCTTTGCCTCTATCCTTCCGCCATAGGTTTTTGTTTGAGCATCCGTAGCCATAGAGTAAGGTCCTGATGGATTTCCCATAAAGGTTCTATACCTGTTATCCATCCAGTGGTCTACCTTCGTATAGTAAAACTGAAAGTCAAGAGATTTAAGCAGGTCTGATATCTTTCCTACCTTATAATTCAGGTTAAACCTATCCGTTTTGTCGTATACCGCATCCATCATAAGGGCTGGATATAGCACATGCCTTGCATCCTGCCTTGTATAACCCACTTCAAACTCGTGGTTTTCTAAGGGCTTAAAGCCAAACTTAGTCCAGTAGGTGTTTATCTCAAAGGCTTTGGAGTTTATGTATTGTGGTCTGTAGTTTGCATACTCTGTTATCCTTTTACCATCTCCGTCCTTGTAGGGCTTGGAATACTTATAAGAATATCCCGCAAGTCCGTAGAACTTCTCATCCTTGTAGGAGATAACAGGTGAAAAGTTTCTAAAATCAAAAGAACCAACAGTGGCGTTGAGTCT
Organism: Hydrogenobacter sp. T-8; assembly: GCF_011006175.1. Classification (NCBI taxonomy): domain Bacteria; kingdom Pseudomonadati; phylum Aquificota; class Aquificia; order Aquificales; family Aquificaceae; genus Pampinifervens; species Pampinifervens florentissimum. The sequence goes on along the minus strand of NZ_CP048795.1, from coordinate 1,743,101 downwards.
TAGCCTAAAGCCCTGCTCTGGCTTTTTGGTAACTATGTTTACAAGACCACCCAGTGAACCTTGATGTCTTATATCAAAGGGTCCCTTTACTACATCTATCCTCTCCACCTCAGAAAAGTCCACATGAAAGGCAGGCGGGTCCATCCTATTGGGACACGCACCGTGAACCTCGGTGTCGTCAATAAGCACGTTTATGTTGTCCCTTTGAAAAGCCCTTATGACCACATCGTTGGCAATTCCAGCCTTTCTGAATTTGTGAAGCCCATAAATTTTTGTTAGTGCCTCACCTACATCCTTTGCAAAGGATTCTCTCACCTCTCTTATTTCAAGGCTATCTCTAAAGGTCTCCCTTTTGCCCTTTACCTCAACCTCCTTTAGCAACACCTCCTGTGCAAAGGCTGGAAAGCTAAGAACCGCCCCTAAAAGAAGTGCCTTCTTCATGTCTTACCTCCTTACCAAGATATAATTCTCACTCTTTCCTCAGAAAGTAGCCCAAAAACCATGTCAGGCTTGCCAAACTCTGCACCCTTTACAAGCTCTTTGACCCCTAACGCGTTGGCACAGTGCGGACATACATAAACTTTTCCACCCTTTGAGATAAATTCCTGAAGCATCTTGCTTGCCTGAGAGGGTTTTGCTTTTGCGTCCGCAAGCCTTACGCCCTCAGAGTTAAGCCAAATTATAGTTGGATTACCCCTTTCAAGAGATACGGTGGCAAACCTTATAGCCATAACCGCAGAGGGTGCCTTGTCCCTTGTTAGGTTAACTACTACGGTTATGTTATCCTGAGCCTGAGTGTGATGTTGATGCATGTGTCCCTCGTGAGCCCATGAAGGCATACCTGCAAAGGGCATAAGTCCGAGCACCGCTGTTAATATAAGGTGTTTCATTCTCATGATTTTACCTCCAATTTAGCGTTATAATTAACATTATAGACCATATTATGACCTTTATCAAGTTTGAGAAAAGTTAGCGATTACTTATAGACCTTTCTCCTAAAGAGGTCTTTGGGAGAAACAAGTCTTTCAATAAAAACTTTACCATCAAGGTGGTCTATTTCATGTTGGATGACCACTGCTTCAAAGCCCTCTGTATCAAACTCCACAAGGTTTCCCCTTTGGTCAAGGGCCCTCACCCTTATCCAATAATGCCTTTTCACATTGCCTGTGTAGTCTGGCACGCTTAGGCAACCCTCTCTTACAACAAGCTCGCCGTCATGCTGGATTATCTCAGGATTTATTAACACCATCAGCCCATGGCTTAGCTTGTTTTCCTTATGCTTAGAGTTAGATGTATCCACCACTATTATCCTCTTGTGAACCCCCACCTGCGGAGATGCTATGCCCACGCATCCAGGAGAGGTTTTCATAGTGTATATAAGGTCTTCAATGAAGCTCTCAAGACTCTTGTCAAAGGAAACTACCTCAAGGGAAGGGGTTTTTAGTCTTTCATCTGGGTAGGTTATTATGGTTAGCCTTCTCATAGCCTTTCCTCTTCCTCCCTCTCCGCGCTTATGTCAACACCCAACAAGTCCTTTAACTTCTCAAGCTCAAGTCTCAAGATACCCTCTACATCCTCTCGCCCTTCCGCTTCTATAACCATCACATATAGGTTTCCCCTCTTTTCCGTTCTAAGGTCGCTTATATTTAAGCCAAGGCTTGCAAGGACTGAAGATACCTCATAGACTATCCCAGGCTTGTCAGAGCCAAAGACCACAATCCTATAAATAGCTTCCGCCTTAGGATATACCACTTCCTCTAACTCCCTACACACCATAAAAAGCTCGTATTCCTGCCCTACCTCTTGAAGGTTTTGGAGTATATCCTCTGCGTTTATATCCCTGTCAGAAGCCACTATAAGCATTATGGTAAACTCACCGTTGAGCCTTGTCATTGAAGAATCTTCAAGGTTTAAGCCCATCCCATATAAGGCTCTTGAAACTCCCGCCACTATGCCCGGTCTGTCCTTGCCAAATATGGAGAGGATAAAAAACTTCATGCTAAGATTTTAATATGGACCAGCTGGATTTTCACATATCACAGGTGGCAAAAATCCTCGGTCTTGCACAGCCTATGGGTTTTATGCTCTCTTACGAGTTTGGGGACATATGGATAGACATATACCTTGAGAAGAGCTACGAGGGCTGGGCTGGCAGGACCTACACCATAAGCGTTCCAAAGGAAAAGGCAGATAGGTTAAAAAGACTAGTGGAAAGTATTGGAGGCATGCAGGAGGATGTGATGTCTGACTCTGAGAGGGCTTATGTGAGCCTCACATACGAGGATTGGGAATCTGCAAGCCCTGTTATAATGAGTTTACTATGAAGGTGGGTTTTATAGGGCTCGGAAACCTTGGAAGGGCAATAGTGAAAAGGCTCGTGAAGCAAGGCGTTGAGGTTTTGCTCTGGAACAGGACAAAGGAAAAAGCCCTTGAGCTGGGGCTTCCTGTAGCTGAAAGCCCTGCAGACCTCATAAAACAGGTGGATAGGGTCTTTCTAATAGTCTTTGACTCAAGCGCCTCGGAGGAGGTCATATTTGGAAAGGGCGGTCTTGTAGAGGGCGGTGTGGAGGGCAAAACCATAGTGGATATGACTACAAACCATTACGGCTATGCCCGTATGGCTTACGAGGAGCTTAGAAAATTGGGAGCTTACTACCTTGATGCCCCTATTTTGGGCAGTGTGATACCTGCTGAGAGGGGTGAGCTTACGGTTCTCGTGGGTGGCGATAGACAGAGGTTTGAGGAAAACAAGCCTATCTTTGAAAAGTTCTGCAGAAATATCTTCTATGTGGGCGAGGCTGGAGATGCCAGCAAGCTAAAGCTCATAAACAATATGGTGCTTGGTGGTTTTATGCAGGTGCTTTCTGAAGCCATAGCCATCGGGGAGCTGGCTGGTTTTAGCAGGGAGCAGGTTATAGAGGTGCTTGAGAGCGGTGCGGGAAAGTCCTATCTTTTGGAAGTGAAAAAAAAGAAGCTCCTTGAGAGCGATTATTCCGTTCACTTCTCTGTAGACCTTATACACAAAGACCTGCACTATGCGGAAGATATGGTAAAGGGCTTGGGGGCTTTTAGCTTTAGCCTTCAAAATGTCAAGAACGCATACGCCCTCGCAAAATATTTAGGCATGGGGGGCGAGGACTTTTCGGTCCTCGTAGAGCTATACAAAAGGCTTAAAGCTCAAAGTCTTTCAGATACTTAGCCCTTGCGGGATGTCTTAGCTTTCTTATTGCCTTCGTCTCAAGCTGACGAATCCTTTCCCTTGTTACGTTAAACATCTTGCCTATCTGCTCGAGGGTATACTCTATGCCGTCCACAAGCCCATACCTATACATGAGAATTTCCTTTTCCTTCTCACCAAGGGTGCTTAGCACCTTTATGAGCTGTTCTCTGAGAAGTTTTCTTGAAACCTGCTCCTCGGGCGATGGGACACTCTTGTCTTCTATAAAGTCTTTCAGATGGGTTTCTTCGTCGTCTCCTATAGGTGTTTCAAGAGATACGGGTTCTTGGGATACTCTCATCACCTTTCTTGCCTTTTCTGGTGATATACCAAGATACTTAGCTATTTCCTCTGCGGTTGGCTCTCTACCAAGCTCTTGGAAGAGCTTTTTGTGTGCCTTTGTTATGTCGTTTATGGTTTCTATCATGTGAACAGGTATGCGTATGGTTCTTGCTTGGTCTGCTATAGCCCTCGTTATTGCCTGACGAATCCACCAGGTGGCATAGGTAGAAAACTTGTAACCTTTTCTGTAGTCGTATTTATCCACTGCCTTCATAAGCCCTATGTTGCCCTCTTGAATAAGGTCAAGGAAGTGAAGACCTCTGTTCACATACTTTTTGGCTATGGAAACTACAAGTCTGAGGTTGCATTTTACCATCACCTGTTTTGCTTGAGTGACCTTTGTCCTGCCTTCTCTTATTATGTGTATGACCCTTTGAAGCTCCTCTGGGAGAATGCCCATTTCGCGCCTAAGGTCTTCTATTTCTCTCTTGAGGGTAAGATATTCATCTCTAAGCATCTGAAACCTTGCAAAGCCATAACCTGCCCTCTCTGCTTTTTTCTGTAGAGTTTCGTCTTGGTCGTAATTCCGCACGAGCTCTTCTATGTCTGGGTGTATGCCTTCTAACTTTTTCTTCCTTACCTCAAACTCCTTTAGCTTCCGTGTGTATCTGTTGTATAGGTTTAAAAGCTCATCCGCAATTCGTTCAAACTTGGAATGCTTGAGTTTCATATCTTTGAGGATTCTGTTCATCTTAGCATGTCTTCTTAGATATTCCTTTTTGTATTCTGGCGTTGCGTAGAAAAGGTAGGAATCTCTCCAATAGAGGGCTTCTTTGTATGCCTTTGCCAACTCAAAACCCTTTTCTATGAAGTATCTTTCTAAATGCTCGTGGCTTTCTTCGTATTCTTCTATGGTCTTACTGTCATCTACCGTATCCATAAGGTCTGTAGCCTTTAGCTTGCCATTGCATACCTCTCCCCAATCTCTCAAAACTCTGTCAATGAGAAAAGAGGTTCTTAAAAGCCCCCTTCTCATTACCTTTCTTCCCATCTCTATCTGCTTTGCATACATTATCTCCTCTTCCCTTTTGAGGAGAGGTATCTTACCCATGTCTTTAAGATAAAGCCTTACCGGGTCCCCATCTTTACCCGTAAGGAGTAAGCTCTCGGTGGAAACGGTAAAGGCATCTTCCTTTTCCATCTCCTCCACAGACTCTTCTGTTTCCACTATCTTTACTCCTCTCTCCTGAAGAAAGTCCATTATCTCTTCGTAGAGCTCCGTATCCACAAGCTCAGGTCCAAGAAGCTCGTTGATTTCGTCGTAGGTTACATAGCCCTTTTCACTTACATCAATTAGCTTTTTCATGAGCTGTTTGTATATCATCCAAAACCTCCTGTATGTATAATCCTTTTGGATATTATGCATTCCACGAGATTTAGAGGTTGACATACTATGCAGTGTGATCTACTGCCCTTATCAAAGTTTCTAACTTCTGACCCCATAACTTTCTAAAATATATTTACCCTTCTCCTCTCTGGCAACCTAAATTATGGTGAATATGTCCTCTATGCTTCTCCTTGGTGTCGGTATTGGTTCTTCCGCTGGGTATCCAACTGTAAGGATAGCTATGGGCTTCCACTCCCTGGGTGTGGAAAGGGAGGCTTTTAGTCCCGCTTCTTCAAAAGCACCCACCCAACAGGTGCCTAATCCAAGTGCTACCGCAGAAAGCTGAGCGTAGGCACAGGCTATGGTAGCATCTTGTATGCAGTAGAGCTCCGTACCCCTTTTGCCATACTTTACCGCACTTCTTGAAGGATTGGCAAAGAAGACAAAGACCGCAGGAGCTTCCGCTATAAACCATTGGCTCAGAGCCCAGCGGGCAACCTCTGTCTTTTTAACTTCATCAAGAACCACCAACACCTCATAAGCCTGAAGATTCCCCGCAGAGGGTGCACTCCTTACCGCATCCATTATAGCCCTTATCTTTTCTTCTTCAACAGGTCTTTTCTGGTAGCTTCTTATGGAATGTCGTTTTCTTAGAACCTCAAAGAACTCCATCTTTCAAAAGCTCCTCTACTTCTGAGTCTTCCACCTGCCTGAAGTCTCTATAGAACATGCCAACCGCAAAGCTACCGCTCTCGGAGGTATGGAGACAATAGACCTCATCCGCATGTTCTTTTAGCTTCCTCATGCTTTCCAACGGACATACAGGCACAGCCACTAAGACCCTTTTTGTACCTTTTCTTTTTAGATATTCCACTCCAGCTATAACCGTCTGCCCTGTAGCAATCCCATCATCCACTACAAGAACCGATTTATCCCTTACATCCAGTTCCTTACCCTTTAAAAACTTTTCTTCCCTTTCCCTTATCTTTTTTAGCTCCTCCTCCGCCACTCTCTTTATTTCCTCCTGGGAAAGCCTAAAATATTCTATGGTCCATCTGTCCGTGTATATGCGACCTTCTGGGTCTATGGCTCCAAAGGCTAGCTCGGGATTTGAAGGAACCCCGAGCTTTCTCACTATTAGAAGGCTCATGGACACATGGAGAACCTTTGAAACCTCTTTTGCCACTACAACACCACCTCTTGGAATACCAAGAACTAAGTCAACCTCAAGACCCTGAGTCTTGAGATGCTCTCCAAGCAACTTACCTGCTTCTTCCCTGTTTGCAAAAACCACCATATAATTTTAAACTATGGCAAAGCACAGAAAAGCCAAAGTAAAATTAGAACATCACCTCTTAGAGGGCTTGGAGGAGTATTTAGAAAGACTATCTCGCATGGACTGTGTGAAATCCATAATACCTGGGAGGATAAGCAGGCAAAACGGAGGGAGAGGTTCAAAGGGGCTTTTTCTAAAATACAGAACCAATTCAGGTTACAAGCTCCTGTATAAGATGGGTACGTCCGTGCAAGAAGTTTTTGTGGTTTGCGAAGACCCACAAGACTTTGAAAAAGTCTTTAGGGAGAGTATGACACTATGAGGACTTTGACCCTGCTTCTGTTTTTCATAAACCTTTTGATGGCTCAGGAGGTAAGGGTCTCCGCTATAGTGCAGGGTAAAGTAGAGAAGGTTTTTGTAAGGGAAGGTCAGAGGGTGGAAAAGGGAGAAGTGCTCGTGCGGATAGACCCCATTCTTTACACAACTCAGAAAGATACCCTACAGGCTCAGGTCAACTCTCAGAAGGTGACCCTTGAGAAAGTGGAGAGGGATTTCAAAAGGTATGAAGAGCTTTTTAACAGAGGGCTTCTTTCAAGGAGCGAATACGAAGACTGGAAAAGCAAATATGAAAAAGAGCTTGCACAGTACGAAGCCCTCAAGGCTCAGCTCCAGAGAACAGAAAGACTTATAGAATATTGCAGTATAGCGTCTCCTGTGAGGGGTGTGGTAAAGAGGCTTTTTGTGAGAGAAGGTGTTTTTATAAACGGTAGTCTCAGCCCCGAGGTGCTCCTTATAATTGAAGAGAAGTAGCTATTTGACCACTTCCCATTCAGTTATGAGGTGACTACCTCTTCTGAAGTGAGACCTGAGCCTAAGATGGAGTAGGTTCTTTAAGCTCTTAAAGCCCTCACCACCCACGAGAGTAGGAACATTTTCTCCACCCACTATCACTGGCAGGTGTATGAGCCTTATCTCATCTACAAAGCCTCTTCTGATAAACTCCCAGTTAATAGAAGCACCGCCTTCCACCATAAGGCTCCTTATCCCTCTCTCATAGAGAATAGGCATAAGCCTTTCAAAGTCCACAAGGTCTTCCCCCACAACAAGCACCTCCGCACCCTTTGACCTTATTTTCTGTAGCTTCTCCTCTGGGGCTCTTTTGGTGGTAACTATTATGGTTGGTGCATCCTTTGAGAAAATGTTGGCATCCAGCGGTACGTTGGCTGTGGAGCAGGGTATTATTCTTGTAGGGTTTTGTCCTTCCACATACCTAACGGTCAAGCTGGGGTTGTCGGTCCTAACTGTTTCACACCCTACCATTATGCCGTCCACCTTTGCCCTTATTTCGTGTAGATACCTATAGGCTTCTTGGTCCATTAGCGTCATTAACTCCTTACTGGAGGCGCCCCTGTATAGGGTTAGCTTTCCGTCCACACTCACCTCAGAGACGATTATCACGTAAGGTCTCATTCGTATTCCCTCCCATAGTGCTTATACAGGTATAGGATTCTTAAGAGCAAGGAAGCCATAGTGAGCACCGCTATGAGCTTTATTCCAAACTCAAGACCGAGGGGTGCATGAAACCTTTCCAGGATCGTAAAGATAATGAGCGTAATGTGAGTTTCTGGTCTTCCAAAAAAGCCCACACCTTCAAGGGGATCTCTTATCTTGCCCTTGACCTTTTCTTCGTAGCCTATTTCTGCGTATACCACGGGCTTTATAAAGGAGTGGAGCATGGATGCGGTCACCACGGTTATTGCGGTAAGGGGTCCTGCGTAAAAGTATCCCACAGTTCCCAATACAAAGCCATCCACCCACTTGTCCGCAAGCCAGTCAAAAACCGCTCCAAACTTTGACGCTCTATCTGAAAGCCTTGCCACCATACCATCCGCAAGGTCAAAGAGACCAGAAAGCAAAAGAAGGCTCGCAGCGGTGAGAAACTTCCCGTAATAGAAGGCATAGGCGGAAGCCATTCCGAGGGCAACAGACAGAAGGGTTATAAAGTTTGGAGGAAGGTGAAGCTTATAGAGGGCAACACCCACTGGTTGATAGACCTTCCTAAGGCTTTCCCTTTTCTTTGTGAGGTTCATTTAAGCTCCTTTCCTGTAATCCAAGGCATCATGCGTCTTAATTCTTCACCTACCTTTTCTATAAGATGATGCCTGTCCCTTTCAAGCAAGGCATTAAAGACTGGTCTTCCTGCTTGGTTTTCCAAAATCCACTCTCTGGCAAACTCTCCCTTCTGTATCTCCTCCAATATACCCTTCATGAGAGGCTTGACCACATTGTATATCCTGTCTCCTCTTGTCACATCTCCATACTTGGCGGTGTCAGAGATAGAGTATCTCATACCTGCTATTCCATATTGGTATATGAGGTCTACGATGAGCTTTAATTCATGGAGGCATTCAAAGTAAGCTACCTCTGGCTGATATCCAGCCTCTACAAGGGTTTCAAAGCCTGCCTTTATAAGTGCAGTAACTCCACCACACAAAACTGACTGTTCTCCGAAGAGGTCTGTTTCCGTTTCTTCCTTAAAAGTAGTCTCTATAACACCAGCTCTTGTAGCACCAAGAGCCTTTGCGTATGCAAGGGCTTTTTCCTTGCAGGTGCCAGAGGCATCTTGATAGACCGCAATGAGAGCTGGAACTCCCTTGCCTTCTTCATACATCCACCTTACAAGATGTCCTGGACCCTTTGGTGCCACCATAAACACGTCCACATCCCTTGGTGGGACTATCTGTCTGAAATGTATGTTGAACCCATGAGCAAAGGCAAGGCTCTTTGAGCTGTCAAGAAAGGGCTCAACGCTCTCTTTGTATAGCTGAGGCTGAACTGTATCTGGGGTTAGGAACATTATTATGTCCGCCTCTTGGGTTGCTCTCTCTGGTGGCAAAACAGGAAAGCCATCCGCTATAGCCTTTGCTTTAGACCTACTGCCCTCATAGAGACCTATAACCACCCTTATACCGCTGTCTCTGAGGTTGAGTGCATGGGCATGCCCTTGGCTTCCATAACCAAGTATGGCAACAGTTTTTCCAATCAATGGCTCAAGGCTTGCATCTTGGTCGTAATAAACCTTTGCCATCCTTATCCTCCAGAACTTTTAAGAGATTATACACTACTTTTCAAACCTGAAAAAGACAGAAAGGTAATCCCTGCCTATCTTGCACCTGCTTATAAGGAGCTTGTCTCTAAATTGCCTTGGTATTTTCTCATAGGTGTCGGTAAGCACCACAGCCTTCATCACATCTATACCCAGGTATTCACCTTCCCTGCTAAAGCCCTCCAACTTCTGCACTTGCTCAAGTCCATCCCTTGAAAGCATCTTAAAGAAAGCCCACTGTCTTGAGGTTTCTCTGTCCTTCCTCACGGTGCAGTCCGCATCCGAAAGCCTTATCTCTTGGCTCTTGCTCATAAAAAGCACCTTTTTCCTTGTGAGTATCCTGAGTATGCCATCCCTTATGTCAAAGTTAAGGTCGGGGTAAGCCTTGCCAAGCTCCTCTCCGGTAAGCCTTATTTCAAGCTCCGCATCTATCAAATTGCCAAAGTTCAAAAGGTCTTCAATAAATATACCCATGTGTATAAAATATATTTACAAAGGGAAGAAATGAACAAGTGTGAACTTTATTCAAAGATAACGAGGGGACTACCTCTCAATGATAATGAAGTCAAATTGCTCGGGGAGATAATAAGGGAGGAGTTGAAGTTTCTTGTGAGAAATAACATATTGCCCACACCAAGAAACTACGAAAGGTGGTTTTTGGTCTTTTGTCATCTGCTTGAAAAGGGTAAACTCCCTCCAGATGCGGAGATTGTGGAGGTATATCAGACCATATACAAAGATGAAAAGATAAGCGATGTGAAGTTTGATGTGGAATTGACCCTTGAGGTGCTGGGCAAGCTAATGGAGGAATTCCATAGGCTTATAAAGGAACACAAGGACTATGCGGATAAGAAGGAAGAGGAGCTGTCCCACATTGAAAAGAAAGCCATTGAAAGCGAGCTTACACCACTGATACTGGAACTCCTTATGCACATAAGGGACATAAAAGCTCAGAATGAAAGGTTCCTTAAGAGGATAGAGGAACAACAACATATGATAGAGGAACTTAAGGAAAGACTGGAACAAGCGGAAACAGAGGCGAATATAGACTATCTTACAAACACCTTCAACAGGCGGTCCTTTGAAAGGGCACTTAGGGAATCTTTTGAGGAGTATAAAAAAAGACAAGCCATATTTTCCCTTGTCCTTATTGACCTTGATGGATTCAAAAGGGTAAACGACCTCTATGGACATTCCGCTGGGGATTTGGTGCTTAGACGCATAGCCCTCTTACTGAGGCAAAACCTTAGGGCTAAGGATATACTAGCGAGGTGGGGAGGTGATGAGTTTGCTGTGCTTATGCCAGGGACGAGAAGGGAGCAGGCAATAGCTGTAGCGGAAAGGCTTAAAAAGGCTGTAGAGGACTTAGAAGTAGTTGTTGAGGGTGAAAAGGTTAGTTTATCCTTTAGCTACGGAGTGGTTGAGTCAGAGGACAGGTTTTCCAGCCTGGAAGAGATGATAAAAGAGGCGGACTACCTTATGTATCATCAAAAGAAAAGCAAAAACTCATAAGTTTTTCCTTATCTCCCTCTTGTATGCCCAGTAAAAGATTAGAGCCCTGAGGGTAGTTTCAATACTCATGAACACCCAAGGGACTATTGGGCTTGGTAGCAATTTCAGAAATATCATAGAGGGGATTATTCTAAAGAGCCAAAAAGAAGATAAGTTTACCACAAGGGGTATGTGGGTTTTACCCATACCTTTTAGAGAGCCTGAGAATATGCTGGCGTAAGCCATCTGGGGTTGAGAGAGGGCTACTATAACAAGATAGTAAACCGCATAGCTTATAACCTCTTTGTCTCTTGTAAATATGAGGGAAAAATACTGAGGAAATAGGGCTATCAGAAGTCCTATTAAACCCATTATAAGGGCGGTGGTATGGGCACTAACTCTCACACCGTAGTCAAGTCCCTTAAAGTTCTTTGCTCCGTAGTTCTGTCCTGCTAAGGTGGTGGAAGCTATCATCATACCAAACCCTATCATAAAAGAAACGCTCTCTACTCTTAGTCCTATTTGATGCGCTGCAAGAACCTTATCCCCAAACTGGGCAACAAGACCTACAAAGATGTTAAAAGAAAGGCTTGTAAAAGCCCTCTCTATGGCGGTGGGCGTTCCTATGCGGAGCATTTGAAGGAGTATGTCTCCTCTCAAGCTCAGCTTAATGGGAAAGGGCTTTCTGTGCTTTGCATAAAGGTAGACATAAAAGGCAAGACCCACTACTTCCGATAAGGCTATACCCCAGCCTGCACCTGCAACTTCAAGTCTTGGAAAGCCAAACTTACCATATATGAGAAGGTAAGCGGAGCCTATATTGACCACATTCATAAGAAGGGCAACCTTGAAGGGTGTTTTTGTGTCTCCGTATCCGTTATAGCCTGCATATATGGCGTTGGTGATAAAGCCAATGGTTATAAAGAGAAATACAGGTTCTAAATATTCTCTTGCAAGGTTTACCACATTTTGAGATGCTCCAAAGGTAAGCATAAGGTAGGAAACCAAGTCCTTACCCCAGAAGGTAAGAGGGAGTGCTATTAGGAAGGAAAGAATAATGCCCCAGAGGAGTGCAGGTGATGGGTCTTTGCCAGCTCCAACCCTTTGGGCTACAAGCACAGATGTCCCTGTATAGGCAAGAGCCATAAGGGAGTATATGAACCAGAGCATGCTGGCGGAATACCCAACTGCAGCGACCGCAGAGGCGGATAGTCCAGAAACCAAAATTACAGAGAAGGCACTCTCTACTGTGTATAGCAAGTTTGACAAAATTATGGGGAATGCCAGCTTTAGAACTTTACGTGCGACCTTTAACTTACCTTCTGAAGGGTCTATGAGCACTCTGTTATGGGACATAGGCTCTCATTACCTGCATGGTTTTTTCGTAGCCAAGCTTATATAGCTCATCCGCTTTCAAAAGGCTAAGGGGTGAATAAGAGTATAGTTCAGGCTCTATTAAAACATTACATAGCTCCTTTCTTTTGTCTGCGTTAGACCTAACCGCCAAAAGGAAACTCCGCACAAGAACTTGAAAGATATTTCCCACCTTTTCCAGTGGCGTATTTGGGTTCACATCAACACCCACGAGCAACCCTTCCATTCCAAGAAGAGGTTCAACAGGTAAGTTGTTGGTTATGCCACCATCTACGAGAAGGTAATTCTTATACCTTATAGGTTCAAATATGCCAGGTAAAGCACAGCTACCTAACAAAACTGGAAACAGGCTTCCACTTTTAAAATACAAGGTTTTACCACTCTTGAGGTCTACCGCACCGATAAAGAGCCTTTTCTTTAACCCTTCTATACTGTCTGTAGAAAGCATATTCCTAAGATACTTTTCCGCATCCCTAAGGGATATTAGCCCAAGCCTTGGCACAGTGGGTCTAAGATATCTGAGCCAGTCCTTTGACTTTACAACCCTTAGCATTTCTTCTGGAGTGTATCCATCGCAGTAAAAGGCACCCACCAAAGCTCCAGCACTTACACCGCTCACCGCAGATATCTCAAAACCCAGCTCCTCAAGAGCCTTTATTACGCCTATATGTGCTATGCCACGAGATGCTCCACCAGAAAGTGCAAGGTTAACCTTCATGTATTAAAAGGATAGTGCAAAAACAGGCAATCCCGTCTTCTCTACAAAACCCTTCTCTTGTCTTTCCCTTTATTGAAATGTTCTCCGGTGCTATTTCCAGCATCCTTGAGAGGTTTTCCTTTATGGCATCCTTGTAAGGTGCTATCTTAGGTTTGTCCGCCACAATAACACAGTCAAGGTTTATAAGGCGATAACCTTTTTGCCTCATTCTATTTATAGCCTCTTGGAGAAAAACCTTAGAATCCGCCTTTTTCCACCTTGGGTCCTTATCGGAGAATATCTGCCCTATGTCGGGTTCACCCAATGCACCAAGTATGGCGTCAGTTATAGCGTGGAGCAAAACATCTGCGTCTGAATGTCCCTTTAGTCCAAGAGGGAAATCAATAACTACACCACCGAGCTTTAATGGTTTGCCTTCTTCAAAGGCATGTGAGTCAAAACCAAGTCCTATTCTTATGTTCATCGGTTAAGGAACTGCATAAAGTAGAAGATAAGCCAACCCGTCACAGCTACGTATATCCAGACAAAAGCAGTTATGGGGGCAATTTTCCTGTGCCTTTCAAACAATCCCTTAAAGGCATACCTCAGGGTTATAACCGCAAGAGGAAAGTTCACTATGGCAAGAGCGGTATGAGACCAGAGAATAAAAAGAAACAGCCCTCTGTAGGGACCCTCATACTTTCCAACAGGCACGAGCCCTTGAGCCTGAAGAACGTTCCTAAGGATATATAGGAGGACAAATATAAGGGCAAACACTGAGGCGGTTATCATAGCCTTTTTGTGAGCTTCTCTTTTGCCAGACTTTATGAGAAATATACCAAGAACTATGGCAACTCCACTTACAGATATGGTAAGCATACTCAAAAGAGTTATAAAAGTGGTAAGCATGGTTTCTATTATACAACCACTTGGTGCTTTCTTCAGCTTATGTTAAAATCTTAGCATGTTTCATATAGAGCTAAATGGTAAGAACGCCCTTATAACAGGCTCTACTCGTGGAATAGGAAAAGCCATAGCCCAGTATTTTGCAAAGGCAGGTGCAAGGGTAATAATAACAGGGAGAGACCAAGGTAGGGCGGAAGAGGTAGCAAAGGAAATAGCACAAACTTACGGTGTAGAAACCCTTGGTGTTGCCATGGATATGTCCGAAAAGGACTCCATAACCTCTGCCTACGAAAGGATAGAGTCCCTTTTTGGTGGAGTAGACATACTCGTAAACAACGCAGGCATAACAAAGGATAAGCTCTTTTTGAGAATGTCCCTTGAGGACTGGGAAGAAGTCCTTAGAGTAAACCTTACTGGAACTTTTCTTATAACCTCCCTTGCGGTAAAGGGTATGCTTAAGAAAAGATGGGGTAGGATAGTAAACATATCCTCTGTGGTAGGCTTTACGGGTAACATAGGGCAGGTAAATTACTCCTCAACAAAATCTGCCCTTATTGGATTTACCAAAAGCCTCGCCAAGGAGCTGGCAAGCAGGAACATAACTGTCAATGCGGTAGCACCAGGCTTTATAGAAACGGATATGACTTCAGTGTTAAGCGATGAGCTAAAGCAAGCCTATCTAAGGAACATACCACTTGGTAGGTTTGGAAAGCCAGAGGATGTGGCGGGCGCGGTGGTGTTTCTGTGTTCAGACTATGCCAGCTATATTACCGGTGAAGTTCTGCATGTAAATGGTGGTATGTATTAACTTTTTTTTATGCCTTTATGCTATATAGCCTTTGGGAGCAACGTAGAGGACAGGCTCAATTACATAATAAAAGCCTTGGAGCTTCTAAAGGGTTATGGCTCAATAAAAAAGGTTTCCACACTATACCTTAGCCAGCCATGGGGCAAGACAGACCAGCCAGTTTTTATAAATGGCGTCCTTGAGTTTGAAACAGAGCTTAACCCTATAAGACTTCTTGAGATTTTGAAAAACATAGAAAGACAGGCTGGTAGGAAACCAAGGGAAAGGTGGGGACCAAGAGAGATAGACCTTGATATATTACTCTATGAAAACCATATTTTGATGCTTAGCTTTCTCCGTATTCCACATCCTTACCTTACAGAAAGAGACTTTTTCCTTTTTCCACTTCTTGAATTAAACCCCAACCTTATACATCCCGCAAGCAAGGTCAAACTTCAAGAATACGCAAGCAGGCTTGAAAACAACCTTACTCCCTTTGCTTGCCTTTTACCATTTTAATTCACTCCTTTTGGCATAAGTCTGAGGTTTTGCTTGGAAAAAGTCCGTCTTTGTGTCATTTATAGTCCTAAACTGGTCTATCCATTTCATAGGGTTTTCTGTAACTTCAGGATATAATGGCTTGTAGCCAAGTTGAGTAAGCCTAAGGTTAGAGAGATACTTTATATACCTGTCTATAAGATAGTCATTAAGACCCAGTATCTGGTTCTGGGTGACATACTTACCCCACTCTATTTCCTTTTCTGTGGCAAACTTGAAAAACTCATAGACCCACTTTTCAATCTCTGGAGTGAAAAGCTCAGGCTGTTCTTCTTTGAGGGTTAAGATTATGTTCCTAAAGAGGGTCACGTGGGTTAGCTCGTCTCTGTTTATATACTTTATCTGCTGGACAGTGTTCCTTACCTTTCCCTGTCTTCCAAGGGTATAGAAAAAGGCAAAGCCAGAGTAAAAGTATAGGCTCTCAAGCACATAGTTGCCAAAAACCGCCTTTATAAAGTTTTCCTCAGTGGGCTTTCTTATAAACCCGTTATATAGCTCTGCGATTACCCTATTTCTCTCCATAAGAACCTTGTCTTGCCTCCAGTAGTTGTATATCTCGTCCGCAACCCTCGGGTCCACGACGCTTTCAAGGATAAACTGGTATGAATAGCTGTGCAGTGCCTCTTGAAACTCTTGAGAAGTAAGAGCCATAACAAGCTCTGGTGCGGTTATATAGCGGGCAAACTCCTTTAGCATGTTTACCTGATAGGAGTCAAGAGCTATCAGAAAGGACAATACCATTTCGTAGGCTCTCCTTTCATACTCAGAGAGTTCCTTTTCATACTGCTTTCTATCTTCGTGCATGGGAATCTCTTCTGGTATCCAGAAGTTGGTAAAGCCCATGGTCTTATAAAGGTCAAAAGCCCACTGATACTTGACGCTGTTTAGTTCCATTATGTTGGTAGGGTTTCCAAAGACTATCTTCCTCTTTGATGGTTCTCTGTCGCCTTCGGGGTTAAAGATTATAGTCCTTTCCATTTTTTACCTCCTTAGGTGGAACAACTTTCGCACTCTTCTATATCGGTCATAGACTTGCTCCTTGTGTAATAAAGGGTTTTCAAACCCAGCTCCCATGCAAGCTCGTAAAGTTTAGAGAGCTTAGGACCATCTATGTTCTCTGGGTCTATGAAGAGGTTAAGAGATTGTGCTTGGTCTATCCACTTCTGCCTTACCGCACCAGCTCTTATGACCCACTCCTGGTCTATGTTGTAGGCACTTTTGTAGTGCCAGAAGTACTTATCTATTTCTGGTGGCACTTGAGGGAGTATTCCAGACATGTTCTCTTCCTTGTAATACTTGGCGAATATGGGGTCTACCGAAGGTGTTGCACCCACGATGAGGGAGGTAGAACCCGTGGGCATCACCGCAATAAGGTAGGCATTTCTCATGCCGTAGCTTTTCACCTCCTCTGCAAGACCTACCCAGTCAAAGCCGTTCTTAGAAATCCTTGTATTTTCCTCTGCGCTCCTACCAAAGAATATACCCTTGCTCCAGTCTGAACCTTCAAAAAGCTCATACCTTCCCCTTTCCTTTGCCAACTGCATTGAACCCTTTATAGCATAGTAAGCCAACCTTTCAAATAGGGCATCTGCAAACTCAAGGTGCTCCTCTGACTCCCATTGTATGCCATGCTTTACAAGACAGTAGTGGTAGTTGCTCACTCCTATGCCTATTGACCTGTATCTTTTGTTTGTCCATTCTGCCTCTTTTATGGCGTAGAAGTTCATACTTATCACATTATCCAACATCCTCACGAGCAGTGGCACAACCCTTTCCATGTCCTCCTGTGTGTAGACCTTGCCAAGATTAACAGACCCAAGATTACAAACTACCACATCTCCAGCCTTCTTCTTGTGAACTATAATTCCATCCTCTGTAAGCGTATCCTCCATGTGGATGGTTGCAGACATGTTTTGCACTATCTCATGGCACAGGTTAGAGCTGTATACCATACCACAATGCTTGTTGGGGTTTAGTTTGTTTGCGGTATCCCTAAAGAATATGTATGGCTCACCAGTTTCAAAAATCACCGTCAAAAGCCTTTTCCAAAGTTCAAAGGCGTCCACTTCCTTCTTTGCATGTGCTGGCAGTTCCCTTTCCAATTTTTCATAAAGCCTTTCAAACTCTTCTCCATAGAAATCTTCAAGGTTTTTCCCGTCCTTCACCTTCTTGCAGTAATAGGGGTCAAGCAAAGTCCACTTTTGTCTGTTCTTGAGCCTTTTCATAAAGAGGTCTGGTATGGCTATAGCCGGATGTATATCGTGAGCCTTTTTCCTCTCATCTCCCACGTTGGTCTTTACCTCAAGGAAATCCAAAACATCCTTGTGCCATATATCAAGGGTTATGGAGGCAGAACCCTTTCTCATACCAAGTTGGTCCACATATATCATCACATCGTTTAGAATCTTCACCACAGGAAGCACTCCAGAGCTTGCACCTTTGAACTTTCTAATAGGAGCACCCGTTGCCCTTATTTTGCCCAAGTATATACCAAGACCGCCTGCAAACTTGGATATCTGCCCAGCCTTTTGCACGTTATCAAAGATATCATAAAGGTCATCATCCACCGTTAACACAAAGCAGGAGCTAAGCTGTGTATGAGTCCTGCGTGCATTCATAAGGGTAGGAGTTGCCAAAGATATCTCATGCTTACTCATAAGGTCATAAAAGAGCTTTGCATACTTTAGCCTTTCCTCCTTCTTCTCCGGTATAGCCAAGGTCATAGCCACAAGCATATACATTTCCTGAGGGAGCTCCACTATGTTTCCATCCTCGTCCCTTACCAAATACCTGTCTGCGAGCACCTTTATGCCCGTGTAGTTAAAAAGCAGGTCTCTATCAGGGTCTATATACCTTGCAAGGGTATTAAAGTCTTCTTCCGTGTATTCCCTTAGGAGATAATCCCCGTATATACCCCTATCCGCATAGGTCTTAACGAGCCTGTAAAAGCTATCTGGGTTATAGGGTTTGTATTTACCATTTATCTTGTCCTTTACCTTGTAGCCTCTGAGATGCCCTACATCTTTGTAGAGGTCATACAAAAGTAGCCTTGCCGCCACATACTGCCATTGGGGTGTCTGAGGTGAAACCTTCTCCGCTGCGGTCCTTATAAGGAGCTGTTGTATTTCCTTTGTGCTTATTCCATCTCTGAACTGTATCTGGGCATCCAGCTCAAGCTCCATAGGGTCTACATCTATACCTGCGCATGCGAAATCTATGACTATGCGTATCTTGGAAATGTCCAAAGACTCCTTCTTTCCGCTCCTTTTAAGGACATGCATAGTTTACCTCCTTTCCTTATATTCTATGGATAGCAATGGTCTTAGTTTATGACTACGGATACCATATGGCAAACTCAGAGTTCCTTGAAAAGTCATGCCCTCCACCCCTAAATCCTTAATATGGGTTCTTCCATAAAAATACTTCTGAAGTGCATCACTCCATTCTTAGATGGGCTATTGCCTCAATATGGTAAGTGTTTGGAAAGTTATCTACCATCCTGACGCCAAGAATCTTGTAGCCACCTTTTACTAAGACCTTTAGGTCTCTTGCCAAGGTTGTAGGTTCGCAAGAAACATACACTATCTCCTTGGGTTTATTCTTCAAGACGAGCTTTGCCTCGCCTTCAGAAAGACCCGACCTTGGGGGGTCAAGAAAGAGCAAATCTATAGGCTCTCCCGCATGCTTTTTTAAGGCTTCAAAACCGCTTTCATGTTGAAAACTCACATTACCTACGGAGTTTATCTTTGCGTTGTATTCCGCATCTCTTATAGCTGACCTGTTAACATCGTAAGCGAGGACAAAGTTAGACCTTTCTGCCAAGAAAAAGCTGAAAAATCCTATACCGCAGTGTAATTCAAGCACATGGTTATATCTTTCCTTTGGCACTGCGAAGTTGACAAAGTCTTCCCAAAGAAAGTGGTTAACCTGAATAAAAGAGTCCATACTCATCCTATACTTGTATGAACCTACCTTTACAAAGGTAAAATCCCTACCAAGACTGTAGAGTCTATTCTCTATATACACACCTACACCTATCACCCTTTTAGGAAGAAGATTATCTATGAGCTTTTTTAGTTTTTCCTTTGGAAAAGACTTTTCTGAGAGGAGTTTTATCAAAAACTCTCCTTCATTAGGAGAGTAGAAAACATGTATCTCCTTTAAACCATCTACCTTTTTCGCAAGCTCTTTGAGAGAAGGGATAAGGTCATTTATGGCAGGATGAGCAACAAGGCATTCTTTTATCTCTACTATATTATGGCTTCTCCTTTCAAAAAATCCCAACTTCTCCCCAGAAACCTTAAACTGAACCTTGACCCTATAGCCAAACTCCTCAGAAAATAGAGAAGGCTCAAGACTCTTTAGCTCCAGTTTCCCTATTCTGTTTAGTGTCTCAAGAAGTATGTCTTCTTTTGACCTTACCTGAGTCGGATATTCCATATGTTGGAGTTGACAACCTCCACAGATTCCAAAGTAGGGACAGGGTGCTTCTCTTCTTGTGGAGGATTGGAGTATCACCCTCTTTGTCTTTGCAAGAAGGTAATCTCTCTTTTCCTGAAGGGTTTGAACTTCTACTATCTCACCAGGAAGTGCATAGTCCACAAGGACACTTTTCCCTTCCTTCTGTGCAAGACCATAACCACCGTAAACGAGCTTCTTTATGTAGAGGCTCTCTTGCAGGTTCATGAAAGTCTCGTGAGGGCTTCAAAGTCTTCCTCAGACATAACGTCTATATACCAGCCCGTGAGTTTATTTGCCAACTTCACATTTACACCATGCTTGCCTATGGCGAGGGATAGCTTTTCCTTTGGCACTGCCACCTCAGCCCTTCTGTTTTTTCTGTCAAGCCTTATCTTTGACACGGGAGCAGGAGAGATACTTCTTTTTATGAGCTCCTCCTCGTTGGGCGTCCACCTTATCACATCTATCTTCTCACCAGAGAGTTCCTCAGATATGGGAGCTATCCTTGAACCTCTCACTCCTACTATAACACCCACGGGGTCAATCTTGGTGTCCTCAGAATGCACGAGCACCTTTGCTCTCTCCCCCGGCTCTCTCACTATGGCTTTTATAACCACATCACCCCTTGCAACTTCTGGAACTTCATGTTCTATGAGTTTTTTGAGGAACTTTGGGTGGGTTCTTGAAAGAATTATCTCATATTTACCCTTTCTCCTGCTTACGCTTAGGAGCAAAGCCTTAAGCCTGCTCCCTTGTTTGTACTCTTCTTTTTTTATCTGCTCTCTCGTTGGGATTATCCCCACAACCTTACCAAGGTCCACTATTACATCACCCTCTTCTGTTATCTTTCTTACTATACCAAAGACTATCTCTCCCTCTCTTTCTAAATACTCAAGGTATCCCCTTTCTTCTTCTGCCTTCTCCAGCTCTTTTAGGAATTCCTCCTTCGCTGCATGAGCTGCGATCCTGTTTACATCTTCTGTTGATATGTCCAGGGGAAGTTTTACCACTTCACCGTTTTTTCTTCTCACTACGCACACCCTTATCTGGTCATCCTCAAGGTGCACTTCAAGGTCATCCCTTATTCTTCTATCTTTTTTTATGGCAAGGGCTATAGCGTTCTTAAGAGACCTTTCCACAACCCATTCCGGAAGGTTCTTATCCTTTGCAACCTGTTCTATAAGTTTTTTTAGATTCTTTACCATCTTTCAATCTCCAAGTTAGCCCTTGCGATGAAAGAAAGAGGAATATGATATTCTTTACCCGTTTCCTTTTCTCTTAGCTGAAGGATGCCTTCTTTAACCCCCTCTATGTATCCCTTCATATCCCTTTTACCCTCTACGGGTTCTCTAAGGACAACCCTTATAAGCCTTCCTTGGAAAAACTCAAAGTGGGAGGGTTTGGTAAGCTCTCTGGTGAGCCCAGGCGAAGACACTTCAAGCACATAAGATACAGGTATTATATCTTCCACGTCCAACAATGCGCTTATTCTTTTGCTTACTTCCTCACAGTCGCCAAGGGTTATACCACCCTCTTTGTCAAGTATCACCCTTAAGACCCATCCCCTTTCAGATTTAAACTCCACGTCAAATAACCTGTAGCCCATGTTTTTCACTATAGGCTCCACCATCTCCTTAACCTTTTCCGCTATCAACTTTTCTTGTAAATGCATGGTTCTACAATTATAGCACTGTATAATGTTCTTGGTATGGAACTTGAAGCTGTTATATCGGAAGTAAAGAGGGTGCTCAGGGGGAAGGATGAAATAGTAAAATATTCCCTCATATGCCTTCTTTCTGGCGGACACCTTCTTTTGGAAGATGTGCCTGGCGTAGGGAAAACCACCCTTGCCCTTTCCATGGCAAAAGTTTTAGGGCTGTCCTTTGCAAGGATTCAATTTACAAGCGACCTTCTCCCTTCGGACATACTCGGAGTGAGCCTTTATGACCAGTCAAAGAAGTCCTTTGTTTTTAAAAAGGGACCAATATTTAACAACCTCATACTTGCGGATGAGATAAACAGGGCTACACCCAAAACCCAGAGTGCATTGCTTGAAGCAATGGCGGAGGGTAAGGTTTCTGTTGATGGAATAACCTACGAGCTTCCTCAGCCCTTCTTTGTAATAGCCACCCAAAACCCTGTAGAACAGCACGGAACATATCCTCTGCCAGAATCTCAGCTGGACAGATTCAGCATGAGGCTTAGCCTTGGATACCCAGACATGGAAACAGAAGCCCAGATACTTAGAGGAGAAAATCCCCTTGAGAAAGTGGAGAGGCTAAAGACGGTAGTAAAGACCCAGGATATCATATCTCTCATGGAAAACATAAAAAAGTGCTATGTATCTCCGGAAGTTGCTCGCCTTGCGGTGGAGATAGCTCATACAACTAGACAGCACCCAAATATACTTCTCGGTGTATCCACTAGAGGACTGATACACTTGATAAACTGTGCCAAAGCACTGGCTTATACCAAAGACAGGGACTTTGTGGTCCCAGAAGACATCTTTGAACTTGCACCCCTTTGTCTTTCTCACAGGATAATAACAAGGGACGGACAGCAGGCGGACCAAATAATAGGAGACATAGTTGAAAATATCAAAGCAAGGTTTAAACCTTAATAATTTTTTCATAAAAACGATGTATAATATAGGGGAAAGGAGGTGGCAACATGAAGAAAATCGCACTTGCCATGGCATTAGCTTCAGGCTTTGTAATGGCTCAGGATAAGCAAAAGCCCATGGACCCCTGTGGAAGCCCACAGGAGTTTTACTCCAAGTACATGTTGGACAAGTGCTATAAGGGCTATTTTGATGCCATAGTGGAGAGCAAGAGGCTGGCAGAAGAGGCTAGCAAGAAAGTCAATGACCTTGAGGGAAGGGTCAAGAAGTTAGAAAATACTGCAGAAGACCACGAGAGACGCATAAGGGCTCTTGAAAGCAGACCGGCACCAGCACCAGCCCCTAAGAAGGAAGAAGGTGTTGGTCCATACAAGTGGCAACTTGAGGAGGTGGGTGTTGTTTACTTTGACTTTGACAAGTTCAACATAAAGTCTTCCGAGGCAAAAAAGCTTGATGATATGGTTGGAAAACTAACAGGGGATAACAGAGAAATCCTAATAGTTGGCTTTGCGGACACAAGAGGAAGCAGCAGATACAACTTCAACCTCTCCATGTGGAGGGCACAAATGGTTGCCAGCTATTTAGCAAGGAAGGGTGTGGATATAGGAAGAATAAGGATAGCGTCTTACGGTAAGGAAGTGGCGGACCTTCTCGGTCCAAAACACGCCCAGCAAAGGGCTGTAAGGGTCTACCTCATAAAATAATCTCTTATCCTTCTGGCACCCTCTTTGAGGGTGCCCCCATCCTTGGCAAAGGATATCCTTATGTATTTGTCTGTATTGTTATCCCCGAAATCTACGCCAGGTGTAACAGCAACTTTAGCTTCCTTTAAAAGTTTCTGTGATAGACTATAGCCATCAAGACCATACCTTTCTACCCTTGCCCAAAGATAAAAAGCCCCCTCTGGGTATGCATCAATATCAAAAACATCCTTCAGCTCTTGGTATAGAAGGTTTCTTCTCTTTCTGTAAATTTCTCTAACCCTTTCAAGGTATTCGTAGTCAAAGGCTCCAAGGGCGGAGTATTGGCTCAATACGGGAGCAGATATGAAGAGGTTCTGTATAATTAGCTCTGCCCTTCTGACCATAACCTCATCAGGAAGTATCATCCAACCAAGCCTAAAGCCGGGCATACAGAAAGCCTTTGAAAAGCCATTTATAACTATAGCCCTCTCACTAAACTCAAGAGCGGTTCTTTCTTTTCTATCGTATACAAGTCCATGATATATCTCGTCGGATATAAAGTATTTACCCTTCTCCTCGCAGTATTCTATCAAAGACCTGAGATTTTCATCCTGATAAAGAGTGCCCGTGGGATTTGCAGGAGATGATATGTGAACAGCGGTAAAGTCCCCGACTTCTCTAAGATGGTCCAGAGTTATCTGATATCCTGTGCTTTTGTCCACATTTACGAAAACAGGGTTTATGTTAAGCACATGGGCAAAGTTTTTATAGCAGGGATAGGAAGGGTCAGAAAGCACAACTTTTTGCCCTGCATCCATTAATATGGTATAAGCTACAAGGAATGCTCCTGATGTTCCAGTTGTTATAACAACCCTAGAAGGTGAGACCTCAACGCCATAATACTGATAATAGTGCTGAGCTATGAGTTCTCTAAGCTCCCATAGACCAAGACTGGGTGTGTAGTAGAACCTTTTTTCTTTGATAGCTCTTTCAAGGGCTTCCAGGACAGAAGGTGGAGGCTCAAGGTCTGGCTCACCTATCTCCATATGAACCACATCCCCCATGACTTGGGCTTCTTTAAGAATGTCCATAACTATAAACGGGCTTACTCTGTCAAGTCTTCCCATCTCTTAGATTATCAAGCATAAACTTTGCTATGCCTATACCACCAGCCTCTGCCAACTTCCTGCTAACATTTTCAAGGAAGGTATCGTAGTATAACTTAGTATCAAAGGATTTTCCCTCTAACATAGGTCTAAAGGCTTCTTTCATAATTTCCTTTAGAAGTATGGCTTCAAACTCAATGGCGACTGCCTTCTTGTCCTTTTTCATAACATCTAAGTAATTCAGCCCATTAGGAGAAAACAGCACTCTTTTGCCGAGCTCCATTGCTAAAATTATACTATGCTTTTCCTCATTCTTCTTCTATTTTTCCCATTGAGCCTTTTTGCCCAGGTTTTCATAATGTCCAACTACCCGCTGAGGAAAAGCAACATGGAAAGGGTTATTAACGAGCGGAATTACAGGGACATGGTGGATATCATAAGAAAGATAGAAGATGTAAAAGATGTTTACCTTATGGAAAGTGAAGAAGGAATATACATCTACGTGGAAAGACTTCCCATAATAAGGTCTATACATATAAAGGGAAATGTGGCACTTATCAGAGAGGAGATACTATCTTATCTTGGCTTCTATGAGGGAATGCCAGTGCGAGGTCCGGAGTTCAAAGATTTGGATGTGGAAGAAAGGGTCAAAAGATTATACATGGATAGAGGCTTTCTTGACGCGTCTGTAGGGGTTACATTAATAAAAGATGAAGATGGCTACATAGACCTATATATAGGAATAGATGAGGGGCCTGTTTATTTTACAGATGAGGGAGTATACAGAGGAGCAAGCTATCCGTCTTCTGTTTTGGATGAGTCCATAGGGCTTGTAAGAGGCAGGGTAGTAAAGGAAAGTTTTTTCAGAGAGAGTGTTTTTCAGCTTCAAGACTTTTACATTAGGGAGGGCTTCTGGGACAGTTTTGTGTATTATGAGGGACTGGGAAAATTAAGATTGAGCAGACCCTTCTACCATGTGCTTATGCCTGGAGATAGGGAGATTAGGAGAAAACCCCTCAAGTTTCTTGGTTCTTTATCTGAGGGCATCTCAAACCTTTTTAGCCATCCAATTGCCACCTTCAGAGCCATAACGGGAAGGGGCTTTATTGCAAGACCCGTGTTTCAGATAATTGAAGGTAGGAGATATAAAATTAACTCAGAAGGAGCAAGCTTCTTTACAGAAAAGGAGCTTACCGCTATAAGCGGTCTACAAAGCAAGGGTGTTGACCCCTTTTCACTTGAGGAAGCAAGGGAAAACATAATAAGAGCATATCAGAAGAAGGGTTTCTTTGATGTGAAAGTTGAATATGAAATGACAGAATACACTATAAATTTCAAAATACAGGAAGGAGACAGATATAAAATCCTTGGGGAAGGCTTTGACGGACAGTTTTATGATGAGGATGTGTTAGAAAAAATCCTTAAGTCTAAACTGGAAAAGTTATACAAAGAAGGCTATACGCTTGCAGATGGTAGATTAAAAAGGGAAGTCCTTAGAGACAAAAAAGAGGTAAAGGTAGAGTTTGATATAAATCCGGGAAAAAGGCAGATACTAAAGGATGTAAAGTATGAAGGCGAAAACAAGGATATAAAGGAACTATTTAGCAAATATAGAGATAAACTACCTGCCATATTCAACACAAACCTAATTGAAGCCATAAACATAGACTTACAAAATTATTTCCTCAAAAAAGGTCTAATGGACGGCAATTTTGATATAGATGTTAAGGTCCAAGAGGAAGGAGAAAACATATTCTACATATATACATACAAAGTGGAAGAGGGGCAGGTTTACAAGCTCGGTGATACTATCTACTATGGCTATGAAAAGACCTCACCAAGAGAGCTATCTTATATGACAAAAAGAGCACAGAATTACTCACAAAATCTTGATGATGAAACGTTACACAACATGCTAACCAGCGGTATATTTAACGGCGTGTCAATAGACACCTTTGTTGACAAAGAAAAGAAGGTGGTTCACCGACTAATTCAGGTATCAGAGGACAAAAGAGGTATTTTTGACCTTTCTATTGGATACAACACGGAAGAAAATATATCTCTTGAGGCTTTTATTGGCTTAAGGAATTTATTTGGAGCTGGGCTTTCCTCTGGCTTGAAATATAGAAAAACCGGTAAAAGAGAGCTTTATGAACTTAGCCTCTCAGACAACTTTCTGTTTTCAAGTAGATACTGGCTCAAGTCTAACATGTTTAAAACTTATGAAGAGCACAAAAGCTATAACCTTGATTCATACGGCTCTAACCTTCAATTAGGCTATAGGATAACTAGGAATACATCTATAGGTCCTGTCTTTAGCCTTCTTAGGAACGAGGTAGATGGGCAGAAGTATAACCTCAGAAAGTACGGAGTATTTCTCTTAAGAGAGTTTAAGGATGACATCTTCTCACCAAGCAGAATACACTACGATAGCGTAAACCTTAGTCTTGCAGAAGGCGATGCACGTTACACCAGATTTGACCTATCCACCTTCTATCTCATACCACTGCCAAGAAATTTTAAACTTAGCTTCAAAGTGGCAGGAGGTGCAGTCTGGGGTGATGCACCCATATTTGACAGATTTTTCTTAGGCGGTCTTAGAGACCTGAGAGGTTATTCCTTTGAAGAGGTAGGTCAGCCTAACGGTGGTAAGTACTACACTTTTGGAAGACTTGAATTTATATTTCCTCTGAGAGAGCCATTCGTGGGAGTTGCCTTTGGAGATGCTGGAAGTGTTAGCGACAAGCCTAAGGATTTATTTAAAAATCTCAAGGCTGATGTGGGCTTAGCATTAGGTGTAAATACACCAATAGGACCCATAAGACTGGATGTAGCCTTTCCCTTTGAAGAAAAATGGCTGAATAAGTTTAAGGTCTACCTGTCTGTGGGCTATTACTATTGAGGTCTTCTTTTTTCAATTTTTTGCTTATAGTGGCCTATCTTTTCCTTTCTATATTGGGGGTTTGTAAAGTAAAGTGCACTCAGTAAGAAGGAAAAGCCTGCCACACCCAAAAATATGAGAAAGAGTAGTTTTTTCTTCATGTTTCTAAGGGGGGCATAAGCCCCCAAGGTTTTACTGTTTCTTATGCTGTTTTTCAAGCCACTCGTAGTTGTATGGGTCCCAGTCTTCTGGCATATGAGGAGTCTTGTCAAAGTTGTGTGGTGGTGGTGGTGAAGGAACAAGCCACTCGAGAGATGGGGACTGCCAGGGATTGTCTTCTGCCTTTTTGCCAAACTTAGTGGAAAGTATGAGGTTTGCAAGAGCTATAAAGACACCAAAGCCAAGTATCATAGCACCTATGGTTTGAAGTTCATGAAGCCTAATCCAGCTCTCTATTGCAGGGTAGTCCGCATACCTTCTTGGCATACCCTCAAGACCTACTATAAACTGAAGGAAATAGAAAAGGTTTGAACCTATCATTATAAGCACGAGAGCAATCTTTGCCCAGAACTCACTATACATCCTACCCGTATACTTGGGATACCAATAGTGGAAGCCACCAAAGGCTGCGAGGGTAAGAGCCATACCAAGCACATAATGAAAGTGAGCTACAACAAAGTGAGAGTCATGAACCGCAATATCAAAAGCAGGAAGACCAAGAGGTATACCAGTAAGACCACCTATGAGGAACATGAATATGGCGGAAAGGGTGTATAACATGGGTGTTGTAAATCTGACAGAACCCTTGTAGAGAGTAAATATCCAGTTAAATATCTTTATACCTGTTGGAACGCCTATAAGAACTGTGGTGTAGGAAAAGATTATCCTTATCCAGTCTGGCACACCGCTGGTAAACATATGATGTATCCAGACCATAAAGCCAAGGATTGCAATGCCCCATATGGCTATTATCATAGAGGTCCTTCCAAATATCTCCCTCCTTGAAAAGGTAGCTATCATCTCAGATATAAGACCGAAGGCAGGCAGTATCATAACGTAGACAACGGGGTGAGAGTAAAACCAGAAAAGGTTTTGATACAGAAGTGGGTCTCCACCTCTTGTGGGGTCAAAGAAGGCTGTGTGGAAATATTTATCCATAAGGAGCATAGTTACCGCACCCGCAAGGGCTGGCACACCCAGTATCTGAATGACATTCATTGCAAGGAAGGAGTGCAAAAAGAGGTTCATTTTCTTAAGGGTTATACCCGGTGCCCTCATTGTAAGATTTGTTACCACCAGGTTTATTGCACTTGCCAAAGAAGAAGCACCAAGAAGGTGGATTATAAGGGCATAGAAGGCAACAGGTCCGGCATTATCGTTCAGAGAAAAGGGAGGATAGCCTGTCCACATCATTCTTATGTGATTGCCAGGAAGGAGTGTTATAAGGGCTAAAACGCTTGCAGCAAAGAAAAACCAATAGCTAAGGGCATTCAGTCTTGGAAAAGCCACATCCCTTGCCCCTATCATCAAAGGCAGAAGATAGTTTCCAAAGGAACTCCATATGGCAACCGCCCACCAAAATTGCATGAGGACTCCATGCACTGTAAGAGCCTGATTGTAAGTATCTTCACTCATATACTGAAGCCCAGGCTGAAAAAGCTCCATCCTTATAGCAAGTGCAGACAGACCAGCTATAAGGAAGAACACGAGGCTGGTCACTCCATACATGATGCCTATCTTTTTGTGGTCTGTGGTGAATATCCACTCTTTCAGACCCGCACTGAAATACGGTCTGTAGCTTACCGCTGCCATGGTGATGCACCTCCTTTAAAGGTTTTGTTTATCTGAAAAGTTGCTTGTTTGCATACCTTCCTTAAGCCACTTTTCAAACTGGTCTTTGGGAACGACCTTTAGCACCGCTGCCATTTTTGAGTGCTGTGTTCCACAGTATTCCCTACAAAAGATCCAGTATTCACCAGGTTGGTTTATTTGGAACCACATATGGGTTATCCTTCCAGGCACAGCGTCCTCAGTTACCTTTGCTGGATGAACATAAAAGGAGTGGATCACATCCCTTGAGGTTAGGAGCACTTTTATGGGTGTTCCCGCAGGTATATATGCCTTGAACATATCGTTTACCTCTTCTGGCTTTAGGTAAGCGTTGGTTTCTGGATTTACCACGCTGTTGAAGAAGGAAAATACCTTCTTACCGTTTGGATACTCAAATTCCCAACCCCACATAAAAGCAGTAACCTTTATTTCCATAGCACCCTCAGGAGCAGTCCTTTGAACCCTGTAAAAGGCAAAGCTCTGCGTCGCTAAGTATATGACAACTATTGTGGGTATTATAGTCCAGAGAACTTCAAGAGCTTTGCTTTCATGCACATGCTGTGCCTTTTCGTTAGCACCCTTTTTGTAGCGGTATTTAACGAGAAAATACGCTCCGGGTATGAAAACCACAAGGTAGATAACCACCGCTATAAACAGCCATATTTCATACATAGTCTGCCAATAGTTGGCAGGATAGGCAAGCACTTCTTTCATGGGTGCACCTCCTTTCTATTTCTACTGTAAAAATATGCAAGAGTAAAAGTGCCTATAACACCAAGAATTCCAATGCCCGCAAATATTAGGGTTGGGTCTATCACATACCTGCTTCTTGCATGGTCATACCTATAACAGGCAAGTATAGCAAGGTCTACAATGTTGTTTATTGAAGGCTTTTCCCTCTGAGCATCTACAAAGGCAAGGCTTATGTCCTTATCCCTTAAGAAGGCACCATACAGATATCTCATTACCCTGCCCTCTGGGGAAAGGAACACAGTCACATTGGGGTGGATGAATATCTTATCTCTATCTATGAAGTAAAACTTGTATCCCACGGATTGGGTTATTGCTCTTATGTCTTCCTTGGAGAGAATTCCCACAAGCCAGTTATCGGGCAAATTAGTCGTGCGGAAGTTCTTTTGCATAAACTCCTTCATAGTGTTAAGGTTATCCCTCTCGTCAAAGGAGAGAACCACATACCTGTAGTCTTTGGGGAGATTTTTTGATAGCTTGTAGAGGTTTTCTGCAGTTATAGGGCAGACAGTATCGCAAGTATAGTATGCAAAGAGCAGGGCAGTAGGTTTGCCCTTTATAAATTCCTTAAGCCTGACCTCACCGCTCAGGGTTTTTACCCTAACATCCGCAACTTCTTTACCGATGAACAGGTCCTCTTGAATTTTTACCACGCTAACGTCCTGCTCTCCATAATAGCTTGTGTATCTACCGTATTCGTAAGGCTCTCTTGCAAAAAGTGTGGAAAGAACTATCATCGTAAACAGAAACAACCTCATGCTAGGCTACCTATCAGGTATGCACTGCTTGCCACGAGAAGCCACATAATATCCACAAAGTGCCAATACATGGTTATGGCTTTGATATAAGTGTGTCCCTTATGCTCACCAGCCTTACCCGTAAGAAGGAGAAACATGCCTACCAGCATGGTAAGTAGACCAACAACTATGTGAGAAGTGTGTATGCCTGTTAGCATGTAAAAGCCAGTGCCGTACATGTTTGAGCTGAGGGTAAAGCCCTCGTGCCACAGATGTAGCCACTCCATAATGTGTATAACCATAAAGGCGGAGCCAAGAATTATAGTGAAGAAGACAAAAAGAGCGGACAGTCCATTCTTACCCTTCTCAAAGAACTTCTCCGCTATAGCTATCGTAGCACTGGAAGCCCAAAGGATGAAGGTAAGTATGACAGGTATTGTTAAGTTCATGCCTTTTGGAACCCACTGGGCCCAGACATCCGCATGGGTCGCTCTTGCCATGTAGAAACCGGCAAACATAGTTCCAAATATGACCACTTCAGACACTATGAAAAACATCATGGCGGGCATACCAAGCCCTTCTTCATGACCCTTGGAGAAGAACTCATGAACCCAGCCAGCTATACCAAGCACAAAAAGGACAAGACTTACACCCCCAAAGATAAGAGCCAGCATGGGCTTTTGCCAAACCATGAAGGCTATAAAGGTAAGGGGGATAAGAAGGACCGCAAGACCTACAGGCAGGGGCCAATAGCTATACTCGTGCTCTCCCAGATGGTGGTGCACCTCGTGCTGTGCCATCTTTTACCTCCTTTCAGGCTTGTAGGGGTAAAAATATTAATAATTCCTCTTACGCACAATCAATGCACAATTTCTTATAGTATTATAAGAAAAACTTATACTACTTAAAAGTGACCTCCTTTATCTTTTCCCTTTCCTCTTTCCAGCTTAGCCTTCTTTGAAGGCTTACCTTTAGGCTCTCCACTTCCCGCCAAGGAAGTTCAATGTAGGTAGGGATTCCGTATACGAGGGCATTCTTTGCCTGATAGGATAAAACTCTAACTATTCTGGAAGACTCTCCATTGGGTAATTCCGCATCTACTATAATATAGAGCTTTGGGTCTCCTTGGTCTGCGGTGGGGAGGTTATGGGGAACTCCCACATTGGTTATTTTCAACCTAAGGTTTTCTGCCCTTTCCAGCTCAATTTGTATATCTTCGGGCTTTGCTATGCCTGCTGGAAAGCTATGGTCGTGTCTTGGCTTTTTAGTATGGAAGTATTCAAAGGGGAACTTCTGGACAAGTCTTTTGTTCCCAATAGAGGGCATGTGGCAATCCTGACAGGACTTTTGAACCTTCGTCAAGTGCCATTCTTTGTATGTTTCTTGGTGGCATCCAGCACAGAAAAAGGATTTTGCGTAGTTAATGTCTTGTTTTGAAGGATGGGGTGGTGACCATACCTTGTGTGGTCCGTGCATGGCTTTTGTTTGTTCCTTAAAGTGGCATGCGACACAAGAAACTCCATCCTCTCTAAACTCAACTCTAAGCGTTGGTTTTATTTCTGGGTCAACTTGATGAGGAGCATGGCAAGAAAGACATTTTGTCTTTGTGTATTCCTCACTTTCAAGCCTAAATTTTTCACTTTTCCACGCCATAGCATGTCTACTCTTTTCCCACTCTTTGAATATCTCCGCATGGCAGTCGGAACACCTTTTCGCTTGTGGTCTTTCAAGCAAGTCCTTTTCCACAAACACCTCTCCACAGGAGCTTATAAAGGCAAAGAGGATAAAAAGAACTGTCATTTTTCCCTCCTTGGATATATAATATTATCCCCATAGGCCCGGTAGCTCAGTTGGTAGAGCACCCGGCTGAAAACCGGGGTGTCGGCGGTTCGACTCCGCCCTGGGCCACTTTTAGAAGTTCAACCCTTATCCTGTAGTCTATGAGTATGTCCAAAGGTTCGCCTTTAAGTGTAGGGTCAAGGAAGGGAATGGCATAGGGCGAAGTGCTCAGTTTTATCCTTTCCTCCTCCGAGAGGCTATCCTCACACAAAAGACAGGCTTTAGTTCCGCCTCTTTTCCTTCCTACGCCTTTAGTGGTGCATATGCCAAAGCCAAGCTCCTTTAAGGTTTTTCTCACAGGCAAAGAAGAGCTGTAAGAGACCCAAGTGCCTTCTTGGCTTATAAGCCTCTTTATCTGAGACAGGAAGTCAAAAGTCCAAAGCTCGGGGTTTCTGTATGGAGAAAAGCCATCGTGAAAGACCGCATCCGCAGAAAACTCAGAAACCTCCAGTATGCTCTGCCTTGCATCTCCAAGATATAACCTAAAGCGTATGCAGTCCTTTTCAAACTCTGGAAGATTGTCCCAAAGAAGTTTGTGAAATTTGGCAAACTCCTCTGGAAGAAGTGGAACACTTTGAGGAAGCTCCTTCTCAAAGGAAAGAACCTCTATTTCCATAGATGGGTTTATGTCTCTTAGCCTTTTTATGGCTACTGCAATGTTATAGCCAAGCCCAAAGCCTATGTCAAGAATCCGAACCTTTTTGAGCTTTTCTGCCTTTTCCAACAAACCAGAAGGCTCAAGAAATTTTTCAATACACTCTCTTATTGCACCTGCGGATAGGCTATGGTAAGGCTCTCCGTATAGAGGATGGACGAGTGTATAGTCGCCAGATTGAGTCTGAACTATACCCTTTTCCTCAACGGAAGGTTTTAGCCAAGCCTTCAACTCAAGGATTATATGCCTTATGTTTTCCTGCGGTAGAGCAACTGCCTTTTGTCTTATACGCTCTTCCAGAAGGTCATTTAGGTCCACAGTATAAAATTTAAGGTAAACATGCGAGGTTTTGAGTGGACGCCTCACAGAATACTGCTCTTTTCCTACCTTGGAGTAATTCTCACTGGGTCTTTACTTCTTTATCTTCCGCTCTCCACTCTAAGACCAATAAGCTACCTTGATGCTCTCTTTACTGCAACTTCCGCTACAACAGTTACAGGGCTTGTGGTTTTGGACACACAGAAGGATTTTACCCTTTTTGGAAAGTTTATTATCCTTCTTCTCATACAGCTTGGTGGTCTGGGTTATATGACCTTTACCACTTACTTCCTTATAGCCCTAAGAAGGAAATTGGGTCTGAGGGAGAGGCTTATACTGGCTGAGTCCTTTAACTATCCGGGTATGCACGGGCTTGTAAGGTTTGTAAAGAGGATAATTCCTATAGTTTTCTTCATTGAGTTCCTTGGTGCTTTTGCCTTGTTTCCTTCTTTTCTCTTTAGGTTAAAAGACCCTGCTAACGCCATCTTTGCAAGCATCTTTCATTCCATTTCCGCTTTCAACAACGCTGGCTTTTCCACTTTCTCAGAAAACCTTATGGGCTTTAAGGGAGACTTATGGGTCAATATGGTAATAAGCCTTCTTATAGTAATTGGGGGCATAGGCTTTTATACTATCTATGAGCTAATACTTTACAAAAAGGGAGAGGTTAGGAGGCTTTCCACACACACAAAGCTCGTCTTTTTATCCTCCGCAGTGCTTATAGTTTTTGGGTTTATCGTGCTCCTTTTTGATATATGGAGGTTTAAAGGTTTATCTGTGGAGGAGAAAATATTGGCAAGCTTGTTTCACAGTATATCCGCAAGGACCGCAGGCTTTAACACCATAGACATAAGCAAACTGTCGGAAGCTTCTCAGTTTGTGCTTATAAACTTAATGTTCGTGGGTGCATCGCCGGGTGGAACAGGAGGTGGCATAAAGACCATAACCGCAGTGGTTGTATTTCTTGCTGTTTTCTCTTACATTAGAGGCAGACCAGATGTGGTAGTCTTTGGCAGGAGGCTTATAGATGCACAGGTTCACAGGGCGATGGTAGTGCTCAGTCTTGCCTTTGCTTACAACACCTTCATGGCAACACTTTTGGCTGAGCTTGAAAACATAAGACTTCTCCCAGCTCTCTTTGAGACGGTTTCCGCCTTCTCCACCGTTGGGCTTTCCCTTGGTAATCCCAAGGGACTTAGCCTTTCTGCGGACTTTTCACCGCTTGGTAAATTCCTTATAATTCTAACCATGATAGCAGGAAGGGTGGGTGTGCTTGGCTTTATGCTGGCGTTAGTGGGTAAGGAAAAGCCAAGTCATGTGAAACTTCCCGAGACGAGGCTCTTGCTATGAAAAAGGTCTTTGGAGTTATAGGGCTCGGTAGGTTTGGTTTTAATGTGGCAAAAACCCTTGCAGAAGGCGGTGCGGAAGTTATAGCTTGTGATATAGATGAGGAAAAAGTCAAACAAATATCGGAGCTTGTTCATCAAGCCTTTATATTGGATGCAACTGACGAGAAGGCTCTTAAAGAATCTGGCATTGCCAATGCGGATACGGTAATAGTGAGCATTGGTGAAAACATAGAGGCAAGTATATTGGTAGTAGTCCAACTTATGGAGCTTGGGATAAAGGAGATAATAGCCAAGGCGGTAAACCCTCTCCATGGAAGAATACTTGAAAGGCTTGGAGTAAGCAGGGTCATACACCCTGAAAGGGATATGGCTATAAGACTTGCTCATTCCCTTCTTGTAGGTGGGTTTATAGAGGAAATACCCATAGCGGAAAACTACAGCATCTTTGAGATGAAACCGCCACAGAGACTGCACAACAAAACCCTTAAGGAGCTTGACTTAAGAAGAAAATACGATGTGACAGTCCTTGCCATAAAGAGAGGCGACAAGTTCATAGTCAACCCATCAGCTGAAGAGGTAATAGTTCAAGATGACATTCTGGTAGTGTTAGGCAGGAGGGAGAAGATAGGGGTTCTGTGATAATATAACAAGGATGCGAAGGCTTTTTATAGCCCTCCCTTTTCTTCTTCTTGCAGGCTTAATACTTTTTTTTGCAGTAAAGGGGAACAAAGAAAACTACGCAGTTGTTAAAGAAGAGGAGGTTAAAACCCTCGTTTATGGCTCTGGCTATGCAAAGGCGGAAAACTATGTGGTGGTAAAGGCGGAAGTCTCTGGCTACATAGAAAGGCTCCTTGTAAAAGAGGGGGATTTTGTAAGCAAAGGACAGCCTCTTGCCATAATAGATACAAAAACCATAGACGCAAGTATAAAAGAGGTATCAGAAAGGCTAAATCTTGTGCGTGAAAGACTAAAAGAGGGGTCTGCCTATCTGAAAAGCCTTGAAAATGCCCTTGAGTCTTCAAAAATAAACATGGAAAACAACAAGAGGCTTCTTGAAAGGAGAGAAAGGCTCTTCTCACAAGGACTTATACCAAAAGAGGTATACGAGCAGAGCAAAACTCAGTATGAGGTAAGCCAAAAGGAATATGAAAGACTAAAAAACACTTATCAAGATGCCATAACTTCCCTCAGGTCCGAAGAGAGGGTGCTTTTGGCAGAGAGAGAAAGGTTAACAAAGGAAAGAGAAAAATATGTTATAAGAAGTCCCATAGAGGGGCATGTTCTCAAAAAGTTTGTAAACCCAGGCGATTATATAAACCATTTAAGTCAAGAAAACAGGCTTTTCTCAATAGGCTCAAAGGGTTGGGAGGTTTGGCTTGAGGTAGATGAAGAGTATGCAGGCATGCTAAGAGAAGGGCAAAGGGTTATCCTTAGGGTAGACGCCTACCCTAATGAGAGGTTTGAGGGGAAAGTCTTTCAAGTAATAAGAGAAGTGGACAGAAATAGAAAACTTATCACTGTGAAAGTCCAGGCGGAGCTACCTGAGAACCTTCCCAATGGCTCAACGGTGGATGGACAGATAGAAGTGGAGAGAAAAAGGGCAATCCTTATCCCAGCAAGTGTTTACCAAGAGGGCTATGTGCTTTTGTATGACGGCATGAGAAGGGTCAAAGTGCCTGTAAAGGTGGGGAGAAGATACGGAGAATACCTTGAGGTAATAGAAGGGCTAAGGCCCGGGGATAAGGTTATAGTGCCATGACGCATGTCCTTTTTGTAGCCTTCAAACTCCTCTTTGAAAGGAAAAGACAGACGCTTATCTCCGTGCTGGGGGTTTCCATAGGCGTTTCCGCCTTTATAGTAATGAGCTCACTCATGCTCGGCTTTCAAAACTATTTTATACAGCAAGTAATAGACCTTGAGCCACATATAAGAATAAAACCAAGAGAAGAGCGTCAGCAGATAGACCCCAAAGCTCTTCTTCTTGGAGAAAAGCCAAGAGAAAAGGACAGAATACTGGGATGGCAGGATATATTGCAAGGATTAGAAAAGAACCCAGAGGTGCTTGGTGTAGCACCAAGACTTGTAAGTAGAGGCATCCTGAAGTATGGGGTAAAGGAAAAACCTGCAACCCTCTTGGGCATTGACCCACAAAGAGAGCCAAGGGCATCTATCATAGAAAGGTTTTTGGTGCATAAGAACCTACACAGACTTGAAACAAACAGAACAGGAGTTATTATAGGAGTGCTTGTAGCAAAGAGCCTTGGTATAGAAGACTTAGGCAAAAAACTTCTCTTAGTGGCACCCAACGGACAGACTCTTTTGGTTACAGTAGAGGACTTTTTTGAATCTGGCATTACCAACATAGATGACACGAGGGTATACATAAACATAAAGACCCTACAGAGCCTTTTGGAAAAGCAAGGGGAGGTCAACGAGATAGTGATAAAAATAGTAGATGTAAACAATGCGGAAAAACTTTCAAGGAAACTCCAAGAGTCTATACCCTACGAGGTAGAAAGCTGGCAGAGGGCATACAGGAACTTCCTAAGCATCTTCAAAATACAAAACATCATAACCTACATGATAGTCTTTGCCATACTGACTGTATCCGCTTTTGGTATCTTTAACATAATAATGATGACCGTTTTAGAGAAGAAAAGGGATATTGCCATTCTAATGGCTATGGGTTTTTTGAGGAGAGATATCCTTCTTATCTTTATGGTGGATGGCTTTGTGATAGGGATTCTTGGTGCTATAATTGGGTCTTTGTTGGGTTTTGGAATTCAGGAATACCTTGAGTCTGTAAGACTTGACGTAGAAGGTCTTATAAGGACAAAGGGCTTTGTGCTTGACAGAAGTCCCATTTTTTATGTGTATGCTTTGGTCTTTTCTCTCTTCTTTTCCCTTCTGGCAAGCCTATACCCATCCTATAGAGCAAGTAGACTAAACCCTGTGGACATCTTTAGAAGCCAATGAGGATAGTAGAGTTAAGAGGTGTAAAAAAGTCTATAGGTCAAGAGCAGATACTTAAGGGCATAGACCTTGAGGTATACAGTGGAGAGTTTGTTGCCATAATAGGGGTAAGTGGCTCTGGTAAAAGCTCCATGCTCTACATTATGGGTCTTCTTGACAGACCTACAGAGGGCGAGGTCTTATTTGAAGGTCAAGTGGTTGATTTTTCCGACGAGAAAAAGCTATCGGAGATAAGAAACAAAAAAATAGGTTTTGTTTTTCAGTTTCATTATCTACTTCCCGAGTTTACCCTTTTGGAAAATGTTATGCTACCTGCCATAAAGATGGGTATGGAAAGAAAGCAAGCGGAGGAGAGAGCTTATGAGCTTTTGAGGGCTTTGGGGCTTGGTGGAAAGGAAAGGAGAAGGATTTTTCAGATATCTGGCGGTGAGATGCAAAGGGTTGCCATAGCAAGGGCTCTTATGAATAAGCCTTCTGTGATACTTGCGGATGAACCAACGGGAAACTTAGATAGCAAAAACACCCAAGCGGTCATGGAGATATTCAAAGAGATAAACTCTCAAGGCACTACCATAGTGATGGTAACCCACGAGCTTGAATTGGCGGAGCAAGCTAGAAGGGTGGTGGAGATGAGGGATGGTGAAATTTTAAGATAAAAATATAAAGAAATTAAAACCTTGACATTAACATAATAGTAGCTTATAATTAGGAATATGACTTTAATCAGAAGGAGGTGAACCATGGGAGCCATCGATCGTAGAGAGCTTTTAAAGGTTGGAGTTCTGAGTTTGGCTTCCCTTTCAAGCCCTACCTTTTCGGCCATAAGGGTCTTTGAGCCAGTTGTAAAGGTAGAAAATCCACTTTCCTACTATCCAAACAGAGATTGGGAGAGATTTTATAGAGATATATACCGTGCAGAGTCTTCCTTTGTCTTTCTGTGCGCTCCTAACGATACACATAACTGCCTTTTAACAGCCTACGTAAAAAATGGCGTCATAACAAGGATAGAACCTACATATAAATTTGGTGAGGCAACAGACATCTATGGGCTTAAGGCCTCTCATAGATGGGACCCAAGGTGTTGTAATAAGGGCTTAGCTCTTATGAGAAGGTTCTACGGGGACAGAAGAGTAAAGGGTCCCATGGTTAGGAGAGGTTTTTATGAATGGTATAAAGCGGGTTTTCCAAGGGACCCAAATACGGGCAAGCCACCAGAGAAATACTTTCAGAGAGGTAAGGATAAGTTCATAAAAGTTACATGGGATGAAGTTGCAGACATAATAGCAAAAACGATGATAAACATAGCGACCACATACTCAGGAGAGGAGGGAAGGAAAAGGCTTGAGGCACAAGGACACTATCCAAAGCCAATGCTTGATGCCATGGAAGGGGCTGGGACAAGGGTTCTCAAGTTTAGGGGTAGCATGCCATTTCTTGCGGTCATAAGGTATACGTCTCCCTACAGAATGGCAAACATGATGGCTCTTCTTGATAGCCATATTAGGGGTGTTGGTCCAGATAAAGCTCTTGGCGGGAGAGGATGGGATAACTACGCCTTCCACACTGACCTTGCCCCCGGGCATCCCATGGTTACTGGGCAACAGAATGTGGAGTTTGACCTCTGTATGTTTGAGCATTCTAAGCTCCTTATCCTTTGGGGTATGAACCCCTTTACCACAAAGATGCCCGATTGCCACTGGCTTACAGAAGCAAGGATAAAGGGGTCAAAGGTTGTAGTCATATCCAATGATTACTCACCTACAGCAAGGGCTGCGGATGAGCTTATTGTTGTTAGGACTGGAACGGACACCGCACTTGCCCTATCAATAGCCTACGTAATAATGAAAGAAAAACTCTATCAGGAAAGATATGTGAAGAGCTTTACCGACATGCCACTGCTCGTCAGGATGGACAATGGAAAGTTATTGAGGGCGAGGGATATCATACCTAACTACAAACCTCAACCGCTTAAAAAGGCGGTTGTCTTTAAGCCCGGTGAAACACTTCCCCCCTTCTACAAACAGGACAAACAGTATGTCCCAGAGCGGATAAGAAATGAGGATATGAACGACTTTGTGGTCTGGGACACAAAAACCAATTCTCCAAAGGTTATAACGAGGGATGATGTAGGTGAAGATTTCTGGAAGCTTGGTATAGACCCAGCTTTGACTGGAAGCTATAAGGTTAAGACTGTGGATGGTAAGGAGGTTCAAGTAAAGCCTCTCTTTCAAGTTTACCTTGAGTTCTTTGAAAGTAGCTATACGCCCAAGCAAGCTGAGATAATAACTGGCGTTCCAGCGAAAAAAATAGAGAGCCTTGCAAGGGAGATAGCAAAACATCCAAGAAATATGAAGCTGGCTCAGGGTATGGGTGTAAATCAGTATCAGCATGCGGACCTGAAAGACAGAGCTATGTATATGATATGTGCCCTTACAGACAACATCGGTCATGCTACTGGAAACATAGGCTCGTATGCGGGAAACTTTAGGCTAGCCCTATTTAATGGAGCACCGCAATATCTTGCGGAGGACCCCTTCAATATAGAGCTTGACCCAAAAAAGCCTGCAAAGGTAAGGTTTTACTGGAAGCCTGAATCCGCCCACTATTACTCCCATGACGACCATCCCCAGTATATGGGTGAACATCTTATCACCGGCAAAACCCATATGCCAACGCCGACAAAATTCATATGGTTTGTAGATGCTAATTCAGCCCTTGGTAACGCCAAATGGAAATATAACATAATAATGAACACGCTTCCAAAGATAGAATGTATAATTACCAATGAATGGTGGTGGTCCCTTACATGCGAATACTCGGACATAGTCTTAGGCGTAGATGCATGGAATGAAAACAAATATTGGGATATAGCAGGCTCTGTTACCAATCCCTTTGTGTATGTATGGCCAAAGACAGGACACAGGAGGTTCTTTGACACAAAAAACGATGCGGAAACCTTTGCCCTTGTTGCCAATAGGCTAACAGAACTTACAGGAGACGAAAGGTTTAGAAACTACTGGAAGTTTGTGTTAGAAGGAAAGCAGGATGTGGTTTATGTTCAAAGAGTTATAAACGCCTCATCAAACTTGAGAGGATACAAGCTCGAAGATATAGCTAAAAAAGCTCACGAAGGTATACCATCGCTTATAATGACAAGAAGTTATCCCAAATATGTGGGCGAAGACCAAACAAAGGAAAGCATGCCATGGTATACCAAAAGTGGAAGGCTTGAGTTTTACAGAGAAGAGGATGAGTTTATAAACGCCGGGGAGAACCTTCCAATATACAGAGAACCAATAGACTCAACTCATTATGAACCCAATGTAATCGTGGCAAAACCGCATCCACTTCTAAAACCTAAGAAGCCAGAGGATTATGGAATAAGCAGTAAAGACGCTCTTATAAACACAGAATGGCGTCAGGCAAGGAATGTACTTATAGAACCAGAAAAGCTACCCGGAACAAAGCATCCACTCATAGTAACCGTAGGAGCAAGCCACATAGTTCATACACCCAAATATAGACATGCAGCACATACAACTACAGGGGATACGGACGTAACTACGCTTCTTTTTGGACCCTTTGGGGACATATACAGACATGACAAGCGGATGCCCTTTATTTCTGAAGCATACATAGACATAAACCCTAAGGACCTTCAGAAAATGGGTATACAGGATGGTGATTACGTCTACGTGGATGCAGACCCTCAGGATAGACCTTTTGAAGGTTGGCAGAAAAGAAAAGAAGATTACGAGGTTGGCAGACTGCTTCTTAGGGCACGCGCTTCTAACAATACACCACCGGGGTGTGCCAAGATATGGTTCAACATGTATGGCTCATCTCACGGAACTGTAAGGGGGACAAAGGCAAGAAAAGACGGTATGGCAAAGAACCCAGATACTAACTACCAGTCCCTCTACAGGCGCGGAAGCCATCAGTCTGTTACAAGGGGATGGTTCAAGCCTACATACCAGACTGATACTTTGATAAGGAAGAACCTTATGGGTCAGATAATAGGAAAGGGCTTTGAGCTTGACGTGCATGGACTTATAGGTGCTCCAAGAGAGGGCTTCTGTAAGATAAGCAAGGCGGAGGATGGTGGAATAGGTGGTAAGGGGCTGTGGAGGCCGGTAAGACTGGGCTTTAGACCCACAACTGCTTCAGAAGCTCTTAAGAAGTATCTGCAAGGTAAGTTTATTTAAAAGGAGGTGAGCCATGGTATATAAAGCCTACAATTGGCAACTTGGAAGGGAAGTTAACTATCCCTACGAGCCTAAGAGACCCCAAAAGCAGTTCGCCGTGGTTATGGACCTTAACAAATGCATAGCCTGTCAGACATGCACTGTTGCCTGTAAAACTACATGGACTCCGGGAAGAGGTCAAGAGTACATGCTTTGGAACAATGTAGAGACAAAGCCCTGGGGCTTTTATCCACTTGGTTGGGACATAAAGCTTCTCGAACTTCTTGATGGCAATAAGAAAACGGTTTTCGATGCACCAGAGGGGGAAGTGGTCCTTGGATGGAAGCCAGATGAACTTGACTGGATGTATCCAAATGTAGGTGAGGATGAGGTTAATGAACCTGTTGATGTGGGAACTGTCCTTGAAAATCTTCCCCATCCAATATGGATGTTCTACCTTCCAAGAATATGCAATCATTGCACGTACCCCGCATGCGTCGCCGCCTGTCCAAGACAGGCAATATATAAGAGGGAGGAAGACGGTATTGTACTTATAGACCCAGAAAGATGTGAAGGTTATCAAGAATGCATAAGAGCCTGTCCCTACAAGAAAACACACTTCAACTTTGTAGCAAGAATTTCCCAAAAGTGCATTGGATGTTTTCCAAGGGTAGAAGATGGCTACCAGCCTCAGTGCGTTATAACCTGTATAGGTAAGATAAGGCTTATGGGCTTTATAAACCCACCTGAAAATGCAAAACCTGATAACCCTATAGACTTTCTGGTTCATGTAAAAAAGGTTGCCCTACCGCTCTATCCTCAAAGCGGTCTTGAGCCTAATGTTTACTATATTCCACCCATAAATGTCCCTCTAAGTTTCCTAAAACAGATGTTTGGACCTGGTGCGGAGCACGCAGTAAAGACCTATATGGCTATGAGAGAAGGCAAAGAGCCAGAGCTTCAGGCACTTTTGCACCTTTTTGGTTCAACTCCAAGGATACCTCATACCTTCAAAGTAGTTGGTAATGAAGTTATAGCATACGATGAGGTAGGAAAGGAGATAGTCAGAGTTCCTATTGTTGAGCCTATCCAACACAGACCTCACAAGGATGAAAAGTTAGATGTAGTAAGACAAGATATACCTTAAGGAGGAGGTTAGCCATGAGATATACAGGAGCTTTAATTTTAGGACTTGTGCTTTCAGGTGTTGTTTTTTCTCAAGAGATAGTATGCAAAAGAGTAAAAAGCCTTCCACTGGACCCGCTTGATAAGGCGTGGACAAATATCAAGCCTGTAGATATTTCTCTCAGTGGTCAGGCGGTTGTGCCTCCAATGGAACTTAAGCCCTCAATAACGAGTATTTCTGTCAAATGTCTTAATGATGGTAAAAACATAGCTTTCCATTTAGTTTGGTCCGATAAAACCGAAGATAGGTTTCACTTAATAGGTAAATTCTCTGATGCGGTAGCAATTCAAATTCCTTACAGGCCATCCGCAGATGTTCCAATAACTATGGGAGACAAGGGACAGAGGGTCTTAATACTACACTGGGCAGCCTTCAGACAAGAGAATATAGAAAAGGGCTATTCTGATACCGCCAAGATATACCCTAATTATGCTTACGACTGGTATCCCCATGCAGACCCACCATATAAGTACCCTGAGAACTGGGCTAATCAGTATGCTCTGAACTATATAGGGGGTGAAAAGGTTTTCAGAAAGAACACCTTTAACACACCGGTAAGGGAGGTGGTAGCAGAGGGCTATGGATCTTCCACGTGGAAGGATATACAGGGAGCAGAAGGCAAAGGTGTATATAGAAATGGGAAATGGTATGTGGTTATAAAAAGGGCTTTTGTAGAGGAGAGCACTTCAAACCCCGAGTGGGGACCTGGCAAGGAAACTTTTGTCAGCTTTGCGGTATGGGACGGCTCTAACGGAGAGGTTGGTGCGAGAAAGTCTTTAAGCTATTCATGGATAAAGTTGAGGATAGAGTAAGATGGAGCTTTATAAAGCTTTCCTTTACAGGTTTCTATCGTTGGCTTTTGAGTATCCGGGGGAGGAAACGCTGAAGACTTTGAAAGAGGCTCTTGATGACCTATCCTTATGTCTTAAAAGCCTTGGCATCGACTTTGACATTAATGCCATGAAAACCTGCCTGCAAGATTACGAAAGGGAAGAGAGGCTTTTAGACCTTCAGTGTGAGTGGAGTTCCCTCTTTATCACATCTCTTAAGGTACCAAACTGGGAGACCGCATATGAGCTTGAGAAGGCGGGAAGGAAAGCCCACGAGCTTGCGGACATAGAAGGTTTTTACAGAGCCTTCGGGCTTGAGGTAAAGCAGGGATATGAACCAGATGGGTTGATTCCACAGCTGGAGTTTTTGAGCCTGTTGCTTTTAAAGAAGGTCCACGCTGACGAAGTAGAGAAGAAGGAGATAGCTGGTAAAGGTTATGAGGATTTCTTCAGGGAACATCTCGGAAGGTGGTATAGGCTCTTTTGCCAACTTGTTGAAGGAGAAACTCAAGAGGAATACTACAGGCTTATGTCTAAGCTAATGCGCTCCTTCCTTGACAGAGAAAGACAGGAAATAAAAGGTATACTGGACATCACAGAGTATAGAAGGGAGATGCTTGAAGGTTCCACCTGGGAGTGTGGTTTTGTCAATCGAAAAGCTCTACCGCCTTCGTGAGGACTTGTTCTGTCCCTTCCTTGCTGGGCATCTCTGCATAGACCCTTATAAGGGGTTCTGTGCCAGAGGCTCTAAAAAGCACCCACCCATCTCCTTCAAAAATCAGCTTTAGACCATCCAGAGTTATAGTCTTTACAACTTTAAGGTCGCCCAACCTTTCTGGTGGGTTCTCTATGAGCTCCTTAAGCCTTTGCTTTTTATCTTCCTCCGCATGAAGGTCAATCCTTCTGAAATATGCCTCTCCGTATTCCCTGAATATTTCTGATATTATCTCAGAGAGTGGACTGTCTTTCAGGATTAAAAGTTCCAGTATATTAAGACCCGCAAAAAGCCCGTCCCTTTCTGGTAAAAAGTCCACAATACCGTAGCCTCCGCTCTCTTCACCGCCGAATATGACCTTTTCCCTAAGGATTACCTCATTTATGTTCTTAAAGCCAACCGCCACCTCTCTTAGCTCAACACCCTCCTTCCTGCATATCCTGTCTACCAAGTATGTGGTGGACACGGTCTTTACCACCACGCCATCTCTTTTGCCCTTGTTTTTCAAAAGGTGATAGAGCAAAAGCACATAAATAAGTTGTGAGTTTATAAAGTTCCCTTTTTCATCCACCAAGGCTATACGGTCTCCATCTCCGTCGTTGGCTATGCCAAGGTTTGCACCCACAGCCCTAACTTTCATAATGAGAGGTTCAAGGTGTTTCTCTACTGGCTCTGGTGCATGTCCTCCAAAGAGTGGGTCTCTGTAGCTTCTTATACTGCTTACTGAAACTCTTGTTCCAGATAGCACATGTGAGTATGTGCCAAGAGCAGAACCATACATGGCATCGTGCACCA
The DNA here is from genome assembly GCF_011006175.1 of Hydrogenobacter sp. T-8. Classification (NCBI taxonomy): domain Bacteria; kingdom Pseudomonadati; phylum Aquificota; class Aquificia; order Aquificales; family Aquificaceae; genus Pampinifervens; species Pampinifervens florentissimum. The sequence continues at coordinate 1,698,108 of NZ_CP048795.1, read as the reverse complement.
GAGAAAGGTCTTTTTGACTAAAAAGCTCCATACTTACCCTTCTCTTTATCTCCCTCATATACTCTCCCCAGATGTTTACATACTCTGGTTCAAACTTCTCTGGTTTTATATCCTCTGACCTTTTTATCTCATCCTCTACCCGTGCTATAAACTCTGGAGTAGCAGAGCCACCAAAGGAGTCCTTTATCTTATATCCGTTATATTCTGGTGGATTATGCGACGCAGTTATCATAACTCCGTTGTCAAAGCCCATATACTTAACCGCAAAGGAGACCATAGGAGTGGTGCAAGACTTTATGCTAAGATAACACTCAAAGCCCAGGGTTTTAAAAACCCTGTAAACTTCAAGAGCAAACCTTTCTGACATAAAACGATTATCGTAGCCCACCACCACCTTCTTTTTCCCTTGCCTTTCTAAGACCTTTGCATGTGCGTAGGCTACCTTTCTTACGTTTTCAAAGGTAAAAGTATCACCTATTATGGCTCTCCATCCGTCTGTGCCAAACTTTATCATCTTTTACCTCCCTGAGGGACATTTATTATAGGCGTCATCCTCGTATCGTAAGGCAGGAGTATTATAGTGTTGTTCTGGCTTCTGGCGTATTCTTGGATGTTTTCTATAAACTTCCACATGAGGTATTCCCTTGTTAGCGAGCCTGCTATTATTCTGTTGGCTTCCGCTATACCTTGAGCCTCTACCTTTTTCCTCTCCGCTTCAAGCTTTTCCTTCTCTAAAAGAAACTGCATCCTTTGAGCCTCTTCATAGGCTTTTCGCTTTTCCTCTATTGCCTTAACCACGCTCTCTGGAAGCCTTATGTCCCTTATAAGCACATCCTCAAGAATTAGGTATCTTCTTGTAAGTTGCTCGCTAACTTCCCTTTTTATCTTCTCTTGTAGCTTTTGTCTCTCTTGGTAAACTACAGAGCTTTCCATCTCCGCTATGGCATCCCTTACAGAAGTCCTCACTATCTGCTTTATTATTTTCTCCTCGTAGTCAGGTCCGTATTCTCTTATAAGCTCTGGGGCTTTGTTAGCGTCAACTCTATAAAGCACCGCCACATCCATATTAACAGGTAGACCATCCTTAGAAAGACTGCTTATGGGGTTTTGCTTTTCTTTTGTGAACTCCACAGCCCTTGTCCTTATCTCTATCTTTTCCACTGTCTGCAAAAGAGGAATTCTAAGGTGCAGACCCTCCCTTAGTGGCACTGGGTCAATCTTACCTAAGGTTCTCTTTACACCCACAAAGCCAGACTGCACAACAACCAAAGGGTTGCCTGCAAAAACAAGGAATAGCATAAGCAGTATAAAGACTAAAAAATGGGCTAGGGAGCTAAAACCCTCAAAGTGTAAACTTTTCACGCCTCACCTCCACCAAAAAGAAATTATAATTAAAACCTGTATATGATTGCAGAAGAAACCTTAAAAGAGGCCCTCAGGAAAAATAAGCTAAGGAGCGAAACCTTTGGAAACCTTGAGTATTTGAGGTTTACTGACGACTTTAAAGAAGTGCCCCGTGGCACCCTCCTCTTCAAAGATAACATTTTATGGGGTTATCCACATATAGGTAGAATATTTCAGCTCACCACAGGCATACCAGAGCAGTTCCAAGCCCCTTTCTGGGTTGAGGAGAAGGTAGATGGTTACAACGTTAGGGTCTTTATGCATGAAGGGGAAATATATGCCCTCACAAGAGGAGGCTATGTGTGTGCCTTCAGCACCGACAGGGTTCTGGACTTCATAGACCCAGTCTTTTTTGAGGAAAATCCAGACCTCGTGTTATGCATGGAAGTAGCAGGACCTGAAAACCCCTACGTGGAGGAAAGCCCTCCCTATGTGAAAGAGGATGTGAAGTTTTTCCTCTTTGATATAATGCAAAAAAACCGTCAAGGTTTCCTGCCCTACAGGGAAAAGCTAAGGCTTATTGAAAAATACAACCTTCCCAGCGTGGAGAGGTATGGACTATACACTCCAAAGCAGATAGAAGACCTAAAGGCTCTCCTCAGAAGGCTAAATGAGGAAAAAAGGGAAGGCGTGGTTCTAAAGGAAGACTCAGAGAGGGATAAAAGAGTAAAGTATATTACCAGCTACGCCAATCTTAACGATATAAGGATTACGTCTCTCAATATGCTCGGAATTCCCGCAGACTACTACACCAACAGGCTATTAAGGCTTGCCTTGTTTATAGAAGAGGAAGGTTTGGAAAAAACTCAAGAGCTTTTCAGAGAGCTTGGAGAGGCCTTTTTGAGCGGTCTTTTTCAAGCATGTAAAATGGCAAGGGAAGAAGGTAAAGTCCGTAGGGTATTTAGATGTAAGTTTAGAAAAAGGGAAAACGCCCTAATATTCATGGAACAGATGAAACATGCATCCGTCCACATACAGGTAAACCAGCTATCACTAAGGCAAGAAGGAGAGTTTTGGCTTTTGGAGTTTGAAAAGGTTTTCCTTAATATGACAGGGCTTCTGGGACACCTTTTAAAAGGTGGCTCTCTTATAGATTAGGTTCTAAGTGCGTAGCTTTCAAGTATTACTCTAAAACTCCTTGGGTCTATGAGCTTTATGCCCACTTTGTCCGCCCAGTTTCTGAGACCCTCATCACCAGACACAAGGATGCCATCAAGCTCGTAGGCAAGCAAAAGCACATCAAGGTCTTCTTTGCTATCTATTATCCCAGTCCTCAGAGCCTCTCTGTATTTCTCCCTGAGCTTGTTTATGAGTTTTCCCACATCCTCCTGTGCAAGTCTTCCAGCCTCTTTTGTATGCTCTTCCGCTATCCTTAGTCCCTTGTTTATCCTGTAGCGCACCTCCTCTATGAACTCATATAGAAACTCCGCAGGAACCATGAGGTTAAACCTCCTTGGAGAGCGAATCCTTACCGCAAGCTCAAACCTTGGCTTTAGACTTCCGAGCTCTACCATCTTGTTGAACTCCTCATAAACAGAGGTGGGCATAAAAAACTTTGCTCTGCTGTGAGATGCAAGAGTTATAAAGTTTTCTATAGCACCGAGCTGGTCTTTCTCAAACTGTGAGTATACATCTGGATTGGTAAATACGCTTGTATCTAAAACAAAAGATTCCATCCCTGCATATTAATTATATGGCATTCAAATATTCAAGCACAGAGCTTTTTACCACCTCATAAGGCACATCATAACCCGTCCATATCTTAAAGCTCTCCATACCCTGATACAAAAGCATATCAAGACCATCTTGATAGAGGCATCCTCTTTCCCTTGCGGACTTGAGGAGTGGGGTATCCTTGTAGATTATGTCCATAACCCTGTGCCTTGGGTTAAGTTTCTTGTAGTCAAATATGTGAGGGTCTTCTTCCTTTAAACCTAAGGATGTGGTGTTTACGATAAGCTCCACCTCTTCTAAAACATCCTCTGGCCTTTTAATGTGAAAACATCCGAACTCTTCACATAGCCTTCTTGCCCTTTCCTCTGTTCTGTTCCATAGAAAAACCTCAGCTTTCTCAAACCTCAGGGCATACAGCACCGCCCTTGCGGAACCACCCGCACCAAGCACCAAGACTTTTAGGTTTCTAAGCTGGGGCGTCAATTTCTTTACAGCCTTCAGAAAGCCCACCCAGTCTGTATTGTAGGCATACACACCCTCTTCTGTAATCTTGAGGGTGTTGGCTGAACCTATAGCTTGTGCGTGGCTGTCTATGAAGTCCGAAAGTTCAAGGGCTTTCTCCTTGTGGGGAAGCGTTATGTTAACGCCCTTTATACCAAGAGCTTTCAAGCCTCTAAAGGCAGTCTCAAACTCTTCAGGTTTCACTTCAAAGGGAACATAGACCGCATTTATAGAGAAATGCTCAAAGGCCTTGTTCTGAAAAACTGGGGAGAGGGAATGTTTTACCGGGTAACCCAGTATGCCATAGACTTGAGTTTTTCCGTCAAGGGTCATCCAATCTGATACTTGGGTTGAAGTATCTCTACCCTTTTGACCCAGCTCAGATTACCCTTAATAGCCATATCCACCACATTTTTAACGCTCACATCCACTATCGGGCAGTCGGTGCAGCCACCCTCAAACTGAAGGTAAACCTCGCCTTCCCTTATGTCCACCACCTTTAGGTCTCCGTGGTGCTCCTTAAGGGCTGGCCTAATCCTTTCTAGTATTTCTTCTACTTCTCTAAATTCCTTCTCTTCCATCTTTAATCCTCCAGCTGTCTGTATAAATCTTGTATCTCCTGCCAGAGATTTCCCTGAGCTTCATCATCTAAATCCATCAACCTGCAAAAGCCCTTGAGGGTGAGCTTGTCTGCTACCACGTCCTCTATGTCTTCCTCTATAAGCACACTATAGCCATATTTCATAAGCACATCCCTCGCCTGTGGAAAGTTCCTAAGAAGCTCCATCAGGTTTGTGTCTAATGTTATTCTCTCCCTCATGTTTCCTTTACCTTTTTAACAAAAAGATGATACTCACCATCCTCTTCGTAAAGACCAAGAAATTCCTGACCTGTTGCCTTGCACCATGCGGGTATGTCTTCCACCACGCCAGGGTCATCTGCCACCAATTCAAGCACCTGACCTACCTGCATGGTTTTTATCATCTTTGCAGTCTCAGCCACAGGCACGGGGCAGAAGGTTCCCACCACATCGTGCACCACGTCTGGCTTTATGTTTTCAAGCTCCATGTTTTGCTCCTTGTATATTGTATATTTTAAGGGATTGAACCAGCTCTTCCTCCATTGGCTCTCCCCAAAGGGTAAGCTCGCCATCTCTTAGGTTTAGGACCACCTCGCAGGGTTCCCTCTTGGAATACCTTGCAATAAGGTCCGCCACGAGTTTTCTCTCTTCCTCTCTTAGGCTACCCTTTATGAGGGCAAATGTCCCCTTCATGTCCTTTCTGTATGCATGGTCATACCTGTTCCTAAAGCCCTGAAGGAACCTTACCTCACCCTCGTTCCTTGCCACGATGAGCTTGGCACCAGAGGGAAGTCTAAAGTGCCTCCCCACAGAAAAAAGCACCAAGTCATCCTTGGTTATTAAGCCTTCTATACTTAGGGCTTCTCTGAACCTGTAGGCGTAGTTTTCATCCGTAAGGTAGCAACAACCACCGGCAGGCTGTTCGTAGTCAATGCCATACTTCTTTGCCAGTGCTATCTGCTTCTTTCTACCCCTCCCGCTTATGGCTAACAGCCTTTCTCTGTTTACCCACCTAAGCCTTTCAGGCATGGTTTCCGGAAGCAGTTTTGCGGAAAGTGGTCTGAGTATGTATCCTTCAAGTCCTGATTCCTTCTCTATAAGCATAAGCCTATCATAGGTCTGGCTCATAGGTCTTTGCCCAAGCACTTCGCCGGTGGCTACAAAGTGGTAGCCCTCTTTCTCCATTATTTCCTTTGCTTTCTTGAGCATGAATATCCTGCAGTCCACACAGGGGTTTACGTTCTTGCCATAACCATATTTTGGATTTAGGATTATGTCAAAGTATTCCTGGGATATGTCAACTATTTCAAGGGGAACTTGAAGCTGGGCTGCTGCCCTGAGAGCAGGGTTAACATAGTGCGACCCGTCTTCTCTCTTCAGGCCAAGGCGTCTTTTATGTTCGGTTATACAAAAACCTGTATAAAAGTGCAGTGCCTTAACCTCAACACCTTGGTCCTGAAGGAGGCGGACCGCTAAGGAGCTATCCAGCCCTCCAGAGAAAAGAGCAACAGCCCTTACCTTCATGTGGACAAGAATTCAAATTCCCTGCTTTCTTCCTCTTCCTCCTCGTAACAGTCCGGTATACGCATAGCCTCTTCTACCCTTCCCTGCTTAAGGAGGTAGTCCTTTATGGCTACATGAAGTGTCTCAAGTCCAAGGTTAGTGCAGTGTATCTTCTGCGGAGGAAGTCCACCCAGCTCATCAAAGATGTCTTTGTAGGTGAGGTTTAAGGCGTAGCTGATGGGTTTACCCTTTATCATCTCTGTAAGCTGAGAGGAGACCGCAATGGCAGAGCCACAGCCAAAGGTTTTAAACCTCACATCCTCTATAACATCGTTCTCTGGGTTGACCTTGAGGGTAAACAGCATGGCGTCGCCACAGGCTGGATTGCCACACTGCCCTATGGCGTTGGCATCCTCAAGCACACCCACATTACGCGGGTTCAAAAAGTGGTCCAGCACCTTCTCGCTGTATTCAAACATCTTAACACCTCCTTAACATTGATGAAATAGAATATGATAGTTTTGACCGAAGTTGCTATGACCTTTATCAAAGATATGGCTTACAGATATTTTTCCACAAGCCCCTTGAAAGTCTTGCTAAGTCTGTGGTCATCCTCAAGCTCAAGAAACTCCTTAACTTTTACCTTGCTTGCAAAAAGCCTTGAGTGTTCTATTGGCACCATATTGTCTTGTGTGCCATGAAACACATACAGCTCGTAGGGCAGTTCTGAGGGAAAGTTCACCTCACCATCCCTTATTATCTCATAGCCCCTTTGAAGGATGTCCACCGCAAAGTCCTTGTGTATGGTTATCTCAAGTCCTGTTTCACACTCTGTAAAGCTAAGCTCTTCCCTGCCCTCCAACCATCTCTTGCATCTGTCTTCTCCCACTTCCCTTAGGGTAAGCCCCAAGGTAGAGTAAGAGGGGGCAAAGAGAAAAACTTTACTTACCCTTTCGGGCTTGTAAAACTTAAGGTAGTTAAGGGACACATACCCACCGTGGGAGCTTCCAGAGAGCCACAGGGTGGAGAACTTCTGAGAAAAGCCCTTTACAAGGGCATCCAATACCTCAAGAACTCTGCTTGTGGTAGTTGTCTGGTAGTCCATATCCATGGCAAAGAAGGAAAACCTGCCACGGAGGCTTCTCTCTTTTAGAACCTCAATCTTACTACCCCTCACATTACTGGCAAATCCATGAAGGTGTATTAAAATAACCTCAGGGTTGGTAGGCTCATAGATGAACATAAGAGAAATTATAGAGGATTTAGAGACAAGAAGAAAGGTCTTTCATCTTTTTGCATTGCTCCTCTGGCTTTTACCTTTGAACTATCTTCCAAGCATTATAACTCTGCTGGTTTTTGCCCTTGTGATAGGGTTAAACCTGCTAACTGTCTTGGGCGTTGGCAAGGAAAGGCTGGCTTTTTACTATAGGTTTGTTTACAAACTTGAAAGAGAGAAAAACTACTCAAGACCGGGAATACAGGCTCTGTGGGCAAGCCTTGGGATATTCATGGTCTTTCTGCTCTTTGGAAAGGAGCCTGCTATGGTATCTGTGGTGGTGCTTGCGGTAGGTGACGCCTTTGCCAGCATAGTGGGAATAAGGTGTGGCAGAAGAAAGATAGGAGACAGAAGCCTTGAGGGCATGCTTGCTTTCCTTTTATCAAGTTTTTTTGTGCTTTTGCCCTTTATAGGACTGTGGAAAGCCCTATCGGTATCGCTTTTCTCCGCCATTGTGGAGGCTTTACCCCTTAGGCTTGACGACAACTTCACCGTGCCCTTGACTGCAGGTTTTGTTTATTGGATAATGCTTTAAATATGGTTATTGAAAAGAATATAAAACTCTCACCCTTTACTACCATAAAAGTGGGCGGTATTGCAAGCTATTTTAGCCAGCCTATGGATGAAGAAGAGTTAAAGCATGTGATATTCTTTGCACAGGATAAGGGTCTTGAGGTTTTTCCTCTTGGTAGGGGAGCAAATACTATTTTTGGAGACTTTGATGGTTTAGTCTTAAGCACTGTTAATCTCAGGGGGATTGAGATAGAGAATAGAGACGAATACTTTTTAATAAGGGCTAAAGCTGGCACACCTTTGTCTGAGCTTGTTAAACTTTCTCTTGAGGAGAACCTTGAGGGCTTTTATAGGCTTGGGGGCTTTCCAGCCACGGTGGGCGGTGCAGTTGCCATGAACGCTGGGGCTTTTGGATACGAAATAAGTCAGCATCTTGTGGAGGTGGTCTTTATGGATTGGGAGGGAAGGCTTCAGAGTGCAAGGAAGGAAGACCTGCACTTTTCTTATAGAAAATCTCCCTTTCCCGAGCTTGGAATAGTGCTTATGGCTACCTTTAAAGTGCCAACCACTAAGCATAGCGTAGAGGAAGAGTTTGAGAGGATAAGGAGAAAAAGAAAACAGACCCAGCCTATAAACATGCCAACAAGTGGCTCTACCTTTAAAAACCCTCAAGGTGAATATGCGGGAAGGCTCTTAGAAAAGGTGGGGATGAAGGGCTACAGAATGGGAGATATAGCCTTTTCTGAGCTACATGCCAACTTCCTCGTAAACCTTGGAAAAGGAAGCTATAAGCAAGTGGTTAAAATAATACAAGAGGCAAAAAAGAAGGTTTTTGAGAATTTTGGCATACTCTTGGAAGAGGAGGTAAGGCTCGTTGAAGGTTGTGGTGCTTATGGGTGGAAGGTCTGCGGAGCGTGAAATATCTCTCAAGAGCGGTCAGGCGGTATTAAAGGCACTCCAAGAGCTTGGACATGAAGCCATAGCCTTAGACCTGACAGAAGACCTTTGCGAAAAGCTAAGAGAAACAAAGCCTGACAAGGTATTTATAGCTCTTCATGGTCCTTATGGAGAGGATGGAAGAGTGCAAGGGCTTCTTGACATACTTGGAATTCCTTATGTGGGCTCTGGTATCCTTGGAAGCAGTATTGCTATGGATAAGGATATAACAAAAAAAGTCCTTTCCTTTCATGGTATAAAAGTGCCAAAGTGGGTCTGCATAAGAGATGAAAAGGAGGAACTAAATTGGGACATCTATCCTGCAGTTGTAAAGCCCGCAGACCAAGGCTCAAGCGTTGGGCTATTTGTGGTAAAAGACCAAAAAGAAGCAGAAGAAGCCATAAAGAAATGTTTTAAAATCTCAAAAAAGGTTATGGTGGAAGAATACATAGAGGGGAAGGATATTACTGTAGGGATATTGAAAGAAAGAGCACTTCCACCCATAGAGATAAGACCGAGGAAGGGAGTTTATGACTATGAAAGTAAATATACAAAGGGTATGACAGAATACCTTTTTGTGGAGGACGAAGACCTCACCCAAAAACTCCAAGAAATCGCCCTTCTTGCCCACAAGTCTCTTGAACTCAAAGACCTTTCAAGAGTGGACTTTAGGGTAGGCAAGGACGGGACTCCCTACCTCTTAGAAGTGAACACAATACCTGGCTTGACAGAACTGAGCCTTTTCCCCATGGCTTGCAAAAGGGTAGGGATTGATTTTAAGGGATTGATAAATATGTTATTATTTTAGTCATGAAAAAAGATGGGAGACGGGGAAAATGGCTCGGTTATATTCTTTCTGTCCTGTGGCTTTTTTCAATGGGTCTTTCTGGTTTCTTTTTCCCTTACTTTACTGACAACATAGAATTTTTCAAAATAAAAGCTCTACACATAGAAGGTCTTAAAACCATACCATCTGAGATTGTAGTTGACGAGATAAAAAAATTCAAAAATAACTGGTTGTTCATTGACAGCACAACTCTGTTAAAAAACCTAAATAGTAGAACTGGAAACTCAGTTAGTAGTGTGAAGATAGATAGAGTTTTTAGCAGTAGGGGAGTAGAATTAAAAATATTTATCGAAGAAAGAAAGCCAATTATCACCGTTATTAAAGACGATATTGTATATTTCTTTGATAAAAACGGCACTGTGTTCCAATCACAATATATGAAAGTTGCTAAACCCTTGGTGTATACCCATGACATTGAACTTATAAAGAAAAACTTTAGTAAATTAGATATGTTAATTGAGCTAACTGGAGGAAACCTTGGAGAAATCTACATAACGAACCTGAATACGGTAGCATATACCGAAGATGGATTAAAGATAACCATGCCTCCTATATTTCTTCTGGACAAGCGGGTAGTGGAGAAGTTGACCAATGTCTTCAAAGTTTATAATATTGATATGAACACAAAAGAGTTAGACTTAAATATGGAGGGTTTAGTAATAATAAGAGGTGGAAAGGTAAAATGAAGCTCATAACAGCCCTTGACATAGGAACCAGTAAGGTAGTAGCTCTTGTGGGTGAGATAGATAGCTACGGCGATGTTCATATCATTGGCATAGGCGAAAGTCCTTCAAAGGGCATAGATAGGGGCTATGTTACCCGCCTTGACCTTGCGGTAAACTCGGTTCTTAATGCAATCAAAGAGGCTCAAGAAATGTCTGGTATAAAGCTATCAACCGTTGTCCTTGGTATTTCTGGTCCAACCCTAAAAAGCCAGAACGAAAGGGATACGGTAAGCATATCCTCTCAGCCTGTAGAAATAGACTATACGCACATAGAGAGGCTAATAGATAGAGCCATAATGCGTTCAAAGGAGGAAGGTTATGAAATACTCAGTGCTATACCGAGGAAGTTTATATTGGATGAGCAAGAGGGCGTAATAGACCCGGTGGGTCTCCTTGGTTCAAAGATGTCCGCAGAAGTACATGTGGTAAAGATAGGGACGAGTCTTCTAAAAAATATAGAAAAGGTGGTAGCTAACGCTGGTGTGGATATAGCGGGTAGGTTTTTGTCCCCTCTTGCGGGTGCGGAAGCGGTGCTTAGCTATGAGGAGAAGGAGGAAGGGGTGCTTATGATGGATATGGGTGCGGGACTCACAAACTTTGTGGTTTTTTCTGAGGGTTCTATACTTACCACCGGATGTATTCCTATGGGTGGTGTTAATATAACAAAGGACATTGCACATTTTATGAAGATAAACATAGAGCAGGCTGAAAGGGTAAAGATAGAAAATGGTTATGCCTTAGCGGATGCGGTAAATGAAACAGAGAGGATAAAGATAAAGCCCAGGGGTGAAGAAAAGGAAGTTACCGTAAGTAGAAGACAACTCGCTGAGGTCATACAAATAAGGCTTGAAGAGATTATGGAAAAGGTGGCGGATTATTTGAACGCTCAGGGAGTAAACTTAGACTCGCTCCATGCGGGCGTGGTTATAACAGGTGGTTCTGCAAAGTTGGCAGGCATGCGGGAGTTTCTTGAGAGATACTTCGACCTTCCTGTAAGGATAGGCTATCCTATGGGTGTGATAGGTCTAAAGGAAAAGGTTCAAGACCCAGCTTATGCGGTAGCGGTAGGGCTTGTTAAGTTGGCTCACAGAGAGCTTGCTCTTGAAAAGAGAGGAACATTGCAGAAGGGGAAGGAGAAGACCACAGAGAATAACTTTAACCTTTCAAACCTTATAACGAGGTTCAAAGCCTTTTTTAAGGATATAATGTGAACTAAGGAGGAGAGATATGGAAGCCTTGAACCCTACCAGAATAAAGGTCTTTGGAGTTGGGGGCGGCGGCTCCAATGCGGTAAACAGGATGTATCTCGAGGGTATAGAGGGGGTAGACCTTTTTGTGATAAACACAGATGTCCAGCATCTCGCTTCTCTTGCAGTTCCCAACAAAATACAGATAGGGGAAAAGGTCACAAAAGGTCTTGGTGCTGGTGCAAAGCCAGAGATAGGAGAGCAGGCAGCACTTGAAGATGCGGATAAGATAAGAGAGATCCTAAGAAACACAGACATGCTTTTTATAGCCAGTGGTCTTGGTGGAGGAACAGGGACTGGCGCTGCACCCATAATAGCAGAGATAGCTAAGGATATGGGTATACTCACGGTGGCTGTGGTTACAAAACCCTTTAACTTTGAAGGACCAAAGAGAATGCAGGTAGCCAATGAAGGTTTGGAAAAACTTAGGGATGTGGTGGATACCTACATAGTGGTGAACAATCAAAAACTGGTAGAGATGGCGGATAGAAACTTTAGCATAAGGGATGCCTTTAAAATGGTGGATGATGTGCTCTCTAAGGCGGTTATGGGTATAACCAGTATAGTGGTTACTCCTGCTCTTATAAATGTGGACTTTGCGGATGTGAAAACGGTTATGGAAAAGGGTGGTCTTGCCCTTATAGGTATGGGTGAAGGTAAAGGGGACGGAAGGAGAGACTATGCGGTAGAGCAAGCCATAAGCAGTCCTCTGCTTGAAGGCAATAGTATACAAGGTGCAAGGAGGCTTCTTGTAACCCTCTGGGTAAGCGAGGATGTGCCCTTTAGAGAAGTTGAGGAAACCATAAGTAGGATAAGAGAGACCGCTCATGAGGATGCCCTCATAATCTTTGGTGCCATGCTTGAAAACAGCAAGGAGAACTTTATGAGGGTGGCTGTGGTTGCCACAGATTTTGAAAACGCCCAAAGCCTTGGACAGTTCAAGGTGGTTAAAAAGCCTGAGTTCAAAGAACCTATAAAGAAGGCAGTTCCAGAAACCACAATAGAACCTGTCCAGCCAGAAATTGAGGAAATACCAGCCTACCTTAGGAGGAAGAAGAAAATATAAGCATGCAAAGAATAGACACAAAAGGCGATAAGTCCATTGCCTTTCTCCTTGGGCTTGTTTATGGATACAGAAACGCTCAGATTGAATTAAGGGTTTTTGATATCAAAGAGTTTTGCAAAGAAGACCACGCTGAGGATAAGGTTTATTACATTAACAGAAAAAAGGGAGAGGTCTATGAATGCTATACGGAGGATACTACGCATATATGTGTTTTAAGAGAGGATAAAGTTAACGGTAAAGTTGTGCTTTTTGTCTACAAAAATAAAGTGAAAATAAAGTGAAATAAAAGTCTTGAATTAAAATATTCTCAAGCCTATAATACCAAGCATGCTTTTAATGATATTCACTCTCCTTATTATTTCCTTATCCAGAGCGGGAGAGCTTGAAGAACTTATAAAACATGCCCTTGAGAATTCACCAACACTAAAAACTTATAAACATATGAAAAGGTCTGCGGAATACAGAGAAGTGTACTCAAAGAGCCTTCCAAACCCATCTATTTCTGTTGGCTTTAACAACATCCCTATAAATAGACCCTATCCAAGCAAGTATGAGCCCATGAGTAGTTTTTCTATAGGAATAAGCCAGATGTATATACTTCCTGTAAAAAGGGAGAGAGAATCTTTTACTGCAAGGATGGAGGGTGAGGTTTTCAAACTTCAGGAAGAGCTGGCGAGAAGAGAGCTTATAAGGGATATAAAGTTGAAATACCTTGAATGGCTATACGCAAAAAAGAAAGAAGACCTTTTAAGGAACATACTTTCTGAGATAAGGTCTATTGAAAAGCTTACTGAGGAAAACTACAAGCTCGGCAAGGCGAGCCTCTCTGACCTTCTTTCTCTAAAGGCGGAGGCTCTTAGAGTTGAAAGGGAAATAAAAAATCTAATGGAAGAGAGGAGGCTTATAAAAGCGGAAATTGATAGCCTTGTGGGGAAAAGCATGGAGCTTAAGGGAGAAGAGCCAACAATTGAAGAGATTGACCTGAAAGAAATTGATGAAGATAAAAGCCCTTACCTAAGAGTAGTATGGGCTGAGGTGGAAAGGCTCAAGGCTGAGCTGGAAAGGAGGAAGGTGGAATATTTGCCAGACTTAGAGCTTATGGCGGAATACATGATAAGACCGGGGCTTGACAATATGTTCAGTCTAAGGGCGAGCGTAAGCCTTCCTCTTAGAAGGTCTCGAAGAGAGAACCTTATGGTGCTTGAGAAGTTAGAGGACCTCAAGGCAAAGGAGCAAGAGCTGGAGAAGGTTAGACTTCAAGTCAAAAGGGATATAAACTCGCTAAGGATTGAGGAAGAAAGGATAAGGGAGTTGCAATCCTTAACAGAAGAGCTAAAGAGAGAAAAGGAAAGAGAACTCAAAGCCCTTCAGGTTTCCTATTCCTTTGGAAAGGCGGACTTTAGGGACATACTCAGGCTCTACAGAGAACTGTGGGAGCTTAGGATGAACCTTCTTGAGCTTGAACTTTCTAAAAAAAGTCTCTACATAAGGGCGGAGGTTTACCGATGAAGAAGGCACTTTTACTTATATTTTTTGTGAGCTTCTTGATAATACCCATTTTTCTATATCTAAAGAAAAGCTCTGGAGACCACAGGCAAGAAGTAAATGTGGCTTTGCTTAGCCTTGAGTCAGAGGGGATAAGGCTTACGCTTTATTCAAAGGATGGCACTCTCAGAGTAGGCAAGAACCACCTAATCCTTGAGGTCAGTCCAGAGGGAAAACTCCAGAGCCTTTATTTTTATATGCCACCCATGCCCGGGATGGGTGAGATGAGGGAGGATGCTATTCTTAAGGAGGTTGGAAAGGGAAGGTATGAGGGCACTGTAAACATAAGCATGGCTGGTTCATGGCAGATAGTCGCTCAAGTTGAGGGAAGGCTTCTAAAGAAGGAAGTTTCCATACCTCTTTATGGAGGAGAAGGAAGTGGAACTTCCGCTAAGGAGGGCATAAGGGTAAGCCCAGAAAAACTTCAGCTAATCGGAGTGCAAACAGAGGAAGTGAGAAAGGTTGACCTTATGGAGAGCTTTAGCACCATTGGGTATGTGTCCTACGACCTTTCAAGGACTTATGAGATTACTCTTAGGTCTGACGCATGGGTCTTAGATACCTTTGGAAGGTTTGAGGGAGAGCTTATAGGAGTAGGCACACCTCTCATGAAGGTCTTGAGTCCAGAGGTAGAGATAGCAAGGGAGGAGCTAAAGCTTGCAAAGGAGATGGGAAAGGGTGAGCTTGAAGGGATTGTAAAGGAAAGGCTTTCTTACCTAAAGGCAGGTGAAGTGATAACCTCTCCTCACTCTGGAGTAATCTTAGAAAGAAAGGTTTCACCTGGAGGGTTTGTAAAGGCTGGTGATACCGCATACCGAATAGCGGATATATCAAAGGTATGGGTAATTGCGGAAGTGCCTCAGCAATACGCAGGAAGCGTAAAGAGAGGTATGAGGGTTATGCTAAGCCCTGTGGGAAGCAATGAAACCTTCTATGGTAGGGTGGAATACATCTTTCCGGAGGCGGATAAGGAGGCAAGAACGCTGAAGGTTAGAATAGACCTTCCAAGAAGGGACTTGAAGATAAATCAACTTTTTGAAGTTTACTTTGAAAAGCCCTTAGGAAACATCCTTGCAGTGCCAGAAAGTGCTGTGGTGGATACGGGAAGAAGGCAGGTGGTCTTTGTGGAAAAGGAGCCAGGGCTCTACGAGCCAAGAAGGGTAAGGCTTGGAAAGAAAGCGGAAGGCTACTATGAGGTGCTTGAGGGTCTTAAAGAGGGTGAGAAGGTGGTGGTCAAAGGAACCTTTCTTTTAGACTCAGAAGCACAGCTGAGGGGCTTTTACGGACAGGAGGTAAGAGGTCATGAACACCATCATTGAGCTACTTTTTACCCATAAACCTACCATAGAGGAGGAGAAGATATACCATCAAAGAGGTAAAGAGAAAAAGCCCAAGAAAATACAGAAAAACATCCATAAAAAAATTATAAGGAGGTTCTGCCATGAAAAAATCCATGTCTTTACTACTTGCCCTTAGCTTTTGTGCCTTTGCCTCTGAAATAACCGCCTACTATAGCCCAAGTTGTGGCTGTTGCAGTAAATATTTTTCAAAGCTGGAAAGAGATGGCTTTAAGGTCAAAAGGGTAGAGGTAAGCCCAGAAAGGCTTATGGAAATTAAAAGTCAACTTTCCGTTCCACCACAGCTCAGGTCATGCCACACAATGGTTTATGAAGGCAGGTTCATAGAAGGTCATGTGCCTCCAGAGGGTGTAAAAAGGGTCTTAAGAGACAAAAACCTGAGAGGTGTAGCTTCTACTCATGGCAAAGCCAGTGCTATAGGAGATTACGAAAAACAGTATGAAATTGTAAGGAGGTAGAGACATGAAGAAGTTTTTGCTGTCAGCTACTTTGTTAGCCTTACCACTTGTAAGCCTTTATGCCCAGCATAGGCATGATACCCAAAGCCAGCAGGTTAAACCGGGCATGATGATGCCCATGATGCCCATGATGATGGAAGACCCTGAGATGTATAAGATGATGATGGAGCATATGCAAAGGTGTAGACAGCAGATGATGGATATGATGATGGAAAACCCTAAGTTTATGGAAAGGATGATGCATATGATGCTTCAACATAAGGATGTTATGAAAAAAGTTCTTGAGAAAAACCATGAAATGAAAAGGCAGATGGAGGAAATACTAAAATGAGAGGAGGTCAAGCCATGAAAGTTTTGGTTCTTTTACTTTTCATCTTAAGCCTTTCCGCCTTTTCACAGCCTAAGGAACCGCCGAAGGGTGAAAGGTGTGTAGTCTGCGGTATGGATGTCAACATTGACCCAAAGCTAACATCGCAGGTAAGGCTCAAGGATGGGTCATACAAGTATGCAGAGTCTCCTAAGCACATAATTAGATACTACTTGGATAACAAAGATAAGGTGGCAGAGCTTTGGGTAAAGGACTATAAAAGTGGCAGATGGATAGAAGGCACAAAAGCCTTTTATGTTCCTATAAAGGAAGGACCTATGGGTTATGACCTTGTGCCTTTTAGAAGCAGGATTGACGCTCAGGAGTTTGCCAAAAGTCCAAACTCTGCAAAAAACAGAGTTTATCAATTTAGGGAGATAGATAGGACTTTCCTTGAGCATCTTGACACTGGACATGTTCATTAAGGATGTTGAATGAGTAGATTTGTAGAGCTACTGCTGAAATACAGATTGACAATTCTAATACTCATCGCCTTTATCTTAGTATACGGCTTTTATGCAATAAGAAAAACTCCCATAGACGCACTTCCTGACCTAACAGATACACAGGTGATCCTTTACTCCGAGTGGATGGGGCAATCTCCGCAGGTCATTGAAAACCAGCTCACTTATCCCCTTAGCTCCGCCATGCTGGGGCTTCCGAGGGTGAAGGCGGTAAGAGGCTACTCGGTGCCTAACTACTCGCTTGTGTATGTGATATTTGAAGATGGCACAGACCTCTATTGGGCTCGCTCAAGGGTTCTTGAAAAGCTGTCCTCCATAAGAAGTCAGCTACCATCTCAGGCAAGGGTAGAACTTGGTCCTGATGCCACTGGTCTTGGCTGGGTATATCAGTATGTGGTCTACTCGGAAAAGAGAAGCCTCGATGAGCTTTGGAGCCTGCAGAGCTTCTACATAAGGTATGCCCTCCTTTCAGTGCCTAATGTGGCGGAGGTAGCCAGTGTAGGCGGTTTTGAAAGAGAATACAGAGTGACCCTAAAGCCTGAGCTTCTCACATACTATGGGCTCTCTCTACAAGATGTAGCAAAAGCGGTAGCAGGCTCTAACCTTGAAACAGGTGGTAAGTATTTAGAGCTAAATGGAAGGGAATTTATCATAAGGGCAGGGGGTTATGTGCGAGAAAAGGAGGATATAGAAAGGGCTGTTATAAAGGAAGTGGGAGGCATACCCATAAGGGTGGGGGACGTGGCTAAGGTGGTGGAAACTCCAGCCTTTAGGATGGGGACTGCGGACTACAACGGGATGGGTAATGTGGTGGGTGGCATAGTGGTAATGCGATATGGTGCGGATGCCTACAAAACCATACAGGAAGTTAAAGAGAAGCTAAAAGATATAAAAAGAGGATTACCAGAGGATGTAAATATAGTCCCAGTTTACGACCGGTCAGAGCTAATAGAGAGTGCGATAAAGCACCTTTGGAGAGTTCTCGTTGAAGAGTCCATCGTGGTAATTCTTGTTATAGCGGTCTTCCTCCTAAACCTACCCCTTAGCTTTGCGGTGGTGGTCTTTTTGGTGCTTTCCCTTCTTGGAACCTTTATCCTCATGAACCACATGGGTGTGAACTCTAACATCATGTCCCTTGGTGGAATAGCCATAGCCATTGGGACTATGGTGGATGCGGGTATAGTGCTTGTGGAAGCCTTCTCAAGAAAGAGAGAAGAAGGCAAGGCTTTAAAGACAGCCATAGTTGAGTCTGTCTCTGAGGTAGGGAAACCCATATTCTTTGCTTTGCTTGTAGTTGCGGTTTCCTTTGTCCCTATGTTAGCTCTAAAGGGTCAGGCGGGAAGGCTCTTTGAACCTCTTGTGATAACAAAAACCTTAGCCATGCTCGTGGCTTCTTTTCTCACTATTTTACTCTTTCCCGTCCTTCTTTATTACCTTGGGCGGTGGAAGGTTTTACCCGAAGAAAAAAACCCAGTGGTAAGGCTCCTCATAAAACTTTATACACCCCTTTTCCATCTCTCTATTAGGCTTAGGTATGCTCTTTTAATAGTTGCCCTTCTTTCAATACCAGCCACCTATCTGCTCTACAAAAACATAGGCAGGGAGTTTATGCCAGACCTAAGAGAGGGCACACTTCTTTATATGCCCATAACCGCACCGGGCATTTCCATACAAGAAGCCCAAAGGCTACTAATTTTTCAGGACAGGATAATAAAGAGCTTTCCCGAAGTGGAAAGCGTATTTGGTAAAGTGGGAAGGGCAAACACCGCCACAGACCCAGCCCCCCTTTCTATGGTAGAGACCACTATAGTGCTAAAGCCCCAAAGCCAGTGGAGAGAGGGAATGACCTACGAAAGGCTCATATCTGAGCTTGATAAGGCTCTTCAGTTTCCTGGAGTAGTGAACAGCTGGACTATGCCCATAAAGGGCAGGATAGATATGATAACCACAGGCATAAGGACGCCCCTTGGTATAAAAGTCTACGGGAAAGACATTGATGAGCTTTCAAGACTTCTTGAGGAGCTGGAAAATGCCCTTCAGGGCATGGAAGGTGTTATGAGCCTCTACGCAGAAAGACTAAGCGGTGCCACATACATAGAGATAATTCCCCTCAGAGACAGGCTCGGCTTGTATGGGCTTAGCCTTGAAGAGCTAACCTCTGCGGTGGAAAACCTCTTAGCCAATAGTCCAGTGTCTGTCTATGTATCTGGCAGAGAAAGATACAACATAACCCTTGGAGTCCCAATAGACTACAGAGAAAACCTTGAAAGTCTTGTCCTACCCTTAAAGGATAAACTCATTCCCCTTAAGGCGGTCGCAGAGCTCAAAAGGGTTGAAGGTCCTATGGAAATAAAGTCGGAGAAGGGCTTGCTGGTAGCCTATATTTACATATCACCAAAGCCCGGTTCAGACCTTTTAAAGATAATAGAGGAAGGCAATAGGCGAATACAAGAAAGCGTAAGCCTGCCTGCAGGCTACTATTACGAATGGAGCGGTCAGTTTGAATACTACAAAAAGGCTATGGAAGACCTCAAGGTAATAATCCCTCTTGTGCTTTTGAGCATAGTGCTTCTGGTCTATCTAAGTCTTGGAAGGCTCTTTGAAACCCTCTTGATTCTTTTCATACTACCTTCTTCCATATTTGGTGGCTTTTTTCTTATGTATCTTCTTGACTACAAACTGTCTGTGGCTTCCATAGCAGGCTTTCTGGCACTTCTTGGCATATCCGCAGAAATGGGTATAGTGATGGTAGTCTATATAATGAAAGCTCTTGAAGAAGACAAAGGGAAGAACCTCTACCAAGCCATATACGAAGGTGCGGTAAAGAGGATTAGACCAAAGAGTATGACCATGCTTACTATAGTAGCTGGCTTGCTACCGGCGGTATACCTTCAGGGAACGGGTGCGGAGGTAATATCACGTATAGCCCTTCCTATGCTTGGAGGCGTCATATCCTCCTTCTTGACTGCCCTTTTTATAGTGCCAGCACTTTATACTTTTAAAAGATGAAGGGTAGAGACTTTCTTGCACTCAATGTGGGTTTTAACCTTCTCGGTGGGATAATTGCTGGTCTTTTAGTGGGCTATGCCTTTGACAAGTGGCTTATGGAAGGTCTTTTGGGTTTAAAAACTTTCCCATTTGGACTGCTCTTTTTCTTCTTTGTAGGCATAATCTCAGGCTTTAGGAATGCTTACAGGGATTTGAAAAGAATTGAATGAGCCTTTCTTTGACTTGTGTAGGTATGGAGCATATCTTTCCTTCCTTTACAGTGCAGTGCTTTGTGCTACCCTTTGCCTTTATTGTTTCTGAAGACCTGAGAAGATATTGGAAAGAGAAGGTAAAGCGGTCTAAGTGTAGGAGCGTAAGCTCAATCTCAAACTCCTCGTCATAACGCAGAGGTTTTATAAATTCACAGTTTGCAGAAAGCAAGACCACATCTATGCCTTCATCTCTTAGCTTTGAGTAGGGATAACCCAGAGACCTCAGGAGTTCTCCCCGTGCTTCTTCAAAATATCTAAAGTAATTAGAGTGGTGCACTATTCCCTGAGCGTCTGTCTCGTAAAACTGAACCCTTCTGCGGTATATAAACACAGAGATATTTTATCCAAACCTTCCAGTTATGTAGTCTTCTGTAAGTTTCTTCTCAGGTTTTGTGAAAATCTTTTCTGTGGGTCCAAACTCCACAAGCTCTCCAAGATACATAAAAGCGGTATAGTCCGATATCCTCGCAGCCTGTTGCATGTTGTGGGTCACTATCACTATGGTAACCCTCTGCTTTAGCTCCACTATTAAGTCCTCTATCTTTGCGGTGGATATGGGGTCAAGGGCTGAGGTGGGCTCATCGAAGAGAAGGACCTCTGGCTCTACCGCTATGGCTCTGGCTATACAAAGCCTTTGCTGTTGACCGCCTGAGAGAGCGTATGCATTGGTTTGAAGCCTGTCCTTTACCTCTTCCCAAAGGGCGGCACCTCTGAGGGCTTTCTCCACCGCCTCGTCAAGGAGCTTTTTGTTCTTTATACCCCTTATCTTAAGACCATAGGCTACGTTTTCGTATATGCTCTTAGGAAAGGGGTTAGGCTTTTGGAAAACCATTCCTATACGCATTCTAACCCTGAGTGGGTCCGTTTTGCTGTCCACAAGGTTTATACCATCGGGGTGCATGATTATCTCACCTTCGTAGCGGGCACCAGGATATAAGTCATGCATACGGTTGAAGGCTCTAAGAAGAGTAGTTTTTCCACAGCCCGAAGGTCCGATTATTGCGGTCACCCTCTTTTCGTAGATGGGGAAGTTTATGTTTTTGAGGGCATGAAAACTGCCATAGTAGAAGTTAAAGTTCCTAACTTCCAGTTTTGTATTGGCAGGTCCTACGCTTTGCACCACCTTCCTCTCTTCTAACATTTTAGCAGGGTTTACCATTGGTATTTCCTCCTGACTTTGAACCTTATATAGAAGGCTATGGAGTTCATCAAAAAGGCAAGCACGAGAAGCACAAAACCAGCGGCCGCCGCATTGTAGTGAAATTCTTCCTGAGGTCTTGAGACCCAATTGAACATTTGTATGGGTAAAACCGTAAAGGGAGACTTAAGCATTCCAATAAAATCTTCCCAAGGTGCTGGCGGTAGGAAGGCTATGAAGGTAAGAGCCCCTATGGTTATGAGGGGTGCGGTTTCGCCTATGGCTCTGGAAGCACCGATTATCAACCCTGTAAGTATACCACCCAGCGAGTAGGGAAGTATGTGATGGACAAGTGTCTCCCATCTTGTAGCCCCAAGGGCGTAAGCAGCCTCCCTTATGGAACGCGGTATTCTCCTTATGGATTCCCTCGTGGAGACCACAACCACTGGAAGCATTAAAAGTCCAAGTGTAAGCCCTGCGGTAAGCACGCTTTCTCCAAACTTGAACCTATAAACAAATACACCAAGAGCAAGGAGACCGTAAACTATGGAGGGGACCGCCGCAAGGTTTGAGATGTTTGCCTCTATTATTCTGGCAATCTTACCCTTGCCTCCGTATTCCTCTAAGTATATACCAGCTGGTATACCAAGCACTATCGCCCAGAAAAGGGCACCAGCCATCACATAAAGAGTTCCTACCCATGCGGACAGTATTCCCGCCTGGTCTGGAAATCTTGAAGGGAAGGATGTATAGAAACTTGGTTCTTTGAGCCTTATCCAACCATCAATTAAAAGGTCTACAGAAACTGCGAAGAGGAAGGTAAGCACAAAAAGGGTAGCAATAAGACCAGCAATTTCAAAAAGCCTGTCCCTTTTCCTTACACCGTGCGTATAGCCTTCTACATCAAATTCCTTCAGCTTTGCTTCCAGGCTCTGTTCCATATCAATACCCCACAGACTTGGATTTCATGTAAACCGCAATAGAGTTGAAAAGCAGAGTAATCACAAAAAGCAACATACCCGCAGCAAAGATGGATAAGTACTCAAAGGAGTTAAAGGGAAGGTCTCCCAAAGCCACTTGAACTATGTATCCCGTTATGGTTTGAACAGGCTCAAGAGGGTTTGCGGTTATCTGAGGATACATGCCCGCTGCCACTGCAACCACCATGGTCTCACCAAGGGCTCTGGAAAAGCCAAGAAGGTAAGCGGAAAGCACACCGGATTTTGCGGCGGGCAAAACTACAAAAAGGGCGGTTCTTAGCTTGGAAGCACCGAGAGAGTAAGAAGCCTCTCTCAAATACTGAGGCACTCCCTTAAAGGCATCCTCCACCATAGAGGCGGTAAAGGGTAGTATCATCACACCCAACACTATACCCGGAGAAAGGGCATTCATACCCTGAACCTCTATACCAAACAGGCTAAAAAACTTCTGGAGTATTGGCGTAACAAAAAGCAGAGCAAAATAACCATAGACAACCGTCGGAATCGCCTCAAGAAAGTCAAGCCATGGCTTTACAGATTCTCTAACCTTCCAGCTTGCGTATTCGCTCAGGTATACAGCAACCAAAAGACCAAGAGGAATGGATATGACCATGGATATACCCGCTATCATAAAGGTTCCATTCAGCAAAGGCCATATGCCTATCTTCTTCTCGTAAAAGGTGGGTGTCCATTGAGTTTCCGTAAAGAACCTTATAAGAGATGTGGGGAAGCCACCCCCATCGGGGTGGGTGAAGAACCTTATGGTATCTACGAGCAAAACCCAAACTATGGCAAAGGTAACAAGTATAGACACAGCACCCATAAAAAGCAGAAACAGGAAAACCACAAGGTCTATAGCCTTCTTTGTCCCTAAGGATAGTGTCATTGCTTGGCTTCCCTCTTGAGAAGTTCATCTATGGTAAGACCAACCTCTGGCTCACCACCAAAGACGGTGCCGAGCACCCTCTTGTTGAACCTCTCCTCTGCCATTTTGTAAGCCCTGTCAGGAAGTGCTATGTATCCCACTTGTTTGGATATCTTGCCTGCGTTTTTGAGATAAAACTCTACAAACTCTCTTACCTCAGGTCTTTCCCGCACCGCCTTTGCGTTTACATATATAAAGAGTGGTCTGGAGAGTGGTTGGTATGTGCCGTTTTGGACTGCTTGGTATGTGGGTGCAACGCACTGACCGGTTTTGGGGTTCTTTATCTGTATAGCTTTTATTTTACCCTTGTTTTCTTCCACATAGGCAAGTCCAAAGTAGCAGAGAGCACCCCTCTCCCTTTGGGCAAATTGCACAAGCACGTTGTCATCCTCAGAGGCGGTGTAGTCACCTCTTGAAGACTTTGCCTTACCCACTATTGCCTCGGTAAAGTAGTCAAAGGTTCCAGAATCAGAACCAGCTCCACAGAGCTTTATTTCCTGTTTGGGCCACTTGGGGTCAAGGTCTGACCACATGAACTTTTTGCCCTGGGATTCAGGCTTCCATATTTCTCTTAGCTGTTCCACCGTCATGCAGGTCGCCCAGTTGTTCCTGGGGTTTACAACCACCGCAAGACCGTCGTAGGCTACAGGTAACTCAATGTATTGAATGCCGTTCTTCCTGCACTCTTCCATTTCCTTTGCCAGTATAGGTCTTGAGGCGTTGGATATGTCTGTCTCGCCCCTGCAGAACTTCTTAAAGCCACCACCTGTGCCAGATATACCCACTGTGACCTTTACCGCACCCCTTTTTGCCTTTTGGAACTCTTCCGCTATACCCTCCGTTATAGGGTAGACGGTGGAAGAGCCGTCAATCTTGATTATCTGCTGTGCCTTCGCAGGCACGGACAAGAGAGCCAAAGCTCCCATTGAGAGGACAGCACTCTGCAACATCCTCTTTCTCATTTTACCACCTCCTTAGAGATTTTGCTATAAGTTTACAGGTTAATTGTTAAGATTTCGTTAAGATGCTCCACAAAAAGGACGCTTCCTCTGTAGGACTTTGCCTTTTTCTTTAGCTGGGCGGACCTTTTGGAAATGTCAAGGGGGTCTGGGGAGCCTCTTAAAAGAACTGCAGAGATTGAGGCGATAGGAAACTCCCTTAGTTCGTCTTCCCTGTCCCTTGCCACAAAGTAGCTCCTTTTTCTGTCCTCAGGGCTGTAAAACTCAAGGAGTTTCTCCTGTAGGTTTTTCAAGAGTTTTAAAAGTTTCTCCTTTGCTTCCCCTAAACTCATGTCCCAAAGCAGGATAACAAAATCGTCACCACCCACATGTCCCACAAAGACCCTGTCAGGGTTTTCCTTGCGAAAGTTCTCAAGAAGAAACCCCACTTTCTTTATCATCTGGTCTCCTGCATAAAAGCCGTAGGCATCATTGAAAGCCTTAAAGTTGTCCAAGTCCATATAACAAACCCAGAATTCATCCACCGTGGAGCTAAAACGCTTTATCTTCTCCTCTATAACCCTGTTGCCGGGAAGGTGTGTGAGGGGGTTCACGTTGGCAAGCTCTTTGGCAAGTCTTTTGGAAAAATGGTCAAGTAAGGTGTGCCTTTCAATCACTTTTACTTTATCACCTTCCATCAAAAGAAAGACCTCCTTCCTTGAGTTAGTTACCAAATCAAAGAGGTTCCTGATATCTGTGGCATCCGACCTTATCGTTGGCAAGTTATGAAGCTCCAAAAAGATGTCCCTTTCCTTGCTTATAACCTCTTTTAGCTCTTTGTAGTAATAGAGGTTTATTCTCCTGCTATCAAGCTGGCTTTTGAGTTTCCAAAGGTCCACAAAATACCTTTTATCTTCCACTTCCAGCAACACATACCTTTCCATTAAACCTTCCACACACTCAAGGAAGTGGTAAAACCTCTCTGAAGGACTAAGTTTTAATTCTTGCAACCTCCTACCATGCAGGCAATTGCCATCACACTCTTTTGGAAGGTTTACAGAAGGGCTATACTCCTTTGCCCTTTGGACGGGAATAGGCTCTGAGAAGTAAAAACCTTGCACCAGCTGAGCGTTAAAATCATAGTATATGGTCATAAGGTCCTCTTCCTTTTCCAAGCCTTCGTAGATGGCTTTTGCTCCTATGCTGGCACACACATCAGAAAGCACCTTTATTAGGTTATACTTTATCTTGCTCTTTGAAACACCATCCACAAGCTCCCTGGGTATTTTCACATAGTCTAACAGCCCCTCAAGCTCCAACAAACTGTGTATAGAGTTAAAACCAGTGCCTATATCATCTATGGCTATTCCAAAGCCAAGATCTCTGTAGTATTTTATTGCCTTCTTAAGAAGGCTCATATCCTGCACCTTTACCGCCTCGTTAAGCTCCAGCACCACACTTGAAGGGCTGAGTTTCATCTGCTGAAGGAAGGTAAGCGTATGACCCTTCCCCACATACTCAGACACCAGATAGGCTGGGAAGATGTTTATAAAAAGCTGACCCTTCAGACCCTTTGAAAAGGCTTCTATTGCCAGCTTTCTACACATAAGGTCAAGCTCTGGCAGAATTCCAAGCCCTTCCGCCATTTTGAACACCCTTATAGGTTTCATGGGAACACCATCCAACAAAAATCTACTGAGAGCTTCGTAGCCAAAGACCGACGAGCCAGTTAGGTCAACTATGGGTTGGTAGTATGGTTCTATTTTCAGCTTTGAGAAAAACTCCTTTCCCAAAGAGCTTTTTAGCTCATTCTGTAGCATTTTTAAGCTTCCTTTGAAGGTGCATGAGAGCCCTTGAGCGAACCACCGGATATCTGTGTTGGGCAAGTTCCCTCAAAAGTCTTATGGCTTCAGGTGAACTCATTCTCGCAAGGGCATCCGCTATCTCCATAAGTATAAGGGGGTCTGTTTCTCTGCTTATCATAAGCTCAAAGTGTGGCAGGGCAATTTCCAAGTCCTTCCTGCCTATGGTATATATGACGTTCTTTTTCATGTCTTTGACAGGGTGTTCCAAAGCCATTATGAGCTTATATTCGTAGGGGAGGTTGTGAAACTCTGTAAGGTCATAACCGCAGTTTGGGCATACCTTGTCATCTTTGGAAATCACGCTCCAGCAGGCTGGACAAAAGTAGAGAATGGGATGTTCTAGGTCGTATTTTACTACTCTGAGCTTGTTGCCTCCCTCTATCATGGATAGCACATCAAGTGGCTCTGAAAGTGGCGTGCCAACCACAAAGAGCTCATAAAAGGGTGCTTCTTCCTCAAAGCCCTCTGAGTAGACCTCTTCTCCTTGCAGGTATACCTTGTAGCCGTATTTCTCCGCAGAAACACTCACAAGAAGGGCTGTTCCTCTTATACTCTTAAGCGGGACAGCTTCGTAGTCCTGATAGACGCCAGCAAGCTCTGGCTCTGAAAGCATTATAGATAGTAGCTCCTCAGACAGCTCATATACCCTTAGAATGCACACATCCTTGCTAAGGTCCTCAAGAAGGCTCTTGAGAGCATCCATTCCTCTGAGGTTTGCATAATCCACCTTCATGACCATACCCTTCTGGAGCAAGAGCAAACCTTTTACGAGCTTTACCCTGTTTTCCACCACCATGTAGCCCGTTACCTCAAAATCCAGAAGTTTCTTGAAAAACTCCCTTATGTTGAAGTTTATGCTCTCCAAGTTAACCCAGAGGGGTCTATCGCTGTAGAGGGGAAGTCTATGTCTCTCGTAAAGGTCAAAGGCGTGTATGAGGAAGTTCTCTGTGGACTGATAAAAGCTAACAAGCTCAAAGTCCTGTGGAAACTCTCCCTCTGGCTTTCCATCAAAAGCAGGCAGGAAATGAAGCTCCCCAAGGGACTGAAACATGAAGTATCCATTTCTTAGAGAGCTTTTGATAGACTCAAGTAGCCAGGATATGTTCAACATATCCCTGTGAAAGGGTCCATATAAGGGCTTTAACCTTAGGCTTTGGTTAGCCAGCAGTAGCTTTTGCATTCAAAGCCTCCTTAAGGACTGCCCTGAAGGTCTCCGCCACACCCATGCCCGCAATAGCGACCGCTTCCATGAGAGGAACATCGCCAAAAGCCACCCTTACCTCCTCTGGACTTAGGTTTCCTACGTCTCGTTTATTTAGCTGAAGCACCATTGGCACACCGCTCAGTCCGTATTCTTTGACCTCCTCATAAGCCCTAAGGTTTTCCTCAAGGCTTCTTGTAGAGTCCAGCACAAGCACGAGACCATCCACGCGACCAAATATCCACTTTCTTAAGATTCTGAACCTCTCTTGACCTGGCGTAGTAAAAAGCTCAACGCCTATTTCCTTATCTCCAGACCTGGTCTTTATGCTGAGAGACAGTATGTCAAGGTATACGGTCCTGCCTTCAGAAGTTTGCTGATGGATTCTGTCTGAGACATAATCGGAATATATCTCACGCAGTTTTTCAAGGTTCGTGGTCTTTCCTGCCATACCAAGCCCGTGGTATAGGATGCGTAATGTCATAGAGCCAAGTCCTCAAACCTTACTACCCTGCTTTCACCTCTTGCAAGGGCATTTTCCAAAAGTGTGGTCAACTCCCTTGATAGCTTTTCCTTAAAGAGCTTTACGCTTCCCAGGGGGACCTTATGATTAAACACCGAGGCTAACATAAACTTGTGGCTTAACATATGCACATACATGTTCTTTTCCTGTCCTGAGAAGAACATGCTCTTTTTGGAGGATATTACATGCTCAAGCTGGTCCACCGCACCCACCACCGCCGCACCCACGAGTGCAACCCTTTGGGCTATGGGTTTATAGCTATCCACATATGGAGCAAAGCTCACAAGCCTTCCTCCGTCGTCCATAAGCACCACAAGGTCTAAAAGGAGGGAGTTCTTGTATTCTTGGAGCCTCTTAGTTATCTCCTCAAGCTCCTGCTCCTTGAGCCTGTAGCTTATCATGTCCATAGGCTACACCTCCGTAAACAAAAGTGCATCTTCCCTCTATATAGCTCACCTCTTTAAGATGACCCAGCTTCATGTTTTCTCCCAATGTTTCCATAAAACCTCTACAAAGGGAGCAGACTACCGCCTCGGTGGGCCTCAGCTCCTGTGAAAGCTCGTGCACTGGGCAGTTGGCAAGCTCCACAAACAAAACACCTTCTTGCAAGGGCACATGGCTAACGCTCTCACACTTCTCTTTGGCAATCCTCCTTCCTATATGGTTAATAAGCACATGCCCAGCACTATCAAAGGCGTAGCTTACCACCCTCTCTATGGCCACAACTGGATGAACACCCTTTAGCTCCTGCCATAGCCTATAAAAAGTCTTGTATGCCCTTTCTCCCCCCACGCTGGCTATACCTTCTGACACATACCCTATGAGCTCTTCTTGGGTAAGGAACTTCATGGCACACCTCCTAAAGGGTAATAATAGGAGGCTATTGTTAAGAATTGGTTAAGAGGCATATCTTATATAAACATGCAGGAAATTCTCTTTGAAAAAGGCATAAAGCACACCGCACACGGGCTTAACTTTTACATGACCTACTTTGACGATATTGCAAGGGTTCTGCCGCGGGAAGCCTACTGTTTTATAGTGGGTGGTTGGGTAAGAGATAGGTTTCTGGGTGAGCCTGTGGGATACCATATAGATGTAGACCTTTTGGTAACCTGCGACCCAAGAGAAACCGCCAAAAAGCTCGCAGAGAGGATAGGTGGCTCTTACTTTGAATTTGAGAAAAAGGGACTGCTTAGGAGACCTACCATAGCCACCGTAGTCCTAAGGCTTCCACCTTATAAATACCGCTTTGACTTTGCTCAGATAAAGGGCAGAGACCTTGAGAAGTCCCTCGTGGAAGACCTCCTTTCAAGGGACTTTACCGCCAACGCTATGGCAGTAAGCATTGACGATGTTCTAAGCATAGGAGCAAAGCAGACCATCATATACGACCCAGCCCATGGCGTGGAGGACTTGGAACAAGGGCTTTTGAGACCAATCTCGCTCAAAAACCTTGAGGAAGACCCAGTAAGGATACTAAGAGGCTTTCGCCTTGCTGTGGAGAAGGGGCTTGAGCTTACAGAGGATTTCCATGAGTTTGTAAGGAGGAAAAAGCACATTATAAGAAAGGCACCATCGGAGAGGATAAGCCTTGAGCTTTTCAAGATCCTCAGACACTATCAAGGCTATAAGGTGTTTAAGGAGCTTTATGAGTATGGAGTCCTGCAGGAGCTTTTCCCCGACACCGCACGCTGGAAAGAGGTAAGAGACCAAGGGGAGCATCACATATACCCTCTTGAGGAGCATGTCTTTAAGGTGCTGGAAGCACTGGAAAAGGTGCTACAAGAAAAAGACAGATACCTGCCTGCGGAGCTTTTGGAAAACTTTGGGAAAATGGAAGTGCATGGGGAATTTTCTGACATTGAGCTACTTAAACTTTCCGCACTCTTTCATGACCTTGCAAAGCCTCACACCTTTGAAATTAGGGAAGGAAAGATAACCTTTTATAACCATGACAAGCTGGGTGCGGAGCTGGTAAGAAGTTATGGCAAAGCCTACAAATGGGGAGAGCCAGCTACGGAGTTTGTGGCAAAGCTAGTAAGAGAACACCTAAGACCCTTTTATCTGAGAGAGTCTCTATTTAAGGGTCAGCTTACAGACAGAGGAAGGGCAAACTTCTGGAGAGAGTGTAAAGATATAGCGGGTCATCTCTTCTTGCATGCCATTGCGGACGCTATAGGGAGTGGTGACGAGGAAGAGGAGATAAAAAGACTTCTGCAGACCGTTCATGACCTTGTGGAGTTCAAAAGGCAGAAGCTATCTCGTATGCCCACTAAGGCTCTTCTTGATGGCAGAGAAATAATGGAGCTTTTGGGTCTTGAGCCTGGACCACTTGTGGGACAGCTAAAGAAAGCCCTTGAGGAGGCTCAGTTCTCTGGTGAGGTAAAAAACAAGGAAGAGGCGATAGAATTCCTTAGGGCTTACTATAAAAGCCTAAAAGAAGGAGCATAGCCTTATGTATAAGGAGTGGCTCATAGGGTGCTATGTCTTCAAAGAGCCAACCGTCGCCCCCAGTTATAAGTAGCCCTAACTGCCTTCTGTATAGCTCGCTCCAGCTTTGCACACAAGCCATAAGAAAGTGCAAGCTCTGACGCAAAAAGCCCCCGAGAATAGCACCTTCTGTATCTGTGCCTATGGGAGGGAGGAGTTTTTTTAGTTTGAGCTCGGGAATTAGCTCTGCCCTTTGAGAAAGGCACTCAAGCCCTGCACCCACACCAAGGGTTATAAAGCCACCCTGAAAGACACCATCCACCGCAAGGTCTATAACAGTGGCGGTGCCAAAGCTGGCTACCACCACATGCTTTGAAAAGAGCTGGACCGCACCGTAAAGGTTAAGCAATCTGTCTATGCCTACTCTCTCTTTGCCCTTAAAGGCGGTCTGAAGTGGCACATCCTCCGCTCTTATAAACCTCGCATGGGGGTATTTTTCAAGGATGATATTGTTCGCCGAGGGTTTAACAGAGGACACGAGCACAAGGTCTGCACTCAAGAGTGGCACGTCCCTATGGCTGAACTTACCCACGTACCTCAAAGAGCCATCAAAGAGGCACACATCCACCGATGTATTTCCCACATCAAGAGTTAAAACCCTCACATCTTGCACCCTCTTTGGAAACCTCGAGGGAAATATACTTTGAGTTTATGCCATGCCTTTTAAAGGCTTCCACCATGGCAGAGCCTACCTCGTTAAACCTCTCAAGACACAGGCTCGCCATAGAAGGTCCTGCACCGCTCAGGAAGACCGCCAGAGCACCCTCCGCGTAAGCCTTCTCCATCACATCCCCAAAGCCCGGCACCAGCTGTGCCCTGTAAGGCTGATGAAGTCTGTCCTTGACCGACTCTTTCAAAAGGTCAAAGCTCTTCGTAAGAATCGCACCCACAAAGAGGGCAGACCTTTGCAGGTTAAAGACCGCATCCTTTAGAGATACCTCTTTCCTTAGCACCTCTCTTGCCCTCTGGGTGGAAAGCTCAAAGTCTGGCACACATACCACCACCTTTAGTTCCTCTGGGAAGTCAAGCCTTAGAAACCTAACACCCTCCTCAGAGCTTACACACACCACAAAGCCACCAAGAAAGGCAGGAAGCAGGTTGTCTGGATGTGGTTCAAACTCAAAGGCAACCTTTAGCCTTTCCTCAAGGCTTAGTCTAATGCCATGCAAAGATTCAAAAGCTAAGATGCCACCCACTATGGCAGTGGCAGAAGAGCCAAGCCCTCTTGCGGTAGGGACTCGGTTTACCTGCCTGAGTTTAAAAGGCTTTTCCTCAAAAGCAAAAACCTCACAGGCTCTTTTGTAGACCCTTACAAAGAGATTGCTCTCGTTTCTTGGCAGGCTTGCACCCTCACCTTCTATCTCTATGGTATACCTCTCAGAAGGCTCTATATAGAACTCGTTATACAGGCTAAGGGCAAGACCGAAGGCGTCAAAGCCTGAACCAAAGTTGCTGGTGCTTGCAGGGACAAGAAGGCGTAGCATGAGAAAGATTATAATCCTATGCCTGAGAACGAGAGTCAAAGATAGAGTGTAAACAATTTTACATATTTGTAAACAATTTTACCTAAATTGCAAGATAGAGGAATGGTAGAAGGTGTTAATTACAGGCTTTTGTTTAGCACTCCTTCAATGGTATGCTTTTTGCATAAAAGGTATATGTGGCTTTTGTAAACAACTTGAAACCTATGAAAGGTGTGGGGTATCCTAAAGAAAGAGAGGCATGGCATGGTGGATGTGAAATTTTATATGGCTCAGCACGAGCTTTATATCAAGAGGCTAAAAAGGGCTATAGAGTCAAGAGGAGATTTTGCCTACAAGGAGTGCTGTAGGGATACAAAGGAAAACTGCTGTGCCTTTGGTCAAACCTTTTACAGGGAAATAATGCCAAACCTTGAGGAGTTTCCAGAACCAATAAGAGAGGTTATATTGCAAATAGAAAAAGTCCATTGCGAATTTC
Source organism: Hydrogenobacter sp. T-8 (assembly GCF_011006175.1). Taxonomy (NCBI): domain Bacteria; kingdom Pseudomonadati; phylum Aquificota; class Aquificia; order Aquificales; family Aquificaceae; genus Pampinifervens; species Pampinifervens florentissimum. The sequence continues at coordinate 1,666,365 of NZ_CP048795.1, read as the reverse complement.
ATGAAATAGGCAAGCAAATAGATAGCAAAAACCCAGACGAAGCCCTCGTTAAAAAGATGCAGGACATATCTCTAACCCTGTATCAGCTTCTCATGAAATTGGAACGCATGCTTATTGGGGTTGAAAAAGTTTAACATGCTTAACCAAATCTTAACAATTATCTTCTATAATCTTCTGCAATGATTGAGTATGTATCTCTCAGAAAAGGTGAGGCAAGGCTCTACTTTTCAAGCACTGCGGAAAGGGAGCTTTTTCTCCGTGGTATGAACGGGGTGGAGGGGGTTGAGGGGGTGGAATACAAGGAAAATACAAGGACACTTCTCATAAGGCGGGTTTTGTTTCCTTTGCGGTTTGCAGTATGTTTTTAACTCTTACTTAAACAAGAACTCCTTGGTAAACATCAAGAAGTTTTTCAAAAGTAGCATTCCAAGAGAAATTACTAAGCACAAAGGAGCTGACCTTTTCTTTGTTAACCAGACTCACCTCGTTGCAGGCGCGGACTATGGCATGGTAGAAGGCTTCCAAAGTGAGCTCTTTTACCAAAAACTCCTTAAAAGGTTGTGTTTCAAGACCCATATCATAGGCAACCAGCAGACAACCACAAGCCTGAGCTTCAAGAAAGGCAAGCCCGTAGGTCTCTCCTATGGAGGTGCTAACAAAGATATCACAGCTTGCATAAACCTTTGCCAAGTCCTCTTCTTTTTGGAGGTATCCAAGATAGGTGAGGTTGGGAAGTTTCTGAGAGAGCCTTTCTACTCTTTTCCTTAGAGGACCGTCTCCTACCACTACAAGATGGAAAAGGGTAGGGTCAAGGTGTTGAAAGACTTCCAAGAGAAGGTCTATATTTTTCTCTGGCGAGAGCCTACCAGCGTATATCAGTTTAAATCTACCAGAGTCTATGCCAAGAGCCTTTTCAAAGTATGGGTCTCTTTTAGAAGGATTAAAAACTTCTGTGTCCACTCCAAGGTTTACGGTGGTTATGTTATCAAGACCATAGGCTCTTAGGAATTCCTCCTGCCCCCTTGAGGGGGTTATTATAAGGTCTGCCTTTGAGAGCTTTTTTCTTATAGTGTGTTCCAAAAGGACCTTTTTGAGCTTTTCTGGAGCTGGCAAAAGCGAGAGGTCCGTCCTTATATCAGAATGGTAAAAGACGCTTAGCAGATATCTATCTGACTTCAGATGGCTTATGGGCTGATAAGTGCCACCCAGCTCTACCACGTCAGGCTCTTCTATTTGCAGTATTTCCCTTATCTCCGCAAAGGAAGAGAAGAACCTATAACCACCTGTCAAAGGCAGAGGAAAAGAAGGAAGCTCGTAGACCTTGGTGGAGTTAATATGGTATGTTTTTCTTTCCTTGCCGGGTATTATAAGCACATGTTCTATACCCTTTTTCTGCATATACTTGCTTTTTTCAAGAAGGTATCTCCTTATGCCTCCGCTTTTACTATGGAAATAGGGGGTTATGTCAACAAGTTTCATGGACGAGCCTCCCAAGACCAGCTATAGCTAACATGTAGTCTATATAAGTTTTTCTCATATCAAGGCTTCTTGCATAGTATAGGGCTTCTTGAGACATGCTCCTCCTTAGGTTTTCGCTGGATAGAAGAAGGGAGAGCTTTTCTATAAAGTCCTCGGGCTTTGTGGCTATAAAACCGTTTACACCCTCTTGAACATGCTCGTGAGATGCACCCTTTGAGCTTACCACCACAGGAAGACCGCTCGCCATAGCCTCTAAAACTACCTGTCCGTAGGTTTCCGTTTCAGAGGGGAACAAAAACACGTCAGAGCTTGCATAGGCGGTAGCCAGCTCCTCTCCCACCATATATCCTAAAAGGTGCACGTTCTTTGGCTTTTTGCCCTCTATCTCTTTCCTGTAGGGTCCATCTCCCACTATCACAAATAGGTCTTCTGGGAAGCACCTTGCAGTGTAAAGAAAAGTGTCTAAGCCCTTCTCCTTAGAAACCCTGCCCACATATAGGATAACCCTTTGGTGCTTTTTAACTCCGAGCCTTTTAGACCAGAAGTCCTCATCTCTTTTGTAAGGAGAGAAGAGCTCTGTATCCACACCACGTTTGAAGGTGCTTATCTTACTGTACTGTAGCCCCTTGCTTACAAAGAGCTTTTTGTAGTGTTCTGATGGGACAAAAAACCTATCTGAGATATTACCAAGGAAGACAAAGGCTTTCCATAGAAGGCTTTCCACCTCGGGGTCTCCCGTATATGTCCTTGCGTATGTGGGTATGTCTGTGTGGAAGGCAAAGGTAATCCTAAGACGTAGAATCTTACCCACAAGAAATCCCATAAGTCCAAGAGGACCTGGCGTTGCTATGTGAACTTGAGTAAAGCCTTCCCTCTCAAGAAGGTCCATAAGCTCTATCAGGTTTGGAAGACCCATTTTTAACTCTTCGTAAAAGGGTGTGGGTATCTCCACAATAGGCTCTAAGTTTATGAGCTTTTCCTCTTCTTTCACCTGTGAGTTAGAAACTATTATTGTAAAGGGTAGGTCTTCCTCAAGGGCTATCTGTCTTATGAGCTTAGCACTTCTTGCAACGCCGTTTATATGGTGGTAGGTGTCTGTAAGATAAGCAACCTTTGGAGACCTTCCATTTAGTATGCCAAACTCTCTTCCAAGAACCTTTATCTTTTCCTCTTCCCTTTTTTGGGCGTATTTTAAAAAGGCGGGGAAGCCATGAGCCATGAGGGACAGGCACAGCTCCCCGAGGGTTTGCGGTGAGGGGCTTTTCAAAAACCTTTCCAAAGTAAAAGAGGGCAGTTTTTTTGCTATTTCCCTCAATAGCTCTGACCTTTCGGACTTTATACCAAGAAAGTTCCTCAAAAGCATACCCACCATTGGGTTGTCCGAGTGCATAAAGACATAGTCGGTTATGGGTCTAACTTCAGAGGGTATATGGTTTTTGCTCTTTAGAAAGTCATAACCCACCCTGCATACCATGTTTAGAAGCCTTTTGTCCCCAAGCTCTTCTGTGCCCACCTGCGTTTTCCCTTCCCACAGACCCTTTAAAAAGTCCTCTTTACTTATAGCACCCTCAACTGCGGTCCAAGTCCTTCCCACGTCCATTCCACCGTGGTCATCTGAACCTGCGGTAAAGGTTATCCTATCCCTTATCCTCTGAGGCTCTATCCTATGCCTTTCCGCAAGGGCATGTATCTTATCCCATCCATCGTAGGCACGGGCTATGGACTCTTCCACATATCTGACACCGTCTCCCCTTGTCCCGTTTATCACCTCCCAGTTGTCAAAGAGCAAGACCAACTTTTCTAAAAGGCTACGGGTTATCTTGGTTCCTTGAACAGAATATAGAGGGTGGGCAAGGGAGTGGGCTATTCTATGAGACTTTAGGTATTTGACAAAATCGTAGATGTTGTTTCTTAGCCTTAGAAGGTCTTGATGTTGAGCCTCCGTGATGCCGTATACGAGCACATGAACCTTTCCCTTCTCTTCGGGAATTTCCACCGTATACTCACAGCTTATAAAGACCTCAGGAAGATGTGCCAGCTCAAGGACTCCGTTTATGGTGTTGTGGTCTGTAATAGTAATAAAGCTCATACCCCTTTCTTTGAGCCTTCTGTATATCTCCATAGGCTCTGTGAGGCTCTCTGGACATCCCACCAGCTTACTGAACCAACCTCCCGGTAGGTTGGAAGCCTTTGAATGAAGGTGCAAGTCCGCTTTTGCTAAGTAATTCCCCATAGCTTATTAACCTCCTTTCCTTTTTTATATTGCTTAGTATTTCTTTCCAAAGCCTGACCTTTCTCTCGTCTCTAAAGTCTGTCATATGAAGTGCAAGCCTGAGAACTTGATGGTCCTTGTAGAGCCTTTCCATGCTGGGAAGAGCCTTTAGGCTAAGCCAAGACAGAAGATTTCTACTGCTAAAGCTAAGAACGGGAGAGCTTATGCTTTTTTCATTGCCTAAGTCTTTTATATGCCACCTGTAGGCTATGCCTTCAAAACCAAGAGAGTAAAGCACATCCTCAAGGTAGGGATTTCCTATCCATGCGGGTGGCACAAAGAAGGTGGTTTTCAGACCAAGGTATTCCATAAGCTCCAAGCCCGAGCGAACCCTCTCATAGGTTTCAGTTAGGTCAAGCCCTCCAAACTCTCCCTCCCCGTCCGTCCAAAGCAGGTCTTGAAGTCTTTTTCTACCCCTGTGGGTGTATCCATGAAGAACCATCTCCCCCTGAAGACTTCTTAAAAGATTTAAAAAGCTCCTGTCCCCTCCCGGGGGTGCGTATTCCCAAAAGTAAGGCACCACCAAGAGGGAAAATCTATCCAATCCCACCTCCTCCAAGAGCTCAAGGGCACTCAAAAATTCAGACTTGTAGTAAGGGCTCACGTCGTGCAGTTCCACTATGGCGAGCTTCATGAGAAAAAGGATAGGGTGGAAAAGTTAAGATTTCTTTAAGGTTTGGTTAAGATTTGGTTAAGAAGGGGGCAAAGCCCCCAAAAAGGTTTTTATGGAGCTATCCAGTTTTCAAGATGAAGGACCTCTTCCATCTTAGAAGAGACGTTTTGGGATATCTTATAGGCACAAAACTCAGGACCACACATGGAGCAGAACTTGGCGGTCTTGTAGCCTTCCTGTGGTAGTGTTTCGTCATGGTATGCCCTTGCGGTCTCTGGGTCAATGGCAAGCTCAAACTGTCTATTCCAGTCAAAGGCAAAGCGAGCCCTTGACATCTCGAGGTCCCATTCCCTTGCACCGGGCCAGTTCTTAGCCACGTCCGCAGCGTGTGCAGCGATCTTGTAGGCTATAACCCCCTGCTTTACATCCTCAAGGTTTGGAAGACCAAGATGCTCCTTTGGAGTCACATAGCAAAGCATCGCCGCACCATACCAGCCTGCCATCGCTGCACCTATGGCAGAGGCTATATGGTCATAACCCGGTGCGATATCTATCACAAGCGGTCCAAGCACATAGAAGGGTGCTTCGTGGCACACTTTTTGCTGCACCTTCATATTGAACTCTATCTGGTCCATAGGCACGTGCCCTGGTCCTTCCACCATCACCTGCACATCATGCCTCCAAGCCCTCTCTGTAAGCTCACCGAGGACTTTGAGCTCTGAAAGCTGTGCTTCATCTGACGCATCCGCTATAGCTCCAGGTCTTAGACCATCTCCAAGTGAAAAGCTAACATCGTATTTTTTGAATATCTCACATATCTTGTCAAAATGCTCGTATAGTGGGTTTTGCTTTCCGTGTTCTACCATCCACTGTGCCATTATGGCACCACCACGGGAGACGATCCCCATCACCCTGTGTTGAACCATGGGCAAGAACTCCCTTAGCACGCCTGCGTGGATGGTCATATAGGACACACCCTGTTGAGCCTGCTCCTCTATCACATCAAGAATAAGGTCTACAGTCATGTTTTTCACATTACCCTTTGCCCTCCTGAGGGCTTCGTATATGGGAACTGTGCCAACGGGAACTGTGCTTACGCCTATTATGGCTTCTCTTGTTTCCTTTATGGCTTCGCCAGTAGATAAGTCCATTATGGTGTCCGCACCATACTTTATAGCTACTTTTGCCTTTTCTATCTCTGTAGGTATATCGGAAGCCAAGCCAGAGTTTCCTATGTTGGCGTTAACCTTTACCCTTGAGTTTATACCTATACACATGGGCTCAAGATGCAGGTGGTTTATGTTGGCAGGTATTATCATCCTCCCGCGTGCAACCTCTTGACGGACAAACTCAGGATGCAAGCCTTCTCTCTTGGCAACATAACGCATCTCCTCTGTTATGATACCCTGACGGGCAAGGTGCATCTGGGTTTTGTTTTTGTATTTTTTTCTACCTTCTATCCACTCCGCTCTTAGCATAATAAACCTCCTTAGAGTTGGTAAGTGTGTTTTATAAGATAAGCACATAGGGATTTAGTTCAATATGATTTTTGTAAGGGTTATAATCTTAGTAGGACTTTTGGAGGGTCAAAAGGAAGGATAGGATCACAATAACAATTTTATGGCATGACCACAGGAAACCAGTCAGCTTTAGTCTAAAGAAGTCCTCTCTAAGGAAGTTGTCCCTCTTGCTTTCCTTTGTGCTTTTGCTCCTTATAAGCTTTAAGGTTTGGGCTCTTTGGAATTATGCGGAGAGGTGGAAGCTATTGGCTCAGAAAGAACAGCTCACACAAAAGGTTGCGGACTTAGAAGAAGAGTGGAAAAGGCTTGGCGAGGAGAGGCGGAAGATAGAAGAAAAAAGCACAGGCTTAGTGAGTTGGAGAAAAAACTCTTAGATATACAGAAATACCTCTCAGAAAGGGGCATAAGAATAAACTTAAGGGGTGCGGTAGGTGGTGGAAAAGCCTTTGAGCCTGCACATTTAGACCGACTTGAAGCTCTAAATCTTTTTGCAGAGGAGACTTACAAAAACCTTAGGGGTCTACCCATAGGTTATCCAGTTTTAGGAAACATAACCTCCACCTACGGACTTCGTAAAAACCCCTTCGGCAGGGGATATGAGTTTCATACAGGTATAGACATAGAAGCACTATACAACACACCCGTCAGGGCTACTGCGGACGGTATTGTGGTGTTTGCAGACATCTTTGGGAATTATGGAAAAACTATAATATTAAAGCATCCTACTGGTTATTCTACCCTATACGCTCATCTATCTCGTATTGAGGTCCATGATGGTCAACATGTAAAAGCAGGTCAGATAATAGGTAGAGTTGGCTCTACGGGAAGGTCTACTGGACCACATCTTCATTATGAGGTTATATTGGACAACAAGGCTTTAGACCCTATGAAGTTCTTAGTTTGGAGGTAAAACATGTTCAGTTCAAAGAAACAAGAGAGGCAAGCTCCAGAAAAGGTTGAAACCTTTATAGCCCAGGGAGTGGAGTTTGAAGGTAATATAAAACTTACCGATGGCACGGTGGTAAGGGTAGATGGCAGGGTTATAGGAGACGTAAAGGGTAAAGCAAGCCTAATAGTGGGGAAAAGTGCTGAGATACTGGGTAATTTGGAGTTGGAACGCATGGTTATATATGGCAGAATTGAGGGTAATATAAAGGCTAAGGATGTAGACCTGCAGGGTGGTGTGGTAAAAGGAGATATAACCGCAGAGGTGCTTCACATAGAAAGAGGGTCTATCTTTAACGGGAAATGTGTTATGGAGGAAGCAAGTAAAGGGGGGCAAAGCCCCCAAGTGCTTTAGTCTTCCAGAGTTGAAATATCTCCCACAGGAAGCCCAAGCTCCTGAGCCTTTAGCACCCTTCTCATTATCTTTCCGCTTCTTGTCTTGGGAAGTTTTTCTACAAACTTTATCTCATCTGGAACTGCTATAGCACCGAGTATCTGTCTTACGTGCTGTTTTATCTCTTCCTTGAGGTGGTCTGTGGGTTCAACGCCCTTCTTTAGAATTACAAAAGCCTTTATAGACTCACCTTTTATCTCGTGAGGTTTTCCTATAACCGCCGCTTCCGCCACCGCTGGATGGTCAACTATTGCACTTTCCACCTCCATAGTCCCTATCCTGTGTCCTGCCACATTTAAAACATCGTCCGCACGACCCAGTATCATTATGTAGCCTTCTTCGTCGTAAGTAGCAAGGTCGCCAGCAAGGTAATACCCAGGTATGGTATTCCAGTATTTTTCATACCTTTCTGGCTCGCCCCAGCAGGTTCTAAGCATGGAGGGCCATGGTGTTTTTATAACTAAGTTTCCAACAGTGTTAGGAGGAAGCTCTTTACCTTGGCTGTCTACGACCGCCACCTCTATGCCAAAGTAGGGCTTTCCTGCCTTTCCGGGCTTAGCAGGGTATGCGGGTATGGTGGTTATCATATGCATGCCTGTTTCTGTTTGCCACCAGGTGTCCACTATGGCACAGTTCTCCCTGCCTATATGCTTGTGATACCAATGCCAAGCCTCGGGGTTTATAGGCTCTCCCACAGAGCCAAGAATTCTTAAAGATGAAAGGTCATACTTGGCGGGCCACTGCTCTCCATACCTCATAAACATCCTTATGGCAGTGGGAGCTGTGTAGAAAACATTTACCCTATATTTTTCCACATAGCTCCACCATCTTCCGGGGTCAGGATAATCGGGCGCACCTTCGGTTATCACAGAGGTAGCACCGCAAGCAAGGGGCCCGTATACTATGTAGCTGTGTCCAGTTATCCAACCTATGTCCGCAGTGCACCAGTAGATGTCATCTTCATGAAGGTCAAAGGTTATCTTTGTAGTAAAGTATGTGCCCACCATATAGCCACCCGTGGTATGGAGCACGCCCTTGGGTTTACCTGTAGTTCCAGAGGTGTAAAGTATGAAAAGAGGGTCTTCCGCATCCATTTCCACGGGTTCACAATTTGGAGAGCTGTTTTTAATAAGCTCATCAAAGCTCACAAAAAGCCCTCCAGAGCCATTTAGCACATCACCGTCCCTGTCCCAGACCACCACCTTTTCCACAAAGCCAAGACCGTCTATAGCCCTTTGAGCTGTGGCAAAGAGGTCTATCTTTTTGCCCCTTCTTTTCGTATAGCTGGCGGTTAGCAGCACCTTTGCCTTTGCGTCTTCTATCCTAAGCCTGAGAGCCCCCTCGCTAAAACCTGCAAAGACCACGCTATGTATTGCACCAATCCTGGCACATGCAAGCATACAAGCTATAGCTTCTATAGTGTTAGGCATGTATATGGAAACCCTGTCTCCCTTCCTAACACCAAGAGACTTAAGACCGTTGGCTATACGGTTTACAAGCTCCAAAAGCTCGCCGTAGGTTATTTTCTTCTCCCTTCCATCCTCGTCCACAAAGATGTAAGCGACCTTGTTTCTCTTTCCTGCCTGCACGTGCCTGTCAAGGCAGTTGTAGGTTATGTTGGTCTTGCCGTTTACAAACCATTTGGCGTAGGGGTAGTTCCACTCGAGCACCTTGTCCCACTTTTTAAACCAGTGGAGCTCCTCTGCCACCTTTGCCCAGAAGGCTTCCCTGTCCTTGATGGACTCTTGATATAGGCTCTCGTAGTCCTTGACCCATGCCTTCTCTACTATGTGGGCTGGAGGACTATACTTTTCCTCCACCTTGAGGTGAACCTCTTCCCTTACTTCCATGTTGGACCTCCTCTACAAGTTTATTAAAAAAAAATATAACCCACTATTGCATTTGTATAGATAGGAATTCAAAACTAGTGGTTGTGGTTTAAAATTTTTATCAGTTTTGTCAAAATGTTACGACTTTTATCATATATTTTTGAAAAAAGAAACATAAATATATGCTAAAGATACTATACTCTTGACACGAAACAAAAAACTTGTAAAATAAATCACAAACTTTTGAAAGGAGGTAAAACCATGCTGTCAAAAGAGCAGCTGGAAAGCTATTGGCGGGAGAACCGAAACCTTATGATTCTGGTTCTCCTAATCTGGGCTCTTGTCTCCTACGGTGCAGCCCTTATATCGGGCTGGCTCAACAAAATAGTCATATTTGGCTTCCCCCTTGGTTATTACATGGGCTCACAGGGTTCTTTAATAGTTTTCCTTCTTCTTATCATTTTCTATGCAAAGAAAATGGACAGCGTAGATAAAAAATACAAAGTAGAGGAGGAATAATATGGTAGACAGAAGCTATGCGGAAAGGCTAAGAAAGGTCTACGCCATCTATACGGGTGGTCTTATATTACTTCTCATTCTTCTTTACATTGGTGAGAAGCTCTTTGGACTCTCTCCCACTTTTATAGGCTATGTCTTCCTCTTTGGAACAATAGCGGTATACGCTGCCATAGGTATTATTTCAAGAACGGGTCAAGTTGCAGAATACTATGTGGCAGGAAGAAGAGTCCCTGCGGTTTTTAACGGAATGGCAACTGCAGCGGACTGGATGTCCGCAGCCTCTTTTATAGGAATGGCTGGAGCTCTTGCCCTTCAGGGTTATAACGGTCTTGCCTTCATTATGGGTTGGACTGGAGGATACGTGCTTTTGGGTGTCCTTATTGCACCCTATCTGAGAAAGTTTGGTGCATACACCATTCCAGACTTCTTGGATGCTCGGTATGGTGGTAAGCTTCCAAGGTTTGTAGGTATAATCGCAACGCTAATAGTATCTTTCACTTATCTTACCGCACAGATAACTGGTGTTGGAATAATCGCCAGTAGGCTCTTGGGTCTTCCCTTTGAAGTGGGTGTCTTTGTGGGTCTTGCAGGTATTCTGGTTTGCTCCTTTCTCGGTGGTATGAAGGCGGTTACATGGACGCAGGTTGCTCAGTATATAGTGCTTATAATAGCCTACCTGATACCAGTGACCGTGCTCTCCTACAAATACACAGGCAATCCCATATCTCAGGTCTCCTATGGCTTTGCCCTTCAGGGTATAGAACAGAAGTTTGCACAGCTAAAAGATGACCCAAAGGAGCAGGAAGTTAGAGAAATACATAAGAAAAAGGCAGAAGAGTTAAAGGCAAAGATAGAGGCACTGCCTCAGAGCTGGGAGCAAGGCAGAAGGGAGCTTGAGGAAAAGCTAAGGGCTCTGCCTGCGGATGACCCACAAAGAGCGGAGATAGAAAAACAGCTAAAAGAGTATCCTAAGTCTCCTGAGGAAGCCAAGGAAAAGTGGACTGATGCCATGAAGAAGGCAACTGAGGCTTCCAAGCCTCCAAAATCCTACATAGCTCCTCCCTCCGATGCAAAAGGCATGGCAAACTTTCTTGCACTCACGCTTATGCTTATGCTCGGAACCGCAGGGCTTCCACACGTTATAATGAGGTTCTACACCACACCAACGGTAAGGGAGGCAAGAACCTCTGCAGGATGGGCTCTCTTCTTCATACTTCTTCTATACATAACCGCACCCGCATATGCAGCCTTTGGAAGATACGAGATGCTAAACCTCGTAGGCAAAGCCTTTAGTGAACTTCCTGACTGGGTTCAAAAGTGGGCAAAGGTAAACCTGATAACCATAAAGGACCTAAACGGAGATGGGATAGTGCAGTTTGCGGAGATATCCATACATCCAGATATGATAGTGCTTGCTACTCCAGAGATAGCTGGTCTTCCTTATGTTATAGCTGGCTTTGTGGCAGCGGGAGGTCTTGCCGCAGCACTCTCCACTGCAGACGGACTTCTTATTACCATCTCTAACGCCATATCTCACGACCTTTATTACAAGATGATAAACCCTAACCTTTCGCCTTCTACGAGGGTTAAGATAGGAAAAGCTCTACTGCTTGTGGTTGCTCTTATAGGCGCCTATGTTGCCAGCTTCAGGCTTGCTATAATCGTTGAACTCGTTGCATGGGCTTTCTCTCTTGCCGCAGCTTCTCTCTTCCCAGCTCTCGTGCTTGGTATATGGGACAAGAGGATGAATAAGCAGGGGGCTATAGCGGGTATAATCGTAGGTCTCAGCGTAACCATCATATACTTATACCTTAGCAGGTTCAAAGGCATAGAGCTTTTTGGCATAAAGCCCATAGCATCTGGTATATTTGGCATGCCTCTTAACTTCCTGGTTGCCCTTGTGGTCTCAAGGCTTACACCACCCCCACCCAAGCACATTCAAGACTTTGTGGACAGCATACGCTATCCAAAGGGTGCAGTAAAGGCTGGAGCTCAGGAGTAATGGAGCAGTTTCTCAATTACAGCCTTGCCTTTTATATGTGGCTCGTCCTTGGGCGAGCCGCCCTTTCCTTTTTCACAACAGATAGAAGAAACTTTTTCTACAACATGCTTTATATGCCTACAGAACCCGCATACAGGGTCTACAGGAAGTTTCTTCCCTGTTGTCATACCCTTGCCATAGTTCTTACCCTTTTATTACTTAGGTATGCGGTCATAAAATTATTCTGATGTTAGACGCAGAAAGGTTTCTATCGGAGATTGAACCCTTTAACCTTCTCAGTGAAAAGCAGAGAAGAGCTATAGCTCATAACCTATTGGTGGAATGCTACAATAAAGGTGATGTAATATTCAAGGAAGGCTCAAAACCTCTGGAGTTTCTATACATACTTAGAAGTGGTAGTGTTCTGCTTGAGAGAGAAGGAGAGCCAGTGGAATACCTCCATGAAGGTGAGTGCTTTGGATATGTGTCTTTGATGAGCAAAAACCCACCAACTTCAACCGCAAAGGCTGTAGAAGATAGTGTGGTTTTTTTACTTAACAGAAAAATTTTTAGCTCCCTAATGGGAGAGCACGAAGGATTTAGAGAATATTTTACTCAGAAACTGGCAAGAAGGTTGGTTGCCTCAAAAAAACAGCATACCTCCACAGTAGAAAAACATATGGAAGTTCTTCTTGAAGACCTAAACCTAAGACCACCACTTACCCTTGATAGCTCTAAGACAGTTGAGGAAGCTATAAGAGAAATGGTGGCAAAGGATAGCACCTATGTTCTTGTAAGACTTCAAGAGGGTTTGGGAATACTAACTGAGAGGGATGTGCTAAAAAGGGTATTAGCCAAGGGACTAAAGCCAGAAGAAGTAAAACTGAAAGATGTTGCCACCTTTCCAGTAGTTTCTATAGAAAGCAATAAAACCCTTTACGAAGCCATGGTGCTTATGGCAAGGCATGGCATAAGGAAAATACTCGTGCTCAAAAACAGCACACCCATAGGCTTGCTTGAGGACAGAGATATCATAGCCTACGAGAGCAAGAATGCGGTTCTACTCATAAAGGAAATAGACAAGGCAAAGACAGTGCAAGAGCTAAGATACCTTTACGGACTTGTAAGAGAGCAGGTGTTGGAATTGGTCTTTCATGGCACAGACCCAGAAAAACTTGGAGAATACATATCAGAGATAAACGACCGCTTTATGAAAAGGGCAGTTTACATAGCTTTGAATAGGCTTGGAGAAGAACCCCTCGTTCCCTTTAGCATAATGGTCTTAGGGAGCGAGGGCAGGAAGGAGCAAAGCCTAAAAACAGACCAAGACAACGCACTTATATATCAAGACTATCCTCTTCTTGACTTTGAGCCAAGGGCATATTTTGAAAGGTTTTCAAAAGTCTACATAGAGGTTCTTCTTCAGATAGGTTTTCCAGCTTGTCCTGGGAACGTGATGATATCAAACCCCTTCTGGAGGAGGTCTGCAGGAGAGTGGGAAAGTGTGGTGTCAGAGTGGATTGAAAAGCCAAAGCCAGAAAACATACTTAACGTGGCGATCTTCTTTGACTTTAGAAATGTGTTTGGAGACCAAACTTTGGTGCAAAAGCTCTGGGAACACGTGAAAAATAGCATAAAGAAAAACCCGGGCTTTATTCCCTTCCTTGCGGTAGATGCAGTAAGGTTTAAGCCACCTCTTGGATTTTTTAGAGACTTTGTAGTAGAAAGAAGTGGAGAGCATAAGGGTGAGATAGACATTAAAAAGGGTGGCATATTCCCCATAACTCAGGGTGTGCGAGCCTTAGCACTTGAAAAGGGTATATCTCAACAAAACACCTTTGAGCGTATAGAGGAGTTAAGTAAAAACGGAGTTTTAACACCAGAATATGCAAAAGACTTAAAAGAAGCCTACAGATTTCTCCTCGGCATGAGGTTTAAATTTCAGGCACAAAAGATAAAAGAAGGCAAAGAACCAGACAACTACATAAACCCTGACCAAATATCAAAGGCAGAAAAGGGAACGCTTAAGGATGTATTCATGATAATAAAAGAGTTTCAAGAGTTTCTATATGAAAGATATAACTTGAGGTATTTTGAATGATAAGGGCTCTCATAGATAAACTCTTAGGGAGTAGGGAAGAGCTTAGCTGGGAGGTAAACAAAGAGACAAAAACTGAAGACCTGTGCTTTGTGGTCTTTGATACGGAGACTACTGGGCTTGACCTTAAAAAGGACGAGGCTTTAAGCATCGGTGCGGTAAAGATAGAAAACCTCAGAGTAGACCTAAGTAAGAATTTCTATGCACTTCTCAAGCCTACGAGGGAATATAACGAATCAATAAAGGTGCATGGAATAACTCCAGAGGATTTACGCAATGCCAGAGCAAGAAAAGAGATATGCATGGAGTTTTTAGAATACGCAAAGGGATGTATACTTGCAGGATACTTTCTTCAAATTGACATGGCTATGCTCAAAAGGCTCATAAAAGAAGAATGTGGTTTTTCCCTGAAAGCCTACGCCCTTGACCTGTTGGACTTGGTAGAACACAAGGGTAAAGTGCCAAGCCTTGAAGAACTTCTAAAAATCTTTAAACTTCCCATATCAACCCAACACAACGCCCTTGAGGATGCTTATATGACCGCCCTCCTATTGTTAAGACTTCTGAAAGATGGAAACTACAAGAAACTCGAAGACCTTCCCGTTAGGAGATTTTAGCTCCTTATTTATCCCTTAAGTTATACGAGGGGTGCTTTTCTCAAGGCTTTGATTTATAAGGGTTTTAACTTGCGGGGGGAGGATTTGAACCTCCGACCTTCGGGTTATGAGCCAGAAAGCTAAATTTCTGAAGTTCTTGATTGATAAAGGTTTTAGGAATACCTAAGCCTTAGCATTAACCACAGGTTAACTATTTTCCTTAGCATTAGGGAAAGGTATGACCTTAGGCATGTCCTCCAGTTTCTTGACAGCCTCTCTTAGATGCTCTGGGCTAAGGTGGGCGTATCTCTTTACCATGTTGGTAGACTTATGCCTTGTTAGGTGTTGTATGGTGTAGAGGTCTACTCCTTTCATGGCAAGCCAGCTGGCAAAGGTATGCCTAAGGTCATGAAACCTAAAGTCCACTATGTTGGACTTCCTTAGTGCGTTGTTAAAGGCTTTCCTATAGCCACCTTCTGAGTATGGCTCACCTTTTGAGTTGGTAAACACATAGCCATGTCCTATGCCTGACTTCTCTTGCTTTTCCTTTATCTCCTTTAGTATCTCAATAGCTCTGGAGTTTAGTGGTATGCGTGCGGTCTCTTTGTTTTTGGAAAGGCTGGCGGGCAATTGTAGGCTTGAGCTTGCAAAGTCTACCATGTCCCACTTAAGGCTTGTGAGTTCTCCAGCCCTTAGCCCGGTGTAAAGGGCAAACTCTACCATTGGCTTTAACCAGTCTGGCAGGTTGCTTATAAGCCTGTCTACTTCCTCTGGGAGTAAATACCTAACTCTTTCATTGCTAACCTTTAAAAGGTTTATCTTTGGCAGGTCAAAGTGGATAAGTCCAAGTTCTTTGGCTTTTCTGAGGATGGCTCTAAGAGTAGAAAGCTCATTGTTTATTGTTTTTGGACTAACTCCTTCTTTAAGCCTTTCCTGTTTGTAGCTTTCAATTCTCAGTGTGGTTATATTGCTTGCAGGCAAAGAGCCAAAAACTTCTACGAGCTTTTGGACTACATGCTTGTGTTTTCTCTTGGTGCTTTCCTTAGTGTTGTGATGGTGGGTCTCATACCACTTGAGATATTCCTGTGCCACTTCTCTAAAGGTCAGTCCCTTCTCTTTTACTGGTAGGTAAGTGCCTTGAATTATCTCTTGCTTTATCTTTATGGCTATGTTCCTTGCCATTGTCAAAGGCATTTCATCAACCTTGCCAATCCTCTCATAGTAAGTCTTGCCTTTGTATGTGAACTTTAGCCAATAAGAGCCATGAATTTCATAAAGGTTGTCTCCGTAGGATACTTTGCCTTTCTTTCTTGCCTTAGCCATGACAGACCTCAACCCTTAGGTTCATCGTGCCAGACAGTCCATGTCATGTAGGCAAGCATACCTACAAGTAGGACTGAGATTAATACGATTATGCTAATGCCTAATAGCTTGTCCATTGCTATAACCTCCTTATGAGCCTTCTGGCTCTTATGTGTAAACTGATAGCAAAAATAAAAAGAAAAACCCACACTAAAGAGCCTGACAAGATTAGCCCTTTTGCAAGCAGGCTCTCCCACTTAAAAGCAAGCCCCACAAGACCACCAGTAAGCAAAAGTAAAGCATTCCACACATGGCTAAATAGGTGCTTGTAGTAAGCTATTAGCTCCTTCACTTCCTCACTGCCTTTCATTCCTAAACTCCTATAGCCACATGGCAGTTAACCAACCCTTATAACCTAATGCCTTATGGTTAGTTAACCACAAAAACATGGCTTAAGTCTTACCCTTTTCATGGGGCGTAGGCTTAAACTCTTCATAAAGCATGTAGACAAGCCCAGCAATAATCACAGAACCGACTACAAGCACCACCACAAGCTCAAACATAGCCTAACCATGCCTTTCCTTCAGTGTTCTGTAAACAAAAACAGCAAGGGAAAAGCCAATGCCTAAAGCACCAAGAAGGATTGAGGCAAAGCCTATGAGTTCGTAGGTATTCATTGTTTTCCTTCCTCATCCTTCTGGCGGGCGGTCTCAAGGATTTCTGTGATTAACAGAGATAGGGACTTGCCTTCTTTCTCTGCTTTCTGCGTAAGCCATTCCTTTAAGTCCTCTGGCACTCTTAACTCTATCCTTGCAATTCTCAACAGACTGCTTAACCTTTTAGCTCCTTTTATCCTTGGCATGTCTTTAATTATATCAGCTTTTATGTCTCTGTCAACCTGTATTTTATGCCATGACTACTTGACAGGACTAAGAGACAGGATTATAATTATCCCTATGAATACCTTAAAAGGAGGTTTAGCCATGCAAGAACTCAGAACCTTAGAAAGCTGGCTCTTAGACCTAAGGGAAGAGCTAAAGGAACTCAAGGCAAGAAAGAAAAGCCTTGAGAAGTTAATGAACCTGCAAGGCTACAGCCTTAAGACTATCAAGGGCAACACCTACCTGTATGTGTGGAGAACCGTAGGGCATGCCAAAGCTGTGTGGAAGTCTCTGGGCAACATAAAAAGGATAGGTGGTATGGCGGTTATTGAGGAACTCCGTAAGGACAAGGTGGATGTTTTGCTAAAGGAATGGGAAAGGCTATCCCAGAGAGAAGAGGAGATAAAGGAGCTTGTTAAACAAGTCATTGAGGTCTTAGAGGAACAAGAAAGCAAGAACTCTATGGAGGTAGCAGTATGAATGGCAAACCTAAGCAAACCAACGGCTGGCAGGAGGCGGTCAGCCTCCTGCACTACAACGATAAGACTGAAAGCTACAAAAAGCTAACCGTATCCATAGCAGAGGATGGCGGTGTGATGCTTAGCCTATCAGAGGGCAAGAAAGGAGACAAGGACAACACCGTCAAGGTCAACTTTAGCCTTAACAGGCAAGAACTCATTTATCTTGCCAAAGAACTTGAGCTTTTGTTTATGAAAGGCAAAGGAGGTAAAACATGAGAACGAATGAGGTTGTTAAGGATGAACTTAGCAGGCTAAACAGCCCTATAGCAAAGGCAGGCATGGGGCTAATCCTTGAGCTTGAAAACGCTGTTGACCTTCTGCTTGCATGCCTTTACACCTACCATGACAATCCTAAAAAGCTCAAGGACATTTGCTTGAAGATAGCGGGTGATTTAGATGTGGCTATCCGAGAGTTTACTGAAGAGGTTATGGAAGCCACATAAACTTTACACGAGAAGACAACAACGAAAAACTTCATTTAAACAACACACAACACGAAAGCATAGAAGGGGAGGGGACTTGACAGGGTTTTACATTAAAAACTGTGAAAAAAAATCAAGGAGGGAGAAAATGACGAAAGAATTTTATTCAGTCCAAGAACTTGCGAGCCTTCTGGGGAAAAGCCCAGGAGCAGTGCGTCAGTTAATTTACAGAGGGCATCTTCCTGCTCGTAGGTTAGGCAGGACGCTTTATGTTTCCAGAGAAGACCTTGAAAAAGCCCTCAAGCCCGTAGGAGGAAAAGAAAGAAGGGAAGAAGGAGGTTTAGCCACGCAAGAGAAAAAGGAGGCAAGCCATGAGTGAAATTATAGCTCCAAACGAACAACCTGTCAATGCTAATGTCAATGGCAAGCACCCCAACCTACCAGACCCAGCAAGTAAGCTAATAGTCAACAAGGATGCCCTGCTGACTTTTATTGAGAACCTCGTAGAAGAAAGAGGCGGTAAAGTCTACCATGAAAAGGGCTGGGCTATAATGCGGTGTCCTTTCCATGATGACAACCATCCAAGCCTTGCTGTTAACCTTGAGAACGGTAGGTTTCACTGCAAAGCCTGTGGAGAAACTGGCACGGTAATAAAGCTTGTAGAAGGTATTCATGGAATAGAGCGAGCGGAAGCGGTAAACATACTCAAGAGGCTTGGAGTTTTAAAACAAGCCAAGCCACAACAGGAGGCTGTTTATTACTACTATCACCACACGGAGAATGCGGAGTTAGCCTACAGGAAAAAGAAGCTCAGGCATGCAGATGGCAGTAAGAGCTTTGTTTACGAGCATTATGACTATGACAAAGAGGTATGGGTAGCAGGAAAGCCAAAAGATTGTCCACCTTTGCTCTATAACTACCATGATGCTATCATCAAAGCAAGAAAGGAAAACTTGCCAGTTTTCTTTGTAGAAGGTGAAAAAGATGTAGAAACTTTAAAGGCTCTTGGATTTCTTGCTACAACCTCAGGAGGGGCTAACGATTGGTCTACGGAGCTGGCAGGGGAGTTTGCTGGGCTGGAGGTGATTTTAATTCCAGACAACGACCAAGCTGGTAAAAGCTGGCTTATAAAAGTAGGCTCTGACCTTTTGAACTTTGCCAGAACGGTAAAGTGGATAGACCTTTCTGAAGAGGCTAAGAAACTTGGCTTAGAACTGAAAAAGGGAGCGGATATCACAGATTTCCTTGAAGCTCTGGGGTGCTACCCAGTGGACGAGCAAAAGTGCCTACAAGTCTTGGCAGAGCTGGAACTTAAACCTTTTGACCTTGAAAATATAAAAGCACAACATGAGATAGAGGAGCTGAAGGGCTTTGACTTATTTTTAAGTATGGAAGACCTGCAAGACCAGAGCCTTGAGTTCCTGTTTGAAGGCTTTTTACCTTTCGGATATTTAACAGTCTTGACCGGTGAGGCGGGGGCAGGAAAAACCTTCTTAGCCTACGGGCTTGTTAAAACTGCTATTAAAAGAGGCATTAAAGTGGTTTATCTTGATGCGGACAACTCCTTACCCTACATAAAGCAAAACCTTGAGGACTTTGGCTTAACGCAGGAACTCAGAGAAAGGCTTTTCATTCTCTCAAGGCAACGAGCGGACTTAAGCATAAGTAAGGATAACCCACACTGGAAGGCGGTCAAAAGGCTTCTCAAGAATGTAGGGCGGTGTTTAGTCGTAGTAGACACGCTGGGAGCTTTTACACGAGGCTATGACCCTAACTCTGATAAAGACATGAGAGAGGTCATGAGCGAGCTAAAGGAAATAAGAGACATGGGGCATGCAGTGCTGGTGCTACACCATACCCAGAAGTATGCTTCTGTAGATGACAAGCTACCAGCCGAACTGAAATACAGAGGCTCTGGTGTTGTTAAGGCGGATGCGGATGGGCTTTTCTATGTGCAAAGGGAAGGTAATGTTTACCTACTGCAGGCAGGTAAGCTGAGATTTATGGGCTCTCCGGTTATCAAGATAACTCTACTGGAAGGCGGGGCTAAAGTAGAAACCCAGACACCAGAAAGCAAAGAGGAAACAGAAGCCAAAAAACTACTGGACTTAATAGAAGCTGGTCGGGAATATACACAAAAGGAAATTGTGGAAGAGGGCAAAATAAGACTTGGCTACGGCAAGGACAAGGTGTTAAAACTCTTGAGACTACTTCAAGACAAGGGACTTATAAGAGTGCAAAAGTCCAACAAGTCAACGGGTAAGGGATATGTCTATGTGAAAGCGGACGCACAGACACAGGAGGAGGATGATGGCATTAGCTTGTGAGTTAACCAAAGCCTTGAGGGACAAGGACTTCCTTATTTTTCCGAATTGCAAATTATTCTCAATGGGCTTTCATGCCCTTCAAAGCCTTGTGTATCAAGGACTTGCTTATTTTTCTATTTTTCCGACCTATATATATATAGCCAGAAAAATAGAAAAATGGATCGGGTCTCAAAAACCAACCACGGGAGGTAAGCCATGAAGTTAGGAGAGTTCTTGAAAAGATATAACCTTAACTTTGACTTTGAAGCCACAAGCCAAACCCAGCCAGAGCCTAAGCCTAAGTTAGAGCCAATTCAAGGAGTAGACCTACCCTTTGACCCACAGAGAGACAAAGCCAGAGAGCTTATGGCTGGCTTGTGTGAGAGAGTTAGAAACTATGGCGTAGCGGTTTACGAAGTCCACTACAAGGATAGGCTGGCGGTTTACTGGGAAAGAGGTCAAGAAAGCATAAAGGTTTATGAAGTCCAGTATAAGCAAAAAGACCTTGCCATGATAGAGCTTGAGCTAAGACACATGCTTGGCTTAGTCATGAGGGCAGACAGGCTAATAGCAGAGGGCTACAGTGAGGACTTAGTGCTTAGCCTACTTCTGCAAGCAAGGGACACACAAGGAAGGGTCAGCTTTGTGGATAGAGATAACAGACTTGAGGTTTACAGAGACCGTCAGCTTATAAAGGTCTATGAAAAGGGAGAAGGGCATAAAAGGAAAGAGGATACTACGCAGGAGTGTTTAACTCTCACATGGGAAGACATACAAGACAAGCTTGACATTTTACTGAAATTGGAAACAAAAGAAGAGATTTTGCGGGAATTGGAAGCGGTGTATGTATGCTACACAATCCCAGAACAACTGGTGGAAGCTATCTGGCAAGAAAAGAGGAAGAGGGAGTTAACTAACCACAGCAGGCAAGGGGCAAGGTTAGTTAACTACCAAAAGAGCTTTTCACAGAAACCTTATGAGGGTGGGAGGGATGAAGATGAACTCCTCTTCTGACCTGCGGGATGTAAACCAGCTCATGGGTGTTCTAAAAAAGCTCATGCTAAAGGAAGGCATTAGCGTAGACTACAACACACAGGCGGGCATAGTGCTATATGTCTATCTCATCAAAGACTGTAGGGTCATCTACAGGCTTGACTTCCACATCCCAGACATAAGCTACGGGCTTGTCATAGGTATGTGCAAAAAAGCCATAAGCGGAGAACTAAAGCCTGTGGATGATGGCTACCCTTATCCTGTGTGGAGGCAAAGGGTGAGGGTATTCAATACGGGTGAGAATGCTCTTAAAACTGGTAAGGGAGTTAACTAACCATGACAGACAAAGGGCTATGGTTAGTTAACCACAAGGACAGAGGGCAAGCACCATTTGACCGTTAACCCTTAGCCATAGCCAGCCAAGTTTAAGGTTATGGACTTTGACAGCCCTAAGGTCATAGATTGAGTGGCGTAGGTTCATTTTAGCCCTTGACACAGGCACATCTTAAACATTGAGATGGTTATAGTGGAAGACCTGCCACCAGTTTTGCAAAGGGTTTATAGGGCAATGGTAGAACATGCCTTTACTCTATCACTGAAACAAGCCTGTGAGATTGCGGGGGTCAATTACAACACAGCTAAATCTGAAATCCACGCATTAAGGGTCAAAGGCATAAACTTTTACAAGCTAATAACAGAGGAAGCCAAAGAAAGGCTATTTAACGAAGCAACTCCTCTCATCTATCAAAAGCTAATAGAGAAAGCACAGCGAGGAAACTTAAAAGCAATAGAGCTATTCCTGAGGGCGACAGGAGATTTAAGAAGTAAGTGGGAAGTAGATGGAACGATGAAAATGCAGGTTTCAACAAACAAGGAGCTTATCCAAGCACTTCAAGAAGCCAAGCAAAGACTTGAAAACCTAAGGAGGTAATGTCATGGGCAGTATCGGTAAGGCAATAGGCAAAGTTGTAAGTGGAGTAGGCAAAGCTTTATTCGGAAGCCCAGCAAAGCAAAGCATCAGCCCACTGGCTAATTACATTTCTGACCCTGCTTTGGATAGCTATTATGGTAGGTTTGTAGCCCCTACCTTTCTAAATCCAGAGAGAGGTAGAGAATTTTGGGACAACTACAGCAGGTTATTGTCTGCGGTGTTTAGAGACCTCAACTCCCCTATAGTGCCGTGGGATAGGCAAGCGGGTTCTGGTGGCAGTGGTGTAGGAGTGGGTGACCTTTTAGCCCTTTCTGTCATGAAAAAGTATATGCTTGACATACCTCTACAATCTACATTGGGCTATAAACAACAAGGAAGAGAGCCTGTAGTTGTTACAAAAGGCGGTAGCCCTGGGCTACTTTCTCCGATACTGGGAGCAATAGGCATGGGTGTGGGTAGTGGGCTAATGCAGGGCATAGCAAAACCAATAGAAGGCTTTGTAAGTAGCAAGTTGAATAACTGGCTAAACCCTAAGCCTATAAACCTCCCAGAGGTGAAGTTTAGTCTGCCAGATTACGGGCTATTTCGTTAACTCCACAAAATCCTTGACTGCTAAGCCTTAGCCATATTCTCAGTTAACATGCCAGTTAACACACTACAAACCAGTTAACCCAGACCATCTAAAACCCTTGACAGACAAGGCTTGGAAGTGTTAACTACAGGTTAACTTTTGGGCGTAATTTCCTGTGTTTTCCTGTAATTTTCTGTAATGTCAGACCTTTGACATACAAGGCTTTGAAAACTATCCCATTGAAAGACAAGGCTTTTAAGAATGGCTTTTCTCAAGGCTTTGATTTATAAGGTTTTTAAGTTGCGGGGGGAGGATTTGAACCTCCGACCTTCGGGTTATGAGCCCGACGAGCTACCAGGCTGCTCCACCCCGCGTAGGGATATATTATTATAACATCACAGCTCCACCAAGTCAAGAGGGATTTCCGATAAGGGCTCTGCATATCCGCCCTTTACAACCACTATATTCTCAAGCCTTACGCCAAACTTTCCAGGAAGGTATATGCCCGGCTCTACAGTAAAAACCATCCCCTCTTCTATCTTCACATCCTTGTCTTTGCCCTTGTAATAAACCCTTGGATATTCATGTATTTCAACGCCCACACCGTGTCCAAGAGAATGGTTGAAGAACTTGCCAAAGCCCTTCTTTCTTATGTGTTCCCTTGCGGTCTTGTCAATCTCTCCCAGTGTCCTTCCTACTTTTATCTTCTCAAGTGCAAGGAGATGAGCATCTCTTACCACAGTGTAAACCTTCTTAAACTCGCTATCCGCCTTTCCCAAAAAGATTGTTCTTGTGAAGTCCGTGCAATAGCCTTTCCACAAAAGCCCCATGTCTATGAGAATTGGCTCACCGTGTTTTATAGTCTTCTGAGAGGTCTCGTAGTGGGGTATAGCAGAACCCCTACCACTTGCCACTATGGCAGGAAAGCTCTCACCACTTGCCCCCGCTTTGAAAAACTCCCCCACAAGCCAAGACCTTACCTCAAGCTCAGTCATTCCTTCTCTTAGCTCATGCAAAAGCCTTTCGTATATCTTGTCGCTAATTTTCACCCCTTCCTTCATTACCCTTAGCTCTTCCTCATCCTTTATAGCCCTCATTTCCTTTAGAATGCCCGAAACGCCCTTCCATATAAAGCTACCCTTTAGAGCCTTCCTAAACTCACAACTCACCCTATCCTCTTCATAGCCCACCTTGGAAACTTTTAGTCTTTTTAGGAAGTTTTTTATAACCCTTATGGCATTTTCTTTAATGAGCACCACATCCCAGTCTTTTAGAGTAGACCTGGCTTTCTCGTAATACCTGCCATCGGTCAAAAGATGATAAGAGTCCCTTGTAATGACCACATAGGCATGGCTTGACCTAAAGCCAGAGAGATAGAAAACGTTAGCCTGTGAACTAAATACAAAAGCGTCAAGTTTATGCTTTTTCAAAAGCTCCTGGACTTTTTCTATTCTTTTCATGACCTGCCCTCAAGCATTCTTCTGTATTTGTTTACAGTCCTTCTTGCTATGTGTATGCCTTTATCTTTTAGTAGCTTTGAAATCTCTTGGTCAGAAAGCCTGCCCTTTTCAGATTGAAGTATCTCCTTTATGGCTTTCATTATCTCTTCTTTGCTATAGCCTTCCTTTGTCTCCCTTAGGAAAAAGGACCTAAGAGGGAACACTCCTATGGGGGTTTTTGCATACTTTCTGCTAACTATCCTGCTTACCGTTGAGAGGCTAACCTCTGCCCTTTGGGCTACTTCACTAAGAGTTAAGCTCTTTAGAGGCTCTTTCCCAAGCATAAAGCCTGCCTGTCTTTCCAAAATTAGGTCTCCAACCACACGCATAACCCTCCTTCTCATTTCCAATATAAAAGTTATAGGCTTTAGACTCCCTACCGCCTCCACATCCCAGAAGTCTTCCATAAGAAAAACATACCACTGACTTCCATCGTATTCAAAGACCACATCCACGCTACCGCCTTTATACGCCACTTGAGTGCCCTCAAAAGGACTAAGTTTTAGCTTTGACAAGACTTCTCTTGCCCTTAGGTCTCTACTTTTGCCCTTTAGCACCCTTAGGACTTCTCTATGAAGCTCTTCCTCCTTGGGGTATAGCTCTTCAAGTTGGACAAGTATAAACTCCTCAAGGTTTTTACTGGCAACACCCAAAGGTTCAATCTCTTTCATTATAAACTCTCTTATCTCCTCCACATACTCAGGGCTAACTCCGTAATGTTTAGCTATTTCTCCTATGTCTCCGAGGAAAAATCCCTTGTGGTTAAGTCCAGATATTATCTCAAGGGCTATGTCAAGGTCAAGACCATCAAACTCATATCTTACCTGCTCTTCAACCTTACTTATTTCACTTTGTGAAAAGATAGGCTGATGCTCTGCGTATTCCTGATAAAACCATCTTGGTCTTGTCTTTAGTGTTAGCTTTATTTGAGGGTTTTCTTCTTGTTTTAGTTCAAGCTCTTGCAGAAGCTCTTCTGAGGTCTTCAAAAGCAGTTCAAGGCTGTTTTCTATTTTCAATAGCAGGCTTGTCCTTACCTGTGGCAAAACCCTTATGGGCTTATCTTTCAACTTTTTCCTCCTGCTTTGCGGTTATAAAAACGCTCACAATTCTGTTGCCTTCCATTTTATCCACCACAAACTTGAACCCATCGTAGAAAAACTCATCTCCTTCTTCTGGAACCTTTGAAAGTTTTGCCATTACAAAGCCACCTATTGTATCGTATTCATAGTCTTCTGGCAATCTAAATCCTATTCTTTTTGCCACCGTTTCCACATCTACCCACCCGCTTACCATGTATGTATCTTTGGAAACCTTCACTATATCCTCTTCCCAGCTTTCTGGCACATCTCCAAAGAGATATTTCATTATGTCATATACGCTTACAAGACCAGATATTTCTCCATGCTCACCCACCACAAGGGCAGTTTGAGTTCCATGAGACCTCATCTCCTTTATAAGTTCTGTTATGCTAAGTATCTCTGGCACAAATAGTGCCTCTCTTTTGAAGTCCTTTAGAGGTCTCTTTAGGTTCTTTGAGATGGGAACAAGGTCCTTTACGTATAGCATGCCTACCACGTTGTCGGGGTTTTTTGAAAAAAGCGGTATTTTACTGTGCTTTCTCTGGATTATCTCCTCAATAACCTCTTCCAAGAGGCTATCTTCTGGCAACATAAATATGTCTGGTCTTGGGGTCATAATCTCCTTTACCGTGGTATCCTTTAGGTTTATAGCCCTTTCCACAACTTCCAAATCCTTCTTATCAAAATATCCAAGGGATATACCCCTTTCAAGCAACTCCATAAATGTATCCTTGGAGTCTTTGTCCTTTTCTTCCACCTCCACAAGACCTATAAGTTTGCTAACTGGTCCCATAAGCACTGTGCGAATAGGCTTTATGAGTCCATGAACGAGGATAAAAGGCACATAGTATATGGGTGCAAGCCTTGTGGTAAAGGGTAAAACTGTGTTTTTTGGAATCACTTCTCCAAAGATAAATATCAGCACGCTTGAGAAAATAACCGCAAAGCCTGCACCCTTTGGACCCATAAGGTCCACAAATAGCTTTGTCCCATATGAGGATATGAGTATGTTTACCAGCTCGTTTCCAAGCAGGATAGTAAGGAGCACCTCTCTGGGTTTTGAAAGGAGCTTTAAAAGAGCCCTGTATATCCTTTTCCTTTCCTTGAGTTTGAGAAGATACCTGTTTGCACCAAAAAAGACCACCTCTGAGGAGCTAAAAAAACCAGACATAAATAGTAGGAAGAAAAAGATGAGCACCTCAGTATAGATTGCATGAGACGAGCCGTCCATTCTGGTTTACCTCCCTAACTTCCTGCTTACATTCTTTTATTCTATACTTGCACTGGGAGAAGAAGGGGCAAGGGCTTGGCAGGCTTTCTTCTACAAAATCTTCAATGAACTCCTTTCTCTGAGAAGGATGCCTTGCAGGAACTGTGCCTAAAAGATACTGAGTGTAGGGATGCAGAGGATTCTTGAGCACATCCTTTGATAGACCAAGCTCTACGAGTTTTCCTCTGTATAGAACGCCCACTCTATCAGAAACCTTTTCAACCGCCCTTATATCGTGGGTTATAAGCAGAGTGCTTATACCTTCTTCCTTTAGCTTGAGAAAAAGCTCTAATATGCCTGCCCTATAGCTCATATCAAGGGCTGAGGTAGGCTCATCTGCCACTATGAGCTTGGGTTTTAGGACTATAGCTCGTGCTATGGCTACCCTTTGTCTTTGACCTCCAGAGAGCTCTTCTGGTCTTCTTTCCAGAAAACTCTCCTCAAGCCCTGCCATAAGCAAAGCCTGAAGCACCTTCTCTTTTCTGTCTTTTTCTCCGTGAACGAGCAGTGGCTCTTGCACTATTTCTCCCACTTTCATGCGCGGGTTTAGAGAGCTCCTTGGATCTTGGAAAACCACTGAGACAAGCCTTGTGTATTCTTTTCCCATTTGGAAGGGGTCTTTACCTTCAAAAAGAACTCTTCCCGAGGTTGGTTTTTCAAGTCTAAGAATAACTTTACCAATAGTGCTTTTTCCAGACCCAGACTCTCCCACAAGAGAGAATATCTCTCCATATCCTATCTCAAAGCTTACCTCCTTTACCGCCCAGATAAACCTCTTGGAGAATAGACCAACGGTGAAGACCTTGGAAAGTTTTTCTATACGAAGTAGCTCCTCTTTCATATAGTCCTGGAAAACCTCTGCTCCTTTTTTGTCTTTATATACTGGTCAAAGACCATAGCGATGTTTCTTATCAAAAGCCTACCTTCTGGCAAGACCTTTATACTTCTGTCCTCTATCTTTAAAAGACCATCCCTTTCCATATCCATGAGCTCCTCTAACTCTGAAGAAAAGTGTTCCTCAAACCTTATACCAAAAGACTGGTCTATTTTCTCAAAGTCACAACGGAAATTGCACATAAGCTCCATTATAACCTCACGCCTTATGAAGTCCTCTTCTGTAAGGATGTAGCCTCTCATTATGGGTAGTTTTCCTGAGTCAAGGGCAAGGTAGTAATCTCTTATGGTCTTGTAGTTCTGGAAATATCCCTCATGGAGCATGCCTATAGAGGTTGCACCTATGCCTATTAGGTCTACACCTTTCTTGGTAGTGTAGCCTTGAAAGTTCCTCCAAAGAGTCCCATCTCTTTGGGCTTGAGCCAGCTCGTCTTCGGGTTTAGCAAAGTGGTCCATACCTATAAAGACATAACCTGCCTTTTGGAAAAGGTCTATGGTCATCTCCAATATGGTGAGCTTGTCCTCTGGTGGTGGCAGTGTGGAGGGGTCTATTTTTCTTTGCAAAGGCTTAAGCCAAGGCACGTAGGCGAAGTTGAAGACCGCTGTCCTGTCTGGGTCAAGCTCTATGGTTTGAAGCAGGGTCTTTCTAAACTTTTCTGGTGTTTGGTAAGGCAGTCCATATATGAGGTCTATGTTTATGCTCTTAAAGCCCAAACTTCTTAGGTCTTTCATAACCCTCTGCATAAGTTCGTAGGGTTGTATGCGGTTTATAGCTCTTTGAACCTCTGGGTCAAGGTCCTGAAGTCCCATACTTACACGATTAAAGCCTACCTCTCTGAGGGTTTCCAATTGACCTTCCGAGAGATATCTGGGGTCTATTTCTACACTTATCTCCGCATCCGGTGAAATATTAAAGATCTCTCTTATTTTTCCAAAAAACTCTCTTATCTCCTCGTTGCTTAAAAAGTTTGGAGTGCCACCACCCCAATGGAGTTGAACTACTGGTCTTGAAGTATCAAGGTAGTCCTTTAGCATTTCCATTTCTCTGTAGACATAGTCCAAGTATCTTTTGGTAACATCCTTCCTGTGGGAGATTATCACATTACAACCACAAAACCAGCAGGCACTTTCACAAAAGGGTATATGAAAATACAGAGAAAGGGGTCTTTTAGAGAGATTGCTCTGAAGAAGCATTCTTTTGTAGTCTTCTTCTCTTACTCCTTCGTGAAACTCTGTAGCAGGTGGATAGCTTGTGTATCTTGGACCAGGACGGTCATACTTTTTTATGAGATTTTCGTTAAAAATGGTTTTCATAGGATATAAATATAGTCTCTTTTCAAGAGGGGGCATAGCCCCCAAGAGAATTTACTTTACGTAGTCTGTTGCAGCTCTTCCCACCTCCTTTGCAAGCTCTGCCACACCACCCCTGAATTGGAAAGCCTTATCAAAACCTAAGGCTCTAAGTGCAGTGACTACCGCTGCCGCTCTGTCTCCTGTGTGGCACACCACCACTATTTTCTTGTCCTTTGGAAGTTTGTTTAGGTTTTCTTCTTTGAATAGTTCATGCATGGGTATACGAAGTGTATTTTTCCAAGTGGGTCCTACCACCGCCATCTCTGCAGGAGTTCTTACGTCAAGTATCACAAAGTCTTCGCCCCTTTGTATCATCTGGAGAAGCTGTTGAGTGGTTATTTGGCAGGGTCTTTGTTTGAGAACCTCCGGCGTCATCTGGGAAAACATAGCGTTGAAACGTTTTGCAAGCTCCTTGTCATAAGAAAAGACTGCCCCCACAAGGCTCAAGGCTCCAAAGGTTAAGGCAAGCACTGCTCTTTTCATGGTTCGCATCCTTTTGTGATTTTAGTCATTTATTCAATTATAAGCATGTTCTAATACTCTGTCAATGCTTATCATAAAGGGCTATTAAACTCCAACTATGTTATACTTTTCTGTTGGCAATTCTCAAAGGAGGTAGTCAAGTGGCAAACATAGTAATAACTCCCATGACCTTTAGACCTACCTATGAGCTTGACGCGGAGATAGTAGAGCGTAAGGGAACAGGTCATCCAGATACCATATGCGACTACCTTGCGGAAAACCTTTCAAGAGAACTGTGCTTGTGGTATTTGAGAGAATACGGTGCGGTTATGCATCATAATGTGGATAAGGCACTTCTTGTGGGTGGTGTTGCAAGGGCGGAGTTTGGCGGTGGTGAGGTTATAGAACCCATAGAGATATACCTTGTGGGTAGAGCAATATTAGAAAAAGATGGCAAAAGGCTTGACGTTCATGACCTTGCGGTAGAAAGTGCAAAAAGATGGTTAAGGGAAAACATAAAGAACTTGGATGTGGAAAGGCATGTGGTTATACATACAAAAATAAAGCCTGGAAGTAGAGATTTAGTGGAGCTTTTTGAAAGATTTCAGAAAAAAGGTGAAGTGCCACTGGCAAACGATACTTCTTTTGGCGTAGGTTATGCACCCCTTGATAGCTTAGAAAGAGCGGTCTTTGAAGCGGAAAGGTTTTTAAACTCAGAGGAGATAAAAAAAGAACATCCAGAGATAGGAGAAGACATAAAGGTTATGGGTGTGCGTATAAGGGACAAGTTTAGGCTTACTATAGCCCTCGCCTTTGTGGGTAAGTATATAAAGGACATCCAAGACTATTTCCAAAAGAAGGAAGAAATACGCAAAAAGGTCAAAGAAAGGGTAGAAGCGGTCATATCCAAAGAGGTGGACATCTTTATAAACACTGCAGACAGCAAGGAAAACAACTCCGTTTACATTACGGTCACTGGCACATCCGCAGAGCAAGGAGACGATGGTCAGGTGGGTCGTGGCAATAGGGTAAATGGTCTGATAACTCCTTACAGACCCATGAGCCTTGAGGCAGCAGCAGGTAAAAACCCAATCTCTCACATAGGCAAGATATACAACAGAGTTGCAAACCTCATAGCCCAAAGAGTTGTAAAGGAAGTGGAAGAAGTAGAAGAAGCCTACTGCTATATAGTCTCACAAATAGGAAAACCTATAAACGAACCTCAGGTCTTGGACGTGAGCGTAAGAACCAAGAAAGACCTCAAAAGCCTTGAAGAGCTTGTGAGGAAAATAGCACAAGAAGAGCTTGATAAGATGCCTGAAGTTTGGAAAGGCTTTGTGGAGGGTCTATATCCAGTAGCCTGATTAATATCATAAACTTTTGAAATAAAAAGGCAAAGATGGTAGAATAAAAACATGGAATACGTAGGCATTTTGCTGTTTTTCTTTATCGCCTTGTTTATAGGGCTTGCCTTTAGCTTTCTCAATGACCTACTTGGTCCAAAGACAAAGGAAAAGATGGAAGGCTATCCCTACGAGTGTGGTGTTCCTCTGTATGACCCAGAGGCAAGAGGAGTTTTTAAGCAAGGTTATTATCTGTTAGGTATTTCTCTTATTCTTTTTGACATTGAGGTAGCCTTTCTCTTTCCATGGGTAGTTGTCTTTGAAGAGGTAGGTCTTTATGGACTTGTGGGGGCATTGCTGTTTATCTTTATTCTTACCCTTGGTCTTGCTTACGAGTGGAAGAAGGGGGCTCTCAAGTGGCAGTTTTAGACAAAAAGGATAATTTTTAAGAGGCTATGGCTATTTTGCCTTATGAGGTTTACAAGGTTATAGAGGAAGAGGTTGGAAAGGAAAAAGCAGAGAGAATTGGCAAAGCCATTGAGGAAGCCTTAAACGCTATAGAAAAAAGGGCATTGGAACAAAAACCTATCTTAAAAGCTGAGATAAAGGAGGAACTAACTAAAGAGCTTGCAACAAAGGCAGATATTGCGGAGACTAAGGCGGAGATAGAAAAAGTCAGGGCAGAGGTAGAAAAAGTTAGAGCTGAAGTAAAAGTGCTTGAGGTAAAGTTTACTGCGGAGCTAAGGCTTATCAAGTTATGGCTTATTATTCTCACAGTGCTTGTAGCGGTCTTTAATAGAGACGCTTTGGGCTTAATTTTAGAGATAATAAGACTTTTAAAGTAAGGAGGTTTGAGATGGCTATGCTTAATTCTAACGGCTTTGTTTTGACAACGGTGGATGAGCTACTAAGTTGGGGCAGACGCAATGCCTTGTGGCCGCTTACCATAGGACTTGCCTGTTGTGCTATAGAGATGATGCACGCTGCGGCCTCAAGATTTGACCTTGATAGGCTTGGTGTCATATTCAGGGCCTCTCCAAGGCAGGCAGACCTTCTTATAGTGGCTGGCACTGTGGTTAACAAGGTAGCACCCATGCTAAAGCTCCTTTGGGAACAGATGCCAGACCCTAAGTGGTGTATAACCATGGGAGGCTGTGCTTCTGCAGGTGGTCCTTTTCCTACCTACTCAACACTGCAGGGCATGGATAGAATAATACCTGTGGATGTTTATATACCCGGTTGTCCTCCGCATCCTCAAGGGCTTCTCTATGGCATCCTACAACTTCAGAAAAAGATAAAGGAAAAGGGCGTCAAGAAATATGACAAAGCCTTTGAAGAGTTTAAAAAGGACATAGAGCGTCAAGGACTTGTTCCAAGAGAAATAACTGTATGAGGGTGAAAAATGCCTTGGATGAACAAAGCGGTAGCGGACAGAGTAAAGTTTGAGTTTAAGGATGTGGAGATAGAGTTTACAAAACACACAACCAACCTGCATGTCAAGCAAGAAAGGCTCATAGACCTGCTAAGGCACCTGAAAGAGAAAGAAGGCTACAAGCTGTTTATAGACCATACATGTATAGACTTTCCTGATAAGAAGGAGAGGTTTCAAGGTATATATATACTCTACAACCCAGATACTAATGAAAGGGTCATAGTCAAAACCTGGGCAAGGGATGGAAAACTTCCATCTCTTAGTGGGCTATGGCAGTGTGCCAAATGGGCAGAGAGAGAATCTTATGACATGTTCGGTGTGGCCTACGAGGGGCATGAAAACCTCAGAAGGATGTTTATGTGGGAGGGCTACCCATACTTCCCTCTTAGAAAAGATTTTCCTCTACAGGGTATTCCAGAGGTGGAGCTTCCCTCTTTAACTGAGCTATACGCAGGGAGGACAGAGCCACCAAGCCATGACTATGAGCTTATGCACACAAGGGTGGCAACCCTTGAAGACCTTGAAAGAACAGAAAAGTCAAGGCTTCAAAAGAAGGCACAGCTTGTGCTAAACTGGGGACCACTGCACCCTGGGACCCACGGCACCATATGGTTTTTATTTGACTTAGATGGCGAAAAAGTAGTCCAGTCAGACGTCATTCTTGGACAGCTCCACAGAGGAATGGAAAAGATAGCAGAGAACGTATATTACTTCCAATTCTTGCCTTACACAGACCGTATGGATTACATTTCCGCCATTTGCAACGAGCTTTCTTACGTGACCGCAGTGGAAAAATTGCTGGGTGTGGAAGTGCCAGAAAAGGCTCGCTACATAAGGACTATGTTTGCAGAGCTTCAGAGGATAAACTCTCATCTGCTGTGGCTTGGCACTGGTGCCCTTGACCTTGGAGCGTTGACTGTTTTCCTATACGCTTTCAGAGAAAGGGAAAAGATAATGGATATTATAGAGGGAAACGCTGGCTTTAGGCTAACCTCTGCCTTTTTGAGGATAGGAGGGGTTCACTACGACCTTGCGGAAGGCACTTTGGAGGTGGTAAAAGCCTTTATAAAAGACTTTCCCAACAGGCTTAAGGAGTATCACAACCTGCTTACAAGAAATCGCATATGGCTAAGAAGGACAAAGGACATTGGTGTTATAAGTAGGGAAGATGTATTTAATTACGGTCTTACTGGTCCTGTAGCCAGAGGTTCTGGGGTGCCTTACGATATAAGGAAACTTGAACCCTATGCTGCTTATGATGAGGTGGAGTTTGATATTCCTGTAGGTGAGGTGGGGGATGTCTACGACAGGTATTTGGTGCGTATGGAGGAGATGGTGCAAAGCCTAAGAATAATAGAGCAGTGCGTGGCAAAGCTGGAAAAACTTCCCAAGTCCGCACCTTATGTAAACAAGGAGCATCCAGCGGTAATGGCACCTAAGGAGTATGTCTTTATGGACCTTGAGGACATGGTAAAGAACTTCCGTATAGTAGTGCATGGAGAGTCCGCACCACCGGGAGAGGTATACTCCAGTGGAGAAAACCCAAGGGGAGAACTTGGCTTTTACATATACTCCACGGGAGGCTCAAAACCCTACAGACTAAGGATTAGGTCGGGAGCTCTCTATAACCTCTCCATATTCCCAAAGCTCATACAGGATGGGACAATTGCAGATGCCATAGCCCTATTGGGAAGCCTTGACCCAGTGGTGGGAGAAACAGATAGATGACTACCAAAGACCTACTTACCTACAAAGACCTAAAGGATTTGCCAAAGGAAGGCAGATACGAAGTGGTAGAAGGGAGGCTAATAGAAATGTCTCCAGCAGGAGGTTGGCACTCAAGGGCAGTAGCAAAGATAACAGAAAGGTTAATAAGGTCTCTTGAAGACACTAAGAAGGGCTATGTGCTTGCAGGAGAGCTTGGACTTCTCATAAAGAAAGAGCCGTTGACCTTGAGAGCTTCCGATATAGCCTTCTATTCAAAGGAAAAGTTAAGCCACATTCCAAAGGGCTTTTTACACGAGCCGCCAGACCTTGTGGTAGAGGTGATAGCAGAAGAGACCTCAATGGAATACTTTGAGGAAAAGTTGAGAGACTACATAAACTTTGGAGTAGGCAGGATGGTTTTTGTAGACCTCATTAAAAGGCTTGTCTTGGTGGTGGACGAAGAAAGAAGGATTAGCGTCCACTCCTTTGAGGAAGAGGTGGAAGTTTACAAGGGAGTTAAGTGGAAATTTTCAGAAATTTTGGAGGTAGTGTGATGGAGTTGTGGCTTTCTCTTTTGATAACTCTCATTAAAATCCTTGTGGTTCTTGGTGTTTTCCTTGGAGTAGGTGCATATCTTACGTGGTTTGAGAGAAAGTTGGCAGGACATATTCAAGCTCGCATGGGTCCAAAATTAGTAGGTCCTTTTGGGCTTTTGCAACCCTTGGCGGACGGCATAAAACTTTTAACAAAGGAGTCCGTTATTCCTCAAAATGCGGACAAGCCAGTGTATTACTTAGCGGTAGTTATGGCGGTAGCTCCTGCCATACTTCTTTTCTCTGTTATACCCTTTGGTCCTGAGTTTACCCTTTTTGGTTATCAGATAAAACCTATAATAGCGGATGTAAACATAGCTTTACTTCTGGTTTTTGCTTTTGGTTCTCTGGCGGTATACGGAACCATATTCTCTGGATGGGCTTCTAACTCCAAGTATGCCTTTCTTGGCTCTCTTAGGAAGGCTTCGGTGATAATAAGCTACGAAGTGGTGCTTGGTTTTTCTGTGCTTGGTGTTATTCTCCTCGCTGGCACTATGAGCACCACAGGCATAGTGCAGGCTCAGATAGAAAGGGGCGTATGGTTTATAGTCTACCAACCAGTTGCCTTTATTCTATACCTTTTCTGTATGCTTGCGGAGTCTGGAAGAGTTCCATTTGACATCCAAGAGGCAGAGGCGGAGCTCGTTACAGGCTATAACGTGGAGTATGGCGGTATGAGGTTTGGAGTGTTTCCATTGGCGGAGTGGTATCTAAACGTTATGGCACTGTCTGCTATAGCGGTGGTGCTCTTCTTTGGTGGATGGTCAGGACCGTATATCTTTGGACCCTTGTCTCCTTACCTTTGGTTTCTCATAAAGATGTTTGCCCTTGTCTTTTTTGTGCTGTGGCTACACTGGACACTGCCAAGGTTTCAAGCAAAGGACATAACTGAGATAGGCTGGAAGATAATGCTACCCATATCCATAGTGAACGTGGTTTTGACTGCAGTGTTAGCTTATATTCTATAGTTATGGAAAAACTTGAAGAAAGAGTTGAAAGACTTGAGAGGCTCGCTGAATACTTTATAGAGGAGATGGCTGACTTCAAAAAATGGGTGGTGAGGTTTCTGTCTGAATACAAGAGGGAGGTGGATAGGCAAATAAGGGAATATAAGGAGGACACAAATAAAAAAATAGAGGAATATCGCAAAGAAAACAACAAACGCTGGGGCGAGCTTGTCAACAAGTTGGGAACAATCGTGGAAGACATCATATATCCAGCCTTTAGACCTGTGATAAGGAAATATTTTGGCTGTGAGCTAGAGAAAACCTTTATGAGGCTTGAATACACAAATCGTCAAAAGGGCATATACGAAGAGTTTGATGCGGTGGCAGTGTGTGAGGACAAGGTGTTTTTACTTGAGGTAAAGTCCACTCCAAGGGAAAAGCATATAGAGGAGTTTAAGGAGAAAGCCAATAGGTTTTTGCAATACTTTCCTGAGTTTGCGGGTAAGAGACTAATCCTTATAATGGCAAGCCTTAGCTTTAATGAGGACTTTATCAAGCAATTGTCTAAGGCTAACATATATGCTATGGCTTACAGAGAATGGGAGTATATGGATATTCTTAACTTTGAGGAGGTGAAAGATGCTTAGGAGCGATAAGGTTAAGAAGGGGATAGAGAGGTCGCCTCATAGGGCACTTCTCAGAGCCTGTGGGTTATCTGATGAGGATTTTGACAAGCCTCTTATTGGCATAGCCAATTCATACATAGATATCATACCGGGACATGTGCATTTGAGGGAGTTCGTTCAGCCCATAAAGGATGAGGTTCGCAAAGCAGGTGGTGTTCCTATAGAGTTCAATGTGATAGGTGTGGACGATGGTATAGCTATGGGACATTACGGTATGCATTATTCTTTACCCTCAAGGGAGCTCATTGCGGACTCCATTGAAACGGTAGTTGAAGCTCATCAGCTTGATGCTCTCATATGCATCCCCAACTGTGACAAGATAGTCCCCGGTATGCTCATGGCGGTTGCAAGGCTAAACATTCCTGCCATTTTCATAAGCGGTGGTCCCATGCTGGCAGGGGAGGTAAACGGGAAGAAAGTAGACCTCATAAGCGTCTTTGAAGGCATAGGACAGCTTCAGGCGGGTAAGATTACGGAGAGAGAACTAAGGGTTATAGAGGAACATGCCTGTCCCACCTGTGGAAGTTGTTCTGGTATGTTTACCGCAAACTCTATGAACTGTATTACGGAAGTCTTAGGTTTGGCTCTGCCCGGCAATGGCACCATTCCTGCGGTAGACCCAAGGAGAGAGGTTCTTGCTCGCAATGCCGCAAGACAGATAATGGAGCTACTCAAGAGAGATATAAGACCAAGAGACCTGCTAACACAAGAGACCTTTGACAATGCCTTTGCAGTGGACATAGCCATGGGTGGTTCTTCCAATACCATACTGCACCTTTTGGCTATAGCCCGTGAGGCAGGTGTTGAATACGACCTCGCACGGATAAACGAAATATCAAGAAGAACACCCAATATATGCAAAATATCACCTGCGTCTCATTACCACATACAAGACCTTGACAATGTGGGTGGAATGCCCGCCATACTCAAGGAGCTTATAAGAGGTGGGCATCTACCCTATCCAGATAGACCAACGGTGAGCCTCAAAACCCTTAGAGAAATAGCCCAAGAAGCACCCGATGCGGACGGTGAAGTCATAAGGAGAGTAGAAGAGCCATACTCCAAAGAAGGTGGTATAGCCATACTCTTTGGAAACCTTGCACCAGAAGGTGCTGTGGTAAAGACCGCAGGAGTTGACCCTAACATGTTGGTCTTTAGAGGCAAAGCCATATGCTTTGATTCAGAAGAGGAAGCCATAGAAGGTATACTTGGAGGTAAGGTAAAACCCGGTCATGTGGTGGTCATACGCTACGAAGGACCAAAGGGCGGACCTGGTATGAGAGAGATGCTTTCACCCACCTCTGCCATAATGGGTATGGGTTTGGGAGACAAGGTAGCCCTAATTACTGACGGCAGGTTCTCCGGTGGCACAAGGGGAGCATGTGTAGGACACATTGCACCCGAGGCAGCCTCTGGTGGACCCATCGGTGTAGTACGAGAGGGTGATGAAATACTTATAGACATTCCTAACAGAAGACTTGAACTTCTTATTACAGAGGAGGAACTCAGAAGAAGGCTTGAAAACTTCGTGCCTAAACAAAAGGAGATAAGGAGTTCATGGCTCAGAAGGTATGTGAAGGTTGTCTCCTCCGCTTCAAAGGGTGCTATCCTTGAGGCATGATATAATTTAGGGCATGAAGCCTATTCTTGATCTACTGCCCTTTTTGCTTTTTCTGGTAGTGGTTTTTGCCAGCATAGTGGGTGGGGACATATTTAAGTTCATAGGAGGTTTAGCCATGGGTTTTTCACCCCTTATTGTGATAGTAATAGCATTGGTAGTTTTCATTGCTGTGGCGGTAAAGATAGTTCCAGAGTATCAAAGGGCGGTCATCTTTAGGCTTGGAAGGGTGATAGGAGCAAAGGGACCTGGTCTTTTTATACTTATACCCATAATTGACAAAATGGTAAAGGTAGACCTCAGAACCGTCACCATGGATGTGCCTACTCAGGACATAATTACCAGAGATAATGTGTCTGTTAGCGTGGATGCAGTGGTCTATTTTAGAGTGGTTGACCCTGTAAAGGCTATAGTCCAAGTTGAAAACTACCTATACGCTACCTCTCAGATAGCACAAACTACTTTAAGAAGCGTGTGTGGTGCTGCAGAGCTTGACGAACTACTTTCTGAAAGAGAAAAGCTAAACCTTCAACTTCAGGAAATTATTGACAGACAAACAGACCCCTGGGGTGTAAAGGTGGTAGCAGTTGAACTAAAGAAAATAGACCTACCAGAAGAGCTTCGCAGAGCCATGGCAAGACAGGCAGAGGCGGAAAGGGAAAGAAGGGCAAAGATAATCGCAGCAGAGGCAGAATATCAAGCAGCACAAAAGCTGGCAGAGGCGGCACAAATACTTGCAACCCAGCCTATAGCTATCCAGCTTAGATACCTTGAGACCATACAAAATGTAGCCACAAAGCCAGGCAATACAGTTCTTGTGCCAATACCTACAGAGCTTTTTAGAGTTTTCTTCGGTGAAAACAAGATACAAGGTCAGGGTTAACAGGGCTGGAGTTATATTTATAGGTATAACCATATTTTTGGGCGTGGCAGCTGTAAATACCGCCAACAATCTACTATATCTGGTAGTATCTTACATGCTTTCCTTTATGCTACTTTCTGGTGTTTTGTCTCTTTACAACCTAAGAGGGCTTGAAGTAGTTTTGATACCTCCAGAAGAGGTTTATGTAGGTTCAAAAACCGGGCTTAGGACTTTAATTAAAAACACAAAAAGATTTCCTGCCTTTCTTATATATATAAGGATAAGAGAAGATAGTCATGTGTTTCCTCTTATACTTGGAGGTAAAGAGGTAGAGGGTAGGGTCTCTACAACCTTTGAAAAGAGAGGGCATTACTCAACTATAAGCCTTGAGATAAGCTCCTCTTTCCCTGTGGGGCTTTTTGAGAGGTTTTATAATGTAGATATTCCCATAAATCTTGTGGTGTTTCCACATCCTATGGAAGTTGTGGAAAGGTCTCTGAATATTTTCCCAAGACAAAGGGGACAAGCAAACATTTTGAGCAGAAAGCGTGGTTATGAAGAACTATACGGAGTTAGAGAATATTCCAACGAACCTCTAAAACTTATCCATTGGAAGCTATCAGCCAAAACAGGCAGTTTATACGTAAAGGAAATGGTGGAAGAGTCCGCACCACCTGTGATCCTCAGCCTGGATATGGTGGAAGGAACCTTAGAAGAGCGGATATCAAAACTTGCATACTTGGTGATAAGGTTTACTTCAGAAGGAAGACCAGTAGGACTAAAGCTAACAGACAGGACTATTGAACCCTCAACAGGTGTCTCCCACAAAAGAAGATTGCTGACTGAGTTAGCCCTCCTGTAGAAGTG
This sequence comes from Hydrogenobacter sp. T-8, assembly GCF_011006175.1. NCBI lineage: Bacteria > Pseudomonadati > Aquificota > Aquificia > Aquificales > Aquificaceae > Pampinifervens > Pampinifervens florentissimum. The sequence continues at coordinate 1,627,580 of NZ_CP048795.1, read as the reverse complement.
CCTTTGGGTATGAGCCGAGGACTTTGACCATCTGAGACCTCTCTTGCAAAAGTTCCAGAGCCTTTTTTACATTTTCCTCTTCCGCATGTCCCTCCAAGTCCACAAAAAACACATAATCCCAAACCTTTTTTCTTGATGGTCTTGAGACTATCTTTGTAAGGTTGACACTATGCCGGTAAAAACTCTCCAAAGCCTTATAGAGAGCCCCAGCCTCATCCCTTATGGCAAATATCAGGCTCGTTTTGTCTTTTCCAGTTGGTTTCATCCACCTCTTACCTATAACCAAAAACCTTGTGTAATTGTTAGGGTTGTCTTGTATATTTTCCGCAAGTATGTTAAGGTGGTAGGTGTATGCAGCAACCTCGCTGGCTATAGCCCCCGCATCCTCAAGCTCCATAACAAGCTCACAGGCTTTGGCGGTGCTTTCAGTTTCTACAAGGCTTGCGGTTGGAAGATTTTTCTTAAGCCACTCTTTACACTGTGCAAGGGCATGTCTGTGGGAATAAATGGTCCTTATATCCTCCAAACTGCTCGCAGTGGAGAGTAAGTTGAGCTTGATAGGTATTACTACCTCACCTACTATCTTAAGGTCAGATTCCAAAAACATGTCAAGAGTATAATTGACAACACCTTCAGTGGTGTTCTCCACTGGAACCACACCGTAGTCAACCCTACCTGTTTCAACCTCTTTAAAGACATCACCTATTGTGCTTACTGGCACATAATGAGCGGAAAAGCCAAAGTATTCAAGTGCAGCTTGGTGTGTAAAGGTGGCTTTCGGTCCCAGATAGGCTATCTTAAGCTCCTTTTCAAGCGATAGGCAGGCTGAGATTATCTCTCTATATATATGGACTACCGCTTCAGTAGGAAACTCCTCTCCGTAAAGTTCCCTATTTAGCCTTATGATACGGTTTATTATTTCTCTTTCTCTTTCTGGTGCGTGAACCTCAAGCCCCATATCCTTTTTTATCTCGCCCGCCCTTTTGGCGAGCTTTGCCCTCTGATTAAGAAGCCGTAAAATTTCCTCGTCAATGGTATCTATCTCTTTTCTTAGCTCCCTAAGGTCATCCATTACTTACCTGTCAAGTGCAAAGGCTTAAATTCCTGATTGGTGGAATGCCTTAGAGAATATAAGCCTTTCTCTTTTACTTTCCAATACTTTCTACGCTTTCTGTAAACTTCCCTGAGGTACTCCTTTAACATGAGGCTTGGATACTTGCCCTTTGCTATCTTATGAAGATGCCACCACCATTTTTCTATGGGTTGGCTGTCGTCATCTTGCATGGGTTCATCAGACCCATCAAGAACCTCAAGGAACCGATGCACATTCTGGAAGAGCTTTCTGTCTGCTTTTTTCACATAGACGCTTTCTTCAAGCCCCTCTTGGTAGACCTTCTCCCTCAGCTTGATTATTAGGTCTGGGTATCCCACACCGTAGTTAAAGAGCAGTTCAACCTCCGCAAAGTAAACATAATCTGTGTCAAGTTTCCTTCTAAGTTCACCCATAATGGGTAAATTATATATCATGAGGAAAATCATTGTAGTGGGAAGTGGAGTAATAGGTTTGAGCTGTGCCTTGCTTTTTGCATCTGAGGGCTACAGAGTTCAGGTCATAACCAGAAACCCAGAAGAAGCTACCTCTTGGACCGCTGGAGGGATGTTAGCACCTTTCTCCGAAGGCTTAGAGGGTGAGCTTTTTGACTTCTCTTACCAGAGCCTTAAGGTATATCCAGATTTTATAAGGTTTTTGAGTGATGTATCCAAGCAGAGGGTTGGCTTTTGGCAAGAGGGTATATACAGGGTGGTATTAGAAGGAGAGGAGGAACTTCTCAAAGTGGCAGAAAGATACAAAAGGGCAGGCTATGGTGTTGAACTTTTACAGAAGGGGGAGGAGTTGTCAAAGGATGTTATATCCCTCATACACTATACAGAAGAGGCGTGGGTGGACGCAGAGATGCTAATGGATGCTTTGCTTTTTGCTATGAATAGGCTTGGTGTGGACTATGTGGTGGACGAGATTACTAAGGTGACAAAAAAGGGAGATGAGATAGAAGGCATAAAAGGTCTCAAGTCTGAATACAGGGGTGATTTCTACATCTTTGCCTTAGGTTCTTGGACGAGGGAGCTCTTTGACCTTCCTGTTTATCCAATAAAGGGGCAGGGGCTTAAACTCAAGGGGGCAAACCTCCCAAGGGTTCACTACTCTTCCATTTCTTACCTTATACCGAGAGAAAGATACCTCTATGTAGGTGCCACTTCTGAAGATGTGGGTTTTATGAGCGGAAACACCCTTGAGGGCTTAAAGCAACTTTCAGAAGGTGCTATACGCATTGTTCCTACCTTATCTAAGGCTACATTAATGAATACCCTTTACGGCTACAGACCTGCAACACCTGATGAAAAGCCTATCTTTCAATTTGGAGAAAACTACTTTGTAGCCACAGGACACTATAGAAACGGCATACTCCACGCACCTATTACCGCAAGGATTGTAAAAGAATACGTAGAGGGACAGAGGTCTCCCTTCGTTGACCTTTTCTCACACAAGAGGTTTTCTTAACCAAATCTTAACAGCTCCTTAACGGTTTCTTAACAACCCCCACCTAAGATATTAACCAAAACCACCGTAGGAGGTTTCAACATGGCTGAGTATTTTGGTGATGTGCTATCAAGAGCTATGAGTAGAAGAAGTGTCTTGAAGTCTGCTATCTTTGGTGGTGCTGGGCTTACCCTGCTTGCCTGTGGTGGCGGTGGCGTCAGTGCAAGCCCTCAACCCCTTACCTTCAGAACCATCTATCCCAACACCGAAGATAAAATAACTATCCCAGAGGGCTTTAACCACAATGTGGTAATAAGGTGGGGAGATGCACTGGATATTGGTTCAAACCTTGACTGGAACAAGATAAGAAGCCAAGGAGTAGACTCAAACGATGTGGAGCGTCAGAAGAAGTGCTTTGGATATAACTGCGACTTTGTGGGTTTTTTGAGAACTCAAGATGGCAAAAGCCTACTTGTAGTAAACCACGAATACTGCAATCCAGAACTTATGTTTCCTGTTCCATTCCTGTCTAGAAATGCACCAAGTCAAGGAAGACCTACCGAAGAGGAATCTCGGTTTATGCTTGAAGCCCATGGTCTTTCTGTGGTGGAAATAAGAAAAAGACAAGATGGAAGCTGGGAGTATGTAAAGAATTCTCTTTACAACAGAAGAATAACAGGCTCTACTAAATGCGAAATAACAGGGCCTGCAAGAGGTCATAGGCTTATGAGAACTTACTACGATTCAGAGGGAACTTTTGTGTATGGCACGCTTAACAACTGTGCTGCGGGCAAAACTCCTTGGGGCACTGTGCTAACCTGTGAAGAGAACTTCCATAGTTATTTTGGAGGTAATAGGAATAACATACCTGATGACTTAGTGAGGTCTATACATCAAAGATATGGTGTGCCGGGTAGCTTCGCACCCTACTACGGCTTCATGAACCTAAAAGGTGAGTCAGGTAAAAGTAAGTTTAATATAAACGACGAGCCTAACGAAGCCTTCAGGTTTGGCTGGGTGGTGGAAGTAGACCCCATGGACCCCAATAGCACACCCAAGAAGAGGACAGCTCTCGGAAGGCTCAAGCATGAAGCAGCTACATATGCCATAGCACCAGACGGTAGGGTAGTGGTCTATATGGGCGACGATGAAAGGTTTGAGTATGTATACAAATTTATTACAAAGGGCAAATACAACCCTAACAACAGGCAGGCAAACATGGACCTTCTTGACGAGGGAGAGCTGTATGTAGCAAAGTTTAAGGACGACCTTACTGGAGAGTGGATACTCATAGCCAAATGCGAAAAAAAGCCAGATGGCACTTATGCTATAACACCCAATCCAAACCTTCCTGAACCTTTTAAGAGCGACCCAGTCCTTTGTTTCATAAATACCAGAGGTGCAGCAGATGCTCTGGGAGTTACAAAAATGGACAGACCCGAAGATATAGAATGGAATCCGTTGACAAAAAGCGCGTGGGTAGCCCTAACTTACAATGAAAGAAGGGGAGCAAGTGGACAACCAGGAACTGACAGAGCTAACCCCAGACCGAACAACGTAATGGGTCATATAGTAGAGATAAAAGAGGCAAATGGTAATCCCGCGTCAACCACCTTCACATGGCAAATACCAATATTGTGTGGTGATCCTAACGCTTCTGACCAGAACAATAAATTGATAATTTACGGTCAACTCGCAAGCTCCTCAACGCCTGCTATTTCTGCACCAGACAACTTTGTGATAGATAGGCTCGGAAACGTATGGATAGCCACGGATGGCAATCCAAGCTCCTCAAGGCTCAGGAAGAATGATGGAGTCTACGTGCTCAATCCCTTTACTAAGGAATTTAAAATGTTCCTCTCTGGAGTGCCTGGCTGTGAAATATGCGGACCTGAGTTTTCGGATGATTGGAAGACCTTTTTCTGTGCTATACAGCACCCGGGAGAGACAGATACGAATGAACCAAATAGTAGATGGCCTTATGGAGATAACGTGCAGGTGCCAAGACCCTCTGTAATAGCGGTCTGGAGAACGGACGGTAGAGATATATTTGCATAAAGTCTAATAGGGTCCCCCCACGGGGACCTTTTCCTACGCTTTATCTTTACACGCATTCATTCATTGATAAAAGTATCTAAACTCCCCATGCCTTGCCTCCCTCCCCCCTTTTAATTTTCTATGATAAAAACCATCACTTTTTGGCTATTTTGCTTATAATATTTACCCACTATTTTTAGGAGGCAAGCATGAAGGTGAAGGTGGTTCAAAAGGAAGACTTTCACTTTGTAGGCACAGGCGAGTCTGGCAGAGAAGTGCCTATAGACGCAGCAGGCTATGTGGGTGGTAAGGGCAGGGGTATAAGACCTCCAGAGCTTCTCTTTCATTCCATAGCGGGTTGTGTGGGTATACACCTCTACGAAGCCTTACACAAAGAGGGTAAGCATACAGAACACATAGAGATAGAAACGGATGCAGAGAGAATAACAGAGGGTTATCCAAAGGTATTCACAAAAATATATCTCTTTGTGAAGGTAAAAGGCGAAGTCTCTGAAGAGGATGTGAAAAAAGCCCTTGACAAAACCATATACGACCCTGGCACCTGCTCCATAGCCTACATGATAAACAAGGTAGCACCTATTGAGTATAGGGTAGAGGTGATAAGGTGAGGCTACTCTTAGTTTTTGTTTTCATGGTGGGTTTTGTCCTTGCGAGGGAAGTGCCTTTTACTCTGGAAGATAGAGAACGAATCATAAGGCTGGAAGAGGGTCAGAAAGCTATTATTCAGAGGATAGAGGATACAAACAAAAGGATAGATGATGTGATAAGCATAATGCTTTGGGGTTTTGGAGTTTTGTTTGCAGGTATGATGACGCTTATAGGTTTTGTTTTATGGGATAGAAGGACTGCACTTGCTCCCGCTATAAGAAAGGCAAAGGAGGGTCTTTTATGAAACCTATAAAAAGACCTATGGAGGATAAGCATGTTTAACAAGGTGCTCGTTGCCAATAGGGGCGAGATAGCCTGCAGGGTTATAAGGGCATGCAAGGAGCTTGGCATAAGGACCGTTGCCATATACAACGAGATAGAGTCCACCGCAAGGCATGTGAAGATGGCAGATGAAGCCTACATGATAGGGGTAAACCCCTTAGACACATACCTTAATGCGGAACGCATAGTAGACCTTGCTTTGGAAGTGGGTGCGGATGCCATCCATCCGGGCTATGGCTTTTTGGCGGAAAACGAACACTTTGCAAGGCTCTGTGAGGAAAAGGGAATAAACTTTATAGGTCCTCATTGGAAGGTTATAGAGCTTATGGGAGACAAAGCGAGGTCTAAGGAAATAGCCAAAAAGGCAGGACTTCCCACTGTACCTGGAAGTGATGGTATTCTAAAGGATGAGCAAGAAGCCAAACAAATAGCGAGAGAAATAGGCTACCCTGTGCTTTTGAAGGCTTCCGCAGGTGGTGGTGGAAGAGGCATAAGGATATGTAGGAACGAGGAGGAACTGCTGAAAAACTACGAAAGCGCCTATAACGAAGCTCTGAAAGCCTTTGGTAGAGGTGACCTGCTCCTTGAAAAATACATAGAAAACCCACACCACATAGAGTTTCAGGTGCTTGGGGACAAATATGGTAATGTGATACACCTTGGCGAAAGAGACTGCTCCATTCAGAGGAGAAACCAAAAGCTGGTGGAAATAGCCCCCTCATTACTTCTCACACCAGGCAAAAGGGCATACTACGGAGAACTGGTAGCTCAAGCAGCGAAGGAGATAGGATACTACAGCGCAGGCACCATGGAGTTTGTAGCGGACGAGAAGGGAAACATATATTTCATTGAGATGAACACGCGTATTCAAGTGGAGCATCCAGTCACGGAGATGATAACGGGTGTGGACATAGTAAAGTGGCAGCTTAGAATCGCTGCTGGCGAGCCTCTAAGATATAAACAGGAAGACATAAAGTTTAACGGCTACTCCATAGAGGTGAGGATAAACGCAGAAGACCCCAAAAAGAACTTTGCACCAAGCATAGGAACTATAGAAAGGTATTATGCACCCGGTGGCTTTGGTATAAGAGTAGAACACGCAGCGTCAAGGGGCTATGAGATAAGCCCTTACTATGACTCTATGATAGCCAAGCTCATAGTCTGGGCTCCTCAGTGGGAGGTTGCGGTAGACCGTATGAAGGCAGCTTTGGAAACCTACGAGATTACTGGCATAAAGACCACCATACCCTTGCTTATAGAGATAATGAAGGACCCAGACTTTAGGGCTGGTAAGTTTAACACCAAGTATTTGGAAACCCATCCTCATCTCTTTGAGTATGAGGAGGTAAGAAACAAGGAGGACTTTGTAGCCTTTATATCTGCGGCGATAGCCGCATATCATGGACTATAAAAGGAGGTAAGGCATGCAAGTTGTGGAGATAATGGAGGAAATTCAAGCACAGCTCAAGGAAATGGAGAGGTCTGGCTTTAAGAAAAAGATACTTATCACAGACCTCACGCCCAGGGATGGTCAGCAGTGCAAACTTGCCACCCGTGTAAGAACCGATGACCTTCTACCTCTGTGTGAGAAGTTAGACAAGGTAGGTTTTTATGCGGTTGAGGTCTGGGGTGGTGCCACCTACGACGTGTGTCTTAGGTATCTCAAAGAAGACCCCTGGGAGAGGCTAAGGCGTATAAAGGAGGTTATGCCCAACACCAAACTTCAGATGCTCTTTAGGGGTCAGAACATTGTAGGATACAGACCCAAGTCTGACAAGCTGGTTTACAAGTTTGTAGAAAGGTCTATAGCTAACGGTATAACTGTTTTTAGGGTCTTTGATGCTCTTAATGACAACAGGAACATCCAAACTGCGGTAAAGGCTATAAAGGAGCTTGGTGGAGAAGCCCATGCGGAGATAAGCTATACAAGAAGCCCCGTGCATACCATAGACAAGTGGGTAGAGTATGCCCTTGAGATAGCGGAGATGGGAGCGGACTGGCTGTCCTTCAAGGACGCCACTGGTATTATTATGCCCCTTGAAACCTACACCATAATAAAGAGGATAAAGGAAGCCACAGGCGGTAAACTGCCTGTGCTTTTACACAACCACGACATGAGCGGAACAGCCATAGTAAACCACATGATGGCCATACTTGCTGGTGTGGACATGGTGGATACGGTGCTTTCACCTTTGGCTTTTGGTTCTTCTCACCCTGCTACAGAGTCCGTGGTGGCTATGCTTGAAGGCACACCCTTTGACACAGGTCTTGACCTTAAGAAGATAGAAGAGTGTGCGGAGATTACCAAGCAGATACGCAAGAAATACAAGAAATACGAGACCGAGTATGCGGGGGTGAACGCCAAGGTGCTTATTCACAAGATACCGGGCGGGATGATATCTAACATGGTTGCCCAGCTAATAGAAGCAAACGCCATAGATAAGATAGAAGAAGCCCTTGAGGAAGTGCCCAACGTGGAAAGGGACCTGGGCTATCCACCACTTCTAACACCCTCTTCTCAGATAGTGGGTGTGCAGGCGGTGCTTAATGTGATATCTGGCGAGAGATACAAGGTGATAACCAAAGAGGTCAGGGACTATGTGGAGGGCAAATACGGAAAGCCCCCAGGTCCTATCTCAAAGGAGCTGGCGGAAAAGATACTGGGACCTGGAAAAGAACCAGACTTTTCTGTGCGTGCTGCAGACCTTGCGGACCCCAACGACTGGGACAAGGCCTATGAAGAGACAAGGTCTCTCCTTGGAAAGGAACCCACTGACGAGGAGGTGCTACTGTATGCTCTCTTCCCAATGCAGGCAAAGGATTTCTTTGTGGCAAGAGAGAAGGGAGAGCTCCGTGCAGAACCCTTGGAGGAGCTGGCGGAAGCTACCGAGGTAAAACCGGGCACCGTGCCTGGCGCAGCACCTGTGGAGTTTGAGGTCATATACCACGGAGAGAAGTTCAAAGTAAAAGTAGAGGGAGTAAGTGCCCACGCAGAGCCTGGTAAGCCAAGAAAATACTATGTAAGGGTGGACGGAAGGCTGGAAGAAGTTCAGCTCACACCACAGCTTGAAGCCATACCCTCTGGCGGTGTTCCTCAGGCAGTAGCTCAGGCGGAGGAAAAGGGTATACCAAAGGCCACACAGCCCGGAGATGCTACCGCACCCATGCCGGGAAGGGTGGTGCGAGTGCTTGTCCAGGAGGGTCAGCCTGTGAGCGAGGGTCAAACGGTTGCCATTGTAGAAGCCATGAAGATGGAAAACGAGATACACGCCCCAATTACCGGCGTGGTCAAAAAGGTCTTCGTAAAGCCTGGCGACAACGTGACCCCAGATGACGCTCTCTTGAGGATAGAACCCGTCAAGCCAGAAGGCGACACCTACGGCTGAAAAAAAGGGGGCGTATGCCCCCACCTGTCTTATAATAATTACTATGCTAAAAGAAGGAGACCCTGCGGTAGACTTTTGTCTTGAGGGCATCGACGAGGAGGGAAAAGAAGGTAAGTTTTGTCTAAAGGACCTACTCTCCTTACCCCTTATACTTTACTTCTATCCTAAGGATGACACGCCAGGTTGCACCCAAGAAGCTTGCGACTTTAGGGACAACCTAAATAGCCTGAGGTCAAAGGGCTTTAGGGTCGTTGGCGTAAGCCCAGACAGCCTACAATCCCATAAGAAGTTTAAAGAAAAGTATGGGCTTAACTTTATCCTGCTAAGCGATCCTCAGAAGGAGGTCCTCAGGGCTTACGGAGCCTATGGCAAGAAAAAGATGTATGGGAAAGAGACAGAGGGAGTAATTAGGAGCACCTTCGTGATATCTCCAGAGGGGAAGATACTAAAAGCCTTTTATAATGTCAAGGCAAAAGGTCATGTGGAAAGCCTGCTTAGAGAACTTGACATAACCACTTGACAGGTTGTATAATGGTAGTTTGTATAATCCATGAAGGAGGTAGCTAAAATGAGGAAGTTCATAGCACTTGGAGTTGCAAGCCTTGCACTCCTGGCAGCATCCTGCCAGCAAAAACCCGCAGAACAACCTGCACAACCCGCGCAGGAACAACCTGCACAACCCGCTCAGCCAGCACAACCTGCTGAGCAACAGCGGCAACAGCCTGCTGGAGAACAACAGCAACAACAGCCTGCTGGAGAGCAACAGCAACAACAACAGCAACCTGCTGGAGAGCAGAAGAAATAAGATTGCGCGGGGGCTTTGCCCCCTCCTTTAAACTTTTTGCTGAGGAGAAAGGTCTATGTATGCGATTATAGAGACTGGTGGGAAACAGTATAAGGTTGAGAAAGGGACTAAGCTAAGGATAGAAAAACTGCCCAGCGATGTTGGTGCAGTTCTTGAGTTTTCCCCTTTGCTTTTGAGAAGAGAGGATGGTTCTATAGAGTTTGGCAAGGGTAAAGTCCTTGCTGAAGTTTTGTCTCACGGAAAGCATAAAAAGGTTATAGTGTTTAAGTTTAGGGCAAAGAAAAACTATAAGCGTTGGAGAGGGCACAGACAGCCCTATACGGAGATACTTATAAAGGACATACAGGAGGTTTAACATGGCATCCAAAGCAAGCGGTGGCTCAACGAGAAATGGTAGAGATAGTCATTCCAAAAGGCTGGGCGTAAAAAGGCATGATGGTCAGATAGTCAAGGCAGGAAACATAATAATAAGACAGAGAGGGACAAAGGTTTATCCCGGCGTAAATGTGGGAATGGGTTCGGACTTTACCCTCTTTGCTTTGATAGATGGTGTGGTGAAGTTTGAAAACAGGAGAAATAAAAAGGTAGTAAGCGTCTTGCCCCTTGAGACCGCTAAAGCCTGAGCCTTTTGTCTGTTTCTTTGTAGTCAACTAAGTCTTTTATGACCTGTGCGAATTCTCTTATTTCTTTTTGAGCTCCCTCGTGGGTTCTTAAGGTGATGAAGTTATCCAGGGCTACTCTTGGCACTGTCCAATAAAACCTTGTCTTCATAAACTGGGGTAGAATACCCCTTGCCAGTTCTTTGGCAACCTCCTTTTCCGTCATAGCCTTGTATAGGTCTTGTAGGTCTTGCACATACCAGTTTATCTTTTTCAGAAAAATAGAGTTCCATGGCTCTTCTATTGGCTCTTCAATTGATGCCTGCTTGTTTCTCTTTGCCTGCTTTCTAAGATAGCGAGGAATGTAAAAGTCCGGCTCGTAGCTCACATACCTTCTGCTAACTTCGTTATATGAGCCAAACCTATGCCTGTGCCACTGACGGGCAACAAAGAGCGGGCATTCCACTACAAAGGTATAGTAGTCCATATCTGTTCCAAGCTCAAGACTATCGACCAGGCCAAGCCAGCCGGAGGAAGTTTCTATCTTATCCTTCACGTAGGCGTGGTCTGTAGAGTAGTCTTGTGGTTCTTGACCGAATATTATTGCAGTGGTAGCAGGTAGTTTTTCCTTTAGGGACTCTTTTACTTCTGATGTGAAGAGCTCCATGGCGTTTATGTAGTTCCTTAGGTTGAGCCATATGTATCCTTTAGAATAGTAAACTTGCACCGCAGGGCTTGGCAGGTTTTTAAGGATTTCAAGCCAAAGCTCTTTATCAGCTTCAAAGGCTATTATTACATGCTCAAAGGGTGAGGCATGTTTGTGCTGGAAGAGATATTTTATAAGCCTTGTGTCCCTTTCCTTGTCAACCTCTTTGTCCTTTGCAAAAGATACACGAGCACAGCGGACTATTCTTTGGTCAGAGCCCATTATGTGGACTTTCATAAGACCTCCAGTAGTTTTTTCACACCACTGCTTGCTGGTTCTTTTATTATAACATCTGCAATGGGAGAGACAGGTGTGCTTTCTGGGTTTATCTCTATAACCTTTGCACCATGTTCCTTTGCAAGGTATGGAAGCTCACCCGCAGGATACACCACTGCGGAAGTTCCAATAACCACAAACACATCGCAACTCCTTGCCCACCTTATGGCAAGCTCTAAGGCATCCTCAGGCAAAGCCTCACCAAACCAGACCACATCTGGTCTAATAAGCCCACCACATTCCTTGCAGGCAGGTGGAAGCTGTGCGTAGCTTACAGAATAGTCATAGTAAACCGCACCACAGGAGAGGCATTTGACCCTCCATATATTCCCATGAAGCTCCACAAGTCTTTTTGAACCAGCCCTTTGGTGAAGTCCATCCACGTTTTGGGTAATAAGCAGGAAGTCTTCGCAGTATTTTCTCTCAAGCTCCACAAGTGCAATATGCCCAGCGTTAGGCTCCGCTTTTGCTATTACGCCCCTTCTCCAAAGATACCACTCCCACACTAAGGCTGGGTTTCTTCTAAAAGCCTGGGGAGTGGCAAGCTCTTCTGGTCTGTAGCTTTTCCAAAGACCACCTTGCCCCCTAAAGGTGGGAACACCACTCTCTGCGGATATGCCAGCACCAGTGAGGACTGCCAACTTCATGGGTAATTAGTTTATAGCTTTTTGGATGTGTAGTTTCAACTCCACACGGTGGATTAGCAACTTGTTGCGAGTTTACTTAATAAGCTCTGCGTTCCAGAAGTTTCAACTCCACACGGTGGATTAGCAACGTATGGAAGCTTGCAGTCAAAGACGGTGAAATAAAACGTTTCAACTCCACACGGTGGATTAGCAACAGAAGGGAAAAACATAGCAACCCTCATCCTCAATCAAGTTTCAACTCCACACGGTGGATTAGCAACTATTGGCTTTTCCTCATTATAGGCATTGGATACCTACCGTTTCAACTCCACACGGTGGATTAGCAACTTTAGATAAAGCTGACCCACGTTTCGTGAATGCCATGGTTTCAACTCCACACGGTGGATTAGCAACTTGATGCGATAGGCGAGGAAAAGTATAATGAACTTAGTTTCAACTCCACACGGTGGATTAGCAACCTCAGCAGACTTCTTAAGTTCAGCCAAAATCTCCGTTTCAACTCCACACGGTGGATTAGCAACAACCATACCCGCCTACCTACGCAGAAAACCCAAGACATGGTTTCAACTCCACACGGTGGATTAGCAACCTCAACTCACCACATAAAGAATAATAAGACATATCAAACCTTTTGTCAAGGGGGCACCCCTCTCAAGTGAAGGTGGTTTGCCAAAAGTGTCAGGTCCTGCAAGGTTGAGTGTGGTATTGTCAAATTTAAACCCTTGAGAGACAGGGCTTTGAGGCATATGTCATCAAAACATCAAAGCATCACCGCATCTTTATGCCAAAGCATAAAAGCATAAAGGCATTAAAATATAACCTATGAAAGACAAGCCTCAGAAAAGGCAAAAATTTAGGAAAACCACCATCGCTTACCCTACTACCTTTGGAAAAGCCTACAAATAAGGAGCATAAAGGGAAAGACCGTCATAATGGAAGTTAACGAGGAAGGGCTTTTCAAACCTCTTTAGTCAATACTACCCCCTTGCTTTCAAAGAGCAAAACCCTATTCAATTGCCAAGATGCCACTGGGCTTTTAACCCAGAACTGCAGCTAGAGATTAGTATAACATATATACAAGTTATGAGAAAGTTTTTCACAGATGTTCCACAGGAGCTTTGGCGGAGCTATCATTGGCAGATACAAAACAGGATAAAAACTAAAGAGGAGCTAAAAAGGTATATAAGGCTTACGCCAGAGGAAGAAAGAGGCATAGACCAGACCACAGGCTTGTATCCTATGGCTATAACGCCCTATTACCTTTCTCTTATGGACCCCGAAGACCCACAAGACCCCATCAGGCTTCAGGCTATTCCAAGAGCGGTGGAAGTGGACGAAAGAGTTCAGTCTATGGGAGAGCCAGACCCCTTTAGAGAGGAAGGACACATTCCGGGTCTTACTCATAGGTATCCCGATAGGGTGCTTTTTACCTTGACTACCTTTTGTGCGGTTTACTGCAGGCACTGTATGAGGAAAAGGATTTTCCAAGAGGGAGAGCGGGCAAGGACAAGGGAAGAGATAGATAGGTTTTTAGAGTATGTAAGAAGGCACGAAGAAATAAGGGATGTGCTAATATCTGGTGGAGAGCCACTTTCTGTAAGTAATGAGAAGTTAGAGTATGTGCTTTCTAATCTACGGAAAATTCCACACGTGGAAATTATTAGGATTGGCACGAGGCTTCCCGTTCTTGCACCTCAAAGGTTCTTTGATGAGGAGCTTTTGCACATCCTTGAAAAATACTCGCCCATATGGATAAATACCCACTTTAATCATCCCAAAGAGATAACCCAAGAGTCCGCAGAGGCTGTGGAAAGGCTTCTTAGGCATAGAGTGCCAGTCAACAACCAAACTGTCCTGCTAAAGGGTATAAACGATGACCCACAGGTAATGTTAGAGCTTATGAGAGGTCTCCTTAGGATAAAGGTAAGACCCGTTTATCTTTTCCACTGCGACCCAGTCAAAGGTGCTTTGCACTTTAGGACAAGCCTTGAGAAGGGTCTTGAGATAATGGAGTATCTTAGAGGTAGGATTTCTGGAATGGGTATACCCACCTACGCAGTGGACTTGCCGGGAGGAAAGGGTAAAGTTCCCATAAGCCCTAATTACATATTGAGCGTTTCTGGAGACACATACACCTTCAAAAGCCCCTTAGATGGCATTGTGGAATATACCATAAGAGATGCGGAACTATATTAGAGCCCTTGTGCTTTCTTTCGTAGACGCCTTTAGAGAAAACCTTGGATATCATAGTGCGTCCCTCACCTATCAGTTTCTCACCGTCGTAGGTTCTGTGATAATGCTTCTTGGTTTTGTATCCATGTATTTGCCTTTTCTTGAGCCTTCAAGGGTTTATGAATATGTAAAGGACTATCTTCCTTCCTATGCGGAGCTAATTTTTGAGAAACTTCTCCCCGTGTATGAAAAAAGAGCTTCTGGCTCTCTCCTGTCTGTTGCCCTTGCCTATTACTTTGCACTGTCCTTTGCCAAAAGCCTAAACTTTTCCTTCTCTATGGTCTACAAGAAAAAGCCTTTGGAAAGTGAGTTAGCCTTTTGGGTCTTTATGCCCCTTGTCCTCATACTTTATGCTACCGCCTTGTCCTTTGGCTTAGCCCTTTTAGCCATAGCCAAGTCCTTTCTTGAGGGTATATACCAAAGGTTAACAGAACTTGCCAACTTTTTGCTTCTCCTTCTTCTGGTTAGCATGCTGTATTCTCTATACTTTCGCCCAAGAGGGTATACCTTTTTGGCTTCCGCCTTTGCTTCCTTATTGCTTTTCATACTCAACAAGGTCTTTTCTATAGTGGTCATAAAGCTGATAAGTGCAAGCCCGCTGTATAGTGTAATTGGCTCACCCCTTTTGTTTCTTGTTTGGCTGTATTATTCCTTCTTCTGCCTTCTTCTTGGTGCTTGTTTCCTAAGGAGATTAGACGAGCCTCTCCAGTAGGTTGTTAGCACCGTTGAGCTTCTGGTAAGCGGAGGACAAAACGTAGTATATCTGTTCGCCCTCTGCTATAGAGAGGTCATAAAGGGTTATGCTAAGGTCCTTTAGCACTTGGTAGAGGGTCGTGTATAGGCTTTCGTCCAACTTCTTTTCTGGGTTTGGTATCTCCTTGTAAGTTTTCATTATGTAATCACACATGCCCTTTATACTCTTGGCTATATTGAGTATCTCTGGGTCGTGAGCATAGAGTTGTAATACCTCTTGGTATCTTTCCTCTATTTCCTGAGCGGTGCTTTTAAAAAGCAGGTCTTCCAAGAAGAAAACTTCCTTCTCCATCTTTGACCCTCCTGTATAAATATGGTCTGTTGAGAGAAGATTTCAACTGAGATTTTTGTCAAGAAATAGGAGAATTTCCTCAAGGCTATTTGCCTGTGTTAGCCCCTCAATCTTGTGGGTTTTGTAGCCTATTATGGGTTTTTTGAGAATAAGAGCGTAGGCAATCTCAGAAAGCGTCCCCCAATTGCCACCTATTGCAACCACCACATCACCGCTTGCCACCACCAGAGGGTTTCTGTTCCAACTCATGCCAGTTCTTATCCTTATATCCACGTAAGGGTTTGCCTCTTCCCCTTCGTAAGAGGGCAGAATGCCTACGGTGAGACCTCCCTCTTCCTTAGCACCTTTACACACCGCCTCCATAACACCCCCACGCCCTCCACAAACCACCACAAAGCCTCTTTTTGCAATTTCTTTGCCAAGCCTGTATGCAAAAATGTATTCTTCCTCCTCTGGTTTTGCAGAAGAAGAGCCAATAACCGCCACTTGCTTCTTCATTTTGAGCCAAATATGGACTTTATTAAATCCAAAAAGGCAGGGTTTAGGAGCGTCAAACCAAGTATCACAAGCACTATGAGAACCTTAAGGTAAACCTCAAGCCTGTCTATCCTTCTCTCTAACTCAAGCCTCAGTGCCTTAAGCTCTCCATGAAACTCTTCTTTGGTTACCAACCCCTTTGTAAGCTCCTCCTTTATCTCCGCTTTGAGAATAGGCTTTTGCTCCTTGACCTTCTCTTCTATGGCTTTCAGGATTACTTCTAAAATCCTTGCCACCTTGTCCGCCTTCTCCCTGCCTAACTCTTCTTCAAGAATTTTGTAAACTTCGTAGCTCAGCATAGTGTTTTTAATTATATGCCTTTACACCTTGAGGCTCTAAAAGCTTTTTCAGATACTGTCCTGTGTAAGAGTTTGGGTTTTGTGCTATGTCCTCTGGAGTTCCCACCGCCACCACATAGCCTCCCCTTTCTCCTCCCTCTGGACCAAGGTCTATAACCCAATCCGCACACTTTATCACGTCAAGGTTATGCTCTATAACCACCACCGTGTTTCCTCTCTCCACAAGCCTTTGGAGTATATCTATTAGCTTTTTCACATCGTCCATATGTAGACCTGTGGTAGGTTCATCTAAGAGGTATAGGGTTTTTCCGCTTTCCTTTTTAGAGAGCTCTCTGGCAAGCTTTATCCTTTGGGCTTCGCCTCCAGAAAGGGTTGTGGCAGGCTGTCCCAGCCTTATGTATCCAAGTCCTATGTCCCTCAAAAGCTGGAGCTTTCTTCTGATGGTTGGCACATTTTCAAAGAACTCGTAGGCTTCGTCCACAGTCATATCAAGCACGTCAGCGATGTTTTTGCCCTTATAGAGAATATCCAAAGTCTCCCTGTTATACCTTTTACCCTTACATACATCGCATGGCACATAAACAGGTGGTAAAAAGTGCATTTCCACTTTTATCACCCCCTCTCCTTGACAGGCTTCACATCTGCCTCCCTTTACGTTAAAGGAAAACCTGCCGGCGTTGTAGCCTCTCGCCCTTGCCTCTGGTGTTTGGGCAAAGAGCTCTCGGATATAGTCAAAGACCTTGGTGTAGGTGGCAGGGTTGGACCTCGGAGTTCTTCCTATAGGCGATTGGTCTATGTTTATCACCTTGTCAAAGTGTTCAAGCCCTTCGATGCGGTCAAAGCCCTCCACCTCTGCGGTGTCACCATAAAAGACCGCCCTTGTGTATTCCCAGAGGATATCGTATAGTAGGGTGGACTTTCCACTGCCAGAGACTCCCGTTATACATACAAAGAGCCCCACAGGAATCTCTACAGTAATGTTCTTTAGGTTGTGCCTTTTTGCACCCACGAGCCTGAGCCACTTACCCTCTGGCTTTCTCCTCCTTGATGGCACCTCAATAGACAGCCTACCAGAGAGATAGGCACCTGTCAAAGACCGCTCGTCGGAGAACAGCTCTTCCACTGTGCCACAAAAGACCACCTCACCGCCCTTCTTACCAGCCCCCGGACCCATATCTATTACCCAGTCCGCACTTAGGATAGTCTCTGGGTCGTGTTCTACCACTATAACTGTGTTGCCCAAGTCCCTTAGGTCTTTCAGGGTCTTTATGAGCTTGTCCGTGTCCCGCGGGTGAAGTCCTATGGAAGGCTCATCCAAGACATACAGCACACCCGTGAGCTTTGAGCCTATTTGTGTTGCAAGCCTTATGCGTTGCATCTCTCCACCTGAGAGGGTGACCGCACTGCGTGCCAAGTCAAGGTAATCCAAGCCCACATTTATCAAAAAGCCCAACCTGTCGGATATCTCCTTTATGAGCCTCTCCGCCACAAGCAGGTCCCTGCCACCGAGCTTATGAATAAGTTGGTCAAAAAACTCCTTTGCCTGCCCTATGGGCATGCGAACCACATCCCATATGTTTCTGCCATCCACTAACACCGCAAGGGCTTCCTGCCTTAGCCTTGCACCACCACAATCTGGACAGGGCTTTTCCTTGATGAACTCCGATATTTCTTCTCTGAGCCTTTCAGATTCCTCCTCCAGAAAGCGTCTCTCAAGGTGTTTTACAATACCCTCAAAACTACCCCCCTCCACAGACCCACCATACAGAAGAAGGCTCTTCACGCTTTGGGGCAGTTCCCCAAAGGGCGTCCTTGGGTTGTACCCCAGCTTCCTTAGAATGTTCATTATGGGATATCGCAGGTAGTCAAAGAAAGAGGATTCTGTTATCCTAAAGGCGTCCACCGCCGGCTCCCTTTCATCCACCAAGAGCTTCACATTCACCTCCCATTTGACGCCAAGCCCCTTACAAACTGGGCAGGCACCGTAGGGAGAATTGAAGGAAAAAAGCCTTGGAGAAAGCTCAGGGATAGAAAAGCCATGGTCTGGGCAGGTAAGGTGTTCGCTGAAAAGCTCTTCCCTCTGGCTCTCCACATCCTCAACCTTTAAAAGCCCCTTTGAAAGCTCAAGGGATTTTTCCATGGCTGTCAATAGCCTTGCCCTCTCTTCCTCTTCCAAGGTTAGCCTGTCCACCACGAGGTCTATGTGGTGTTTTTTGTTTTTGTCAAGAGGTGGCACTTCCAGAATCCTCATGTATTCGCCGTCCACCTTAACCCTTGAAAAGCCCATGCGGTCAAGCTCCTTGAAAAGCTCTCTAAACTCGCCCTTTTTGCCCCTCACAAGCGGAGACAGAACCGCTATGCGTCTTCCTTTATATTTTTCCCAGACCTTTTCTAATATCTCATGTGCGGATAGCCCCTCTAAGAGCCTTCCACACTCAGGACAGTGAGGCTTTCCTATGTTTGCCCAAAGCACCCTCATGTAGTCGTAAATCTCCGTCACGGTCCCTACAGTAGACCGTGGGTTCTTTGAAGTGGTCTTCTGGTCTATGGCTATGGCGGGCGATAGCCCCTCTATTATGTCCACTTCTGGCTTTTCCATAATACCCAGAAACTGCCTCGCGTAAGAGGAAAGAGACTCCACATACCTTCTTTGACCCTCTGCGTAAATGGTGTCAAAAGCCAGAGAGGACTTGCCAGAGCCAGAGGGTCCGGTGATAACCACCAGCTTTTCCTTTGGAATGTCAAGATTTATGTTTTTGAGGTTGTGCTGACGGGCGCCTCTTATGATAATCTTGTCGTAAGCCATACCGTAAATCTAATATAATATAACCTTTAATGCCCAGACGCACAGACATAAGGAAAATACTCATCATAGGCTCAGGACCCATAGTAATTGGTCAGGCGGCGGAGTTTGACTATTCTGGCACTCAAGCATGCAAGGCTCTCTTGCAAGAGGGCTATGAGGTGGTGTTAGTCAATTCAAACCCAGCCACCATAATGACAGACCCCCAGTTCGCCCACAGAACCTACATAGAACCACTTACTGTGGAGGTGCTGGAGGAGATAATAAGTGTAGAAAGACCCGATGCCCTGCTTCCCACGCTGGGAGGTCAAACCGCCCTTAACCTTGCGGTAAAGCTTTACGAGGAAGGCATATTGGAGAAATACGGTGTGAGGCTCATAGGTGCTAGCTACCAAGCCATAAAGAAGGGAGAGGACAGAGACCTTTTTAGAAGGTCTATGGAGAAGATTGGGCTAAAGGTGCCCCCCAGCGTGGTTGTATCTACTCTGCAAGAGGCCCTTGAGAGGGTGAGAGAGGTGGGCTTTCCAGCCATACTGAGACCTGCCTTTACCTTGGGTGGCACCGGAGGCTCTATTGCCTACAACATGGAGGAGTTCAAGGAAAAGGTGGAGATTGCCCTAAAGACCTCTCCCATACATCAGGTACTAATAGATAAGTCCCTCATAGGCTGGAAGGAGTTTGAGTTTGAGGTCATAAGGGACTCAAGGGACAATGTGATAATTGTCTGTAGCATTGAAAACTTTGACCCCATGGGCGTGCATACGGGTGACTCTATCACCGTTGCACCCGCACAGACCCTTACAGACAAGGAATATCAAATACTTAGAGATGCCTGCATTGAGATAATGAGAGAGATAGGCGTAGACACAGGAGGCTCTAACATACAGTTTGCGGTAAGTCCAGAGGACGGAGACTTCTACGTGATAGAAATGAACCCAAGAGTTTCTCGCTCCTCTGCGCTTGCTTCTAAGGCAACGGGCTTCCCTATAGCAAAGGTTGCAGCAAAACTGGCGGTAGGCTATACCCTTGATGAGCTAAAGAACGATATTACACGCTTTACACCTGCCTCCTTTGAACCTTCCATAGACTATGTGGTTGTGAAAATTCCTCGCTTTGACTTTGCCAAGTTTCCAAGAACAGACAGAACCCTTGGCACAATGATGAAGTCCGTTGGGGAGGTTATGTCAATAGGAAGGACCTTCAAGGAAGCTCTCGGTAAAGCCATAAGGAGCCTTGAGCAAGACCTTTATGGACTTGCACTTCCAGACTACTCAATGCTGGAGGATGAGGAGATAAAGAGAGGTCTAAGAATACCTAATCCAAACAGACTTTGGTATATCTCTGGAGCTTTCAGAAAAGGCTATAGCGTGCAAGAAGTCTACGAACTTTCAAAGATAGACCCCTGGTTTCTGGAAAATATAAAGCAGATAGTGGAATTTGAAAAGGTTATAAAGGAAAAAGACTTGGACCCACAGACCCTAAGGCTTGCCAAAGAGATGGGTTATTCGGACTTAGAGATAGCAAAACTCAAAGACATGGAGGAGCACGAGATAAGAAACCTTAGGTATCAGTGGAACATAGTCCCAGCCTTTAAGGGCGTAGATACCTGTGCTGGAGAGTTTATCGCATACACACCATACTACTACTCAAGCTACGAAAGACCCTATTACACCCTTGAGGGTATGGAAATCCTTGATGAAGACTAAAGCTCAAGCTCCTCTGGATAAGGTTGGAGATAGGTTTGTGTGAGGAGATACTGGTTTTCAAACCTGTAGGCGTAGCTCTTTAGAAACTCCACGAGAAGTTTTCTTTCTACAGCTCCCTTTTTGTAGTCTCCCACCAACTTTAAAAAGTGCTCCCTCTCTGATGGCTTGAAGTTTCTTGAGAGATGTCCGAAGATGTGGAGTATTGCGTTGGTATGCTGACCCACAGAGGGCTTCCTCTTGAGGGCTTCTAAGAAAACCTTTTTGTATTCTTCAAGAGTTTCTCTTAGGTTTTCCTCTCTTGCCTGTGCGGTAAGTCTTCCAAGGGTCTTTAGCTTTGCCTGAGAGTATGCCATAAGAAGATACTTATACCTTTGGTGAAAGTCCATAAGGTCTTTTACCTTTTCTATCCTCTTGAAGCTTTCTCTGAGGTCTGCAATAGAAAAAAGCCTTGTGAGGAAATGCGTGCGTAGTTGTTTATCTCTTAACCTGCCTTCGTCTTCTACAGGTATGTCCTCAAATTTTTCTAAGACCCTCATGGCAAAAAGCCCCTTTCCCTTTGAATAAAACTCTCTTCCCTCTGGGTCTTTGTATACCTTTGTATTGGAAACCCCACAAGAGGGCGACTTGCTCTTTAGTATAAAGCCATCTACCTCTGAAAGTCCGCTTAAAAACTTCTCTGAAAAGCTCTCCATCCTTTCCGTTAGCTCAAGACCCGTTGCAGGTTGAGAAAGACCAAAGGCATGGTCTCTTTTATAGACTATTATCTTCTCTCTTGGAACACCAAGCCCTATGGCTATCTCTGGACAGACCTCTACGACTTCACAGTAAGGAAGAAGTTTAAGGACAAACTCATCCCTAACCTCTTGACCGTTGTAGCGAACAGGTTTTAGATTTAGACAGGCACTGACTACTACTCTTGGCTTTGGGAACTGCCTCACATAAAGCATTTTACAAAAAGCCCCCAAAGGGGGCAAGGCTTTACTTAGGCATTATGACAGTGTCTATCACGTGTATAACACCGTTGGAGGCTTCTATGTCTGTTTTTACTATGTTGGCATTGTCTATCCTAGCACCGCCTTTTAGGCTTATGGTAGCTTGTTGACCTTGAAGGGTCTACGTCAGAAAATATTCTGTTATCTTTTCTTGCCCTTGAGCCAAAGAGGTATTAGAAACTAATCACTGAAAGTATAGAAATTAATTTATAGATGTATATACTTGACACTTATAGAGGTTGACATTAAAATTTTAACCTGCTATGCAAAGTAGCATCAAAAGAAGTTTGCTCTTCTCTCTGGATTTTTCAAATACAGGAAAGTTAAGTTTTCTTGAAAACCTCTGGCAGGAATATCAAAAGGCTTGTCAATACTTTGTAGATGTAGGCTATGAAACTAAAACACTACCTTCCTATAAACATGTTAAAAGCTACCCATACCAAACTTGGTTAAGCAAGAGATATCTTGGTTGTGCTTTACAGCAGGCAAAAGCAATCCTTAAAAGCCTTTTCTCAAAACTCAAAAAAGGCAAAAATCCTCAAAAACCTTTGATAAAAAAGCCTGCCTTAAAACTTGACAGTAGGTTTTACAGGATTGAGAAAGGTAGAAACTCCTTTGACTTTTGGCTCTTCTTGAGAGACCCTCAGAACCAGAGATGGATTGCTTTACCTTTCAAAAGCTATGAGTATGCTAACAATTACTTCAGAGATTGGAAACTATGCTCTGATATAGAACTTTTGAAAAGAGATGGCAAGTGGTATATAAAGCTCATCTTTGAGAAAGAGGTCAAGTTAGAGAGCAAAAAGCCAAAGGGCATAGATATAGGATACAGGAAGTTAATCGCTACATCAGAAGGAGAAGTTTTTGGAAGGGAAGTCAAGGAAGTCATAGAAAAGAGGATAGAACCTAAAAAGCAAGGTTCAAGAAGGTGGAAAAGGGCGAAGCATTATTTGAAGACAGAGATAAACAGGATACTCAAGAAGGTGATAGATGGCAGTTTTTCTCCAGTGCTTGAAGGATTAAAGAATTTGAAGAAGGGTAAAAGTGGAGTATGGAGTAGGGTGGTAAACAGGAGGTTTAATCATTGGTTGTATGGATATGTTCTAAAGAGGATAAAGGAGCTATGTGAGGTAGTTGGCGTCCAATATCACATAGTTCCTTCAGCTTACACAAGCAGGGCTTGTCCTGAGTGTGGATATCAGGATAAGTTGAACCGTAATGGAGAATATTTCAAGTGCCTACGGTGTGGGTATGAGGAGGATGCGGACGTAGTAGGTGCAAGGAATGTTCTTATGCGGTTCACAAGGGAGCTTATAGTCCCCTTGCCTGCGAAACCTCGTCCTGTGGAATATTTTTCTATAGGATGAGGAACTATATCATCAAGTATGACTAAATTCATACAAACTTTGAAACAGCCCCTTTGTGCTTTTTTTCATACTCTTGGCGTCATCTTCCATTTTTAACCGTTTAACTATAGCACTATAATATTGCTCCGATAATTCAATAGTGATAAAGTGTCTACCTAATCTCTTAGCGACTACTGCGGTAGTCCCCGTGCCTCCAAAAGGGTCAAGCACTATATCTCCTGGATTTGAACTGGCTAATATAATCCTTTCCAGCAAAGCTGTAGGCATTTGGCATGGATGATTACCAACCCTCTCTTTGAAAGTCCCGCATATTCTTGGAAATGTCCAAACATCGTCCGGAATTCTACCTTTTGGATTTGCTCTCCTATCCTTGTATATAGTTTGCCTCGCAGATGGCACTCTTATTGCATCAGCGTTAAAAGTAAAGTGGGACTTATGTTTAGTATAGTATAGTATATGCGTATGAGAGCGAGTGAATTTTTTCTTCTGGTGTTGACCAAAGGTATAATACCATATTATCCAATTTCTCATATAAAGCCCAAGCCTTTTAAGTATAATAGCTAATTCTGCAGCAAATTCATCTCCTATAGCCACGTATATAGAGCCGTTTTTCTTTAAAAGTCTGTAGGCTTCTTTTAACCAACTTTCAGACCATTGAAGATATTCTTCATACTTAAGGTTATCTTTCCATTTATCGTATCTTACACCTATATTGAAAGGTGGGTCTGCAAATATTAGGTCTACGCATTCGTCGGGAAGCTGTTTCATTATCTCTATGCAGTCTCCGTGATAAACCTTGTCTAACTCTATCTTCATGTTAATCCTCCTACACGGAAAATTTCGCACGGTTTTATCTTAAACTGTAGTTTTGTCGGATCAGGTGTTCCTCCTTTTCTCTGCATAACTACCTTACCTATATACAGACTTCCCTTTGGTGAGATACTTACTTCACCACTACCAAATATATTTATCGCTAAATTTATGTTAGCTATCGCAAAACTCGTTTCATTTTTGAGTTTGTCATACTTAGCAACCATAAACCATCCTGCAGATAGTGAACCTCTCCCCTTTATAACATCACAAACAATAAGAACTTTATTCTCCCTAAAAAAGTTAACTATCTTATTCCTAATTTCCTCAGGCATTTCATCAAGAAATAACCTTCTCTTGTCTCTTTTGTTTAAACCCTTAGGTGGTTCTAATTCTCCTGTAAAGTACTTTAACCACGTAGTTATTTCTTCATCAAAGTTCCACATATTTCTATATTCCTCAACTTTTCTCTTATCCACTTGGTTATAATCTGCATCACTATTGGCTTTCTTAACAGAAATATTTTCCACAAAGTAGACACTTTTATATAACATTTCTATCCTAACTTGGACATCGCTTTTCTTATATTTGAGCTCTTCAAGGACTTTATTTTTATCAAGTCCGAATTTAACTACATCTTTTAATGATATTCTAACAGGCACAACCTCTGCATTCAATTCTTTGATAAATTTCGGGTCATATCCCATATACCTTAGCCACAACTGTGCATCAGTATCCCATTTGTAATTATTGAATTTCTCAGCTATAATTCTTTCGTTGGCAAAACCTCCCTTTGCAGTAGATGAACCTATAATAGACTTACTTAAACTGCCACCTCGCATTTCACCTGCCAAATATAAAATTATAAGCATGAAACTTTTCTTTGGTGGTAGTTTTGACCCAATACATATAGGTCATCTTTTAGTAGCAAGGGATACCCTTGAGCTTTTGGGCTTTGAAAAGGTAGTTTTTTTACCAGCTTATCAAGCACCTCTAAAAGAGCCACACAGGGCAAGTGCGAAGGACAGGTATAACATGGTGAGCCTTGCAACAGAGGGTTTTCAAGGCTTTGAGGTAAGCAGGATAGAAATAGAGAGGGGTGGAGTTTCTTACACGGTGGATACCGCAAGGGAATTACACAAAATTCTTGGACAAAAGCCTTATTTTCTCGTAGGAGCGGACAGCTTTTTGAGCCTTCACCTGTGGAAAAAGCCTAAGGAGCTTATTTCCCTTGCAGGTTTTGTGATAATAGACAGAGAGGGCAGGTGGCAGGAGGTTAAAGGCTACATAAGGGAGCATTTCCCAGAGCTTAAAGAAGGAAGGGATTTCCATCTTGTTTCAGTTAGACGAGTAGATGTATCCTCAACAGAGATAAGGCAAAGGCTAAAAGAAGGCAAAAGCGTAAAATGGCTCGTGCCAGAAAAGGTGGAGGAGTATATACTTTCAAGGGGTCTTTATAGATAAGCTATGCCACCCTTTCAATAGGCTTAAAGTTCTGTTCTTTTACAGTCCAACACTCTTTAAAGACCGCATAGGGGCATTTCTTCCTACAATACTCGTGGTCAAGCCTTTTGAAAAGCTCCACTATGGACTGACCCTTTGAGTCAAACACGTAGTCCACATCCATATGTTTGTCAAACTCCACGTTTTCAAGAAGGGGATAGACGGTGCATCCTATGTTGGCAAAGGCTGGCTCTATACCCATCGCCCTTATCCTATCCAGTAGCCTCACAAGCATCAAACTGCCTGAGGCATCCATGTAGTTGACCGCCTCAAGGTCAAGAAGGACAAACTTGAGGGTCTTTTTCCTTTCTTCCACCTTCTGAAGCACATACTCGTATACGTACTCTGCGTTGCCAAAGTATATGGACATGTTGGGTCTTACGTAGAGTATCTGCGGGCATTCAGGCAACTTCTCCCTTTCTGCGTTCACAAAGGTGGAAGACTGGGGATTTCTTGTGAGCAGGACTATCCTTGGATACATGGTCTTGTATACAAAGCTACCAAAGGCTATGAGCGTTCCCAGGGTTATGGCAACCCACAGGTCCATGAAAAAGACAGTGGCAAAGGTAACCCCTGCTACAACACCGTCCACAGGGTTTATCCTGTAGAGCTTTAATATCTCTTGGGGTCTTATAAGGTTTATAACCGCGGAGAGCACTATGGCTGAGAGGGTGGCTTTGGGCAGATAATAGAAGAAGGGTGCAAGAAAGAGCAGGGTAAGACCTACAGTTGAACCCGTTATGACGCTGGCTATGGGTGTTTTTGCACCAAGCTGAAAGTTAAGGGCGGACCTTGAAAAGGAGCCGCCTACGGGAAAACCCTTAAAGAGACCTGCCACTATGTTGGCGAGACCCTGACCTATAAGCTCCTGATTGGGGTCCCACTTGTCTCCTGCCTTTATGGCGAGCTGTTTGGCTATGGCAACAGCTTCCATAAGTCCAAAGGCGGATATAACAAGAGCACCCACCCAGAGTTGGGAAAAGGTCCTATAGTCTACAGAGGGCACCTCGAGGGAAGGCAAACCGCTGGGCACTTCTCCCACTATTGAAACGCCAAGGTTTTGAAGTCCCAGAAAGTAGGAGGCTATGGATGTTATAAAGACCGCCAAAAGGGCGCCGGGAATCAAGGGGCTTATCTTTTTTGAAAACCAAATTATGGCGTAGGCAACTATGCCCACCACGAGCGTATAGGGGTTTGTCTGGGAAAGCTTGCTTATTATGTCCGCAAGCACTTCGTATATATGGGTGCTCTGCGTTATT
Source organism: Hydrogenobacter sp. T-8 (assembly GCF_011006175.1). Taxonomy (NCBI): domain Bacteria; kingdom Pseudomonadati; phylum Aquificota; class Aquificia; order Aquificales; family Aquificaceae; genus Pampinifervens; species Pampinifervens florentissimum. The sequence continues at coordinate 1,601,081 of NZ_CP048795.1, read as the reverse complement.
TTAAAGCCAAGAAGATGTCCCGCCTGACTGAGGGCTATCACAAGAGCACCGGCGCTGGTAAAACCCATTATTACGCTTGTGGATATAAGCTCCACCACAAAAGCCAGCTTTAGCACCCCCACAACCAACCTTATAAAGCCCACCATAAGGGCAAGCACGGAGGCGAGCATAACCCATCTTTCACTGGATGGTTCCGCAAGCCCATAGAGGGCTGAGCTTGTAAGAATGGCGGTCATGGCGACTGGACCCGTAGCCAGAAACCTTGAGCTTCCAAAGAGTGCAGCTACAATAACAGGAAGAAATGAGGCATACAGTCCGTATATGGGTGGCATGCCTGCCAAAAGGGCATAAGCCATAGATTGAGGCACAAGCACCGCAGCTACCGTAAGTCCAGCTATAAGGTCTCTGGTAAACTTATCCTTGTCATAATCCCTTAGCCATGGGAGAAAGGGTGCGAGGTCAAAGGTTATGTTTATTTTCATAGCTTTACCCTCTTTGCGTTAGCTTTCATTAGCTGAACCTCTTTTAAAGCACTGAGTAAGTCCATCCCCTCTGCGTATAGCTTGAGAGCCTCTTCCAGCTCCCTTTTACCCTCTACTTTGAAGAGCCTGTCCTCAATTATAGTCCTTAAACTCTTAGCCACAAGCTCCCTGCTTACTCCGAAGTTGTATTCAAGAAGATATGCAAGCTCAAGAATAGTGTAGTTGGAGAGGAAAATCTTACCCTTTTTTCTTTCTACCTCTTTAAAGTATCTCTCCAAAGCCTCTGAGGCTTCTCCCTTAGTTAGAAAATCTATAAGCTCCTGCGTGTCTATTGCATCCATTCGGGAGGAACTCCCACGTTGTCTCTTAACTGTCCATTACCAAAAATTATAAACTTCTCAATGGTTAGCTCCTCAAGAGCCATCGGACCTCTTGCATGAATTTTATCGGTGGATATACCCATCTCCGCACCAAGACCAAACTCGTTGCCATCTGTAAAGCGGGTGGAAGCGTTCACATAGACCGCTGCGGAGTCCACTTCCTTTATGAACTTCATGGCTTTTGTGTAGTTTTCCGTTATTATGGCATCTGAGTGCTTTGAACCATATTTTTCTATAAACTCTATGGCTTCTTCAAGGCTTTCTACCGTTTTAACTGCAAGTATAAGGTCAAGAAACTCCTCATAGTAGTCCTCTTCCGTGGCAGGGACTGCCTTTACATGAGAAAGCTCTGGTCTGGACTTTATCACCTCAAGGCTTTCTGGGTCGCACCTTAGCTCCACTCCTGCCTTTCCTAAGATATCCGCCATCTTTACCCAGAAGGTATTTAAGAGACTTTTGTGGATTATGAGGTTCTCCACCGCATTACAGACAGAGGGTCTTTGCACCTTTGCGTTGTAGACTATATGGTAAGCCTTTGTAAGGTCCGCCTCCTCATCCACATATATGTTGCAAACTCCCTTGTAATGCTTTATAACTGGCACCTTTGCCCTTTCTGCCACCGCCCTAATGAGGCTCTCACCGCCCCTTGGAATTGCCACGTCCACCTTGCCCTCCATACCCAGTATCTCCCACACTATCTCCCTCTCTGGTCTGTCTATAAATTGAACCGCCTCCTCTGGAAAACCCGTTTCTCTACAGGCTTGACGAAGCACCTCCACAAGAGCCCTGTTGGAGTTTATGGCTTCCTTTCCACCCCTTAAGATTACAGCGTTTGAAGATTTCATACACAAAGAGGCGGCTTCTATAGTGACGTTAGGTCTTGCCTCGTAGACAATAAAGATAACTCCAAGAGGAACACGCATTTTTCCCACCTGTAGACCATTAGGACGCGTCCACATACGCGTTATCTCTCCCACCGGGTCTGGTAAAGACGCCACATCCCTTAGAACCTTTGCCATACCCTCTATTCGTTTGTCATTGAGAAGTAGTCTGTCTATAAGAGCAGGTGAAAGCCCTTGAGATTTTGCGTATTCTATGTCCTTTTGGTTTTCTTCCTTTATAAAATCCCTTCTTTCTTGTAAAAGCTCTGCGGCTCTCAGGAGGGTTTTGTCCTTTATGTCTGTTTTTAGGGACATGAGCCTTCTGAGCGTGGAGCGGGCAAGCTCCACCCTTTCTTCCGCATAGGACCTCAGCTCCACCATGGTATTAAAATTATATCAGTTTTCCGTATAGACTTTTCAATGCTTCCAAGCTATCCTCGTAGCTTACCTTTTCCACCACCTTCTGCTTGAAAAACTCCCTTAGCTCCTCCTGATGCCTTACCGCCCTGTCTACAAGAGGGTTGCTACCCGGACTGTAAAGACCAAGGTTTACCATGTCCTCCATAGCCTCATAGGCACTCAGGATTTCTCTGACATACATGGCCACCTGCATATGTTCCTTGCTTACCACCTGAGGCATGAGCCTGCTGAGGCTTCTTACGGGGTCTACGGCGGGGTATATGCCTGCGTTTGCCCTCTTTCTTGAGAGGATTATATGCCCATCAAGGACACCCATTAGGGAATCTGCCACTGGGTCAAGGCTTATATCATCACCTTCCACCAAAACGCTGAAAATGCCCGTTATACTGCCTTTCCTAAACTTCCCGCAGTTTTCAACTACTTTTGAAAGCATATAAAAAACAGAAGGCGTGTAGCCCTTCATGGTGGGAGGCTCTCCCGCCGATAACCCCACCTCTCTCTGAGCCATGGCAAGCCTAGTGATGGAATCCATAACCAAAAGCACATCCATGCCTTGGTCTGCCAAGTATCTTGCATGCACTAATGCACTGAGAGCACCCTTCACCTTTAGTATGGGTGTCTGGTCTGAGGTGGTGACCACTATTATGCTCCTTTTCTTTCCTTCCTCGCCGAGCACATCCTCCACAAACTCTCTTACCTCTCTTCCCCTCTCACCTATAAGAGCAAGGACTACAGCATCAGCCTTGCTGTTTCTTACTATCATCCCCAAAAGTGTGCTCTTACCCACGCCAGCTCCGGCGAATATGCCCACCTTTTGGCCCTTTCCCAGGGTCAGTAGTGCGTTTACAGACCTTATACCACAGTCAAAAACCTCTTTTATCCTTTCCCTCTCCATGGGGTTTATATCTTCTAAGAGAATTGGTTTCTTCTCTCCCGCTGGCAGTGAACCATCCGAGAGCCTCCTTCCAAAGGGGTCAAGGAGTTCACCGAGTAGGTTCTTCCCCACTACTGTGGACACATGCTCCTTCCTTATCCACACCCTATCTCCTGCTTTTATTCCAGAGGGTTGGCTAAAGGGCATTATTATGCATCTGTCCTCGTTAAAGCCTATTATCTCGCCCTCTACCGGCTTGTTTTTCTGTGGATATACTATCACATGGTCTCCTACCGCTCCCTCCGTGTTGTATGCCTCAAGGTAAACACCGCTCGCCCTGTAAACCTTATGATATACCCTGAACACCCCCTTCATCCTTCATATTCTCCAAAAGGTCCTGAATTATATCTTCATAGCGTCTTTCTATCCAGACCTTGGGGGTCTCTAAGAGGAATTCGCCTTCCTTAAGGTCTTCCCTCACAAGGATGTTTAGCTCAACCGCACTGCCCATTTTCTCCTTGAGCCTTTCCATATATGGAGAGAGCCTCTGAGAATCGTAAGGGTTCAGGTACAGATTTATCTGACCCCTGAGTTCAATACCAGTTTCAAGAACTTTTGATAAAAGCCTTAGTATTAGGTCCTCCTTTGGCAACACTTGGCTAAGGAGTATTTTTTTCAAAAGGTCTTTCACAATCTCAATCGTGCTTTCTTCCATACTTACCCTCACAGTTTTAAGAGCCTCCGCCAACTTCTCATGGACCCTTTCAAGAAGCTCCTCCACAGCTCTTCTGTCCTCCAGTTCCCTAAGAAGGCTATCCCTTTCCTCAACAACCTTTGCTTTTTCCTTTTCAAGGCTTTCCAGCTGGAACTTCAAAGCTCTCAGCTCATCCTTAAGTTTTTCCATATCCGCCTGCCATCTTAGCTCTAACTCCTCGCAAGGGTTATCCCTTTCCTCCTGAACACCTTCAGCCTTTAAAGTCCGCTCACTTTCCTTAGGCTCCAGGTCATGTAGATGATGAAGCGGTTTGAACTCAGACATAAGCCTCACCGCCAGTAATGTCTATTATCCCCTGGTCCGCCAAGCTCTTTATTACCTGTATAACCTGCTTTTGAGCCTTTTCCACCTCAGAAGCCCTTACTGGTCCGAGGGCATCCATGTCTTCCCTCATTATGTCCGCAGCCTTTTTGGACATGTTGGAGAAGAACTTTTCTTTTATATCCTCGGGTGCACCCTTTAGGGCTATTATAAGAGTGCTCTTTTCCACAGCCTTTAGTATCTCCACGATGGCTCTGTTATCCAGCTTCCTTATATCTTCAAAGGTGAACATCTTCTCCTTTATCTTCTCCGAAAGGTAGGGGTCTTCCTCATCTAGCTTTGCCAGTATTCTGTTGGTGGTGTCTCTGTCAAGCATGTTTAGGAGCTCTGCGGTAAGGGTTATGCCTTCCATCTTTTGCATTATACCGCTTACTCCCATACTCCTTATCTCCTCTGCAAGAACCTCTATCAGCTCTCCGAAGAACTCGGGGGATATGTTTTCAAGGGTTGCAAGCCTTTTTACCACCTCTATGGCGAGGGTATCTGGTAGTAGCTTCAATATTTCTGCAGACTTGTTCGGGTTTAGCTGGGACAAAACTACCGCTATGGTTTGGGGATGCTCACCCATCAATATGTTCGCCAATATTTTGCTGTCAACCCTCTCCAGTTCCTGAAAGCTCTTTATCAGGTTTGAACTGCTGAGAAACTCGTATATTTTGGCAAACTTGTCCGGTGGCAGAGCCTTTCTCGCAAACTCAAGCAAGGCGTCTATGTCTGGGGTTATAAAGGAAGTTGCCTTGTATTCTTCTATAAACTCCTTTGCTACCTCCTCTATATCCTTGAGGGTTATCCCTTCAATGTTTGTAGCATGAAGCAATATCTCCTGAATTTCATCCTCAGACAGCTCTTTCATCACCTCCACCGCTACCTGTGGTGGCATTGCCATCAGCAGTATGGCCGCCTTCTGAGCCTTGCTCAGCTTACTCTTGACCTCTGGCATGTATAATAGTTTAAAACTTTTTGAGGTAGGTCATTAAAAACCTTAAAAGCAAGACATATAATTATACATATGGTTCCCAAAGTTTACCTCGGTGTGGAGTGGATCGGTGCAGAGCGTGTGCTGGCTGAGTATCAACCTCCCCAGGACTGCGGTGCAGGTCTCGTTTTTCTGGGCATTGCCAGGTCCGCACCCGAAGACGGCGACGTGGTAGAGCTTCACTATGAAGCCTTTCCAGATATGGCTATTAAGGTCATGGAGGAGATAAGAGAGGAAACCCTGAGAGAATTTCCAGTCCGAGAAGTCTTTATACATCACAGGCTTGGTGTAGTAAGGGTGGGAGAGCCCTCCTTCATGGTGGTGGTCTTTGGCGGGCACAGGGATGAAACCTTCAGGGCATGCAGGTATGCGGTGGATGAGGTAAAGAAGAGAGCACCCATATGGAAAAAGGAAGTTTTCAGCAACGGGAAGGGTGAGTGGGTGCTTGGAGCATGATTAGGGATACCCTTGGAAGGGAGCTCCACGACCTGAGGATATCGGTCACGGACCGGTGCAACTTCAGATGCAGTTTCTGTATGCCAGAGGGAGAGCAATACGAATTTTTTAGCCGTGAAGAGCTACTCTCCTTTGAGGAAATAGCCACCTTTGTAAGAGCAGTTATTCCCCTTGGTATCAAAAAGGTAAGGCTCACCGGCGGTGAACCTCTTTTGAGAAGGCATCTTGAAAACCTTGTAGGATACCTTTCAGAGCTTCCCCTTGAGGACATAAGCCTCACCACCAACGGCTTCTTTCTTAAAGAAAAGGCAAGGGTCTTAAAAGAGGCTGGGCTCAGAAGAATTACCGTAAGTCTCCATTCTCTTAAGGATGAGGTCTTCTCAAGGCTTGTGGGAAGAAATGTAAAGGTCTCTCAGATAATTGAAGGCATTGAGGAGGCTCTAAAGGTTGGGCTAAAGCCTGTGAAGGTGAATGTTTGTGTCATAAGGGGTGTTAATGATGGAGAGATACTAGACATAGCAAGGTTTTTTAAGGGTATGGGTGTGGTGGTAAGGTTTATAGAGTTTATGGATGTGGGAAACCTCAACGGTTGGTCCCTTGAGAGGGTTTACTCCGCACGGGAGATGCTGGAGCTTCTCAGCGAACACTTTGAGCTTGAGCCTGTGGAGAAGTCCTATCGCGGAGAAGTGGCACAAAGGTATAGATACAAGGACGATGGTCTGGAGGTGGGCTTTATATCCTCTATAACCCAACCCTTTTGTGGAGACTGCAACAGGCTCAGGCTCACCGCAGATGGAAGACTGCTTACATGTCTCTTTGCTCAGGATGGTCCTAACATAAAGGAACTTATAAGAAGCCATGCGGGAGAAGAAGACATAAGGGATTTTGTCAGAAGGGTCTGGGCTGAGAGGTCAGACAGATATTCAGAACAAAGGCTTGAGCTTATCAAAACTGGTATAATGCCAAAGAAGGTGGAGATGTTTAAAGTAGGGGGGTAAGGATGATAGAATACAGGCAGGTGGAATTTTTGATAAACCCCTTGAAGAACCGTGTATGGGCTGTCAGCATGCCCGATGGGGAACTCCTCACAGACCTTGTATCCATAAAAAGGGCGCGCTTCTGCATCGAGTCCAACGAACAATACTGGCTAAACCCCTTCGGTGGTGCCTATCATTGGACCACAAAAGAATCTGAACCCTACGAAGAAGAATTTGTAAGGTTCAAAGAAGAAGCCCAGCGTTACATGTGCATATTTGGTCTTGAAACCGCCCATCTTGAGCATCTTGACTTTTCTCCGCTATCTGGAGAGCTCATCTTTGATGAAGAGTGGCTTCTTGAAAGGCTCGGGCAAGGTCAAAGGGCAGAGTTTAAAAGGTTCATGCTTGAGCTGTGGGAGTATATAAAGGAGGAGTAAAATGCTAAGCAAGGAGCTTTTAGACATACTGGCATGCCCAAAGTGTAAGGGAGACCTCCTTTACGATGAAAGAAAAAATGTGCTTATATGCCCCAATTGTAAGGTATACTACCCCATAGAAGAGGACATCCCCATACTCCTTATAGACTCCGCAAGACCTCTTGAAGAGTTGGAAGAAGCGCCTCAGGCTGAGAGCTCCTGACACCCTCTAACACAAACCTTTCTCCCACATGCACATATTCAAAGGGTTTACCGTAAAGTCTTTTGTAATCCCTAAACATCTGCCAGTCCGCAAGGCTATCGCCCACATAGACGCCTGCGTCAAGCCCAAGAGCCTCTACGCATAAGTGCAGAGCATAGGGATGTGGTTTTCTGAGCTCCTCTTCCTTTATGGTGTCCTCGTCTACCACAAAATCAAAGTAGCTCGAAAGTCCAAACCTTTCAAAAAGGTATAGAAGGTCTTCCCTTGGTCTTCCTGTGACTATGCCAAGGGGGTATCCCATAGCTCTTAGCTCTGTGAAAAAGTCCTGACCCAGCATGAGCCTTTCCTTGTCTCTGAGGGTTGCATAAAACACATTAAAGACCTTTACAAGCTCTTCAAAGTTGGCATCCCCTCCATATTCCCTTATGACCTCAAGAGTGGCAAGCCAGTCGTTGTTTATACCTTTGGAGAACTTTATCCTTCTTACTTCTTCTATGGGAACCTCTCTCTTTAGGAATTGCTCCGCAGTGTGCTTTATGGCGTAATGATATGACTGGCTCACATCCACTATAACCCCGTCCACATCAAAAATGACACCCTTCTTCATCCTGCGACCAACTCAGAGCTTGCCTTAGAAAGCAAGAATTTCATAAACCTGCTTGCCAGAAAGGTAAGTTTTTCATGTTCTGGGTAGATTATGTAATACCACCTTATCGCGTTAAAACCTTTTATCTTCACGGGAACAACGCTACCCTCTTCTATTGCTTTTTCAACTATACCCTTTGAGAGAAAGCTACAGCCATAGCCCTTTTTAACCATGCTAAGGATTGACCTTCCGCAGTTTATCTCTATCCTTATGTTGAGCCTCTCAAAAATTATTCCAAGTCTTTCCAACTCTTCCTTTACCACCTTCCTTGTGCCAGAGCTCACCTCTCTAAATATGAGGTCTACACCGTAAAGCTCTTCTGGCTCTATCTCTCCCCTCTTGGCAAAGGGATGGGAGGGATAGGTAAAAAAGACCACTTCATCCATGAACCACTTTATGGAGCTGAACCTTTCTGATGGTTCTCTCTCTATAACTCCTATGTTAAGCACACCAGAGGACAGGGCTTCCTCTATGTGCTGGGAATTGTCTACAAGCACCCTTATGGAAATATTGGGAAGTTGTTGGTGAAATTCCACGAGAAGCTCTGGGACCTTGTATTCGCTCAGAGTGGTGCTTATGCCCAAAAGGAGGGTATCTTTGAAGTCCTTCTTTATCTTTGCCATCTCCTCCATGAGGTTTTCGTAGTTAGAGAGGAGGCTCTTGGCAATCTCGTATATTCTCTTTCCTTCATCTGTTAGCACTATCCTACCACCCTGTCTTTGGAAAAGCTTTGCTCCTATTATCCTCTCAAGAGCCTTTATCTGCTGAGTTACCGCAGGCTGGGTTATATAGAGTATCTCGGAAGCCTTTGAAAAGCTCCCAAGGTCTGCAACCGCCACAAAGGTCTTGAGCTTGCTAATGTCTATCATTACAGTTTAAAATTTTAATATAAAACCTTCTTATGGCAAGGATAAGGCTAACTTATCTTAAAAAGGTTCCTCACCAGATTCTCAATCTGTTCTAAGAGCCTTGACAGTTCTTCCCTCTTCATGCTTGAAGGCTCTTCAAGCACCCAGTGTTCCCTTCTCATGTGACCTTCAGAGTAAGGACATCTATCCCTCGCCTCTGGTGAAAGGGTTATAAGCACATCCACTTGGTCGTAGGGTATGCTGTCCACACCCTTTGGGCGGAGGTTCTCCGCGGGATAACCCTTTTCTTTGAGAAGGGCTATGACCTCCTCCCACACTTCCTGTGCTGGCTCTACCCCCGCAGAGTATATCTCTGGAGTAAGAAGGGCGAGCCTTGAGATTTTCTTGGCCACCGCCTCTGCCATTATGCTCCTTACTGCGTTTTTGGTGGATATAAAGGCTATCTTCATGGAACTTCTATTTTAGCATTTGCATTATCCTTCTGAGGGCTTTGCCTCTATGGGATATAAGATTTTTCTCTTCCATACTTAACTCCGCCATACTTTTCTGAAAGCCCTCTGGCTGAAAAATTGGGTCATAGCCAAAGCCTCCTTCTCCAACTGGCTCTTGGAGTATAGTGCCATAGCATCTCCCTTCTGACCAAAGACCACCATATTCTATAAAAAGCACCGCAAAGGCTACATAGTATGCCCTTCTGTCCTGCTTGCCTTCCATAAGCCTTAGAAGTTTGTTTATATTCGCCTTGTCTTTGGCCTCTTTTGGCTCTTCCCTTCCTCCCCATTCTAAGTTATAAAACCTGCTGGAATAGACGCCCGGATACCCATCAAGGCTTGGAACTACAAGTCCAGAATCCTCTGCGAGGGTTGGTATTTTGTAAGCCTCGTAGTATGCCTTTGCCTTCAGATAAGCGTTCTCTAAAAAGCTACAGCTTCCCTCTTCTACTTTTAGGTCTTCCTCTGGGAATAAAACCTCAACCTCGTATTCCTTAAGTATGGAGAGAATTTCTCTCCTTTTTCCCAAGTTTGTGGTTGCTACAAGAATTTTCCTCACCATGCTACAATTATAAGCATGGAGTTTGAGCCAGTTATAGGTCTTGAGATACACGTGCAGATGGATACAAAAACCAAGCTCTTCTGCTCCTGTCCTGTGGAGTTTGGTGCGGAACCAAACAGTAATGTTTGTCCTGTATGTCTTGGACTGCCTGGGAGTTTACCCGTTATAAACAAAAGGGCTGTGGAGTTTGCCATAAGAGCTGGACTTGCCCTTAACTGCCAGATAAACATGCGTTCCGTCTTTGCAAGGAAAAACTACTTTTACCCAGACCTTCCAAAGGGATACCAGATATCTCAGTATGAAGAACCTATTGCGGTCAATGGATGGCTTGAAGTAGGTGGCAAGAGAGTAAGAATAAGAAGATTACACATAGAGGAGGATGCAGGTAAAAACATCCACGAGGGTTCAAAAACCTATGTGGACCTAAACAGGGCTGGCACACCTCTTATGGAAATAGTGACAGAGCCAGACATAGACTCTCCACAAATGGCAAGGGAGTTTCTTGAAAAGCTAAGAAACATAATGAGATACACTGGCGTCTCTCGTGCGGACATGGAAAAGGGACAGCTTCGTTGTGATATAAACATCTCCATAAGACCAAAGGGTTCAAAGGAGCTTGGCACGAGGGTGGAGATAAAAAACGTCAATTCCTTTCGCTTTGTCCAAAAGGCGATAGAGTCCGAAATGGAAAGACAGATAAAACTCCTCCTTTCCGGAGAGAAGATAGTGCAAGAGACACGCACCTTTGACCCCTCCACAGGTCTAACACACCCCATGAGGACAAAGGAAGAGGCAGAGGACTACAGATACTTTCCAGAGCCAGACCTACTGCCCCTCCTTATTCCTCCGCAGTGGTTGGAGGAGATAAAAGTCAGCATGCCAGAGCTACCCGAAAAAAGGTTTGAAAGGTTTATAAAAGAGCTTGGTCTTGACGAATACTCCGCAAAGGTGCTAACTGATAACAAAGAGCTTGGAGACTTTTTTGAAGAGTCCCTTAGGCACTATGGACAAGACCCCAAGCTAACTGCCAACTGGCTACTTAACGACCTTCTTGGAAACCTCTCAGAAGCGGGCGAAGACATAGAATGCTCGCCAGTGAGCCCCCAAAGCCTTGCAGAACTTGTGAAACTCATAAAGGAAAATGTCCTTTCCTCAAAACTCGCAAAAGAAGTTATCAAGGACATGGTCTTAACGGGCAAAAGTCCAGTTCAGATAGTAGAAGAGAAAGGTCTCAAGCAGGTAAGCGATGAAGGTCAGATAAGGTCTATGATAGAGGAAGTTCTCAGAGAAAACCCCAAGGAGGTGGAACGTTTCAAAGCAGGAGAGGAAAAGCTCTTTGGCTTTCTTGTGGGTCAAGTTATGAAAAAGGCAAAGGGCAAAGCAAACCCACAGTTGGTGAACAGAATTCTTAAGGAGATGCTTAGGTAAAGAACCTTAAACCAACCTTTCTGATGGCTTTCCGATGTAATAACCCTGGGCATAGTCAACCTTTAAGTCTTTAAGTATCTTCAGCACTTCTCCGTTTTCCACATGTTCCGCTATTGTTTTCATTCCCATACCCCTTGCAAGAGTAACCACAGATTCTATAAATATCCTGTCTCTCCAATCTTCTATCACATCCTTTACAAACTCACCCTCCAGCTTTACAAAGTCAACAGGCAACTTTTTTATGTAATGAAAAGAGGAATAACCAGAGCCAAAGTCATCTATCGCAAACAGAAAGCCTTCTTCTTTGAGCTTCCTTATAAACCTTTCAAGCAGGCTGATGTTTTTTATACTTTCCCTTTCGGTAAGTTCAAAAACCACCTGCGATGGCTCCATGTTATATCTCCGCATGAGGTCCCTCATGTTTTCAATAAAGTTTTCCACAAGCATCGCCCTTGGAGAAAGGTTAAGAAAGAGCTTACCTCTATAATGCGCATTGTACGCCTTCTTAAAGGCTTTTTCATAGACCTGCATGTCCATCTTAAGAACTATACCAAGCCTCTCTGCCATCTCTATAAACTCTCCAGCTGGAGCTAAGTTGTCTCCTATTCTCATAAGAACCTCGTTACCGAAAACTTCACCATTCCTCAAATCCACTATGGGCTGGAAGAAGGGAACTATCTCTCCTTTATCAAAGGCTGTAAGCACCCTTATAGCCTTACTGCTGTATTCTCGGTATGATTGCACAAGCTCCTCTTGACTGGGAAGCCTTATCTTTCCCTTACCCTCCTCCTTCGCATTCCTAAGCATACTGTCCGCAATGAGGAAAAGGTCTTTCGGCGTTTCTCCGTGCTCTGGATATACCGCTATACCCATGGAAACCCTTGGTGAAATGGAACTCCCATCTGGTAGGTTCAGAGTAATGCTTTCTATTTGCTCCTTCAGAGAGGATGCAAGGGCGTAAGCATTGAGGGGGTCAGCACCAACTGCAATAATCACAAACTCATCCCCACCGTACCTTGCAGCTATGTCAGACTTTCTTTTCCGCTCGCCTATAACCCTCGCAACTTCCTTAAGAAGCATATCACCCACGTGATGACCGTAGGTGTCGTTAATAAATTTAAAGTTGTCAAGGTCAAGGATTATAAGAGAAAGTTTTCTATCAAATCTTTTCGCCCTCTCTATCTCATAGCTTAGCAGTTCCCAGAAGGTTCTTTGGTTATAAAGGGTGGTGAGCGGGTCCCTCATGGCATAGAACTCCACCTGCTCAATGTAGTCGCTTATTGCCTTTGAAGAACCTATTGTGTTCACAAGAGTTGAAAGTAGACTGTTTAACACCGCCTGCTTTGCTACATCGTCCATTACACAGGATTCCACTCCAAGCCCGACTATTCCCCCAATTTGTGGTTTATCAAAAAATACAGCCTTAGTCCTGAGCCTTATTTTCTCCTTATCCTCTTCGCTGTAGATTTCCTTCCCGTTTACCGTATGATGCATGATTCGCAGTTGTCTTCCCATTAACAAAGACACTGGAAGCTCAAGGGTTATCTTCGATTTTATAAAGGCTTCAATATATCTCTCTGTTCTTTCATCTGCCTTCTTATACCAGAATATTTCAACCTTGAGCACTTCTGGCTCAAGAAAGAGAGTAAAGACTATATCAATGGGAATTATCTGGTTCATTTCATCTATCAGATTCTTTACATAATCGTGCCAGTTTTTTATGGTTTTTGACGTAATTATGAACCTTTCTAAGAGCTTCGCTTCCATATCCAGGATCTCCCTATCTATGGCTATTGACTTTATCCTTTCACCAAGATGCTGAAGAGACTCATACACTGGTTTTAGTTCCCTGTAGGAGTCTTCTATGCTTTTGTGCAGGTTTTCCACATCTTCTATTGACCTTATATTCTCAATGCTTTCACTTATTTTTCTACTTAACTGTCGTAGCAAACCTATTAAGGTAAGCAAAATAAAGGTCAATACAAGAGAAAAGGCAATCAGAGGTCCTGCTATTAACGCCTTCAAAGTATGCCTTACATTTGATACAAAGCTCTGTATGTTTATACTTGTTTCCACAAGCCCGAGAACACTGCCTTCCTGAGCGTTCCAGTGACACCTTAAACACTCCGATTCAGCCTTCACAGGTTTTATGTATAGGTAAACGCCACCCTCAAACTTGTTCTGAGGCTCACCCTTGAGGGCAAGAAAATGAAGTTCCCCCTTAGCTGGCTCAGGAACTGTGCCGTAGATTTCTTTAACAAGGTCAGACCTGTATATGTTTATGTTTACAGGTGTCCCTTGGTAGGAAACTTCAAGAGCTTTCATAAACTCAAGAAGGTCCCTTCTCTCCCAACCCCTTTTCATAACCTGATACATGGAACTGAATACCTGCTTTGAGATGCCATCTGCGGTCTGGCGGGCAGTTTCCTTAATGAAGGCGTCCATATAACGCACAGCCACCACATAAAGGACCATATACACGGATAAGGTTAGAAGGATATAAACCAAGATTATGCGAAATATCAGGCTTTTTCCCTTTTCCATAGGTAGATTATAATAATACATATTAATGTTTACCATAGCCATAGGTTCAGACCATGCGGGCTTTCCCCTGAAGGAAAAGATAAAGGAGTATCTCCTTTCAAAGGGCTATAGGGTCCTTGATTTTGGCACGGAGTCCACAGACTCCACCGACTATCCTCTTTTTGCAAGGGATGTGTGCCTTGCGGTTCAAAGGGGTGAGGCTCAGAGGGGTATCCTTGTTTGTGGCACGGGCATAGGCATGTCCATAACCGCTAACAAATTCAAGGGCATAAGAGCTGCCCTGTGCCTAAACGAATACATGGCTCGTATGAGCAGAAAACACAACGATGCCAACGTGCTATGCCTTGGGGACAGGATACTTGGGGATGACCTTGCCCTTGCCATAGTGGACGCATGGCTCTCCACGGACTTTGAGGGCGGAAGGCACGAAAGGAGGGTAAGGCTCATAAGGGAGATAGAACAATCCTCTAAAGGTCTTGGCGACTAGTCTCTGAAAATATTGACATTTATACCCAATAATGGTAATTTGTTGCTTGAATCGTTTCACACACAAACTTACAAACAAAAGCTATAATATCCCTATGTATAGGGCTATTGAAGTCTCATGCCCTACCACAAAGAGAAAAAGCACCCTTATAGCTCATGTCCTAAAGCTATACAGAAAAACCGCTGAAATAATAGCAAACTTCCAGTGGTCTCTTTTCTTCAAAAATGGCTCTTTTAACAGAAAAGCTAATATAAAACACTTAAACTGCCCACTTTCAGAAAGGTTCAAGTCCACTATCCAATACCATGTGGTAGTCCCTACACTGGAAAGTTTTATCGCCAATGTCCAAGAAAGGTTCAAAGAGATAGTCCTTAGCTCTACTCTTCCTGAAAAGACAAAAAGAGTTCTCCTTTATATCAACTCCAGAGAGGAATGGCTTATTCCAAAAAGTGAGAAAGCCCTGTGGATAGATAAAGACAAAAACAAGCACGAGTATGAGATAGTCAAAGAAGAAAGAATGCTTGCTAAAAAGATATTCAAGCATATTCTCAAAAGCTGGAAAAAGCCAAGTTTTAGAGGTGTTTCTATGCTTTTAGACAGCAAGTGTGCCTTGCTGGAAAGACCAAAGAAAGCAAAAGGCTTTGACTTCTGGATAAGACTGTCAACTCATGAAAAGAGAAAGCCTATATATCTGCCTGTGAAACTTCATGAATACTTTGAGGAAAGAGGTGGAAAGCTAACAAACATGGTTCAGATAGCAGAGGATGGCAAACTAAGGCTTGTGAAGGAGATAGAGAGGAAGAAGATGGCTTTCAGTGGAGAAGTAGCTCTTGACTTTGGCATGGAGTGTTTTCTTGTTTCAGACAGAGGAGACCTCTTTGGCAGGAAGTTTTACAGCAAGGTCAGGGAGTATGCGGATAAGATAGACAGAATTCAAAGGGAGATGCAAAGGAGAGGGAAAAAGCCAACAGAGAGCAAGAGGTATTTAAGACTTCAACACAGGCTAAGTGAGTATGTGAAGAATGAGGTAAGGAGGATAATAAATAGGGTTGTAGAGTTATACAGACCACGAAGGCTTGTGCTTGAGGACTTAAGAGGATTTTTGAAGAGGGTAATAAACAACTTCCCAAAATCAGTAAAGAGGGTGCTTATAAGGTTTGGGCTTGGGGAGATAAGGAGGAAGTTAAAGGAGATAAGCGAGGAATATGGCATAGAGGTGGTGTATGTTGCTCCTGCCTATAGTTCACAAGCATGCAGTAATTGTGGGTATGTAGACAAAGAAAATAGGAAGACAAGGAGTGAATTTGAGTGTGAGCTATGCAATAGAAAACTCCATGCGGATGTGAATGCAAGCAGGAATCTGCTTAGCCGTGCTAAGTGGAGCTTGCATTTACGTCGTATGGAGCAAGCCCTCGCTAAGCAAGTGGAGGTTTTTATAAAGAACTTGTTTAGTGAGCGGTTTAAGTGTCTTTGGAGTAAGGCACTGGGATTGATTGAGAGAAATCCATACTTTCAGTCAGTCCCTAAACCCGAGGTGTGGATAAATGTCCACAAAAGGGATATTTGTCTAGGCTAAGGGATACTCTTCAAGAATCTTCATGAAGTGTTCTACTGTTATGCCAGCGTCTCTTATCAACTTTCTTAGTAGCCCTACCCCTATTTCATCGTGATAAAGGATAGTCAATGGGTTTCTATATTTGTGATGTAGCCTCACATGGCTTCCCCTTTGCCTGATAACCTCATAGCCAAGTTTTTCAAAACACTTTATAACCTTCCACGCAGGGAGCGGAGTTAGCCTACCCACTTTCCATTACACTGAAAATTAACTCTTCTGGGTTGTAATCCTTGGCTATCTCAAGATTTTCTGCCTCCTCAAGGCACAAGTTTATGACCTCCTTAAGTCTTTCAAGTGCCTCTTCCAAAGTTCTACCTTGTGTGTAGCATCCCCTAAGCAGTGGACACTCTACCACATAAAAGCCATCCTCATCCCTTTCTATTACCACTGGCAGTTTCATAGTTCATTAAATATAGTCCAAAAGGCTTGAGCTGTGATATAATAACTTCGTAGGAGGCTAAAATGGATATACAACAAGCTATGTATCCTAACATAACCCTCTTTATTCAGGCAATTCTTTTCCTTGTGTTTACTGCCATAATAAGGAGCATTCTTGTAAAGCCTTACTCTCAGGTAATAGAGGAAAGGGAAAGGCTCGTTGAAGAAAACACACAAGAGGCAATAAAACTTAGGGAAGAAGCTCAGCGGTATATCCAAGAAGCTCAAAGCATCTTAGAAAAGGGAAGAAGGGAATCAAACCAGATACTGGAGCAGGCAAGAAAAGAGGCGGAAAAGCTAAGGGCAGAGATACTCTCAAAGGTGGAGCAAGAAACCCAAGAGGAAATAGCCAAAGCGGTAGAAGAGATAAGAAAAAGCCTTGAGGAAGAAAAGAGCAAACTTGATGAAAGGGTAAGGGAAATAGCAGAGCTAATAACAAGCAAAGTCTTGGAGGAGGCAGCATGAGCGAAGGACACCACATCCTTGAGCTTATATGGAAGGGTCTTAACATCTTGGCTTTTCTTGGTATAGTCTACTACTTTGGGAAAAAACCTATCTCAGAAGCCTTCAATAGATACTTTCATGGTTTGACGGAAAAGCTCATAGGCTCTGAAGAGGAGCTTTCAGAAGCTCAAAAAGAGCTAAAAAGAGCTAAGGAAAGCCTTCAGGATGCACAGAGAAGATATGAAGAACAGCTTAAAATTTCCCAGCAGACCGCACAGACAATAAAGGAAGAAGAGCAAAGAAAAGCACAAGAAACCGCTGGTAGGATAAGGGAGAAGGCAAAGGAAGTGATAGACATAGAGCTAAAGAAGGCAAAGGAAGAGCTACTTCGCTACGGTGCGGAGAGGGCTTATCAGCTCTCTGTGGAGGTTCTAAAGGAAAGGTTTAAGGACGAAAAGGTGCAGACCGCATACATAGAGAAGTCCCTCAAAAATCTGGAGGCGAAAAGATGAAGGCACGGCCCGAGATAATAAGAAAGGTGGCAAAACTGCTTTTGGAAAAGACGCAGAAGGAGAGACAAGAACTCATAAAGGTATCACAGCTTTTGGAAATTCTATACAGACTCTACAAGTCAGAAAAGGATTTTAGGGGCTTTGTGCTAAACCCTACAATACCCAAAGAGAAAAAGCTCGCCTTTTTGAAAGGTCTTAGAGAAAGGTTTGGCATAGGGCAGGGCTTGGATGAAGTGCTTGAATACATACTGGACATAAACGCCATTCCCTCCCTTGGTGAGGTAAAAAGGGTTTACGACTACGAGGTGGAAAAACTCCTAAGGCTTAGCAAGGCGTTGCTTGTTCTCGCAAGAAGGGTAGAAGATCAAGAGCTTGAAAGGATAAAAAAGGTAATAAGAGACTATACAGGTAGGGATTACGAGTTTGAAGTTGTAGAAGACCCAGAGCTTATAGGTGGCTTTCTTTTGAAGACTTCCAGCTTTGTGCTTGATGCTTCTGTAAGAAGAGGGCTTGAGGGCATTCTGAGAGGCTAATATGGAGTATCCAAAGGAAAAGTTTGAAGAGTTATCAAGAAAACTAAAGTCCATGGCTATACCACCAGAGGTGGATGTGGAACTGCTACTGCCAGATAAGGATTCTGTGGAGTATCCTACCGTTGTGATTACTTATCTTGAAGGAGATGAGGAGGGTCCGCAAAAAGAGATAGTCTTTAATGAAGCCTATTGGAACTCTCCCGTGGAAAACCTTTTAGGTGCAATTATGCACCAAGTTAAATCTCTTATGGAGGAGCTACAATCCTTTGAAGGAGAATAAAGGAGGTATAAGATGGAGAGGACGCTGGTTATAGTCAAGCCAGATGCCTTTGAGAAGGGTGCTACGGGCAAGATAATTGACCGTTTTATATCTGAGGGCTTTAAGATTAGGGCTCTTAAGCTTTTTAGGTTTACCAGAGAGCAGGCGGAAGGCTTTTATGCGGTTCACAGAGAAAGACCCTTCTTTGGAGAACTGGTAGAGTTTATGACTTCTGGTCCTGTGGTTGCCATGGTCTTGGAAGGTGAAGATGCCATAAGAAGAGTTAGAGAAATAATAGGTCCTACAGACAGCAACGAGGCAAGAAAGGTGGCTCCTAACTCCATTAGGGCGCTCTTTGGCACCGACAAGGGCAAAAACGCAGTGCACGCTTCGGACTCCAAAGAGTCTGCGGACTACGAAATACCCTTTATCTTTTCACAGCTTGAGATAGTCTGAATCACAAGCTCTTTTAAGGCTTGTATATACGTGGGGTGTGTCTTGAGAGTTGGGATTCTAACAAAGTCCACACCCCTTTCCCTTGCCATGTTTCCATAAAGATAGTCAAGCTCATACAAGGTTTCTGAGTGTTCGCAGGTAAAGGATACTGGAATAACCGCTATCCTTTTTACGCCTGAGTTAATAAGTTCTTCTAAGAGTTTATCTGTAAAGGGTTCAAGCCATCTGGTGGGTCCTACTTTGCTTTGATATCCAAGGGCATGCCTTACACCCGGAAAGTGTTCCATAATAAGCCTTACTGTCTCTTCCGTTTGCCTTTGGTATGGGTCTCCTTCCTTTATGATACTAACTGGAAGGCTATGGGCAGTAAAGAGAAAGAAGTATTCTTGCCAGTTTGGTAGATGTTCCTTTATGTTCTCTACCATAGCTCTTATGTAGGTGGGATGGTTGTGATAACAGTTTATTCTATGGATAGGTAAAGTAGAGGGATAAAAGTATGGGTTTTCTTGACCCTTTAGGGTAGTTAGAGAAAAGTGCTTTCCTGAACCTTTGAGTCTTCTAAAAACCCTGTCAAACTCGTTAAAGGAAGAGCCTGTGGTGGTCCTGCTGTATTGAGGATAGAGGGGCAGTAGCACTATCCTCTCAACGGGGTAAGACAAAAGCTCGCTGAGAGCTTCCTCTGTGAGAGGATGCCAGTAGCGGAGGGCAACCACCACCTTGAAGTCTTCTCCAAGGGCTTCCTGCAGAGCTTTTGCCTGAGCCTGGGTTTGTTCCCTTTGTGGAGATTTTCCACCCATTATTTCGTAATAATGTCTTGTTTTCTTAGCTCTAAGCCTTGAAATGAGCCAAGCAAGAGGTTTTTGAATAGGTCTTGGAAACCTTATTATGTCGTGGTCAGAAAAGAGGTTATAGAGAAAGGGCTGTATGGCAGATAGGCTGTCTGGACCTCCCATGTTAAAAAGGACTACTCCAACCATAGGAAAATCATAACAGCTCTCTTAGGTTTATTCTGCCCTCATATATTGCCTTTCCAACCACTACTCCTTCCACTATAGACATGAGCCTTTTTATATCTTCAAGGCTTGCCACACCTCCAGAGGCAAGCACGGGTTTTTTTGTATAGCCTTTAAACTCCACATAAGGTTTTGTATCCACACCTTCAAGCGTGCCATCCTTGTCTATGTTGGTGTAAAGATAACCCCATATGGGTGTGTTTTCGTATCTTAAAGCCAGCTCCTGCGGGCTTGTAGAGCTTTCCTCCTTCCAACCACCTACCGCCACCTTTCCACCCTTTGAATCCACAGCCAATATAACCCTCTCTGGGAAGAGCTCCACCATCTTTTCAAAGGTTCTTGGCTCTCTTACTGCCAAAGTGCCAACCACAAAGAACTCTATTCCTTCCTCGTGCAAGACCTTACAGGTTTCCACGCTTCTTATACCACCGCCAACCTCAATAGAGCCAGAAAAGGCTTTTCTTATGAGCCTAATGGAAGGGAGATTCACTGGCATACCTTCAAGGCTTCCATCAAGGTCTACCACATGAAGTCTTTTAAAACCAAGCTCCTCAAAGAGCTTTGCCATATCCTCGGGAGAGCTTGAGTAGACCTTTGTCTTTTCAAAATCCCCTCTGAAAAGCCTTACTACTTTACCTTCCTTTAGGTCAATGGCGGGTATTATAAAGTTCTTCATAGTAGTTGAGGCTCTCCTAAATAAAATCCCTGTGCCATATCCACCTTGAGGCTTTTTATAAACTCAAATTCCTCTTCATTTTCCACCTGTTCCACAACCACCTTAAAGCCAAGCCTTTTCATCCCAACAACCACCCATTTTAACATAGAACGTGCATCTCTCAAGAAAAACCCGTCAAGTTTTACCACGTCTGGTTTTGTTTTAATAAGCCTCTCTACAGAAGAGTATTCTACGCCAAAGTCATCCACCGCAATTCCAAATCCATAGCTCCTCGCTTCCTTTACAAGTTCTAATAGGTCTTCAGTGCTTCCTGTCATCTTACCTTCAGAAAGCTCTAACACCACTCTGGATGGTTCAATTCCGTAAGAGGTTACTTCCTTGTAGAAGTCTAACAGCTTGAACCTACCCTTTGCTATGAAGTTAACAAAGTTGTAAGGAAAATTTACATAAATTTTACCTTCAAGACCATAGGCTGTGAACTTTGAAAAAGCCTTTTGAAGCACAATTTCCTCAAAGGGGCTTATAAAGGAGGTTTTTAAAAGGTCTTTTATGAAACAACCAGCAGGCAGGACTCTTCCATCCTCCATCACAAGCCTCATAAGCACTTCATAGCCTTCTATCTTTCCACTCTCAAGGTTGTATATGGGTTGAAAGGCAGGCTCTACAAGCTTTTTCTTAAGAGCTTCAATGAGGGTCTGGTAGTCAATGGCTCTCTTGGGCAGTTCCTTTTGAATAAGCACCATATCACCACCACCTCTACTTTTAACCTCCGCCACATGTGCTTCCATAAGGTCAAGCACAGCTTCTACACTTTGACCTGTAGGCACAAAGCTGTATATACCGATGGTTATGCTTACCTTTGAGTTAAAATCAAGGACTTCTATTCTACTTTTTATCCTTTTTGCAACCTTTTCAGCTCCTTTTGCGTCAGAGTTTGGAAGTAATATAAGGAAAGAGCTACCCTTGTACTTGCCTGCTATATCGCTCTTCCTTATACTGTTTGATATGACTTCGGATATTTTCAAAAGAACCTCATTTCCATATGCGTATCCACCACTTCTATTTATTTCTTTCATATTATCCACATCCAGAAGAAGCACAGAAAGACTTTCCCCCTTTCTTTCGTAGAGGTAGAACAACTTTTGCATATACTCAAGGAGGCAAGCTATGTTTGACACTAAAGTTTGTCTGTAGAGCTCCAAACAGCTTAGATTTTTTCTCACCACAGGCAGTAAAATATTATAACAATGAGAGGCACAAGGTCAACTACCATACTTGCGGTAAGGAGAAATCATATAACGGTTATGGGTGGTGATGGGCAAGTGACTCTTGGGTCTTCTGTGATAAAGCACAGTGCGAGGAAAATAAGGAAACTTTACAAAGATAGCGTTTTGGTGGGATTTGCTGGTTCTGCGGCGGATGGACTTGCCCTTATGGAAAGACTTGAAGGGAAATTGGAAGAATTTAGAGGAAACCTTCTCAGAGCCTGTGTGGAGCTTGCAAAGGATTGGAGAATGGATAGAAGTCTAAGAAGGCTTGAGGCTCTTTTGCTTGTAGCGGATAAAGAACGTATGTTGCTTCTCTCTGGCAACGGAGATGTAATAGAGCCAGACGAACCCGTGCTTGCCATAGGTTCTGGTGGAGACTATGCGAGGGCTTCCGCCTTGGCTCTTTACAGAAACACAGACATGTCCGCAGAGGATATAGTTAGAGAATCTCTCAAGATAGCAGGTGAGATTTGTATATACACTAACCAGAGCTTTATTATTGAAAAACTTGAATAGTTAAACCTTTTCTATGAGATTTTGGATAATTTTCTCTAACTTCCCCACATAAATTTCCACATCTTTTAAAAGTTTTTCACACTCCTCTCTATCAATGAAATCTCCTATAACATCGTAGTCTGACCTTTGCCTCATATACATCGCTTGGTCGTATATCTTTGAAAGGCTAACATACTTCTTTTCTTTAAAAAGATATAAATTCATCAATTGCCTCACGCCCTTATGTGTTTGAGGGTCTTCTCCCAAGAGAAATAGATAGGCTTTAGAAGAGTGAAAGACTGAATAGTAGGCTTCATGAACTGCAGGTGGATACATTCCAATTTCAAAAAGCTGTTTTGCTCTTTGCAGATGCCTTTTGGCTTTGGATAAATGCATCTCCGCATACTTTAACTTACTACTCTCTGAAAATCTCTCCTTTTCCTCCATCCTTGCCTCTCCGTATATGTGTATTATTGGTCTTATTGTAAGGTCTTTTAACTGGTTTTCTTTCACAAAGATAGGACTTATTAGTGTGTTATATAGGTTGTTGTATTTGGTGATTATTTCCATCGCCTTTTGTTTATCAATATCCGTCCAATTTTCTGGAACTATAACAAAAACATCCACATCCGAACCTGAGTGAAAATCTCCTCTTGCATAAGAACCAAAAAGTAAAAGTGAAAGGCTCTTATTTGTAGACTTTTCTATCTCCTTCCCAAGTCTTCTCAAGATGCCTTTTAGCTTCTTCACCAAAAGCGTCATGGTTTAAAATTTATAGCATGTTTAGGAAGGTTCTTGTGGCTAACAGGGGAGAAGTGGCTCTTAGAATAATAAGGGCGTGTGAGGAGCTTGGTATAAAGACTGCCGCCATATACTCAGAGGCGGATACAAAATCCCTTTATGTGAAAAAGGCGGATGAGGCTTACCTAATACCCGGCGACCCTATAAGAGCCTATCTTGACTACGTGAGAATAGTAGACCTTGCCAAGTCTATAGGTGCGGATGCCATACATCCGGGCTATGGTTTTCTTGCGGAGAACGCAGACTTTGCCCGTTATTGCAAGAAAAAGGGCATAACCTTCATAGGACCTTCTCCAGAGCATATTGAGCTCTTTGGAGACAAGGTAAAGGCAAAACAGGCTATGCAAAAACTTGGCATTCCCACCATACCTGGGTCTCCAGACCCTCTTAAAAACTACGAAGATGCCATGCACTATGCAAAAGAAATAGGTCTTCCTGTAATCCTTAAGTCCGCTTACGGCGGTGGTGGTAGGGGTATGAGGGTGGTGCGTAGCTTTGAAGACCTGCCAAGGCTCTTTGAATCTGGCTATAGAGAGGCAGAGACCTTCTTTGGCAAGGGAGACCTCTTTGTGGAGAAGTATTTGGATAACCCCAAGCATATAGAGGTTCAAATCTTGGGAGACATGTATGGTAATGTGGTCCACTTGGGTGAGAGGGACTGCTCTGTGCAGAGAAAACATCAGAAAGTGATTGAGCTTACTCCATGTCCTGTGCTTCCGAGGGATATAAGGCAGAAGATGCTGGGTCTTAGCGTAAAGGCTATGATGCAGGTGGGCTACTATAGTGCAGGGACTTTAGAGTTTTTGGTAGACCTAAAAAGTGGAGAGTTTTACTTTATAGAGATGAACACGCGTCTTCAGGTGGAGCATACCATCACAGAAATGGTAACGGGCATAGACATAGTGGAAACCATGATAAGGGTTGCCATGGGCGAGCCACTACCTTTTACGCAGAGCGATATTACCTTCAGAGGATATGCCATTGAGTTTAGGATAAATGCGGAAGACCCGAGAAGGGGTTTTGCACCTGCTCCCGGTAGGATAACCGCTTACTACTCACCGGGTGGTCCCGGTATAAGAATGGATGCGGGTGTTTACAAGGACTATGTGATACCGCCATACTATGACTCCATGATAGCCAAGATGAGCGTGTGGGCTCTCACTTGGGACAGGGTGTTGGCAAGGGCAAGAAGGGCTATAGATGAGTTTATTGTGAGAGGAGTCCCCACCAACATACCCCTCCATAGGGAGATAATAAGAGACCCAGACTTTATATCTGGCACTTTTGGTATAAGGTTTTTAGAGGAGAAACTGCCTACATACGATTTTGAGATAGAGGGCGAAGAAGACCCAGAAAGCCTTGCACTTGCAATATCTGCAGCAATTGCCGCATACTACGGGCTATAATCTACAGACCTTCCCTTGCTTTCAAAACCCAGAGGACTGACCACCTTTACCGTAAAGGTGGTTTTTTCCTTTGGAAGTTCCGTTTCAAAGGCAAAGCCTGTAGTCCTTCCTATCTCTTTGCCATCTCTATATATAACAAATTCTCTGTAGTCCTGTTCGTAAAACCATACAAGATATAGAGCTTGCTTTCCCTCCCTTATCTCAAGCCCATCAACTTCAGACACGGTGGGTGGTTGTTTTGGCTTTACACAAAATTCCACAGGTTGGCTTTCTACATTCCCCCTAATGCCTGTAATGGCATAACACCTCTCCCAGTAGTCTCTTTCCAAACTAATAGATTCTCTGAAGGTTTTGGCATTCTCAAGGGACAGGGAGCTGTCTCTGAGGTTGTATAGCCTGTAGGCTTCAAAGTTAGAAGGGTAAACCTCTACAAAGGCTTCGCCCTCTGATATTTTCAAAGAAGGCTTTTCTTCGAGAGCGCCACCCACGCAAAACTTCTTTGAACCTTCACCAATCCTTTCCACTACAAAGCAAAAAGGTCTTTCTTCCTCTTTCACCCAGTAATCGCCTTGTCTTTCAAATCCCTTTATTTGCACCTCTCCAAAAAGACTTCTTACATAAACCTTTTTTCCTATCCTTCTAATCTCAACCTCTGGATCCTTTAGCACCCCTGGGTTTGCCTTGATGCCACAACCTGCTAAAAGGAAGAGTAAGGCTATTAGCCTTTTCATTTAGGAGGTCCAGACTCCTTCTCGTAGGGCCAGACAATTATACCACCTGAGAGGTTGTAGGCTTCATAGCCCATGTGCCTAAGGAAGTATACCGCAAAGGCGCTTCTCTCACCGCTCCTGCAGTAAACTATGTAGGTTTTATCCTTAGGAAGGTCCTTATAGGCGTATCTGAGTTCATCAAGGGGTATGAGCATGGAATTGGGAATTCTAAGCTGAACGTGCTCCTGCGGTGTTCTAACATCAAGAAGGACTACATTATCCCTTTGTAGCAGCTCCTTTGCTTCTTGTGGTCCAACCTCTGGAACTTGAAACATCTTAACCTCCTTAAATTGTTAATTATATTCTAAAAAGCCTCATGCTCAAGTCACGCCATCTTGCAGAGTGAGTTATTGCACCGCTTGATATAAAGTGAACGCCTTCTATGGCATAGTCCTTTATGTTGTGAAGGTTTATATTCCCAGATACTTCCACTATAACTCTGTCCTTTGTTAAGGCTACCGCTTTTCTTACTTCCTCTGGACTAAAATTATCAAGCAATACCATATCAACACCACACTGCAGAGCCTCTTGGAGCTCTTGGAGGTTTTCCACCTCCACCTCAATTTTGTAGACTGGGCTTATCCTCTCTCTAACCCTTTTGACCGCCTCTGTTATGCTACCCGCTATGGCTTTGTGATTATCCTTTATTAACACCATATCGTAAAGGGCATACCTATGATTAAGACCACCTCCCACCCTTACAGCGTATTTTTCAAAGTATCTCATACCGGGCGTAGTTTTTCTTGTGTCAAGTATTCTCACTCCAGTTCCCTCAAGGGCTCTAACAAACTCTCGTGTTAGGGTTGCTATCCCGCTCAGTCTCTGTAAAAGATTAAGAGCTACCCTCTCACCCATCAAGAGCAAGTTGGCAGGAGCTTCTATTACCAAAATTTCATCCCCCTTAGAAAACTCTTCCCCATCCTTCATTGCATATATTAGCTTTATTTCCCCCAAGAGCTGAAACACCCTAAGAGCAAAGTCTATTCCAGCAAGGACTCCACCTTCCTTTGCCCTTATGACCCCTCTTGCCCTCTCGCCTCTAAATACGCCTTCTGTGGTTATATCTCCTCGTCCCAAGTCTTCTTCAACGAATCTTAACAAAAGGTTGTCTATCATAGACTATAATTTTAAGGGGGAGCTATGAAAATAGTGTTTGTTGCCTCAGAAAGTTCCGCCTTTGTGAAGGCAGGGGGTCTTGGGGATGTGGTTCACTCTCTTGCAAAGGCACTTATAAGGCTTGGACACACCCTTTATGTGATAATGCCAAGATACTCAAAAGTTAGGATAGAGCCCAAAAATGTGGCTAAGGGAAAGATTTTTTTCAACAACCATTGGGTAGAGTTTGGAATACTTGAAGAGATAAAAGACCATGTGAGATATTACTTTTTGGACTATCCTGAATATTATCAAAGGGAACACATATACTCAACCCCGAAGGGTGAATATGAAGACAACCCCCTAAGGTTTGGCTTTCTTTCTTTGGCAAGCCTTGAAGTCATAAAGAGCCTGCAACTGAACCCCGACATTATACATTTACACGACTGGCATACGGGACTTGTCCCCCTGTATAAGAAAATACACTATCCAGAGTTAGAGCCTATCCCTACTGTGTTTACCATACATAACGCCCTCCACCAAGGTATATACGACCCACACTTCTTGCCCCTTTTGAACCTACCTTGGGAGCTTTACCATCCTTTTACAGGCATTGAGTTCTATGGAAGGATAAACTTTCTAAAGGCTGGTATAGCCTTTTGTGATGTTCTGACTACTGTAAGCCCCTCCTATGCGGAGGAGCTAAGGCAATACGCCTATGGGCTTGAGGGTCTTATAAGGGAGAAAAAATACTTCTTTGGTATCCTAAATGGCATAGACTACGAGGTTTGGAACCCCGAAACTGATAAGTTTATAAAATACCACTACAGTCTGAAAAATTTCCACAAGGGAAAAGCAAGTAACAAAAAGCATTTAAAAGAGACCTTTGGACTTAAAACTCCTAATGATAGACCTCTTGTTGGAATGGTTTCAAGGCTTACCGCACAAAAGGGTCTTGACCTTGTTCAAGGTATCATCTGCGAAGCGGTTAGAGAAGGTTTTGACTTTGTCTTTCTGGGTTCTGGTGAGGAAAAGTATCAGGATATGCTAATAGAGTTTATGAAAAAACATCCAGAAAGCGTAAGAGTGAGGATAGAATACAACGAAGAGCTCGCTCACAAGATATTCGCAGGTGCGGATATGTTTCTAATGCCCTCTCTGTTTGAGCCTTGTGGCATATCTCAGATGATAGCCATGAGGTATGGCACTGTACCTATAGTGAGGTCAACAGGTGGTCTAAAAGACACGGTGGTGGACTTTGTGGAAAACCCACACGAGGGAAACGGCTTTGCCTTTGAAGAATACTCAAGCAAAGAGCTTATGCATGCCCTTTTAAAGGCAAGGGTCTACTACGATATGCATACCTGCGACCACTCAAAGGAATGGCAGGAGATAATAAAAAGATGCATGAAAAAGGATTTTTCTTGGGAAAAGAGTGCCAGAGAATATGAAAGGATTTATTCTACCGCTATAATGCTAAGGAAATATGGTTCTTAGTCTTGAGGAGCTTTTAAGGGTTCTTGAGCCTCTTAGAGAGGAAAAAAGAATAGTCTTTACTAACGGATGCTTTGACATAATTCATGCGGGACACGCTCATTACCTTTCAAAGGCTAAGAGCTATGGTGATATATTGGTGGTGGGTTTAAACTCTGACAGCTCCATAAGGAGAATAAAGGGTCCAAAAAGACCTATAATACCCCAACATATGAGGGCTTACTTGCTTGATTGTCTCAAGCCAGTAGACTATGTGGTTATCTTTGAAGAAGACACACCCATAGAACTCATAAGGGCTATAAGACCCCATGTGCTTGTAAAGGGTGCGGACTGGCAGGTAGAAAATATAGTGGGTGCGGACTTTGTGCTATCTTATGGTGGGAAGGTGGAGAGGGTTGAGTTTGAGTTTGACATTTCTACCTCTAAGATAATTGAGAGGATATTAGACCTCTACAGAGAAGAGGAAAGGTGAGATTCTATTGCTTGGTCAAGCTTAGTAATGAGCTCCTTGCTTACCCTTAGTCTTTCAAGTTTTTTTAGGGACCGCTCTTCTATCAACCTCTTCACAAAGCCTCTGAGCCTTTCCTCAAAGATATCTTCCTTATACAGTCCCATGTGTTTCAAAAACTCCAACTTAAACCTCAAAAGAAAAAGGTCGTGGTTTTCTGGGTCCATGCTTATGTAAAAAAGTAGTATATTGAAAAGCTCAGGGTCATATTGAAGAAACCATCTTTCCACAAAAAGTGCAAGAGAATTCATCCAAACATACCTTTTATAGTCTTCAAGGGAAAGATAGGATAAAAACTCCACTTCAAGTAGGTCTTGGAGGATTATAACGTTTCCTGCTTGCTTGTATACTATGCTTACAAAGTTAAAGGGCTCTGTATATCCCAAAAGTCCACGCTCCACTCTAAACCCGTTTGGCACTAAGACCTTTGCAATTCCACACGTTCCGTAAACCTTTAAGATTATGTCCTCATCACCTGCTCTATACCTCTTGAGAATAAGAAAACTACCTTTTGCGGACATATGCTATAATTATACTTCCTTGAACCGTGTGCCATGCCTACACTTTTTAGAAAGCCAAGGGAGATAAGGAATTATCTGAAGTCTGTAAGGTGCGACAGCAAGCAGAGTATAGGCTTTGTCCCCACTATGGGCTACCTTCACGAGGGACACAGAAGGCTCATAAGGGACTCGAAGATACAAAACGATATAACAGTGGTAAGCATATATGTAAACCCCCTCCAGTTCGGTCAAGGAGAAGACTACGAAAGATATCCCAGAGACTTAGAAAGGGACATAAGCATATGTGCGGAAGAGGGTGCGGATGTGGTTTTTGCTCCCTCCGATGAGGATATGTATCCAGAAAAGCCTCTAATAAACATTGAGATTAAGGGACTAACGGACATACTGGAGGGTAAATTTAGACCAGGGCACTTTAACGGCGTGTGCACCGTAGTGCTTAAGCTCTTTAATATCATCCAGCCAGACAGGGCATACTTTGGAGAGAAGGACTATCAACAACTCAAAGTGGTTCAAAGGCTTGTAAAGGACTTGAGTTTGCCTGTGGAAATCGTGCCAGTTCCCACAGTTAGAGACCCAGATGGGCTTGCTCTTAGTTCAAGAAACACATACCTTTCCCCCGAAGAGAGAGAGTCCGCTCTTTCCCTCTATAGGTCTTTTCTCCTTGCGGAAAAACTTTTTAAGAGTGGCAACACTGACGCAAACCTTCTAAAAGAAGCCATAAGGGAGTTTATACTAAAGCATCCACACGTAAAAGGGATAGACTATGTGGAAATAACCGACCAGGACCTAAAACCTGTTAGCGAAGTAAAGATAGGTGATAGAATTCTTCTTGCGGTATGGGTAGGCAATACGAGGCTTATAGACAACTGGAGGTTAGGTGATGCACAAGTATGAAGGTCTTTTAAGGGCAGAAGGTTTTAGCTTTGGTATAGTGGCAAGCAGGTTTAACCATCTTCTTGTAGATAGGCTTATAGAAGGAGCTATAGACTGCATACTTAGGCACGGAGGAAGCGAAGAAAACATACATCTTGTAAGAGTCCCAGGGTCTTGGGAACTTCCAATTGCGGTAAAGGAGCTCATAAACAAAAAGAAGGTGGACGGTGTTATTGCACTTGGAGTCCTTATAAGAGGACAGACTCCGCACTTTGATTACATAGCCAGCGAAGTTGCTAAGGGTCTTGCCATGGTAAGTCTTGAGACGGGCAAGCCTGTTAGCTTTGGGGTCATAACCGCGGACACTTTGGAGCAAGCAGTAGAAAGGGCTGGGACAAAGCAAGGCAATAAGGGCTGGGAGTCCGCATTAGCCCTTATAGAGATGGTAAACCTTCTGAGAAGTTTTGAATGATATACAAGCCTAAAGCGAGAAAGGACGCCTTTTTGGTCCTCTACCAGTGGGATATGAAAGGAGAGCCATTAGAATCTTTGGTGGAGGAATACATATCCGCAAACCGTATAAACATCTCAGACCAAAGAAGATATATAAGAAAATTGGTAAGAACATACATGGATAATTCCACAGACATTGACAAGCTCATAGCAGAGCTTTCAGAAAAGTGGGACATAGACAGGGTTGGTTATATAGAAAGGAACATACTAAGGATAGCCCTTGCGGAGTTTTTGTATATAGGTGTAAAAAACCCCAAACTCACCACCTATGATTATGTAAAGCTCGCACAAAAATATGCGGGCAAAAAGTCCGCAAGGTTTATAAACGGCATCCTTGGAAGGGTGGTGAGAGAGAGGCTGAGTGGAGGTTAAGACTTCTCTCCCTTCTTGACTTCTTGTCCCTTTACCTCCTTTACCTTTTCCTCCTCACCTGAAAAGGCTCTCTTGAAGTTCCTTATGCCTTCACCGAGGGACCTCCCTATCTCTGGAAGCCTGCCCGCTCCGAACAGGAGCATAGCCACCACTAATATGAGTAGTATCTCCGTAAGGGAGAGCTGTGGTATCATGCCTGCTCCTTCTTCTCTGGCTTTTTCTCCTCTTCTGTTTCACCTGAAAGGGCTTTCTTGAAGTTCCTTATGCCTTCACCCAGACCCTTACCGAACTCGGGCAATTTTGACGCACCAAATATAACAAGGATTACAAGAAGTATAAGCACTATCTGCCAAGGTAATGGGAAATGCATGCTTTCACCTCCTTGACTTTTAATTATATGCCTACCCCTTGACAAAGACAAGAGGATGGCTTATGATTATCCCAGAGTGAGTAAAGAAAGGGAGGGCGCCTACCTTTCTTGCTTGCTCAGTAATAACTTTTTAGGAGGTTTTTGTCCCATGTCACTTACAGGCACAGTCAAATGGTTTAGCAAGGAAAAGGGTTATGGCTTTATAACCCGAGATGACAATCAAGGGGATGTGTTTGTCCACTTCTCCGCCATACAACAAAGAGGCTTTAAAACCCTTGAGCAAGGACAAAGGGTTGAGTTTGAAGTAGAACAGGATACAAAAGGCTTAAGGGCAAAGAACGTAAGGGTCTTGTCTTGAACCTTCCCCCCTTCGGGGGGCTATAATTTATCCTTATGCGGATTTACGACCTTTATGAAGGCAAAGACTATCAAATAGTCCCCACTCTGGATAGAATAGAAAGGGCGGTAAGCTATCTTTCCTTTAAACCTTCCTATATTTCCCTTCAAATAGGTGGAACTAACGGGAAGGGTTCTACCTGTGCCTTTGCTCAAAACATACTTAAGCATCATGGCTACAAAGTAGGATGGTTTGTATCTCCACATCTTTTTGAGGAGCGAGAAAGGTGGAGGATAAACGGAGAGAAGATATCTGAGGAGAGACTCTCTGAGTATGTAAAGGAGCTAAAAGGGGTCTTTGAGAGGTTTGAGCTTACATACTTTGAAGCCTGCACTCTTGTGGCACTATTATACTTTGAAGAGGAAGGAGTGGATTTTGCGGTTTTCGAAGTAGGAATGGGTGGAAGGTGGGATGCCACAAAGGTTTGCCAACCTGAAGTATGCGTAATAACCAACGTGCAAAGAGACCACACAAAATGGCTCGGAAAAGACTGCGAAAGTAGAGCGGTAGAAAAGCTGGGTATATACAAAAGGGGAAAGCCCTTAGTTTTGGGAAGCATGAGGTATCCACTTTACACGAAAGCCCTTGAGCTATGCGATATAAGGGACCTATGGGTGGCGGGTATAGACTTTTTCTCTGCGGGAAGGGTTGAGGGGACAAGGACGATATTAGATTTTTATCAAGATGAAAAAGTAGAGCTTAGAAATGCAGAGCTTGGTCTGTGGGGTAAATATCAAATAGACAATGCAAGCCTTGCCATAAGAGCTGTGGGGCTTTTGATTGATTTGAAAGAAGAGCCTCTCAAAAAGGCACTAAGGGACACAAGGTGGGAAGGAAGGATGGAGGTATTAAGGGAAAAGCCTTTACTTTTGCTTGATGGAGCTCACAATCCAGACGGTGTGGCAAGGGTTGTAAAGGAAGTAAAAAGGCACTTTGGAAGCCTTACACCTGTTTTTACCGCCCTTAGGGATAAGGAGTGGGAGCTTTCTCTTTCTTACCTAAGAGAGCTTTCAGAGAGGGTCTACTTGGTTCCCTTAAAGCATCACAGAGGTGAAGATTTGACAAAGCTATACGAAAAGGCAAAGGAAATGGGCTTTAGAGAAGTGCTTTTTCTTGATAGTGCGGAGCAGGTCTTGGAAATAAAGGAAGACTTATTGGTTCTTGGCTCTCTATATCTTGTGGGTGAGGTAAAGGAGAGTTTGGAAAAAAGCAGGATGATATGAGGGTTAGGTTTGTAGGGAGCTTTTTTGAAAACTTTCCAGAAGATGAGCTAAGGCATGTGGTCTTTGTGGGAAGGTCAAACGTGGGAAAGTCCTCTTTGATAAACATGCTCGTAGGGCAGGACATAGCAAGAGTAAGCAAAGAACCGGGTAGAACAAGAGCTATAAACTTTTTCCTGCTTGAAGAGTATGACCTATACCTTGTAGACTTGCCGGGTTATGGATATGCTAAGGTTTCAAAAAGGCTAAGGGATGAATGGAAAAGGGTCATAGAAAACTACTTCCATACCTGCTGGAGGAATATAAAGCTGGTAGTTCTGCTCATTGATAGTCTTGTAGGTCCTACAGAGCTTGATATGGAAAGCATCCAATGGCTACAGAGCCTTAGACTTCCTTATGTCATAGCTCTTACCAAGTGCGACAGAGCGAGCCAAAAGGAGATTAGCTCAAGTCTAAAGAGGTTAAGGGAAGTGTCCGACGCAGAGGTGGTCTTGACCTCTTCAAAGGAAGGCAAGGGCAAAAGGGAGCTTTTGAAATATGTTCTCAGTTAAGGCACCCCAGACAGAACTAATCGGAAAAACCTTGCGGATAGTCAAAAAATATTCTCTCAATACCGTTTGTGAAGAATCTCTCTGTCCCAATATGGGGGAGTGCTTTTCAAAAGGAACCGCCACTTTTCTTATGTTGGGAAGTTTTTGCACAAGAGCCTGTAAGTATTGCCATGTATCCACAGGAAAGCCAAAACCACCAGACCCATCAGAACCAGTAAGACTTTATTATGCGGTAAAGGAGCTTGGGCTCAAGCATGTAGTAATTACTTCTGTAGACAGGGATGACTTGCCAGATTACGGTGCGGAACACTTTAAAAGATGCGTGGAGTTTTTAAAGTCCAAAGACAGCCATCTAAGGATAGAGGTGTTAACGCCGGACTTTCAGGGCTCTGAGAGGTCTTTGGAGAAGGTGGTAAACTCAAAGCCAAGCATACTCTCTCACAACATAGAAACTGTGGAGAGGGTTTTTAAGGAAGTAAGACCTCAGGGAGACTACAGAAGAAGTCTAAAAGTTCTCAGGTTTTATTCGGAGAGCAAGGTGGCACCTGTAAAATCTGGTATTATGCTGGGCTTTGGTGAGAGCTGGGAGGATATACTTAGGACCATAGAAGACCTTAGAAAGGTAGGTGTTTCTATCCTTGTAATAGGTCAATATCTACGACCAAGCCCCAGACATTATCCTGTGAAAAAACTCTATCATGAAGAAGACTTCAAAAAACTTGAAGAGATGGCACTTGAGATGGGATTTGAAGGGGTTCTCTCCAAACCCCTTGCCCGGTCTTCTTACCATGCGGAGGAAATTATGAGGGATATCTGAAAAAACGACCACAGATGTAATTATTCCCTTTCAATCCCACAATTGGCAACTAAAACGAGCTGATAATCATATACGAGCAGAACGGCTTGTCCGTCTTTCAATCCCACAATTGGCAACTAAAACAAGAGCTTCTGCCAACTTTGCATTTTTTAGGTCTTCTCTTTCAATCCCACAATTGGCAACTAAAACCTTAAAAAAGCTATTTAATACCTCCGCACTATGCCGCTTTCAATCCCACAATTGGCAACTAAAACCCGTTACCATGTAACTCTAAAAAACCTTCAGCAGCAACTACTATAATAACATAGGTCCATCGCCGGAAGCAAGCATTTTTTCTCCAAGTGGCGGTAGTGCATTTTTACCTATTTCCGTAGCAGGGTGGAAACATTCCAGCGACTGCGGTTTGTCTGTGCTATAATTAAAAATTCAGTTGTCAGAAAACTGTAGGAGGCAGAGATGCGTGTAAAGGGTCCATCCTCAAGGAAGTTTAAGAAGAAGATACTAAAGCTGGCAAAGGGCTTTAGAGGTCAGCGTAAGAACGTATACAGAAGGGCAAAGGAATATGTCTTTAGGGCTCTTCAGTATCAGTATAGAGATAGAAGGCAAAGAAAGAGACAGTTTAGGAGGCTCTGGATTGCTCGTATAAACGCAGCGGTCAGGGCTCATGGACTTTCCTATAGCAAGTTTATGCACGGACTTTCAAAGGCTGGTATAACCCTAAACAGGAAGATGCTCGCAGAAATGGCAGTAAGAGACCCAGAAGGATTCTCCAAGATAGTGGAGAAGGCAAAGGAAGCGCTGGCACAACCTGTATGATAGATTTTCAGAAAGTTCAAGAAGAGCTTGAAGGTAGTATAGAGGCTGTAAAAGACCTCAGCCAACTGCAACAGCTCAAGGCAAAATATCTCGGGAAAAATGGTCTCATAACCCAAGCTATAGCACGCATAAGGGAAGTGCCACCAGAAGAAAGGAAAGAATACGGGCTTAGGGTAAACAGGCTAAAGGAGTTTGCAGAAGAGCTATTCAAGAAAAAGGAAGAGGAGCTCAAAGCCCTTGAGATTGAAAAGAGACTCTCTCAAGAGTGGGTTGACCTTTCTGTGCCTCTTGAGACAGAACTTGGAAGCCTTCATCCTATAACTCAGACCATGAAAAGAATAAGAGATATCTTTGTTAGTATGGGTTTTTCTGTAATGGAAGGTCCTGAGATAGAGCTTGAAGAGTACAACTTTGACATGTTAAATATCCCAAAGGAGCATCCTGCAAGAGAGATGCAGGACACCTTCTATGTAAACAAAGATGGCTATCTCTTAAGGACGCACACCTCTCCTGTCCAGATAAGAGCTATGCTATCTCAGAAGCCACCCATATATATGATAGCACCGGGCAAGGTCTACAGAAGGGATGACGACCCAACTCATTCACCTATGTTTCACCAAGTAGAAGGGCTTGCTATAGATAGAGATATAGGCTTTGGACACATGAAATACACCATAGAGACCTTTCTGAGAGAGTTTTTTAAGGTGGATGTGCCTGTGCGTTTTAGGGCTTCTTACTTTCCTTTTACAGAGCCTTCCGCAGAGGTGGACATAGGTTGTGTTATATGCGGTGGCGGTGGCTGTAGGGTATGCAAAGAAAGTGGGTGGCTTGAGGTGATGGGCTGTGGCATGGTTCACCCTGTGGTTCTTAAGAACTGCGGGATAGACCCAGAAGAGTATCAAGGTTTTGCCTTTGGTATGGGTGTAGAAAGGCTTGCCATGCTTTACTTTGGCATAGACAACATAAAGCTCTTTTATGAAAATAACCTAAGGTTTCTCAAACAATTTTAGCTATGCTGAAGGAATTCACATCACAGGAAAGGAAGGTTGTTCTTAGCATAACCTTTGCGGTTATGGTGCGTATGCTCGGTCTTTTCTTGCTCCTTCCTGTTCTTTCTCCTTACCTTAGGACTCTTGAAGGAGCTACTCCAACGCTTATTGGTCTTGCCATAGGCATATACGGTCTTGCACAAGCCATATTACAGATACCCTTTGGGTATCTTTCTGATAAGTATGGAAGAAAGCCCATAATCTTCGTAGGTATGCTCACTTACGCTATTGGAAGTCTAATGGCTGGTCTTGTTTCAAACATATGGAGCATGGTCTTTGCCCGTTTTCTACAAGGTTTTGGTGCGGTATCCTCTGCCATGATAGCTCTGTCCGCAGACCTTACAAGGGAAGAGGTAAGGACAAGGGCTTTCGCCCACATAGGTGCTTCCATAGGGCTTACCTTTGCTTTGAGCTTAACAATAGCTCCAGTTCTTGCGGGTAAGTTTGGAGTTCCCTTTATCTTTTTCCTTACTGCCTTTTTGAGCCTTGTGGCAACCGCATTGCTTATGCTAAAGGTTCCAGAGCCTTCCCAGAGGGCTAAAGAGCGGGAAATAAACCCATCCCTAAAAAACATCACCCTTCTCCTCACAGACAGAAACCAGCTCTTTCTTAACTTCTCCATAGCTCTGACTCATGCCCTTATGGTTCTTATATTTACCGTAGTGCCTTATGAGCTTGTTTATCTTTATAACCTGCCCAAGCTAAAACACTGGGAAATATACCTACCTACCATAATTATCGCCCTTGCCCTTATGGTTCCTGCGGTAATTTTTGCAGAGAAGAGGGGAAGGTTTAAAGAGGTGTTTATGCTCGGCGTTTTATTTCTCGGGCTTTCCTTCCTTTCCTTTGCTATATTTGGAAACTTCTGGGGGATAGTTTTTATGGTGCTTTTCTTTTTCATAGGCTTTAACATACTTGAGGCTCTTGTGCCGTCCCTACTTACAAGGCTAACACACAAAGACCTGAGAGGGCTTTCCCTTGGATTTTTCAACACTACCCAGTTTCTTGGAGCTTTTGCAGGTGGTATCTGGGGTGGTTATGTGTTAAAGCATGGCTATATGTATATGACCGCATTTGCCCTCGCTTTAGTGCTTATGTGGGCGGTATTTACCCTTTTGTGGTTCAATGGCTTGAAAATCCCCTCAAAGCTCGGAGTTGCAAAAGAGTGAGCGTTGATTATACTTACACACGATGAAAGAGAACGTTACAGATACCCTGCTTAGAGTTCTTGAATACAGGGATGTCTACACAAGAGGGCATACGGACAGAGGAGTGTTTTACGCTCTAAAGATAGGAGAAAACATGAGGCTTTCCACTAAGGAGCTTGAGTATCTTCGCATGGGTGGAATGGTTCACGATGTAGGGAAAACAGCAATACCGGATGTGATACTCCTTAAGCCAGGAAAGCTCACCAAAGAGGAGTTTGAGATAATGAAACTGCATGTTAGCCTTGGCTATGAATTGGTAAAAGGTTCAGAAATACCCAAAGAAGCCCTTGATGTGCTTCTGTATCATCAGGAAAAGTATGATGGAACTGGCTACCCCTTTGGTCTAAGGGGTGAACAGATACCTTTACTTGCAAGAATATACACAGTGGCGGATTCCTTTGAAGCCATGACTTCAAGAAGGATATATAAGAAGGCAAAAAGTTGGGAACAGGCATTTAAGGAAATGGAAGAGCTTGCTTCAACACACTTTGACCCAGATGTGGTATCTTACGCAATAAGGACCCTACAAAGCCTGAAGTATGTAGAAATAAGCCCTTCCCACGTAAATCAAGAAATAGAAAAGATAAGATGGAGCTTTCAATACATGGACCCAACGGGTGCCATAAGAGGTGACCTCTTCCTTCCAGCTTTGAAGGTTTTTATGGAGCAGAAGGATAGTTTTTGTCTTTGCGACCAGTCTCCGAAAATATTGACATTTATACCTAATAATGGTAATTTGTTGCTTGAATTGTTTCACACACAAACTCACAAACAAAAGCTATAATATCCCTATGTATAGGGCTATTGAAGTCTCTTGCCCTACCACAAAAAGAAAAAGCACCCTTATAGCTCATGTCCTAAAGCTATACAGAAAAACCGCTGAAATAATAGCAAAATTCCAGTGGTCTTTATTCTTTAAGACTGGCTCCTTTAACAGAAAAGCCAACATAAAACACTTAAACTGCCCACTTTCAGAAAGGTTCAAGTCCACTATCCAATACCATGTGGTAGTCCCTACACTGGAAAGTTTTATTGGCAATGTCCAAGAAAGGTTCAAAGAGATAGTCCTTAGCTCTACTCTTCCTGAAAAGACAAAAAGAGTTCTCCTTTATCTCAACTCCAGAGAGGAATGGCTTGTTCCAAAAAGTGAGAAAGCCCTGTGGATAGACAAAGACAAAAACAAGCACGAGTATGAGATAGTCAAGGAAGAAAGACTGCTTGCTAAGAAGATATTCAAGCATATTCTCAAAAGCTGGAAAAAGCCAAGTTTTAGAGGTATCTCTATGCTTTTAGACAGCAAGTGTGCCTTGCTGGAAAGACCAAAGAAAGCAAAAGCCTTTGACCTGTGGATAAGACTGTCAACCCATGAAAAGAGAAAGCCTATATATCTGCCTGTGGAACTTCATGAGTATTTTGAGGAAAGAGGTGGAAAGCTAACAAACATGGTTCAGATAGCAGAGGATGGCAAACTAAGGCTTGTGAAGGAGGTAGAGAGAAAGGAGATAGCTTTTAGTGGAGAGGTAGCTCTTGACTTTGGCATGGAGTGTTTTCTTGTTTCAGACAGAGGAGACCTCTTTGGCAGGAAGTTTTACAGCAAGGTCAGAGAATTTGCAGAGAAGATAGACAGAATTCAAAGGGAGATGCAAAGGAGAGGGAAAAAGCCAACAGAGAGCAAGAGGTATTTAAGACTTCAACACAGGCTAAGTGAGTATGTGAAGAATGAGGTAAGGAGGGTAATAAACAGGGTTATAGAGCTATACAGACCACGAAGGCTTGTGCTTGAGGACTTAAGAGGATTTTTGAAGAGGGTAATAAACAACTTCCCAAAATCAGTAAAGAGGGTGCTTATAAGGTTTGGGCTTGGGGAGATAAAGAAGAAGTTAGAGGAAGTGAGAGAGGAATATGGCATAGAGGTGGTGTATGTTGCTCCTGCCTATAGTTCACAGGCATGCAGTAATTGTGGGTATGTAGACAAAGGGAATAGGAAGGCAAGGAGTGAGTTTGAGTGTAAGCTATGCAATAGAAAGCTCCATGCGGATGTGAATGCAAGCAGGAATCTGCTTAGCCGTGCTAAGTGGAGCTTGCATTTACGCAGGATGGAGCAAGCCCTTATCAAGCAGGTAGAGGAGTTTATGGTTTGCCTGTTTGATGAGCGGTTTAAGTGCCTCTGGAGTAAGGCACTGGGATTGATTGAAAGAAATCCATACTTTCAGTCAGTCCCTAAACCCGAGGTGTGGATAAATGTCCACAAAAGGGGTATTTGTCCATGCTAAGGGATACTCTTTGGAGAGGTCTTCTTTGCTTTCAGAGGCAAGGTATACGTCAGAGAACACCCTGTTGTCCTTTCTCGCACGTGAACCCAGAAGATATACCTTGACGTTTCTGTCTTTAAAATAACTCTCTAAGAAACTTCTTAGCTCCTCAAGGTTTTTGAGCTTGTTTGGAAGTGCATACACAGACCAATTATAAAACAAAAAAGCCCCGCTCTGTGCGGGGCTGAGAAGGAGTTTTTAGACCCTTAGAACTGCACTTGGAAGGCGAGGGTTACGTCTGTGTAGTCTTTTTGTCCTGTTGGTCTGTCAACGCTGTCTACAGCCAGTTGGATGAGAGCATCTTGACCCTTTAGGAAGTAGTTTACAGCACCGCCAAACCTCTTATATTTCGTTTTAGCACCAGTAAGTTGCTTCTTCTCCTCTGAGTAGTCATACCTAAGAGCAAGACCGGGCTTTCCTATACCTACAACTTGGTCATATATTCCACCCACTTGGAGGTAGTAGCCTTTCCTATCGTCTTTGCCGGTGTTTACATCCTTAACATCAAAGTAAGCAAGCTCCACGTTTGGTATAAAGTCGCCAAACTTCTGCTCGTGTTTTGCATCAACTGTCCATGCCTTTGTAGTAAAGGATAGATTACCAGCACCAGTATTACATGCTCCAGCTGTAGTATCACCACACTTCTGAGTTGCATAACCTACACCAAAGGATAGGACATTCTGCCTGCCAAGGTAGGTATCCCTTAAACCATAACCCTTTTCACCCTTGAAGCCAAGCATTGTGGGAGTAAACTGAAGCCTTACAGTATACATAAGGTTATCCTTTCCTTTTGTACCAGTGCTGTTGTTGTATGGACCATCAAACACTCCTATGTAGTATTTGACCATTGCGTCTGCTATATCGCCCCATACGGTAAGACCAGCATTTCTGTATGTGGTTGGCCCAGGCAGTGGTGCAGCCACATTATAGCCACCATAGAAGTATCCTGTAGGTATTAGGTATGTATAGCTGTCTGTAAGAGCTGCCCTTGAGAAGGGTGTCCTATAGAGACCTGCTTGGATACGAAGCTC
This sequence comes from Hydrogenobacter sp. T-8, assembly GCF_011006175.1. Lineage (NCBI taxonomy): Bacteria > Pseudomonadati > Aquificota > Aquificia > Aquificales > Aquificaceae > Pampinifervens > Pampinifervens florentissimum. Next base: position 1,561,040 of record NZ_CP048795.1, on the reverse strand, counting down.
ATCCATAAACTTGAGACCTATAGCAGCATCGGTTGCTCTTGAACTTGCCGGTGTAAAATCCAAGTTGGAGAAAAAGTACATGTACTTACCCACGTTTCCGTTGGCGTAAAGCCTTACATTATTCAAACTAAAGTCAAGAGCGCTTTTGTTTCCGCTAGTTCTTTCGCCCAAGTACTGTCCCCAGATTTGGGCTTTGAAGCCCATGTTTCCGCTGACGTCTTCTGCGACCTTAAAGCTTACCGCATGGGCTGGCAATACGCTTGCACCCATCAGGGCTGCTACTGCAAGTAGGCTCTTCCTCATGTTAGTACCCTCCTTTAAAGGTTTTGATAACTACATAATAGCAGATAAAACTCCTCTTGTCAAGCCTTTTTTTACTTTTGCACTTCTGCAGAGGGCTCTTTAAACAAGGCTTGCTCATTTGCAAAATTTCCAATCTCTTTTCTTAGGTCTCTTGTCATGGCTTCTTCGTATGTATAAGGACACTCTTCTGGAAGGTGGAATTCCTCTGGGTTGTAGTTATTGTCTCTTAGCCATATCTCTAACTCCGCAACTGCATCAATCCATGCACTTTCAATTTCCTGTGGAAGTTTATGCCTAAGGCTTGGGTATTTTTTGAAAAGTGCCTTTAACCTACTTCTGGCATTTTCTATACTCCTTATCCATCCATGCCCTGCACCTTCTCCACCAGCCAAGTTTCTAAAGTTATCCCACTTATAAAGATGCTCCAAGATAACCGCCAAGTGGCTTATGCCAGAGTCCAAGTGCTTTTGTCCCATATCCCATATCTCCTCTAAGAGGTTTTCCCAGTCCACAAGCTCGTAAGCCTTCTCCTTCAAAAGCTCGTAGTTTATCTCCACCCAGAGTGGAAAGTCCTTGTGATAAAGCTCTTTTAGCTCTTCCTTGCTTATAGTTCTCATTGCTCTATCTCCTTTCTCAAGTCCCTTGTCATGGCTTCTTCATATGTGTAAGGACATTCTTGTGGAATAGAGAAGTTCTCTACTCTATGATTATTTTGAATAAGCCATGTATATAGTCTTCTCCTTGCTGAACGCCAAGCTATATTAAGCTCATTGGGTAGTTTTGTCCTTAGGCTTGGTGAGAGGTCAAAGGCGTCAAGTATCTCATTTCTTGCATTCTCTATACTTTTTATCCATCCCATACCAGCGGTTTTGCCTCCAGCCAAATCCCTAAAATTATCCCACTTATACATATGCTCCAATATTCTCGCCAACTGACTTATACAAGCCTTTAGATCAGACCTTGCCATATCCTCAATCTCCTCCAAAAGGTTCTCCCAGTCCACAAGTTCGTAAAGTTTCTCCTTCAAAAGCTCGTAGTTTATCTCCGCCCAGAGTGGAAAATCTTTGTAGTATAGTTCTCTTAGCTCTTCCTTGCTTATGGTCTTCATGATTTTAAATATAGGCTTTTGCTTTATAGTTTTTATTATGAAAACCGTAGATGTTAGCACAAAGCCTGAGACCCTTAGGAGTGCCAGTGCCTACGGCAGGATAAGACTAAAAAAGGATACGGTGCAGGCAATAAGAGAGGGTAGAGTGCCAAAGGGAGATGTGCTTTCCGCCTGCAGGCTTGCAGGCATTATGGCTTCAAAGAAAACTCCAGAGCTTCTGCCCTTTTGCCATCCTGTGAGCTTGGAGCATGTGGAGATAAAGGCACAGCTTGGAGAGGACTATTTAGAGGTTTTTTCCTATGTTAAAGGCATAAACAAAACAGGCTACGAGATGGAAGCCCTCACTGCGGTCAGTGTAGCCCTGCTTACCGTTTACGATATGTGTAAGGGCATGGACGATAGCATGCTTATAGAGGAGATAAGGCTTTTGGAAAAGACTGGTGGAAAGTCTCAGTGGTCAAAGACCTTAGAGGGGATAAGGGTAAAGGTTCTCTCTGAAAGTGCTTTGAAAGAGTTTATAGAGGGTAAACTTCTCAGTCTTGGTGCTGAGCTTAGTGAGGAAGGGTATGGACTTCTCGTTTCCACTCAAAGCCTGTCCTTTTCTGAGGTGTGGCAGGTCTCTTCTGTGATAAACCAAAAGCTTTTTAGCCTTTTGCCAGAGGCTCTAAAAAGAGGCGTAAAGGTGGGTCTTTGCAACGGAAGGCTTTGCATAGAGCTTGAGGAAGACAAAGCTATTATCTCCGCCTTCTTTGAAAGTTTTGGAGGACTTATAGGAAATTGGTTAAGGAATGGAAAGGCTGTATAACTGGCTTTTGCTAAAGGCTATAAAGGGTCTCGGTGAGGTTTCTATAAAAAGGCTTTGGCTGAGGTTTGGAAAGGCAGAGAGTATCCTCTCTGGAAGCTACGAAGATATAAGAGAGCTTTTAGGCGAGGAGAAAACAAGGGCTTTTTTCAAAAAAGAGCTTTCCTTTGACCCAGAAGAGGTCATAAGGCTGGTAGAAAGGGAAAAGATTCAGTGGCTGACCCTTGAAGACCAAGAATACCCAGCACTTCTGAAAGAAATAGATGACCCGCCACCTGTGCTTTTCCTTACAGGAGCTTTGAAAAACACATCCCTTATTGCAATAGTTGGCACAAGAAAGCCAGACACACAAAGCCTCTGGTTTATCAGTAAGTTAGTAAGAGAGTTGGTGCAAAGAGGATATGGAGTGTGCTCTGGCGGTGCCATAGGATGCGACTATCATAGCCACAGAGAGTGCCTACAGGCAGGTGGCTTTAGTGTTTGCTTTCTTGGTATGGGTATTTTGAATATTCCTCATTATCTCCAAAAGCTAAGAGGAGAGAACATGGTCTTTGTGTCTGAGTTTTTACCCAATGCACCCCCAGAGGAGTTTACCTTCCCCAGAAGAAACAGGCTAATAAGTGCTATATCCAAGGCGGTGGTAGTGGCAGAAGCAGGACAAAAGAGCGGAGCACTCATAACTGCGGACTATGCAGTAAAACAGAAAAAGCCTCTTTGGGTATACATAGGAAACTCCGCAAGCCAAAGGTGGCTTGGCTGTATAAACCTCGTAAACAGTGGAAAAGCCAAGATAATACACAGCCCCCTTGACCTCTTTGAAAGCATACCCAACGCAAACGTCCAGAAAGACCCTCTCCTTGACCTTCTGTCCACTCCGAAGACCTTTGATGAGCTACTTTTACTTACAGGACTAAGATATTCTGAGCTAAGCGTAAAACTCTCAGACCTTGAGATGCAGGGAAAGGTTGCTCGGCAAGGAAACTTTTATATGGCTTTGTAAAAGTTGAAACCACCATTGGTTAACCTTCAAAAGCGTATACTAATATAATATGAAAATGCTTTTAGCGGTAAGTTTATATCTTCTTGTTTTATTACCTGTTCTCCCAGCTTACGCACGGGACATAAAAGTTGGCTTTACCGCGGTTATAACAAGAGAAGATGCGGAAAGTATATATTCCTTCTTAGACTATATCTCGAAAAAGACAGGACTTGCACTAAAGCCTGTTTTTGCTAAGTCTTACGATGAAATGGACTATTTTTTATCAATAGGCAAGGTTGATATTGCATACATATGTGGAGGTCCTTATGTGGAGGGTAGAGAAAGATATGGTTATAAGATACTCGCTGTTCCTCTTAACCATGAGGGAAAGCCATATTACTATTCCTTAGTTATAACGCGAAAGGAGAAGCCCTACAAAAGCCTCTTAGACTTTAAAGGAAAGCCTTACGCCTTTTCAGACCCAAAGTCCAATTCAGGCTCCCTCGTTCCTACCTATATCCTTTTAAAGAAGGGATTAAAGGCTGACGAGTTTTTTAGACCTGTGGTTTATACCTATTCCCATTACGAGTCCATATTGGCTGTGGATAAGGGATTCGTAGAGGGTGCAAGTGTGGACAGCCTTGTTTACGAACAGGCAATAAGACTTGACAAAAGACTGGAAAGGGAGATTAAGGTGGTGGAAAAGTATGGACCCTTTCCAATAACACCCTTTGTATACAGAAGAGGTTTAGACAACCTAACAGTTGAGAGGATTAAAGATGCATTGCTTAAAATGAAGGAAGACGAAGAAGGTAGAAGGATACTGAATGTATTGGGCGTATCTGGGTTTAGGACAGTAAGAGATGAGTTTTACAAGCCAATAGAAGAAATGCTTGATTATGTGAAAAGAAATGGCACCTCTAATAAGTAAAATCTTAAGATTAAGCATAGGCTTTAAATTGTCTATAACTTTTCTTGCAGTTATACTGTGTGTTTCTCTGCCGTTGTCTTATCTGATAATAAAATATTCAGAAGACCTCTTAAGAAAGCAAATAGAAGAAAGTATTTTAAAGGGCGTTGAAGCGGAGGAAGGAAACCTTAGAACAGCTATCATTAACGGAGATTACTGGCAAATTTTTAAACGGGTGGAGGCTTGGTCAAATTTTAAGGGTATAGAGTATGTTGCCATTCTTGACCCTCAAGGTTTTGTTTTGGCACATTCAAAACCGCAAAGTTTTCCCATATATACTTACTATTTCCCACAGGAGGGAGAAGTCAGTGTTGACATAAAGAGTTTTAATATAATTATAGGAAGGGTTGTCTTCAAAGTAGATAACAGTTATGTAGAAAACTCTCTTATGCCTATAAAGTTGTTTTCCGCAGGCTTTACCTCCCTTTTTGCCACGTTCGGTTTTATGTTAGGACTTTCAATATCTTTAAGGATATACGGAAGGCTTAAACGCATATTAAAGATGGCAACAGATGCAGAAAAGGGAAAGGTCTATCCTGTGTCCTTTATTGAAAAGGATGAAATTCAAGAATTTGCAAACCACTTATATCAAAGCTTTAAAAACATAGAGAGGCTTTTGGAAAACGCAAGGTTTGAAGGAAGTTTCTTTTCCAACCTTATAAACTCCCTTGGCGAAATGATTTTTGTTTTGGATACGGAAGGTAGAATAATTTTTGCAAACAGTGTTATAAGCCATTTTCATTATAGATATAAAGACCTTATAGGGAGACGGTTTATTATCTTAGTCTGTGACCCGAAGGTGCGTTCAAAGCTAAGAAGAGCTATGGCTTTAAGGGAGAGCCTAATACTTGACTGCTACTTTAGAGGCAGAGGTGGGAAGGTTAATGTTCTTCTAAACTTCATGTGGAAAGGAGAGTTTTACCTTGTTACTATGAGAGATATAAGTGAGCTAAAGGAGATGGAGAAAAGGGTTAGGCTCATGGAAAACCTTAGCCTTCTTGGAGAGATGAGTGTGGGACTCGCCCATGAACTAAAGAACGCCCTCTTGCCCATAAGACTTTTGGCGGATGTGAAAGAATGGGATGAGGAAGATATTAACGTAGTAAAACAGTCTTTAGTGAGGGTGGATAGAGTTCTTATAAACATGCTTAACTTTGCAAGGCAGGATAAGGAAGTAAAATCGCAATTTTCTGTTGGAGAACTTGTAAGAGGTATACACAATCTCTTTGAGCCCTTGTTTAGAGAAAAAGGCATAAATTTTATAATAGACATTCAAGAGGATATAAGCCTTTTTATGGAGAGAGGATACTTGGAGCTTATACTTGTGAACTTACTTAAAAACGCAGTAGATGCAGTTAAAGTGGGTGGAAATGTGGGTTTAGAGACCAAAGTCAAAGGGAACATGTTAGTTTTTTGTGTGTGGGATGATGGTCCAGGCATAGATGAGGATTTGAAAAATAAAGTATTCGAACCCTTCTTTACCACAAAAAAGGGAGGAACTGGACTTGGTCTTTCTATAGCTTTGAGATACACTTACATGCTAAAGGGATACCTTACCTTTGAATCTAAAAAAGGTTATGGAACGAGGTTTTATCTGGAGGTTCCCCTCAATGGGTAAGGTTTTGGTGGTTGATGATGAGAGGCTTGTTTTACATGCAATAAAAAAGGTGCTCTCTAAGGAAGGCTTTGATGTGTTGACCTTTTTAAGTCCTGAAGGTTTGGAAGAGCATATTGCTGAAGCGGAGCTTCTCATAATGGATATTAGACTTTTGAACAAAAACGGCGTGGAAGTGGTAGAAGGGCTTAGAGCCAAAGGGCATAACATACCAGTGGTTTTTATAACCGCTTACACTGACCCCGATATGATAGTCAAGGCTTCAAGGCTTGGAGCCCTTGATGTGCTTAAAAAACCCTTTGGTGCTGAAGAGTTGCTGAGGGTTATAAAAGGTGTTACCGCACAAAAGCCCACTATAAAGACTGTTCTTTTGGAGCCCAAAAGTGTGGTATGTGCATCAAAGGAGATGTTTGAAGTTCTTAAACAAGCTGGTGTTGCGAGCGGATGCGATCTCAATGTGCTTATAACAGGCGAAACTGGCGTCGGTAAAGAAATAGTAGCAAGGCTTATACATGCAAACTCCGCAAGGGGAAAGAAGCCCTTTGTTGCTTTAAATTGCAGTGCCATACCAAAGGAGCTTTTTGAAGCAGAGCTTTTTGGATATGCAAAGGGAGCTTTTACAGGTGCGGCTTCAGATAGAAAAGGTAAAGTGGAGCAAGCTGAGGGTGGAACTCTATTCTTGGATGAAGTGGGTGAGCTTCCTTATGGTAAGCAAGCAAAGCTACTGAGGTTTATAGAGGAGAAGAGCTTCTACCCTTTGGGTTCAAGCAAAGAACTACATGCGGATGTTAGGATTATATGTGCTACCAACAGAAATATAAAAGAACTTGTTCAAAAACAAGAATTTAGAGAAGACCTCTTTTATAGAATATCCCAGATACACATACATATCCCTCCTCTAAGAGAAAGGAAGGAAGATATACCTCCCCTTGTAGAACACTTTATTAGCCTTGCCAATAAAGAGCTTGGCACAAGTGTGCAAGGTGCGGACAATTCATTTATAGAAAGAGCTATTAACTATCCATGGCCTGGGAATGTGAGAGAGCTAAAAAATGTAGTTTTCAGAGCATGTATAAAGAAAAGATACGGAGTGCTTACAGAAATAGACCTTGAGCTTAAAGAATTAGAGAAAGGTAAAAAAGAGAACCTTGAACTTATTATAGAAAATTACTTACAAGGAACCCCAGAGGAAGAGCTCGCAAATTTCCTTGAAAGAATAGAGCTTATAGTCATAAACAAGCTTCTTGAAAGGTTTGAAGGGAACAAAAGCAAAGTAGCTCGGATACTTGGAATGTCCAGAAACACGCTAACATCTAAGCTAAAAGGAAAATAAAAACCTTAATCGTTCCACTTTTTTCGTTAACACCTCCTCACCTTATTTTTACACGATGGATGAAACAGTCCCTAATGAAACCTTCCAACATTGCTTATTTTTTGAGCATAGGTAATAAACATTAGGTAATAAAAAATGAACAGTGTTCAGGATTTGAACTTTATGCTCATATTATGAGCAGTTCTTCTTTTTCTTTTCAGCTTAAAACCCTTGATAGACCTTGTTTCCATAGATGGCATGTTTTTTGCAAAAAAGAAGACGAAGAAAAACTTACGGAGGTGAAAGCATGAAGAAGGTTGTGGGAGCTTGTTTGCTATCTGCAGTTCTTGCGGCACCAAGTTATGCCATTAAGCTAAGAGATGCAGACATTGACTTTGGCATCCAGTACAGGATCATGTACAACAACTCTAACATTCAATCCAACAACCAGTATGACTTTTTCAGACAAAGGCTTAGGCTCAACTTTGACGTTAAAACTGAAAGTGGTGTTGGTGGATTCTTCCAGATTGAGTACAGGGGCGGATGGGGTGGCTCATCCCCAGCAAAGAGCGACCCAAGGGATACCTATGCTGTAAACGCCTTTAACAGACTTCAGGCAAGAGGTATAAGGTATGGCTATCTTTACTTCCCAGTAGGTCCTGGCACTGTCTTGGCTGGTATACTTCCAGCGAACGATCAAGTTGACCAGATGCTCTTCTCCGCAGACTGGGACCTTAACGTAGGCGGTATAGCTTACGTTGGTAAGGTGGGAAACTTTGACTACAGAGCTGCCTATGTAAGGCTTGTTGAAGGTGTATTTTATAGGAACACAGCAATTAAGGATAAAGACCAGCACTTTTTGGTCTTAGACCTAAACACCCAGTTTGGTATAGCTAACGCAGGACTTCACTACTATGGGACTTACGGGAAGATATGCGGCAAAGGTGAGAATTGCACCTCGGCTGACTTTTTCACACTCAACCAAACATGGATAGGACCTCATGTCACTGTGAAGTTTGAACCCTTTACCCTCCATGGAGTTGTGCTTGCAAATACTGGTAAGATAGCACAAAATTCTACAAATGGTTGGCTTGCAAGGCTTGAGGCATCTACAAAGTTTGGTCCTGCTGGAGTGAGCTTACTTGGAGTTTACTCTTCCGGAAAAGATAACGGAAATGGCTTCCAAACAGTTCATAAACTTCTTGGCACAGGAGGCTACTGGGCTTACACCTACATCTTCACACCACATGGACCATCTGACGTGAACGACTTTGGGCTTGAGCCAGGAAATAGGGGATACGGTCTTACAACAGTGCAAGCAAAGGTGGACGTTCCTATAACAAAGGGCTTTTCCGTGCAAGGTGTTGTAGGAACATTTAGGTCTAATAAGGACATGGGTGGGAATGGCAAAAGCCTTGGAACGGAGGCTGGAGTTACCTTCACCGCAAACCTTGGCAAGCATATGAACCTTGAGTTTGGTGGTGCTATTGCAAGCCTTGGTGATGCGGGAAGGGCTGTGTATAACGCTGGTGCAAAGAAATCCGTAAATGAGCTCTTTGCAAGGCTTCAGATGGAATTTTAAGACGCAACTGCCACAAAGGTTGCCCCCAAAAGGGGGGCTTTTTTACTCAGCTCTCACAGATACATCCTCACTTTATTTTTACACGATGGATGAAACAGTCCCGAGTTTTTATTATCACTTCCCCTCCAGTTCAAAGATACAAAACTCCTTCCCTTGTGCCATACATTCTATCTCCCTGCATTCCCATTTTAGACCCGTTAGCTCTTCAAAGACGCCTGCAAGGGCACCCTGCAAAGGTATGCATACGGGCTTCTTACTCTCTTGCCCTCCCACAAAAACGGAGCCTTTGATATGTATTTTTATCCTGTCTTCCCTGTTCTCCCAACGGTCAACAATCCCTATACCAGCTTCTTCGAGAAAGGTTTTAAGATAAAGCTCTATATCTTCAATAGAAGGCGTTTGGTTCCCTATAAATTCTTTCAGTATCTGCCCAGCCATCCTTCCAGCCTTTCTACCAGACATGTTTAGTATGCCTCCTATACCAAAGCCAGAGAGCTTTACTATGCTTGAGTAAAACTCTTGCACCGGCTTCTTTGGCACTATAAAGCCTTCTTGCCTCAGAAAAATCCTAATCTTTGAAACCGCTTCAAGCTCGTCCATCTCTAAACCTCCTTTGTAAGACTATCAAGCCTATGGCAAGCAACACCAGGGGTAAAAGCCATAAATAACCGTCTCCTTTGGCTGGCGGTATCTGGTCAATGAAGGTTATAAGCTCGTCCACATCCTTAGAATATATTTTCCCTTCTACCAGAGCCATTTCGGGAACATACTTAGATGGATATAGAAAAAATTCGTAAGGGTCAACCTTATACTTTCTTTCTATATAGGCAACAAAGCCTCCTTCCTTCTTGGCTTTATAGGCTATCTCAGAAAGGTCAGGTGCGGAGCGTCCCTGTTTAAGATTTAAGGTCTTTACCGAGTGACAGCTTGAGCAAACCTGGTAATAAACTTCTGGCACTTTAATCAAGGGTAAAACCTCCATCTTCATACTCTCCAGTATCCCACTCAAGCTTCCAGTATGCCTTTTTCTTAACCTTTTCATCCCCAACAAGCCTCAAAAAGGCATCAAAATCTTCAACCCAAACAGCACCAGTTCTTGGTATTTCTTCGCTCCTTTTCCCCTTCTCTTCTAAAAGCATAGGCATTACAAAAGGCTTGTGCTCTACCCTCCTTTCAAAACTACCACAAAAGATAATGAAAAGGAGGGCAAAAACCGCCCCCCTCTTTAACCAAGCTATAGATATGTTATGCTTTAACAACCTTCACATTACCGCTGTAGAAGGCTACACCACCACCAAACCACTCCATCTGCGGATAGACCACCCCAGTAGGTAGTTTTGTCTTAGGATACATGGCTATGTATGGAGCACCTTTGTCTCTCTTGGGGTCTGAAAGTATCCTGTTGCCGTCCGCTATCTTCATAGTTCCATGAAGTGCCTTTATTCTCCACTCTGGGAATTCTTTGAACTTTGCAAGACCCAGTAGAACCTTTTCTGGGTTCTGTATTTCAAGGGGAACTCTATATGTGCCAGAATGACACCAGTGACCGAAGGTTGTGGATATGGCTACTACGCCCTGCCTTATCCTGTTGGTTACATATGCCTTGATCTTATACTCCACCCTTTTACCGTTAACATCAACCGCCCAATCCTCATAACCGGGTGCAAGAACCTTTACATAGTCACCCTGTTTAATGCCGAGCCTTTGAGCGTCAACAGGGTTTATCCAAAGCATGTTTTCGGGTTCAGATTCAAGTGCCCATATGTAGTTTATGGTTCTTGACTGAGTGTGTAAGGCGGGTTTGTAGGTTATGAGTTTTAAAGGATATTCTTGCTCTATCTTGTCTGGGTCAAAGCCCTGATACTGACCTGCTTCCCTCAAAGATACATACCTCGGATGTCCGGGCATGAATTTACCTGTTATAGGGTTGCGTCTTAGTGCAAGCCCCTCAAAATAGAACCTTACTATATTGTCCTTATTAAGTGGGAACTTGTATAGACCCTCGCTAAAGTGATCCTCATAGCCTATGAAAAAGCCCCCTCTTGAAAGCAGGAAGGCAACCTTTGGCCATTCCTCTGGAGAAACCGCATTCTTATACTTGGCTATTGGATAGTTCTTTTCCACGAACTCCACATCTTCCTTCTTGGGGTTTATCTTATATCCCTTTGACTCAAGGTCGTGGACAAGATTTGCTATCTGTTTAAGGTGGTAGTCTTCCGCTCTCATGAGAGGATAGGTTTTGCCCTCATTGGGTCCCATCCCCTTTATAGCCTTTTCTCCCCAGAGGGGAGAGCCAAGCTTTCTGCCTACATCTACAAAGAAGGTCTCAAGTTGCATAGGTCTTCCATCGGGTGTCTTGTCTGTGAGGGGCTCTATTATTGGGTTTCTTATTGCGTTGAAGAAAAAGTAGTGGTAGAGCCCATGCACACCTGTAAGTCCTTCCGCATAGGTAATGTCTGGCACTATGTAGTCCGCAGCAAGATAGGAGGTATCGTCAATAACCGTAGTTATATGTATCCATAAGCCAACCTTCTTTGTATCGTTAAGTATATCTTTGTAATGTAGCTGTGCTGGGTAAGTAAAGAGCGGGTCGGACATATACTGGATAACCGCATAGGGGACACCAGCCTTTTTCTGGTCGTAGGGATAATCATGAGCCATGGAGGGGAACATGCCCGTGCAGTGATACTTGGGACCTATAAACTTAAACCAAGGCATTTTTGCAGGATAGGGGTTTTTACCTTCCATCTTTGCCCTATAGTAGAAGGCGGTCTCTTCGTAGTTTTTCTGAGTTCTATGGAGCTTTAGACCCCATGGCTTTCTTCCCCCACCAAGGTCATACCTACCCTTACCCTTCTCACCAGTTCCCACCTGCCATATCATTCCACCTTTATGTCCTATGTTTCCTATAAGCATGTTTATGGAGTCTATGAGCCACTGTGTAATAGAGCCGTTCATGTGCATCACTGGACCCCTGTAACTAACAACGCAGGCTTTCTTTCCGTAGGATGTAAGTTCATCTGCGGTATCTATTACGTCTTTTGGGTTCACTCCTGCTATCTTACACCAGCCTTCTACGGTTTCTACAGATACAAAGTCCTTTAGAAGTTGTAGGGCGGTGGTTACATAAACTGTAGACCCATCTTTGAGCTTGACCTCTAAGCCCTTCGTCTTCTTGGGATACTTTTCTGCCCTCTTTGGGTCTGTATCCTCTTCATCGTATAGGTTGTTTGGTATCTCTTTAGCTTCCTTGTATTCATCCATAAGGATGTATGCACTTTTTGACTGGGTATTTGCTTTTAAACTGCCCGTCTCTTTGTCTACCACCACAAACTCATCTTCACCACCAAGTCCCAGCTCGGAAGCCCTTAGGAGCTTCCTAAAGTGTGGGCTATCCTTTGGACCAACTACCACAAGATGGCTCGCATTAGAAAAGACAGCTTCACCGTCTTCTTTTGCCGCATTAAGGTTTGGGTTTTCCAAAAATCTCCTGTCAAAGGATTGCTTTTCGAATATGCGTCTTATGATGGCTGAAGCTACCGCACCATCCTCACCGGGTTTTGGCATTATATGTCTGTGAGAATAGGCTACCACTCCATTATGAGCCCTTACGTCTATCCAAACAACCTTTAGGTCTCCATTCCCTCTTCTGTAATGGAATATACTCCATACTGGCACTGCAGGGTTGAAGGATTCTGCGATCTGAGCACCCCAAGCTACTATATAATGGGCGGACTTTATGTCTGGTCCCACGTGTGGTCTATCAAAGGCAAAAATTTGACCTGCCCACTTAGGCCACTGGCAAACGTCCGCGTGTCCAAGAAAGTTATTAGAACCTATAGTTCCATAAAGGAAACGTTCAAGAAACTCACCTCTTCCCTCTGTGACTCTACCACCTACAACTAAGACAAAGTTTGACTTTGGACCAAGGGCTGGCATCTCAGGGTCTATGAGCCTTCTCTTTATGTCTTCGGGGAGCTTCTCCGCTTCCTCTTTTGGTAGCCAGAGTTTGTATATGTTTTCCTCTAAGAACTTTTTCCAGTCTTCAACGGGTTTTCCATGGGTTATAGCGTCTGCCCACTTTTTGAGAAAATCCATGCTAACATGTTTCAGAACCGCTTCTATGACCTCTTCCTCAGACACATAAAGGTCCGCATACATCTTAAAGCCGGGCAGTTTTTCACCCGTTTCTTCTATAACCCCACCGTTCACTACCTCATTTATGAGCTGTTCCCAGCTTATGGGTTTAAACTTTCCTTCTCCACGCTTTCCAGCCCTCTTTAGTGGGGTTACTATCCTATAGGGGTCGTATGTATAGTGGGCTATGGATTGCCCTTTGAGACACATCTTTCCTACATGTTTAAAGCTCTCTTCCAAAGGTGTATCCATGGGAAGAGGTTCCCAGAAGCTGTTTGACGTGCAGTAGGGATTTCCTTCTACCTTGTAGACCATACCATCGTAGACCCTTGCTCTTAATCCGCACCTTGCATTACAACCAAGGCACAGGGAATGAACTACCTTCATCTTCTCCGCGTCAGCCATAGACAGGGGTGCAGCATTGGCGTAGGGTATGGGCTTGAAGGGACCCTTTATTATATCCTTGAGGGCTGAGCTTCCAAAGGCAAGAAAACCTACACCTGTTCCTGCCAAAGCTGCGTTTCTTAGAAAGTCTCTTCTTGTTGCACTCATGTTATGCCACCTCCTCTTTATGTGATGCACTCTTCCATCCTGCTATGGATACAAACAGGAAGAAGAGGAAAAACACTAAGAAATAAAGTGCTATAACCTCCGTTACCCCCTCCCTTCCTATCAGCTTTATATGTGGTTCTACAATGCCCCTATGTCCCTTATCTATCATCTGGGCTGGTATAACCATAGTCCACCTTGCGGCATAAACCGATATAAGTGAAACTATGCTTAGAAGTGATATACCTCCTACGGTGCTATTTAGAGGGGTAAAACCACCTATCAGCACAAAGAGAAGACCAACAAACTCCACAAGGTAAAAGAGCATGTTTGCCTTTATCGCCATAGCTATAAGAGGCCATTCCGCGGTATTCCAATACCATTCAGAAACATACTTTATGAAAAGCACAAAAAGGTCAAAGCCTGCAAAGCTTGCCATGACAAGGGTTGGCACTTTTAGAACCTGAGGGTTCACCTTCTCACCAAGGATAGCCTGCCCTACTATGTAAAGCAGTAAGGTCGCACCAATACCAGAAACCACTGCGGATATTAAAAACACAAGGAGAAGTATAGAGGTTCCCCAAAGGGGCATAGAATGCATGGCGGACATAAGAAAACCCACATAAGCATGGAAAAACATGGCAACTGGTATGCTAACCCCAGCCCAGAATTTTACCTTCTTATCATCCTCTTCAGGTCTAACATCCTTTGCACCAAAGGTTAGAAAACCAGCTATTGAACCCCAAATCCCACCTTCTTTAGCCTTTTGAATAAAATCTCTTCTGAAAAGGAAGTAGCTCTTTAAGAACATCACAAGCAAGAGGATAGTCCAGAGGATGAAGAAGAGGATTATGGGTGAGGAGAAATTAGGATAAAAGGGGACTTTAAAGGCTCTTATGGGTTGGGTGAGGTCAAACATGGGAGCAAGGGGTGCAACGAGCATTAGTGCTATAGCCAAGAAGTGTCCTGCCCTTTCTAACTGCTCTAGTTTTCTTAGACCAAAGAGATAAACAAGGGCGGTTATAACTGTAGAACCCGCAACTATACCAGTGAAGTAGGGGTAGGTTACTATAAGAACACCCCACTCCACTATGTGGTTGGGCAACGTGGGTCCATGAGTTACTATCATGGCTTACCTCCTTATCTTAATTCTCTAAACATGTTGTGTTGCATACGCACGTTGAAAGTGTATACCTTACCGCTTGCAGGGTCTGTCCACACCGCAGGTGGGTGCTGGTTCTCTGTAGAGCTTCCCGTGCCTACGTAGATTCCCTCTATGCCTTCCAACCCTATGTAAAACACTCTTGGCTTTGTGCCTTCTTCTGGCTTTACAACCTGAATGCTGTTTTTCTTTATCAACTCCCATATGGGGTCGTTTGGGTTTGAAAGGTCTCCAAAATTTCTTGCTTTTGTGGGGCATACATCCACACAAGCAGGCTTCAAACCGTTTCTCGTTCTGTGGTCACACCAAGTGCATTTGTTCATCACCATCATTATCGGGTCTATGTATCTCACGCCATAGGGACATGCCTGCTCGCAAAGTCTACAGCCTATGCACCGCTCATATCTCTGAAGCACAAGACCATCGCCCTCGTCCCTGTATGTTGCATGCACAGGACAGACCTTAACACAGGGTGGGTTTTCACAATGGTTGCACAACTTTGGAACATTAAGAACCTTTACCCTTGTTTCACCAGTGTTAGGGTCTGTATACCCTACTTCCCATTTTTCTACCCAGGTATTGAAAACGCCAAGTGGAGTGTTCCTTTCTGCCTTGCAAGCAGCAACACAAGCATCACACCCTATGCACTTGCGCACATCCACCACAAACACAAAGCGATTTTTCCCCTTCTGCTCAGGGAAGTTCCTCTCCGCCCTTGCACTTTCAAGCACCGCACCACCGCAGGTAGCGGCTGCACCAACCACAAGAGCCTTTATAAAACCTCTCCGTGATGCCTGTTTTTCCTTCAGCTCTTGACTCATAATATACCTCCTGAAAAAATCTCTCGTGGCTTGCATACGCAAAAAACATGCCAAAGAGTAACGCGGTTTTAATTATGGAATATCAAGGGTTTCCATTGTGAACCCCATTATGGATGTTCAAATTTTTATCAGGACAACTGCTTAAATTTTTATCACCTTTAGTGAGAGGGTTCTATCCGAAGTTGTTTCATTAGAAAGGCTTTGTGGTCTCTTAAAAAGGAGGTAAGAAAAGAAAGGCAGTCTTTCAGTGCCATTAAGCCTTTGCCCTTAAGGGCATCTTCAAGGTGTCTTAGCCATGATAGCCTGTTATGGATGAACCTATACTGATTTATATAAGCCTTTGTTATATCCTCTTCCACACACAATAGGGCTAAGAACTTAAGCTCTATCCCAATATGGTCAGGCTCATAACCTTCTTCAAGACGATAGCCGAGGTGCTCATAAGACATGATAAGTTGGTTTTTGTCAACCTCTCTGTAATCTCTTTCCAGCAAAGAGACCTCATCAATAAAGTCAAGCTCTGCAGGAAGCCTTCTACTGTTTATATGTTCAAGTATTCTTAGGGCATGCTCCGAGTAGTCAGAAGTTGTCATATTTTCACAGAGTTGGTTTAAATAGTAATAATCCTTTGTGAGAAATAACTCAGAAAAGGTATTGTAAAAAAAGGCTATACCCTTTATACCCTCTTCCATTGAGACTAATTATAAAACAAATGGAGACGAGGGGAGTTGAACCCCCGACCTCCTGCTTGCGATGCAGGCGCTCTCCCACTGAGCTACGTCCCCGTAGATTTAAAATTATAATACTTCCAAACGCATAGGTCTTATGGACCTTAGGAACTTCAAAACCGAGGCAAAGTTTTTAGTGTCTACTTTTACAAGCAACTCCTTTAGGTCTCCCACCCTTCTTTTGCTTACCTCTACAGGAAGGTGGCTAAGGTCTGGCTCCTTTCTTACCTCAAGTCTTATGAGCCTTGTGTAGGGTGGAAGGTTTTCTTCCTTTCTCCTTTCGAGCTCCTCTCTGCAAAAGCCTTCCCAGTCCTTCGCCTTTAAAAACTCCAAAAGGGGGTTGTGGTCTAAGACCGTTTGGACTATGAGCCTTTTCCTACTTATGCTTAGAGCCTTCCACATATAGGAGAAATATTCCTCCGCAGAGTCATACCATGGGACAGAGAGAATATTGTCCGCATGTAGCACAAGCACGTTATCGTAGGTCCTACCGAGCTCTGGCTTTGTTTGAAAGGTTATGTTTTCCCTCAGTCCTACAAGTCTTTCTACCTCTTCCACTGCCTTCTCTATACCAAAGCCAAGTTCTTGAAGCCCCCTTCCACACTCAGGACAGCTTGCCAATCCCTTGTATCCACAAGAAGTGCAAAAGACGGTGCTTTTGTCCTTACTGAGGGTTAAAAAGCTACCACACCTTGGACACTCCACTATATAGCCACAAGCCTTACAGTAGGCGTAGGCATAACCCACCTTGTTTACAAGGACAAGGCTCTCTTCTTTTGTGCCCTCCTTCAAAAGTCTTATTGCGGTATCTGTAAGCACCTCCTCTGGCTTTCTCTTTATTACTGTTACCTCCGCAGAGGGTATAAACACTTCCCTGTGCCAGCCCTCTCTGAGGCACAGGCTAAGGGGTGGCAGTGGACTTGCCACACAAAAGTTAGCACCATAATAGCGAGAAAGCTCAAAGAGAAAGTGTCTTAGGTCCGTCCCATCTTGAAGCCTTGAAGCCCTGTCTCCAAGAACAACCACAAGTCTTAGGTCTTTTATAGGAGATAGCAGAGCTATCCTGCTTCCCAGCACCACAAGACCCTTCTCCTCGTAAACTCTGAACCAGTTTTTCACAAAGTCCTTTTCCCTTTGAAAGGAGCTAAGAAGCACAAGCCTATCGCCAAAAATAGCATACATTTCTTCGTAAAGGCTTCTCAATAACTCAACTTGGTCACAAAAGACAAAGACGGAGTTTCCCATCTCTATATGCAAGGTAAACTCTTCAAAAAGCCTCTCCCTTATATCATGCCAACTACCCATCAATATGCTCTTGCTCCCAAGCGGTCTAAATAGAGGCTTTTTTTCCTGCCTTAGCTTAGCAAAATTTGGGTTTGTGTAGGGTATGACATCTTCTACCTGTGAAATAATGCCTTTCTTTAAAAGAGCCCTTATCTGTGTGGAGCTAAAGCCCTGCTCCTTCAACTCCTCCAAGCTGGCATACCGTCTCTCAAGCAAAAAGTAGACAAGTTTTGACGCTTCCTCTTTGTTTTTCAACCTTTTGAGCCTTTGTAGAGCTTCCTCCAAGGGAACACATAGCCTATAGAACTTCTCCACAAGTTTTGGGCTTTTCCACTCTCTTTTTCTCGTGAGAAACCCAAGCTCCAGAAGGTATTCCACAGGCTTGTTTCCAAAACGCTTTTTTATGCTCTCTTCCTTTACCTTACCCCTTGCTTTTACCCAGCTGAGGATTTCAAGACTGTTTTTATCCAAAAAGGCTATAGGCTTATCAGAAAGGGTTATATACTCCTCCAGCCTCCAATCAAAGGCAGAGGGCAAAAGCTTATACAAAAGATACCAGGGCATAAGTCCGTAATAGCTTGCGGTATCAAGGATAGCCCTTATGTGCTTTTCTGTTGTAAAGGGTTTTGTGTCTGGAAACTCAAGACTTGCCTCCTGACCTTCCTCCGCAAGACCTACCACTATTGCGGTCTTTCCCGAGAATAAGACCCTATAGCCTATGGGACTGTCTTTGTAGGGAAAGTGAGCCTTTACCTTTAGGGTTCTTCCATTAGGTAGAGCCAGCTTTAGGTTCATTCACCGTAGTATTCTGCCTTTGAGGTAGCGGTCTCCCAAAGGACTACCTTTACCACCTTTACGTCTCCCAAAAGACCAACCTCAGAAAGCTTTTTCACTAAAAAGTCATAGAAAAACTTAGCAAGGGCTTCTGCGGTAGGACAAAAATCCACAGGGAATATCTTTAAAGCTCCATATTTCTCCGCAACAGCCTTTAGCTCCTCATACATGGGGTCGTTTACGTCTATTATGAAACTGTGGTCCATGGTGTCTATGAGGTCCTTTAGGGCGTTTTTTACATGATAAAAGTCCATAACCATATCTTGCTCTGAAAGGGTATTAGAGCCTAAGACCACCTCAAGCACATAGCCGTGTCCATGGAGATTTATACATTTGTTTACTGGGACTTCTTTACCTACGGTAAAGTCCGCACCCCTTCCGCAGGTTAAGTTTTGCTTCCAAACCCTATGTCCTGCCTCAAACCTGAAGGTCTTTGATATCTGCCACCTCATTACCAGACTACCACTCTTTCACATTTTACTATAAGCTCCGCTATCTCCTCGTAGCTTTTCGTGAGGTTCTCAGGTATCCTTATGCCCCTTGCCTGAGCATCTTCCTTGCAGGCATACCAGCCCTTTTTTGTGGGAAACCTCAGAACTCCGTCTTGAATTAACACCACTATATCTCCCTCCTCCACAAGGTCAGAGCTAAAGTCTCCAAGTTTTCTTACAAGCCAAAGGGTCTTTACCATATCATAACCGCCTCCGAGCTTGCGATAATGCTCCTTATGTCTTCTATGCTTTTGACCTCAACCTCACAAAGAAGGTCTTCTGGCTTTAGACCCCTCTCTTCAAGGGAGGTATCCTCTACATAAACCTTTACATTGACATAACCCATATTCTCTATAAGCCGGTCAAAGCCCTGAATACCCAAGTCTTCTGGATGCCACCTGCTAAGGGCATACACACCGTCCTTGATAAGTATAAGGCTTACTTCACAGCTTATTCCAAGAGCCATAGCTACCCTTAGGGCTTCGTGGCACTTCCACGAAAAGGGGTCTCCCTTTATCACAAAAGCGACTTTCATTTTAGTTAAAGTTTAACACCTTATCGTATTCCCCTATGAGCCTTGAGAGGTTGTAGGTGGAACTGCTCTCAAAGAAGTCAAGAGGCTTTTCTATACCCCTTTGGTGTGCGGAGTGAGCGCAGTAGAGTAGCCTTGCTCCCATATCTTTTAGCTCTCTCGTTTCGGGTCTTATGGTGTAATAGGCACCGTTTCCAGAGAAGAATATAACAACCTCTCCTCTTTTCATAAGTTCTCTTGTAAGATTGATTATAGTGTTGTAGTCCTTAGCAAAGGGGTTGCTGGTTACTATGATGAGAAACTTCATCTTGCCTTTTTTATTAATATCTCCCAGGTATTCTCTGCAATCTGGTTAACACCAAGCACTTCCTGACCTTCCTCTCTCATGCTCTTGGGAACGCTCTCTGCAGAAGGCTTGTAGTCCACTATAACCCTTAGCACCTGACCCACCTCCATCTGCTCCAGAGCCAGCTTGCTCTTTACAAAAGTAAAGGGGCAGATATCACCTCTTATGTCCAGCTCCCTGTCGTGTTTAATAGCCTTGGTCTCCATGGAGTTTTTAATTATAAAACCCTTGAGCTATTTTGCAAGCACCCTTTCCACCTCAGCAAGGGAAGTTATACCCTTCCTAACCTTAAGTATACCAGCTTCATATAGGGTTCTCATGCCCTTCTTTCTGGCAAGGTCTCTTATGTCTTCTGCGGTGGCACCCTTTACGATGAGCTTTCTCATCTCTTCGTCCACTTCCAGTATCTCATGCACAGCGGTCCTGCCTTTATAGCCAGAGCCGTTGCAGTGTTCACAACCCTTAGGGTTTGCCTTATAGATAACTATGTCCTCATCAGGTGATTTTAGGACACCGAGCCTGTAGAGTGCTTCTCTGGGTGTATCGTCCGGCATCTTACACTTAGGACAGAGCTTTCTCACAAGCCTTTGGGCTACTATGAGTATTACAGAAGAACCTACCAAGAAAGGCTCTATACCCATGTCTACGAGCCTCGTTACAGAAGAGGGTGCGTCGTTGGTGTGCAAAGTAGAAAAGACTAAGTGTCCTGTAAGCGCTGCCTTTATGCCTATCTCCGCAGTTTCTGTGTCCCTTATTTCACCTATGAGTATTATGTCTGGGTCTTGTCTTAGAAAGGCTCTCAAAACACTTGCGAAGGTAAGTCCTATTCTCTCGTTGATTTGCACCTGATTTAGTCCTGGAATAGCTACCTCAACTGGGTCTTCTGCGGTCATTATGTTCACATCGGGACTATTGCGTTCCATGAGAGATGCGTAAAGGGTGGTGGTTTTACCAGACCCTGTGGGTCCAGTAACAAGTATCATACCCCAAGGGGTCCATATGGCTTTTCTAAATTTCTCAAGGTCATCGGGTTCAAAGCCAAGGTCGTCAAGCTTCACATTCAAATACCTCTCCGCTTCCTGAATTCTCATAACAACCTTCTCCCCATAAACCGTTGGGACAGTAGAAAGCCTGAGGTCTATCTTCTTACCTTTAAACCTCGTTCTTATCCTTCCATCCTGAGGCCTTCTTTTTTCTGCTATGTCAAGGTTTGCCATAATCTTGAACCTTGCTACCAAAGAGTCCTTTATCCTTACGGGAAACTCGTGGTATATTCTCAAAACACCGTCCACCCTGTATCTTACCAAGAGCTTTTTTTCCTGAGGCTCTATGTGTATGTCCGAAGCTCCAAGGTTTACCGCTTCCGCTATAAGGAAGTTCGCCAATCTAACGATAGGTCCCTCTCCTGCTTCCGCCATCAGCATCTCGGGGGATAGTTCCATCTCCTCTGCTTCTATTTCTACCTCATCACCCACTTCAAAGCTCTCCACAATTCTGTCTACCGCAGGATACAGCTTGTTAAGCAGGTCTTCTATAGACTTTTTCGTGGAAACAAAGGGTACTATAGTGTTTATCTTTGTCTTGAACCTTAGCTCGTTTATGGCGCTTTGATTAAAAGGGTTTATAGTGAGAACGTAGAGCTTCCCATCCTCGTACTTGACGGGTGCTATGGTATGTTTTCTCAGTAGGCTCTCTGGAAGTTTTTCTTTTAATCCTTCGGGAAGGGCTATATTTTCAATGCTACCTCTCCACAACCTCTGTGGCATATATTTCTGATAAAAATCTATAAGCCTAACATCGTCAATGAAACCAAGCCTTAAAAGCGTGCTTATTATGTCTTCATCTTTCCCTTTCTCTTTCTGAGCCTCTATGGCTTTATCTCCGCTTATGTATCCGAGTTTTACCAAAAGCTCTAAAAGTTTTGCCTCATCCATAGCTTTCTTCCTCTGAAGGGAAAATTCCCTCTTCCACTTCACTTTTGAACTTTTTTAGAGCATTTCTGAAAAGCTCCGCACCCTCAATGTATCTCTTTACAAACTTCGGCTTTATATCCTCCACCAAACCCACAAGGTCATGAAACACCAAGACCTGACCATCGCAGTAAGGTCCTGCACCTATGCCTATGGTTATGGCTCTTGAGCCCTGTGTGAGCTCCTTTGTAAGCCCCTTCGGTATACTTTCAAGCACCACCATAAAGGCTCCTGCCTCTTCCAGTGCTTTAAAGCCCCTTTTGACACGTTCCGCCTCTTCCACTGCCCTTCCCACTACCCTATATCCACCCAGTGCATGCACGCTCTGAGGTGTAAAACCAATATGCCCCACCACTGGTATGCCAATGCTTACGAGCCTGTATACTAACTCCGCCACCTCCTCACCACCTTCTATCTTTACTGCGTTTGCTCCCGTTTCCTTTATAACCCTTCCACAGTTTCTTATGGCTTCCTCAAGGCTTACCTGATAGCTCATAAAGGGCATATCCACGATAACAAAGGTGTTTTTTGCACCCCTTCTGACAGCCTTTGTGTGGTATATCATTTCCTCAAGGCTAACAGGCAGGGTAGTATCTTGTCCCTGGAAGACCATTCCAAGAGAGTCTCCCACAAGTATACAGTCTATACCTACCTGTTCGCAGAGTTTTGCAGATATATAGTCATAGGTAGACACCATAACTATCTTCTTTCCCTCTTGCTTCTTCTTAAAAAGGCTTCTTACCGTTATGCTTTCCATCCTTAGCCTTCTTTCTTCTCTGTAGAGGTTTCTTCTACCTCTTTCAAAAGCTCAAGCAGTTTCTTAATGGTTTCCCTAACACCGTTCATATCTGACAGCTCTCTCATCTCTTTTACCAGCTTTAGAAGATTTTCAAGAAGCTCTTCCTTGTATGGACCATCACCTACCCTTATCTGGTAGGCGGAGGCTGTAATTGGATTAACTATGCTGTTAACTATTTTTCTCGCAGTTAGTCTGTCCTGAGCCTGAGAAAGCTCTTCCAATTCCTTCTGAACTCTTTTGAGTAGGTTTATGCCTATTTCAAACTCCTTGGTCATTTAGCTCCTCCAATGGCGAGTGTTAAGAAAATTTTAACATTTTTTCATGTAGTCTAAAAGTATGCTCTTGTGGTCAAAGACCAATAGGTCAAGGGGCAGGTCTTCAAGTCTGTAAACCCTTACCCTTTTTGCGTCATCTCCAGCCTTTGGTTCACCCTCCGCATCACATACAAAGACTACAGAAACTACATGAAACCTTGGGTCTCTCTTTGAGTCAGAATAGACTCCAAAGAGCCTGTTTATCCTTGCATCAAGACCCGTTTCTTCTTTTATTTCTCTTAACACTGCGGATTCTACGCTTTCTCCCACCTCCACAAAGCCTCCGGGCAGAGCTAAACCCTCTGGAGCGTATAACCTTTCTATAAGCACTAAACCTTTAAATCTTTCACCTTCCCAGAGCCTTAGTATACCATCCACTGCAAGATAGGGAGTTTTTGGTTCTTTCATAGGGAGTATTATAGATGATTTTCGTCATCTTGACTTTTGAGAGGAGGGTCTATAAAATTGATATCAGATTTCAATATAGGAGGTAGCCATGCGGTTGTTAGTTCTTGGAGGACACGACAGGATGAGGGCAAGGGTTAAAGAGCTTTCCAAGAGGTATGGAGTAAACATCAAGTTTATAAACCAAGAAACACAGCAGAACATTGACAGTGCATTGGCGTGTGCGGACTGGGTAATAGTCTTCACTGGTCTTGTGGGGCACAACATGGTTCGGCTTGCCAAAGATTATGCAAAGGATAGGTGCATCTTTTGCCACTCTCATGGTGTGTGCAGTCTGGAGAGGGAGATAAAGAGGCTGGTAAAAAATGAGGGGAGTAGTCTTGATATTTGATTTTAATTTTGGTATTATAATGTGTGAGAGGAGGTGAGCCATGGAATGGGGCAAAGCCTTTTGGCTTTTGGCTTTTGACCTGCTTTTTGTTCTTTATGTGGTGTCAACCATACTTTAGGAGGTATAGACATGGACAAGCAGGCGGTCATTGAGAGGCTCAACCGTATCCTTGAGTTGGAGCTGGCAGGTGTGGTGCGCTACACTCACTATGCGCTTATGGTCTATGGGGTGAACCGTATACCCATCGTCAAGTGGCTTGAAAAACAAGCAGAAGAAGCCCTCCAGCATGCAAGAGAAGTGGGAGAGCTTATCACTTACCTTGGCGGCCATCCCTCGCTGGCTATAGGTCCACTGTTGGAGACCTACAGGCACGAAATTGAGGAAATCTTAAAGGAGTCTCTGGAGCATGAGCTAAAAGCCTTTGAGGAATACAAGGCATTGCTTGAGCTGGTAAAGGACAAGGACCCAAGGCTCGAGGAGTGGACAAGGGAAAAGCTCAAGGAAGAGCTGGAACACTACGATGAGGTCAACAAAATGCTCAGAAAGCCCGGTCAGATTGAGGTCTATCACTAACATGCAGGCTCTTGCTCGTGGGGGGCTTACCTGCCTTGCCTCCCCCTTTTTAGAGGGGTAGTCAAATGTTGAGAGGGTTTTTGATATTAGTTTTTAGTTTTCTTTTAGCCTTTGCCCACCAGTTGAAACCGAACGAAGGCTTGCCTCATATAAGGGTGCTTATGTTCGTTTCTGAGGAAAACCATCATAGGACAGAGACAGCATTTACCATGGCTAAGTCTTTGCTATCAGCTGGTAATGAGGTAGTTATTGTCCTTGAAGGTCCTGCGGTAAAGCTGGCTCAGAAAAGCTACCAAAGGAAATCTATCTATAGGCAAGGCTTGGTGGATGTGTTGAGAGAAGGCGGAATGGTATATGCGTGTCCTTATTGGGGAAGAAAGCTTGGGATCAAAGAGCTCTTAGAGGGTATCCAGTGGGCAAATCCGGCTGTAGTTTTCCCAAGACTTTCAGGTGAAAGCACAAAAGTCATGGTTTGGTAGGAGGTGTAGAAATGAGGACAAAGTTTTTACTGTTGTTCTTGTTTAGCTCTACAGTCTTTGCCCAAGAGACCCTTGAAGATGTGGTAATATCTGCCACAAAGCAGGAGTTGGAGCAAAAGCTGGCACCAAGGTCTGAGGAGGATAAGCTATACATGAGAAAAATCATATTGACAACGGATTTCAATTTATTTATACTTTCTTGCTACAAAATCTCAATTTTAGTGTAAGGAGGTTTGGCATGAAGAAGGTGCTTTTAGCCACCGCACTCTTTTCCACTGCAGTTTTTGCCCAAACGCCAGAGGACAGAATTCGTCAGCTTGAGGAGCAGATAAGGATGCTCCAGCAGGAGGTTCAAAAGCTAAAAGAGGAGCAAAAGAAGGCAGAAGAAACAAGGAAGGAAACAGAAGCCCTCAAGGAAGAAGTAAGACAGCTCAGGCTTGACATTGCCATGCCAAAACTTGAAATTAAGTCCTATTCTGGACTTGGTCCTGCAGCCTCAAAGGTGCACTTTAACCCAAGGGGCGTCTCCATCGGAGGTTATGGTGAGCTTACCTTTGTGCATAATGATGTAAACGCTAGAGGTGGGGCAAAGAGCATAGCGGATATGCAGAGGCTTATACTCTATCTTGGTTATGCCTTTGATGAAAAGCTCAAGTTCAACTCAGAGCTTGAGCTGGAGCACGCCTCTACCTCTGGAGGGCATGGCACAGGCGGAGGATACTTCAAGGCGGAGCTGGCATATCTTGACTATAGGTTTAGACCAGAGTTAGGGCTAAGAGGTGGTCTCCTTCTTATGCCCGTAGGAATAATCAACGAAGTTCATGAGCCTCCCACCTTCCCCTCTGCGGAAAGACCCTTCTTTGAACGTAGGATAATGATGTCCACATGGGAAGAGATGGGTCTTGGAGTGTATGGGACGGTAGGTCCTGTAGACTACAGGTTTTATCTGATAAACGGACTTATGCTGAAAGGTGGTGGAGACTACAATGCACTTGAGCCTTTAAAAACTGTCAGACAAAGAGGTGCAAGGGCTGTGGCAGACAGGCTTGGATATACGGGAAGAGTGGATATAGACCTGCCCTTTAACCTAAAAATTGGAGGTTCTTTTGTCTACGCAGATGTGCAGTCTAAGGGTGGTTCAGATTCTCAGCTTGGTCTCAGAAGAGGTTCAAAGGTTGGCTCTCTTACCATGTTCTCTCCTCACATATGGTGGCAGTATGCGGGATGGGATGTGAGGTTTGTAGGAGCATTGGTGAAAACTGAGGATGCTCTAAAGATGTCCAGAGACCTCTTTGGAAACAACATCCAGAACCCAAACACCGGTGCTAACAGAAATAACATAATGCCAAAGGAACAGCAAGGCTTTTATGTGCAGGTTGCTTACGACCTCTTTAGGCTCTTTGGACCAGAAAATCAGGAGCTTTATGTCTTTGGAATATACGAGGACTTTGATACACACAAGAAAGTGCCCTCTGGCTATCTAAAACCTGACGGACATAAGCTAAAGGTTTATAACTTCGGCATTTCCTATAAACCACACCCTCTCGTAGCCATAAAGGCGGACTATGCGAAGTTAGACTACAGCAAGCCAAAGAAGGATGAAAACGAATACAGGCTCACTCTTGGTTTTATGTTCTGATGGCTCTTCCTCATGTTGTGCCCTCCCCTTCGGGAGGGGCTTTTAGTGTAAAAGTTAATGGAGTAGAATTAAAAGCTCAGGAGGTTAACATGGCTCTGTTGGCTCTTTTATTTCTTATTGTTTACACTCTCTTATCCCCTAACCCCTTGCAAGCAAAGGAGTTTAAAAGACCAGAGCAAGCCCTTTCTCAGATTTATCCCGGCTCTCAAATAGAGGTTAGGAATATTACCCTCACGAGAGAGCAGGTGGAAGAGGTCCAAAGGATATCTGGCGTCAGGTTAGAATCAAGGCTTGCGTCGTGGTATATAGTCAAAAAAGGTGGACAAATAGTAGCCTATGGCTATGCGGACATACACAGAGTTAGGACGCATCCAGAGGTAGTCCTATATACAATTACCCCAGACGGAAGGCTTGACGTGGTAGAGGTGCTTGCCTTTTATGAGCCTCTTGAGTATATGCCAGAGGACCAATGGCTTAGGCTCTTTGCAGGTAAACAGCTAAGCAAAGACCCCATAAGACTTAGGAGAGATATTCCCAATATAACAGGTGCTACTTTGACAGCAAGAGCTATAACTGACAATGCCCGTAAAGTGCTTGCCATGTGGCAGATACTTTTTGGAGGTCAAAGGTGAGGTTTTTCATATCTGCTAACATAAAGAAGAATACACCTCTATACTACGCAGTGCTCTTTTTCTTGGTTTTTGCCTTGCTTTTCTGGCTTGCCTCTTGGGTTCATTTCTATTCCAAGTATGGCTTTTCTCAGGAGAGCCTTGTGAGATATTTCTTTATGGACCCAGAATTTCCCGAAAGGGTTTCCATAGCACAGGTCTCGGAGGACTTTCATGTGGGAGTTTTTATCCATGGAATGCTTCTGATAACCCTTTTTTCTCTGCTAAATATAACGGTCTTATCCAAGAAAACCAAGTTAATGCTTATAGCTTCCACAAGTTTCTTTGCCCTTTTGTTTCTGCTTTCTGACTTCCTTATACTTCTGCTTGGCACAAAAACAGTTATGCTAAAGCTCCTTTCCTTCTTAGCTTACCAACTTAATTATCTAATTACATGGCTTTTGACCACCCTCTACATCCTAAGAGATGAACAAAACTCACCGAAAACAGATACTCTAAAGCTCATAAGCCTTACCTTTGCTTTTTTTTCTCTTTTTTTTCTCTTCTCCAATTTTTTGAACTTTCATGCTAAAATGGGATTTGGAGTTGAAGGCATAAGAAACTACTTTCTTGGCAATCCAGACCTCTTCATTAGGGCTAAGAGTTTTAATGGCGTTTTTAAAGTTTTTTATCCCCATCTTATAGCCATGGCGATTTATTCTCTTGCCTTGGCTCATCTTTTACCCTTTGCGGGAGTAAAAAGAAGGACAGCCCTCTGGATAGGTATTTTTCTGTTTATCTTTTCCTTTTTAGATAATCTTACAAGCCTGCTTTTGCTTTTTCTTGGTTCACCCCTTGCCTACCTTAAACTGCTTAGCTTTTGGAGCTTTCAGCTCTTAGCTGTTGGCTCTTCCCTTGTGCTATTAGTGGGTTCTTTGAAAGGGACTGAGGGAGCAAGGCTGTATCTTTGAGGTTAGCTCTTTGAACCCATATCCCTTTCCATTAACTCTTTTAGCTTTTCCACGTCCTCTTCCAAAAGGCTTTGCACTCCATACTTTTCTTCCAAATACTCCAAATACCTCTCCACGCTTACCCACCTTTTTAGCACCATACCTTGAGTAATAAGCCTAAGGAAGGGCTCTTTGTCCTTTACCAATCCAAGGTCATAAAGGAACTTTTGGAAAAACCTCGCATAAAGAAGGTGCAAGACCGCATGCTCTATACCGCCTATGTATAAGTCTACGGGCATCCAGAACTCCACCCTTTCTGGAGAGAAGGGCTTTTCTGAGTTTTTGGGGTCGCAAAAGCGTAAGAAATACCAGCTTGAGTCAAAGAAGGTATCCATTGTATCCGTCTCTCTTTTTGCAGGTCTTCCACACTTGGGGCAGGTGGTGTTGACAAACTCTGGGACTTTTTCAAGAGGGTTTCCATGACCCGTTATCTCCACCCTTTGAGGTAAAAGCACGGGAAGTTGGTCCTCTGGGACTGGCACTATTCCACAGTGGTCGCAGTAAACTATGGGTATAGGCGTGCCCCAGTATCTCTGTCTTGAAATGTTCCAGTCCCTTAGTCTGTAGGTTATTTTAAAGTCTCCAAGACCCCTTTCCTTAAGCCACTGGGTTATGGCTTTCTTTGCCTCTGTGGACTTTATACCATTAAACTGTCCAGAGTTTATGAGAATACCCGGCTCTTCGTAGGCTCTGTCCTTTGGAAACTCTCCCTCCAAAGGTTTAACCACATACCTTATGGGTAGTCCATATTTTATGGCAAATTCGTAGTCCCTTTGGTCATGAGCTGGCACGCACATTATGGCACCCGTGCCATACTCATAAAGCACATAGTTGGCGGTCCAGACGGGTATCTTCTCTCCCGTAGCAGGGTTTACCGCATAAACTCCAAGAAACACACCTTCCTTTTCTTCCTCTATTCCCCTTTCCCTTGTGGATTTTTGTTTCATACGCTCCACAAAGCTCTTGACCTCTGAGAAGTTTCCTCTCTTTGCCAATTCAAGGGTAAGAGGATGCTCTGGTGCAAGCACTACAAAGGTAGCACCAAAGACCGTGTCTGGTCTTGTGGTAAAAACCTCTATGGATATATCTTCCACAAAGAATTTAAGGATAGCACCCTCTGACCTTCCTATCCAGTTTCTTTGCTGTGCTATAACCCTTTCTGGCCACTTGCCTTCAAGCTCCTTGAGGTCTTCCAAAAGCCTCTCCGCATAGGCGGTTATATTCAAATACCAAGAGGGCACTTCCCTTCTTACTATGGGCGTGCCACACCTCCAGCATCTTCCCTCTATAACCTGCTCATTGGCAAGCACCGTTTCATCGTTAGGACACCAGTTTACCTCTGCGGACTTCCTGTAGGCTAAGCCATGCTCAAAAAACTTGAGAAAAATCCACTGATTCCAACGATAATACTCAGGGTCGCAGGTGGCTATCTCCCTATCCCAATCGTAGGAAAAGCCAAGGCTCTTTAACTGCCTTTTCATATAGGCTATGTTTTCGTAGGTCCAGCTGGCAGGGTGGACTCCATGCTTTATGGCAGCGTTCTCCGCAGGCAATCCAAAGGCATCCCATCCCATAGGATGAAGCACCGAGTAGCCTTTAAACCTCATAAACCTTGCTATGACATCTCCTATAGTGTAGTTCCTCACATGTCCCATATGTATCCTGCCAGAAGGATAAGGAAACATCTCAAGCACATAGAGTTTTTTGCCCTCTTCCCTTGCTTTGAAAATACCTTGCTCTTCCCAAACTCTTTGCCACTTTGACTCTATTTCCTGAGGCTTGTAGTCCATATTCATATTATAATTTTTCAAAACCAAAAAGGAGAGTGTCATGGAAGAACAACTTTACGCAGTGCCTTTCAGCCTCGTGGGTTTCTTCTTCACCAACAAGCCCGTAGAAGAGAGCATAAGAGGAGACCTCAGCCCCGAAGAGTTGGAGAAGCTACAGGAGATAATAAGTAGGTTTCTCTTCACCGAGGGTATTCAAGTAGCCCTTTATCCCTCAGTGGTGCCACCAGACCAAGCGGAAGACGCGGTAGAAGAGCTTGAGGATATGATTTTTGGAGAAGAGGAGGAGGAATGACAAAGGCGGTAGTCTGTGGTGCCCTTGGTAGGATGGGTAAAAGCATCCTAAGGCTCTCCCTTGAGTATTCTGACTTTCAAGTAGTTGGAGGAGTGGAGCATCCAGACTGTATAAGGTCTCATGACCTTGGTGAAGCCTCTGGTATAGAAGAGCTAAAGGGTCTTCCTCTCACTTCAAGGCTTGAAGATGTCCTCGGTCTTTGTGATGTGGTTATAGAATTTTCAGGCAATACTACTGCAGCGGTTTCTCATGGAAAACTTTCCGCCCTTGCAGGAAAGGGTGTGGTAATTGGAACTACTGGCTTTAAGGAACAAGAACTAGAAGAACTAAAATCCTACTCAGAGCATGCTCCCATACTTGTCTCACCTAACATGAGCTTGGGTGTGAACCTGCTTTTTAGGCTTGTGGAAATAGCAAGCAATGTCCTAAGGGGCAGAGGCTTTGATGCAGAGGTGCTTGAAATTCATCACAGATACAAAAAGGATGCACCAAGCGGAACCGCACTAAAACTTGAAGAGATACTCCTACGGACTATGAACCTACAAAAGAAAGTCCATTGCAGAGATGGAATTGCACCAAGGGAGTTAGAAGAGGTGGGGGTTATGTCCCTGAGGGGTGGAGATGTGGTGGGTGAGCATACCGTCTACTTTTTTGGTTTTGGAGAAAGGCTTGAACTTACCCACAGGGCAAGCTCAAGGGATATATTTGCCAAAGGTGCAATAGAGGCAGCAAGATGGATAAGGGGCAAAAAGCCTGGTTGGTATTCCATGTTTGATGTTTTGGGGCTATGAGCTTTTACGAGACCATAGACCGTATAACTGCGGATGCGGGCATAAGAGTATGGGCTAAAAGCCTTGAGGAGCTTCTATGCAAAAGCATACTGGCAACTTTTAACGAAATAACGCCTATAGAATCCATACCACAAAGAGAGGAAAGGGTCATAGAAGTAAACTCAGAGCTCCCCTTTTTGCTTGCAGACCTAATAAACGAATCAATTGTCCTGCACGAAGCGGAGCTGTTTGTAGCGTCAAGGTGTGAGCCATTGGAGGTCAGAGAAGACTATGCAAGGTTAAAACTCATTGGAGACAGGTTTGACCCACAGAAAAACGAGCCAAAGCTGGTAATAAAAGCGGCTACTTACCATGACCTCAAAGTGGAAAGGCAAGGAGACCTTTGGGTTGCGGAGGTTATATTTGATATATGACTGAAGGACGCTTTAAGGAGGGTAATTTTCACGAAATTTTCACTGCAGATATGTTATAATCTGCAGCATGAAATCAAATATAAGAATAAGCTATATAAAACTGGCTATTTTTCTACTTATTTTTGTCTCTGTAGCGAAAGTGAATGCTGGTGGTTTTCAAAGAAATCTTCCTAGTGTAGATGAAGTGTTTTCTGATACACAACCAAGGGGAGAGCAAAGGGTTAAAGATATCTCTCAAAGAAGAATCCATACAAAATCAGAGGTTAATACATTGGATAAAACCTCGTCAAAAATACAAAATAAAAAGTATGAAACAAAACAAACGCCGGAAACCTCATATAAAGTAGTGCAGTATACTTTCAAGGAAATAAATCTTCTAAAAGAAGATATGGTTTTAAGGGGTATTAGCCCAGCTTATGATTTTTACATACCCCTCTATAACAACCTAGTCAGAGCAAACATAAATCTAAAACTTACTATTCCAACATACTTAAGAAAAGACTCATCCGTAAGTATACTCGTAGATGATGTGCCTCAGTATACTATAACCATGCAAAACTCTGGTCAGCCAATAAATCTTGAGATAAGACCAAGAAGAGGTAGAGATTTTATAAAGGTCTCAATAAGAGGAAATCTAAGACTTTCAAACAACATATGTGAAGATGTTTTCTCTGATAAGCCTTATCTTATAATACATGCGGACAGCACCGTTACTTTTTCGTATAAACCAGCGGAGGATATAAGGACATTTCTGATGGATTACGAAAGACAATTTTGTATAGAAGACCGCGAGCTCTTACCATTAGTATACTACATATCCAAGGTCAGAGCCATTTTGCCTGTTTTCAACTGGGGAATAAGTGATAATTGTCAAAAGATAATAAAAATGTCTAAAGACAATACAAAACTTGAAGGTAATACCTTGTATGTCAATAAGCTTTTACTGGAAGCTATACAATATGGCTACGAACCATTTATCTTTGGTAAATCAATCCAAGTAGAACAAGCAAAGAAGAGGAAAACACCCAAATACAAGGAGTTTTCTCTCAAAGAGCTTGGTATTAAAACTGCTACTATAAAAGGTATGTCAAACATTTCCTTCCACATACCTTTCAACTTGGCTTCTTTCGGTGGAATACCAGATACGCTATACTTTAGGCTTAATTTTGCCCACACCCCGGCACACCAAAAAGATAAAATGGAACTGAGAGTATACTTGAACGACACACTTATAAAAACACTTCCTCTTGAAAGTCATGGAACAAAGGGCATTGATATAAAAATACCATCTCAGGAACTTTCATACGGTCATAACAGCCTTGTGGTCAACTTAGTCAATTTCACCTCCTCGGACAACTGTTTTGGTGCAGTGGCGCAATCTGTGCTGACTGTTTTTGACAATTCATACTTTTACTGGAATAGTGTTAACAAAAGGGTAAAAACAATAGCGGACTTCTTTAAGATGATTAACGGAAGGGTGGGATTGAGAATAGAAGATAACAAATTGCTACCACTTGCAGTTAGGATTCTAAATATGCTTCCAGAGGTAAATAAAAGTATAGGCACAGTTGAGTTTATAGAGAAAGAAGATGAGAATTATGATTATATTCTCAGCTTTGTTAAGCCAGATTCTAATAAGGGACTTTTTGAAGTTTATGACCCTGTAGAAAAAAGGGTTGTGTTCTCCGCAAAATACGAGTTGCCCTTTGTTTATTTGGTGCTAAAGGATCTTTCTACTCCAGAGCTAAAGGTAAGCCTTTATGGTAATCCAGATGTTCCAGCTTTAGCCCATATGTATTCTATAGAAGATTATTTGAACCTATACGGTAATGTGGCGGTGATATCAGAAAGCTATTTTGCATCTTTTGAGATTGGAGATAAACTAAGATTGAGATACGAAAGGGAGAGGGGAATAGGTTATTATTGGATGAAGTATAGATTGCTTATAATAATACTCCTCTCTATACCTGTGCTTTACCTTCTAATGCATACCTATAGGAAACTAACAAGGAGGACAGTATGAGGACTCTTTCTCTTGTACTCTTATCAAGCTCATTTGTATTCGCCTCAGCGTGGGTCAGGCAAGAGGGTGAGTTTTTTATCTCAACGAGTTTTAACTACCAAAAAGCAACAAAATATTACGATAAAGACAGTAAAAGGCGTCCTATAGGATGCACCTTTGAAAAAAGAGAGCTACAAATCTATGGTGAATACGGAATAGACCCAAAACATACTGCTGTTTTCAAATTACCCTATAGCTGGTTAGAATGTGGAGATGGTGAAACTTCTGGTTTGGGAGACTTTGAGCTTGGAATTATAAGAAATGTGCGTAAGGGTCAAAGAGACTCCTTATCTCTTTATGGAAATTTAATCATGCCTACAGGCTACTCCATAAAGGATAATCCAAGAATAGGATACGGAAGGTTTGCAGTAGAGGGCGGTCTACTATACGGATTTTCTGGTAATTGGGGCTTTTGGGATTCTGGTGTGGGTTATAGATATTACTTTGGTTATCCTTCAAGTCAGATAAGGGCATACAGCGGTGGCGGTATAAACATAACTCAGAGCCTTCAGCTTCTGACCTTTGTTGATGCTCAAATTGGTCTTGGAAATGGCAAGAGGAAATCAATTGGTGAAAATGTTTTTCTTGAACCAGACTATAAACTGGTGCAGGTAAATATAGCACCAAGAATAAAATTAGGAAATCTTTCCTTAGTGCCAGGTTATCAGAAAACCCTCTATGGCAGAAGGGTGGGAGATGCACATGGCTTCTTCTTCAATTTATGGTATAGCTTCTAAAAGAAGCTTGATCGGTAGTATATTAGTTGAAAAAGGTTATATCACAGAAGAGCAACTTAAAGAAGCTCTTGAATATCAGGAAAAAAGCGGTGGGAGGTTAGGATGGATACTTGCCTCTCTTGGTTATATTAGGAGAATTGACCTTTATAGGGCACTTGCAGAACATTTTAACCTTCCTTTCTTACTGGGAACAGAAAAGATTCTTATGCAAATTAACGCTGAATTTATTAAGGGTTTTGAAGTTCAAGAACTTATAAGATATGAGGTTATACCCGCAAATTTAGATAAATATACAAATACTGTAAAACTTTTTGTGTCAAACCCTGGAAGTATTGAGCTTGATGAGTTTATAAACAGGCACTTTAGTGGATACAAGACAGAGTTAGTGGTTATAACTGACCTTGACCTTATAAAAACTCTTGAATATATCTATAAGGATTTGCTAATAGACAAGGCGATTAAGGGGTTATTTTATTTATCTCCTGAGTATTCTGCATCTTTAGTTTTTTCAAAAATGCAGGTTCTCTTTATGGGTTTTGTGCTTTTTTCAGTGTTAATTGGACTTTATATAAATGCTGTATTTACTCTTATAACTATTATAGGAATAGCACAAGTTTTTTACCTTCTTTCTATAGGATTCAAACTTGTCGTTAGTATAGCGGGGGCAAAAAGTGAAATGGAGCAGTTCATAACAGAAGAAGAGGTTAAAGCTTTGAAGGATGATGAATTGCCTGTATATACGATACTTGTTCCTGTATACAAAGAACCTGAAGTTGTCGGCATACTGATGGAAGGTTTAAAAAAGATGGACTACCCCCAGGATAAACTGGATGTTATTCTGCTTCTTGAGGAGGATGATACAGAAACATTAAAGGCTGCAAAAGACCACAGACCACCAGCCAACTGGCGTTTTATTATAGTACCCAACAGTATTCCCAAAACAAAACCAAAGGCGTGTAATTACGGTTTGTTTTTTGCCAAAGGGAAATATCTAACCATATACGATGCGGAGGACATACCTGAGCCGGACCAACTAAAAAAGGCAGTTATAGCCTTTAGAAAGGCTGGCAAAGATTACATATGTTTTCAGGCAGCACTAAACTACTTTAACAAGGATGAAAACTTTCTTACAAAGATGTTTACTCTTGAGTATTCTTACTGGTTTGACTATCTATTACCTGGTCTTTTCAACCTTAAACTACCCATTCCTCTTGGAGGCACAAGCAACCACTTTGATGTGGAAAAGCTTCGTGAGATAGGCGCGTGGGATCCCTTTAACACCACAGAAGATGCAGACCTTGGGGTCAGAGGCTTTGGGAAAGGATACAAAGTAGGCATAATTAACTCCACGACCTATGAGGAGGCAAACGCAAAATTAAAAAACTGGATAAGACAGAGGTCAAGATGGATTAAAGGATACATGCAGACCTTTTTAGTGCACTCAAGAAACCTAAAAAGACTTTACAAAACCGTCGGATTTAAGGGAATGTTATCTTTCCTATTTCTAATAGGAGGGACTCCTCTTACATTTCTGATGAACCCTATAATGTGGTTTATGTTTTTAATATGGCTTATAACTCAAACAAAGACTTATGAACCAATATTCCCTCCATTATTGCTACATGTATCTTTATTTAATCTCCTAATAGGTAATTTTATAGGCATTTACCTAAATATGATTGCAGTTTTCAAAAGAGGCTATTACGAACTACTTCCTTACGCTTTTTTAAATCCAATATATTGGATACTTCATTCTATAGCTTCATATAAAGCACTATATGAATTGTTTACAAAGCCCTTCTACTGGCAAAAGACACAACATGGCATAACCAAATACAAACCACCGGTAGTTGGCTCATGATAGCCTTCATAGTATTTTTTATACTCTTCTTGCTTTACTTTTATATATCACAAGAGCTGTTTTTTAAGTTTGATTATATCCATAGCAATTTACTTTTCTTTGCGGAAAAAGCATTGATAGCGGTGCAAAGTGGTTTTAGAGTGGAAAATATAGGTTTTGTTTATCCACCTATCGCCTTTGTGCCTTTCCTTATAGTCAACGACCCTCTTTTAGTTTCACCTATCATAAGTGCTTTGTTTTCCACATTTTTAATAACATATCTCATAAAAACTTATAAAACAGACGCTCTATCTATTTTGAGTATTTCTATTATTATGCTCAATCCTCTATACCTATTTCTATCTTCCCAGAGATTTGATGTGCTTTTATTCTATATACTGCTTTCCCTATCTGTTTTTTACACAGTAAGACATATAGAAACAAAATATTCCTTGTATATATTCGTCGCAGGTTTGCTTCTTGGCATAACATTCTTTGTAGACTTTAGGAGTCTTTTTGTAGTTCCTGTATACTTTATCAGCCTTTTTCTGTTGACTAGTAAAGAAAATTTTCCCTACAGGGTTGCAATTGTGGTGGTGAAAATTACTCCTGTTGTATTTTTCCTTTTTTCTTGGCTCTATTTAAACTGGATTTTCACAGGTAATCCCCTTAATTTTATTCAAAGTCCTTATTCCTTTTTCAGAAGTGAGCCTGTTATTGATGAATTTATACAAGCATCTGGCTCATTTATACGAAGTCTTTACCTTACCTTAAAGCAGTTGTTTTTAAATAGCCTTCTCATTCTACCGTATTTCTTAGTTATACCTT
The DNA here is from genome assembly GCF_011006175.1 of Hydrogenobacter sp. T-8. NCBI lineage: Bacteria > Pseudomonadati > Aquificota > Aquificia > Aquificales > Aquificaceae > Pampinifervens > Pampinifervens florentissimum. The sequence continues at coordinate 1,524,544 of NZ_CP048795.1, read as the reverse complement.
ACATAAAGAGGTTTAAACTTTTATATACAACTCCTCTGTTTTTGGTTTATATAGTACCCATATTTGTATTTTATTTCTCCATATATTTTGGCATGTCTTTCCCATACATGTATTCATCCGTTTTGTTTCTACTCTTTTCCCTTGTCTTTGCTTTTTACCTAAGGATAGCAAACTCAAAGCCCTACTTGTTTTCCATGATTATAGCTTTTCTTTCTGCTTTCTTTATACCAGATCATTCAAAAGATTTAAATGAGAAAGAATTCATTGGTTCCCTCAAAGGTAGAATCATACCAGAAAGGATAAGCATAAAAGAAGACAGGATAATTGCGGAACTTTTAATTGGCTACGGGTGTAAAAAAATTCTCTCTGACGATGCTTACACCTTTCCAGTGGTTTATTTTACAGGAAGTTCCAATATATTTATACTCCCGCACAATTACACATACTATACCGCTCTGTCAAACCCTATAACCTTTGCAGATTGTATGTTGATAAGTAGAAATTCAAAAGATGCTATAAAAAAGAGATTTATCAAATCTGAATCTGGCTTTGTCCCAAATTTTTACCTTGTATATGATGGATTAAAATATATGCTATACACTAACACTAATAGGGAAGTTTATAAATGGTAGACAGAAGAACTTTTCTGATTAGCTTACTTTTGGGTGTAGCAAGTTGTGGAAGTTCTGGCGGTAATTCATCCTCTCTTCAGCCACAACCACAGCTACCGCAGGGGAGGTCCATACTCTTTGGGCTTGGGGAAGACCCAGAAAGGCTTGTTAATGGTTATGATCCTGAAGGAAAAAGAGTTTTAGACATTCTTGAACCAAACATACTTAATTTTTGGTTAAATGGTTCTGTAGATGACCGTAAACAACCTTATGGAAACAGCATGCACTTTATAAGGGATTGGGCTAATAAGGGACGCTTTAAGGAGTGGTCAGAGCTTGGCTACAGTCTTATGCTAATAACTTGGGAAAACTACGACGGTCAAAACCCCTCTTTTGGTGGACCAACTTACGGAGAGTATCACATATCCCAAACCTTTTTGCAGGACCTTCGGGATGTTTTGTCTATTTTAAAGTCTCAAGTAAAAGGTAAGGTATACATAGCCCTTGCCACTGAACAATCTACTTATACCGCTTGTAGGTATAACCAAACTTGCAAACATGAAATTCCTTATACGGATAGTATAAATGACCTTACTAAAGACTATTACACTCGTTTAAGAAGCAATCTTCTTAATGCCATAGACATCATAAAAAACAGTGGTGTGGATGCGGTTTATGGGATATGCTTTGGTGGATGGCTTGTAGAATTTCAAGAAGGCATAAATTTCATAAGATTTTTTGAGCCTGTTATCCAGAACAGCAATGCCATATTTTTTCAAAGCATGTTTGACTATAAAATGTCTGAAAACGGGGGCTATGGCAATCCTCAGAGAATACTCAAAAATTGTGAGTTTTTCTCTCAGTATGGTAAGCCTTTGCATCTTGCTCACTACATGCCAAATAATAAGAGGGCAGACGTGGTTGCGGATGACATGACCTATATGAATAACTCAGACTACATAGGGAGATTATACAGATTAGGCTTGAGAAGTTTTTCTTTTATGAGTTATGGGCTGGTAAAGAATAACGAATATGGAAGTCTTGACAAGCTCTCTGCTTTTAGAAAAAGCCTTAAGGAGGTTAGCTTATGAAGGTTATGATACTGGCAGGTGGTAGTGGCACAAGGCTTTGGCCTCTATCAAGAGAAAACCATCCAAAGCAGTTTTTAAAGCTATTTGATGATATTTCCTTCTTGAGAATGACCTACGAAAGAGCTCTAAAGCTGGTAGACCACAGGAATATACTTGTAATAACACATAAAGATTATAAGCATAAGGTCATAAATGACCTTTATCCTTATGAGGGGTATACACTTCTTACAGAGCCTTGTAGAAAAAACACAGGTCCAGCCATAGCCCTGGGCTTGCTATACATGAAAGAGGTTTTGGGTGTGCAGGAAGAGGAGGTAATTTTTACGCTTGCCTCTGACCAGCTTATAAAACCAGAGGACAGGTTTGTGGAGTATCTGAGGTTTGCCAGCAGTGTCGCTGAGGATGGGTACGTGGTAGCCTTTGGCATTCATCCTACCAGACCAGAAGAGAACTTTGGATACATAAAGGCGGGTGCTTTACTTAAAGAGCAGGGTGAGATAAAAGCCTATAGGATGGAAAGGTTTATAGAGAAACCCAAGGGTGAATTGGTTCAAAAATTATTGGAGGAAGGGTCTTACTTTTGGGACTCAGGAAACTTTGTCTTTAGCGTCCGCACTGCCATTGAAGAGTTTAAGTTAAATGCTCCAGAGATTTACGGAGTGATGTCTGAGGGTTATGAAACTTTTCTTGAAAACTACTGTGGACTTCCTGATATAGCCTTTGACTACATGGAGATGGAAAAGACACGAAGGGGTGCTGTGGTTCCTATGGATATATTTTGGAGTGATGTGGGTTCTTTTGATGGTCTTTATTCTGTTATAGAAAAGAATGATAGAGACAACGTGTGCATGGGTAAGAGTCTATGCTTTGATAGTGAAAATTCCTTAGTCTATAGCACCAGTAAGTTAGTATGTCTTTTAGATGTAAATGATATTGCGGTAATAGAAAATAGGGATGCGATTCTTGTGATGAAAAGGGGAAGTGCTAGAAAAGTAAGGGATTTAGTAAAACTTCTAAAGGAGAAAGGTTATAAGGAAGCCTACTTCCATGTTGAAAATAGCTACGAGTGGGGAACAGAGCTAATCTTGGAGACGGGACAAGGCTATAGAATAAGTAAGTTAAGTATACTTCCTGGAAGGTCCATAAGTAATCGTATGCACATGCACCATAACAGAACCTGGACAGTTCTGAAAGGGACTGTTCGTATAAAGACCAGTTCAAAAATTGGCTATTACACAGCTGGTGATACTGCTTACGCTTATAAGACAAGCCCTTACAGTATTGAGAATGTGGGGTTTGTAGTAGCAGAACTTTTAGAAATAAGGATGGGCGAGTATTTAGGGGATGATGATATAATCCTCATAGAAGGGCAGTCATGAGGCTCGGTGTAAACATAGACCATGTGGCAACCCTTAGGCAGGCAAGGAAAACCTTTGAGCCAAGCCCTCTTTTTGCAGCCTTGATTGCCCAGCAAGCAGGAGCACATCAAATAACCTTACATCTAAGAGAGGACAGAAGGCATGTGCAAGAAGAAGACTTGGAGCTTATAAAAAAGGCAGTGCATGTGCCAGTGAACCTTGAAATGGCAGCAACGGATGAGATGAAGGCTATAGCTCTGAGGGTTAAGCCCAACAGGATAACCCTTGTACCAGAAAGAAGAGAGGAAATAACCACAGAAGGCGGGCTAAACGTAGTTGCCATGAAAGACCATCTAAGGGAATATATAAAAGACTTCAAGGAATCTGGAATAGAGGTTTCCCTTTTTATAGAACCAGAAGAGTCCCAAGTATACGCAAGTAAGGAAGTGGGGGCTGACGCTGTGGAACTTCACACGGGGAGGTATGCAAACCTTTTCAACTCACACAAAATTGAGGAAGCAAAGAGGGAGATACAAAGACTAAAAGAGGCTGGTCTAAAGGCAAGGTCTCTAGGTCTAAGGGTTTACGCAGGGCATGGGCTTACATACAAAAACACTTCTTTACTTGTAGAATCCTTGAGGGATGTGGTAGAAGAGTTAAACGTAGGTCATTCTATAATCTCCAACGCACTTCTTTGGGGTATAGAAAGGGCTGTCAAGGAGTTCTTGCAACTACTTAGAGATTAGCTATATTTACATATCATGGCGAAGAAGGAGGAGCTAAAGGAAGAAAGTCTTGAGGAGCAAGTGGAGGAGTTAAGGAAAGACCTGTTTAAGCTCTTTGAGGTTTTATTGCCACCAAAGGAGGTCAGAAGGGAGGTGATGAAAAATCTATACACCATTGAGCTTTCCTTTTGGAAGATAATCAAGACTATTGTGGACTACGAAGTGCAAAGGCTAGAAAGCAGGGTGGAAGGGAAGGAAAAAAAGGAAAAGGTGAAAAGAATAGAGGTGGAGTAAAATATTCCCGTGCTTAGGGATATTGGTCTTATATTTCTTGTTTTGAGGGTTTTGTTGTTTGCCTTTTTCCTTGCCCTGTCTATAGGTAAGTCTCCTTCACAACAAGCACTTATAGTTGTACCTTCCGCTTTATACCTAATCCTGGGTATCTTCGTGTTTCTCTACCCTGGCAGGCTAAGACTTTTTAAAAACTATGGGGACCTTTTTTTCCTCTCTTTGCTTGCCCTTCTTACTGGTCAAAAGGAAGCTATACTTGCTCTTTTTACAGCAGTAGCTCTCTATACAAGCAGAAATGTCTTCATGGGTATGCTTTTCCTTTGGCTTCTTGTAGGTTTTGGTTTTTACTACTATGGTGTTTGGGGGCTTGTTCTTTTGCCAGCTTTTCTTTCCCTTTTTATGGCATCCTTGCATCCAGACCTCGTGGAGGCTCTGAGAAAGGAGAGGCTCTACGTAAGAAACTTAAGAAAGTCCTACTCCAAACTAACCAGCGAATACGCAAGATTGGAAAAGGGTTCTCAAAATGCCTTTAGAGAGGGGCTGCTTCTTGACCAGCTTATCCAAAGCAAGGACATTTACGAGTATTTAAGAAATGTAAAAGAGATATTTGAGTTGAAAATGGTAAGCATAACACCTTCCAAGGGGGATTACATAAAAGAGCCAGTGGTTGACATGGATAATCAACGCCTTTGTGTTCCTGTAAGACTTGAAAGGGGAGAGGTTAATGTGTATTTTTACGTGAATAGTCCTATGCAACTTTACGATAAGGAGCTAATGAAGACCCTTGAAAGGGCAGGAAAGCTTATAAATTTATACATAGAAGGTCTTGAAGAAAGACCTCAGGCAAAAGTTATAGCGGTGTGAGGTAATAACATGGAGGTCTTAAAGGAAAAGGAAGAGGTTCTTGACCTTACAGGGCTCATGTGCCCTTTGCCTGTGGTGATGACCTCGGAAAAAATGAGGAAGCTAAAGGAAGGTCAAAAACTCATTGTTATATCCACAGACCCAGGCTTTGAGAGGGATATACTAAGCTGGTGCGGTCAAACGGGTAATGAGCTTGTAAGTCTCAAGAAGGAAGATGGCAAAGTGGTTGCGGTCTTAAGAAAAGGCTCTCAAGCCATAGAACCCTCTCTATGGTATTGGGTCAAGTTCCACTCTCTGGGGGTCAAGCTACATGTAAGGCACATCCTTATGAGCTTAAATCCTTTTATCAAAAAACCCGACCACTTTATAACCTTTACCGCCATATCGGAAGGCACAAGGGCGGAGAAGTTTTTAGGTGGCAGAGCCAAGCTCATACCCATACCCGATGAGATTGACCCAAGATGCGGTGTAGTGCTTGCGGTTCATGGCTACAAGGAGGCAAAGGAGATATACGACCAACTACAAAAAGAAGGCTTTGGTGTGGAAGCTATATACAAGAAAGAAGGTAAGAAATACAGGAGGGTCTATCCATAGGAGTTTTGGAAAGGATAGTTGAGAACAAAAAAGCTGAGATAGGGAAAGACCCAGATTACATAAAGGCTTTGGAGGAAAGGGTAAGCCTTAGGGACTCTTTCTTTTCCTTTGAAAAGGCTCTTTGTTCTTGCAGGACAAGGATTATAGCAGAGGTCAAGAGGGCTTCGCCTTCTGAGGGTAAAATAAAAGACATATCCGCAGGGGAACAAGCCAAACTATACGAAAAAGCAGGCGCGGTAGCCATATCCGTGCTTACAGATAGGAAGTTCTTTAAGGGCTCTCTTGAGGACTTGTATGAAGTCAGACAGATAGTAAACCTTCCCTTGCTTAGAAAGGACTTTATCCTTGACCCTATGCAGGTTCTTGAGGCAAAGGCTTATGGTGCGGATATAGTGCTTCTTATTGTTAGAATCTTGGAAGATAGGCTACTGAAAGACCTTTTGGATTACTCCAAAGAGCTGGGTCTTTCTCATCTTGTAGAGGTCTTTAGCCTTGAGGAAGCGGAGAGGGCTCTAAAAGCTGGTGCTTACATAATAGGCATAAACAACAGAGACCTTGATACTCTTAAGGTAGACATAAGCCTGTCTGAAAGGCTTGCACCAAAGATAAAGGAGATGGGAGCAAAGTTTGTGATAGCGGAGAGCGGTATAGAAAACCGTGAGCAGGTTTTAAGACTTGAAAACTCTGGAGTTGATGCTTTTCTTGTGGGGACGAGCCTTATGAAAAGCCAAGACCCTGTAAAAAAACTGAAGGAGCTAATGGGTTATAATTTTTAGCAGGAGGTAGTCCTGTGAAAAACACCCTTGACCTAAACCTTATGGAAGAATTATCAAACCTTGAATATTTTATTGTCAAAGCTCCCGTTAACAGTCAAGAATTCTGGAAGGAATGGCAGGAAAAGTATTCAAGAGCTTTTGTGTCAAGAATAGCGGTAAAGAAGCTCTTAAAGACAAGAAGGCTGAGCTATGAAGAGATAAAAAGATACAGGACACTCCTTGAGGTTTACGAAGATATAGTCTTTTACCTTGAGAGCATCAAAAGACTTGCTTTGAACTTAAGGGGTATTTTTGAAACAAGCGAGAGTCCTGAATTTGATGACGAGGATATAGACTTTGACTTTTAGGAGGTAGTCTATGCCTTTTAGAAAAAAAACACTCAGAGATGTGGAGCTAAAGGGTAAGAGGGTTCTTGTAAGGGTGGACTTTAATGTGCCGATGGACGAGCTTGGAAACATTGAGGACGATACGAGAATAAGGGCAAGCCTGCCAACCATAGAGTATCTGCTTGACGCAAAGGCGAAGATAATTCTTATGTCTCATCTTGGAAGACCAAAGGGAAGGGATGAAAGGCTTAGCCTTGCACCCGTGGCAAAGAGGCTCTCAAGATATCTCAATCGGGATGTGAGACTCCTTCCTGACTGTGTAGGTGAAGAGGTGGAAAAAGAGGTTATGAGAATGCAGGAGGGGGATGTGGTGCTTTTGGAAAACTTGAGATTTCATGAGGGAGAAAGTAAAGGACACGAGGAATTTGCAAAGAGCTTGGCGAAACTTGGAGAGGTTTATGTAAGCGATGCCTTTGGCACATGCCACAGAAAGCATGCTTCTGTATACCTCGTCCCACAGATTTTAAAACCTGCGGTGATGGGCTTTTTACTTGAGAAGGAGATAAGCTACTTTGAAAAGGCTATGGTAAACCCACAAAGACCTGTGGTTGCCATAATAGGGGGTGCAAAGGTCTCCTCCAAGCTGGGAATTATAAAGAACCTTCTTAAGAGAGTAGACAAACTCTTTATAGGTGGTGCTATGGCTTTTACCTTTATAAAGGCTATGGGCTATAAGGTGGGAAGCTCTCTTGTAGAGGAGGAGCTCATCCCCACCGCAAAGGACATTTTAGAGGTAGCCCAAAAGCTGGATGTGAGGCTATATCTTCCTGTAGACTTTGTCATAGGCAGAGAGGTTTCAGACAATACACCTACAAGGGTAGTTCCATGGCAAGAAATACCAGAGGGTTGGATGGGTCTTGACATAGGTCCTGTTTCTGTGGGTCTTTTGAGGGAAATAGTGTCAGACGCACAGACCATAGTATGGAACGGACCCATGGGTGTGTTTGAGCTTGATAGGTTCAAAGATGGCACATATGAAACCGCAAAGCTCCTTGCTCAATCTCCCGCTCTTACCATCGCAGGTGGAGGAGATACAGACCATGCCATACATAGAGCTGGAGTGTATAACGCCATAGACTTTGTCTCCACAGGTGGTGGTGCCTTCTTGGAACTCTTAGAGGGCAACAGCCTCCCTTGTATAGAAGTGTTGGATGATGCGTGAGCTTGAGCTTTTCCTAAAGGTGGCAAAGGAAGCAAGCCTTTTGGGAGGGCAAGTCCTAAAGGAGTTTTACAGAAAGGAAAACAACCCTATAATGGAAAAGGGAGAAAAGGACATATACAGCCTTGCAGACAAGCTATCAGAAGAAAGGATTAGAGAGCACATACAAAAATACCTGCCAGACCACAAAGTAGTAGGAGAGGAAGAGGGAGGCTCTGCGGACGGTGAATACGTGTGGTATATAGACCCTCTTGATGGAACAAAGAACTACATAGCAGGCTTTCCCATCTTTGGAACTTCTGTGGGGCTCTTATACAGAGGAGAGCCTATTGTAGGAGCGGTATACTTACCTGCCTTTGACAGCCTCTACTGGGCTCTAAAGGGGGGTGGTGCTTTCAAAAATGGAAAGCCTATAAGGATAAAGCAAAAGGCTCAGCTCAAGAAGTGCTATGTTGCTTATGGCTATCCCTCAAGGGCAAAGAGGAACTTGGATTCCTATTGGAACATATTCAGAGAGGTTTTTGACAAGGTAGGTGCGATGAGAAGACCTGGTGCTGCAGCGGTAGACCTTTGTCTTCTTGCAGAGGGTGTCTTTGATGGGCTATTGGAGTTTGAGCTAAATCCCTGGGATGTGGTCGCTGGCTCTCTTATAGCCAAAGAGTCTGGAGCTAAGGTTGCACTTACAAAGGGTTTTTCCATGGGGACGGATGTTTATGCAGGAAATGACCTATGCTTTCCTTTTATACAAGAAGTGCTTAAATTAAACCTTGAGGAGTTTCATGAGCTTAGCCTATAAGTATAGACCACACTATACGGTGGAAGACTACCTTAAATGGCAGGGGGATTGGGAACTTATAGAAGGTATGCCTTACGCTATGGCTTCGCCAAGACCTTTAAACCAATACCTTCTTAACGAACTTGGTGCTTTTTTAAGGAATGTTTTTTTACAGGAAGAATGTAGCACTTGCAAAGTTTATGTGGAGCTTGACTGGTATGTATCCTTTGACACGGTCATAAGACCAGACCTAATGGTATTGTGTGGAGAAATTCCAGAGAGGGTGGAAAGTCCGCCACAGATGGTGGTGGAGATAGTTTCTCCAAGTAGCAGGCAGATGGATGAAGGTCTTAAGTTTGAGTTGTGTGAGATGCAAGGCGTGAAATACTTTGTCCTCTTATATCCTGACGAGAAGATGGTAAAGGTCTTTGAACTTGTGGATGGGAAATACAGAAAAAAGTTAGATAGGGTTTTTAAACTGGATGGATGTGAAGTGAGTGTAGACTTCTTAGAGCTTTTTAGTAATTTTGAAGGGAGGAGATGAAGATGAAATTCCTTGCACCAGTTGACTTTACGGAGATAACAAACCCGCTTATTAGAGTAGTGAAACTTTTTGCTCAAGCCCACAATGCCGAGGTCCATCTCCTTCATACAGTGTCTCCTGTGCTTTACCTTCCCTATCCAGAAAGCTTCGGTATGAGCACAGTAGACCTTGAGCTACTTGCGGAGCTTCAGGAGAGAAAAAAGGAAGAGGCAAAAGAGAGATTAAAGGGTCTTGTGGAGTTTTTAAAGCCTCTGGAAGTGGAAATTCTCGTAGAAATAGGAGAGCCTGCGGAGGTGGTGTTAGAGAAAGAAGAGACCTATGACCTTGTCTTTATGGGAAGCCACAAAAAGGGTCTTGTGGAAAGGATATTAGTTGGCTCAACAACAGAAAAGGTTGTGAAGTATTCAAAAAAGCCTGTTTTTGTGCTAAAGGGAAAGGAACCAGAGGGTATAAAAAAGGTCCTTATAGGATATGACCTCTCGGAGCATGCAAGAAAAGCCCTTGAATTTGCTGTAAACCTACTAAAGCCCTTTTCTCCTCATATAATTCTTCTACATGTGGAAGAAACTATTGAACTGCCACTTGTTGAAGGAATAAGGGATGTTCTAAGTGAAAAGTACAGGGAAGAAAAGTTAAAACATATTGAAAAAATTAAAGATTGGCTCAGAGAATCTGGCTTCGTGGCTTCAGCTTATATACTTGAGGATAAATCACCTGCGGATGGTATAAGGAACTTTTTGAAGGAAAATCCAGACATAGATATAGTGGTATTGGGAAGTAGAGGTCTTTCTGGTTTCAAGAGGGTGCTTCTTGGAAGCACATCTTCGGAACTTCTGAGGTCTCTGGAAGTTTCTCTTATTATACATAGGAGTTTAGAATGAGGGTGCTTTTTTTTCTTATGCTCCTTGGTGTGTCTTTAGCTTACAATCCATATACCGATTATGTTTTCTGCAGGCTCTATCAAGAGAAAGAACCACTTAAAGCTGAAAGCTACTGCCTGAGAGCCCTTGAAAGGGCACCAACACCATCTTTGTATGTGGACGTTGTGAGGTTAGCCCTCAAGCTGAAAAAAAACGACATGGCACTCAAGGTTGCCAGCGAGTTTAAGTCAAAGTATCCTAATATGCCCGACCCATACCTCCTGCTCCATAGTGTATACGGTATAAGAAGAGAAGGAGAAAAAGCCTTAAAAGTCCTTGAGGAAGGATATTCGAAGAACCCAGAGTCAAAGGAGATAATGGTCTTTTTAGCAGAAGAATACCTTAGAAGTGGACAGATGGTAAAGGCTCGCAGTGTGCTTACAAGGCTGGCAGAGCTTAGTCCAGAAAATCCTCTACCCTATTTTATGCTTGCAAGAATTGCCCTTTCTGAGGGTAAACAGCAAGAAGCTATAGAATACCTTGAGAAATCTCTGAAGGTAAAAGGAGACTTTGAAGCTGGTTTTATAACCCTTGGAAGCATATACGAACAGAGAGGAGAATACTCAAGAGCGGAAAGCTTATATAAGGACATACTCAAGCAAGACCCAGCCAACAGAAGTGCCTTAGAAAGGCTTGCAAACATATATGCAATAACAGGCAGATATGAAGAAGCAAAGGATGTTTACCAAAAACTGGCAGAACTTTATCCCGACGGCGATTATCTGTATCAGTATGCCCTTATCCTTATAAGGTCTGGAGACACGAAAAAGGCTAAAGAACTTTTAGAGAATCTGTATAGGGAAAATCCAGATAATCCAGACGTGGCTTATAGCTATGCACTCCTTCTTGAGTTTGAAAAGGAAACTGACAAAGCTCTTGAAATATATCTTAACCTTCAGAAAAAGGTAGGAAACAACCCAAAGATCCTTGAAAGACTCGCTGGTATATACATAGATAGGAAAGAATACCAAAAAGCAGAGGACATACTCAAAAAGGCTCTTGCAGTAGACCCAAACAGTTATCAGCTAAACCTTCTTATGGGAAACCTTTACAGTGAGAAGGAGGAACTTGAGCAAGCCCTTAAATACGTAAACAAAGCAGTGGAGATAAACCCAAGGGATTATAGAGGTTATTTCCTAAGAGCAATAGTCTACGACAAATTGGGCAAGATACTGTCTGCGGAGGAAGACCTCAAAAAAGCTCTTGAGCTAAACCCTGATGACCCAGAGCTTTTGAACCATCTTGGATACTCTCTTCTCCTTTGGTATGAAGGTGCAAGATTGGATGAAGCGGAAAAGCTCATAAAAAGAGCTCTTCAAAAAGACCAAGAAAACCCCGCATATATAGACAGTATGGCGTGGGTTTTGTATTACCGTGGAGATTACATAAAGGCTAAGGAGCTTCTTCTCAAGGCTCTTGAAAAGGAAAAGGAAGACCCTGTGCTATACGAACACATGGGAGATATCCTCCTCAAGTTAGGAAGGGAAAAGGAAGCACAGGAATATTACAAAAAAGCCTATGACCTGCTAATGCAGGGTAAAAGGGGAGAACCAAACCAAAAGGAAAGGCTAAAGGGTAAGATAAAAGCTCAATGATATTTAGTTGGTTTTTTTGGAGGTTTTTTAGACTTGCTGTGATTATCAGCCTTCTGTTTACCTTTGTGTTTCTCATATTCCAGATAATTAGACTTGACCAAATACTGTTTCAGTTGCCTCTTAAAGACTCTCTGCCTTTTCTTTTACTCTGGTTTTTGTTTTATTTCTCCTACATGCTTCCAACCGCATTCTTTATAGCCTTTGCCTTCCAACTTTTTGAATTAAAAGAAGGTAAAAAACTTCATGTTATACAGTCTTTTGGAATAAGACCTATTAATCTATATACGAAAAGCATTTTTATGCTGTTTCCTGTTATTTTTGCCCTTTCCTTTGTGTTTCTAACATTAAACGAAGAGGATATTGGTTTTGTAAGAAGACAGCTTACACTGAAATATTACGCTCTTCTAATAACTTCCATCCCTTCAAAGAGTTTTCAAAGTTTTGGACAGTTTACCCTATATGTAGAAAAGAGAGATGGAAACACTCTTGAAGGTATATTCTTCAAGTTTAATGAGGGTGTGGTTGTAGCAAAGAAGGCAAGAGTGGAAGCGGGAACACTTACCTTTGAGGATGGTTCCCTTCTTACCCAAAGGGAAGGAAAGACTTTTGCTACAGACTTCAAAGTCTACAAACTGAGCCTTAATAGGATAGTAAGCGATGACAAGAAAACCTCTTCAAGGGAATACTTGGCTGGTATTTTTAACGCCCTGTCCACCTTACTTCTTATGGGTATCGCCTACAGGCTTATATGGTTTATAGAACATCATCACAGTTTTTATTACGCGGTGGGTTTAGCCTCTGTGCTTTATCAATTAGTCCTCTTACTCCTTAAACAAAAATTGTAGAGTTTTCATGAAATTTTCATCTTTCTTTTTTTATGCTTTTAAACATCAAAAACCTAAAGGAGGTTTAACCATGAAGAAAGCACTTGCACTACTGCTTGCAGTAGCCTTCAGCGGTGCAGCTCTTGCACAGCAGGCACAGCCTGCTAAGCCAGCTGAGCCTGCTAAGCCAGCTGAACCTGCAAAGCCTGCAGCGGAGCAAAAGCAGGAGCAAAAGCAGGAAAAGAAAAAGGCTCACAAGAAGGTGCACAAGAAAGAACACAAGAAGGAAGAAAAGAAGGAAGGTGCTCCTGCAGAACAAAAGAAGTAAACACCTCTTGGGGGCTATACGCCCCCTACTTTTTTGCACTTAAGACATTTCTAAGAAGATTTTTATCTCCTTCTACTTTCTCAAGTCTTGCAGATGCGGAGCCTATAATAAATTTCAATTCCATTCTGACTGGTAAGTTTGTTTCCTCATCTATCCATAAATACCATGTGCCTCTGGGTTTCAATAGTCCCTTTGTTTCTATATTAGGATGGACTTCTATCTTTCTTGTAATGAAAGAGCCTGCTGACGTGTCTATTTGTTCCCTTCCTACAACACCGTAAGGTAGCCAGTATTCCTTATCGTCATAAAACATCTTTACCGTCCCCTTCTCTACCCTTGCACTATCTCTATACAGTATTAGACTGGCTGTGTATGGGTCTACAAAGCCTTTGTAGTTATATTCCTTCTCTTCTTTCTTTTCAATCTGGTCGCTCAGTTTTACATACTTTATTTCAGTGGTCTTTATCTTACCGTTGCCAAAGATGTATTCTTGATATCTTTTGAACTCTCCCTCTTCCTGATAGTAAACGAAGCGTCGTGGAGAAAGTTCGGGAAGCTCTATCTCTGCACCACCCCTATTGTAGACCCTTTTTACCAGCTTGCCCACATTTATGGTTCTAACAAAGCTTTCAACCTTGAGGTTGTTATTTTGCTGTTTATAAGTTATACATGTCTCTGCCACAGGCAGGAAAAGTAGATAAGCCTTGTAGCAGGCTTTTAGCTCTTGAGCAGAAGAAAAACCAATAAGCCCTAAAAGGACTGTAAAGACCTTAACTGCTCTATCCAAGACCTAAACTCCTCTGCCATGCTTGGATGGTTATGCTTTAAAGCCTTTTCCACGCCTTCCTGTAGGACCTCTATAGCTTTTTCGTATTCGCCGAGCTCTTCGTAGCACTTGGCAAGGATGCGATAGCCTGCCCCTTCGTCTTCCTTTAGGCTCAAATACTTCTCCATATGCCTTATGGTGTTTTGGTAATCTCTTAGCTTGTAGTATTCCAGTGCTAAAGAGTAATGCAAAATAGGACTGTCTGGTGTCTTTTCCAACAAACTTTTAAAATACTCAAGCCTGTCCATTTTCTCTCCTTAGCTTTTCGTAGGCGGATATTACATACCCGAGGAAATTGTTTTCTGGCTGTGCACCCACAAACTCCGCAAGCCCTCTATTTATAACTATCTTTGGCACACCCACAACCTGAAACCTCTCCGCAAGGTCCATATTCTCGCTGGCATCAACTATTAGTGCGGTTATGTTATCGTTTGTCATGGCAAAATTCATAGCGGTTATGGCTGCGGAAGGACAGTATCCACAAGAGGTGGTAACAAAAACCATAATCTCCATCGGTAGGTCTATGCCTTTTAGCATTTCCACAGTCTTCTCTGAGAGCTTTGGCTCTCTCTTTGATACTTGCACTATACCCTGAACCAAAGTAGTAAACTCAAGCCCTGCAGGAAGACCTATGTAGCGTATGCCATAATCCTTGTCGCCCTCTATCACTATAGTTGGCACCCTATCAATACCATACTTCTGGCTTACTTCCCTGTCTATGAGAGGTGAGTAGACCTCCAGCTTTATCTTTTCCGGTTCTACATCCGCAAGCTCCTTCAAAAGTTCTTCTGCCACTTGACAGGTCTCACAGCCTATGGCTTGAGAGAAGAGTTTTAGGTTTACCTGTTCCTTTAGCTCCTTTGAGAATATGTCTTTGAGCTGGGTTCTCACCTCAAGGTTAAGAAGCATTTTCTACCTCCTTTAGGTCTTTATTATATCCTTAAAATATAAACCATGGATGGTAAAAAAGCCATAATAACTGGTGGAAGCAAGGGTATAGGAAGGGCAATAGTGGAAAGACTTATAAAGGAGGGTTGGCAGGTTTGCACCTGCTCAAGAAAAGAAGAAGACCTAAGAAGATTAAGGGAGGAGCTGGGAAACCCTCAAAGTCTATACACAAAAGCCTGTGATGTGGGGGATAGGGTTTCTGTTAGGGATTTTGTCCGCTTTTGCGTTCAGAATATGGGACGCATTGACCTTTTGGTAAACAACGCAAGCCTTCTGGGTGAGAGAGTTTCTATTGAGAACTATCCCGAAGATGTGTGGGAAGAGGTTATAAGGGTTAATATAAACGGAGTTTTCTATATGACAAAATATGCAATTCCTTACATGAACCCTGGCTCGGTTATAGTTAATATGTCTTCTGGTGCTGGCAAAAGACCTGCACCCTACTGGGGAGCTTATGCGGTCTCCAAGTTTGGTATAGAGGGTTTTAGTTTACTTTTGGCAGAGGAGCTAAAAGACAAAGACATAAGGG
Organism: Hydrogenobacter sp. T-8; assembly: GCF_011006175.1. Lineage (NCBI taxonomy): Bacteria > Pseudomonadati > Aquificota > Aquificia > Aquificales > Aquificaceae > Pampinifervens > Pampinifervens florentissimum. The sequence goes on along the minus strand of NZ_CP048795.1, from coordinate 1,509,400 downwards.
TTTATGCCTTTAATCCCGGTGCCACAAGAACGCAGATGAGAGCAAAGGCGTATCCACATGAAAACCCAATGACCCTAAAGCCTCCAGAAAAAGTAGCGGACTTTATCCTAAAGCTAATAAGCTCTAAAGTTCCAAGTGGTTCTTACGATTATAATACTATTTGATGCACAGATATGTAAGTTTTATGCTTCTCTTGGGAGGAGTTTTTGTTACGCTTTTAGCTTACATCTATAGAGACCAGCTTGTCCTTGATAGGACTAATTTTGCATTTTGGATAGCAACTTTGAGAATAAGCTCCTTTGCCCTTCTCCTTTTTCTTGTGGCAACCCTCATCGCCTTGGGAAGAAGGTTTATAAGCGAAAGGCTTTATGCCCTCGGAGTTTTCCTAATACCCTCCCTTATTCCAGACCTGTTTCATATACTCTCCTTCGTATTTTTCCCAGATTTTATAACTAAGAACACAAGAAACAAAGTAGCTTATCTCTTTCTCCTCTCCAAAAGTTTAGTTTTGCTTGCCTTTTATATTTCCGCCTTTTATCCAAAAGTTAAAACCTACATTCCTCTTAAATCCTACAGATTTTTGACAGCTTTTTCTCTTGTAGCCTCCTTCGGGATAGTTATGTTTCATCCATACCTACCGCCCCTGTATCTTGAGGGTATAGGACAGACTTGGCACAGAGATGCTTTTGACGCCTTCTCTATAATTCTTTACTCTTCCCTTGCCCTTTATGTTGTAAGAAACAAGGTCTTTGAAAGTGTATGTTCTTGGTATATTTTTACAGCTCTTAATTTAATCTCTCTTTCCTCATTGAGCCTTTTCTTATACAAAAACTTTTATGACTTTCTTATAGTTCTTGCATCTTTTTATAGGTTCTTGGCATACCTAATCATACTTTATGCAGTCCTTTATATTAATCTTAGGCAGAGAGCTTTACAAATTATGGAATCAGCCCTTACACTGCTCACTGGAATAATAAGGTCAAAACCCACAAAGGAGGAGAATATCTTTTTCTTAAGGCTGGATAAGGGTTTTTCCTACATCGTTGAGTTTATGTTTTTATACAGTCTTAAGGAAAACAGGCTTGTGGCTGTGGCTCATGGTCCAAAGGGCTATAAGCTTGATGGTATTGATTTGAACAGTATAAAAAGGCTTTTGAAGGACCTTGGAGGTCAATACTTTGACAGAGAATATCATTACAGCCTTTATGAGGACTATCTTATTGTTAGCAGATTAAGTGCGTATCCGGAAAGTCCGCTTGACAGGCTTCATGTAATAAACACTGAAAGGATAATACTTGGCTATCTTCTAAACGCCATGAACTTTGATAAAATCATAGAGGAAAAGGCTAAGGAGCTTGAAAGACTTTACCTTCTCTTAGAAACCTCTGAATATGCCACTCAGGCATATAACAACATAGATACCTTTTCTAAACAGGTGCTTGAAAGGCTTGACTATACCCTTAAGATGGATGGAAGTGTTTTCTACATGTGGAATAAGAATGCGGAGCTTCCAGAAAGAGTGGTTTTTTCAAGTGGTTTCTTGCAGAACTTTCCAGATTTTAAACTTCACCAACTTTTGGAAAAGGTAATGGAAAGTCCAGATATGTATGGAGCGGGAGATAAATACATTTACTGCAAATTTGAAAGCAATTCTTACCAGTCGGGCTTGTTAGGACTTAGGAAAGACAAAGGCTTTGACAAAGAGGAGTTTCTCTTTTTGAAAACGGTAAGCAATCAGCTTTTCCATGTGGTAAAGCTTATGAAGGTGATAGAAGACCTTGAGAAAGCACAGGCAAGTATAAGATTCTTAACTGAATATGACCCATTAACCATGCTATACAACAGAAAAAGCTTTGAAAAGCTTCTTGAAGATGAAATAGAAAGGTCTGATAGGTCTGGAGAGCCTTTATGTTTGCTTTTTATTGATGTGGATAACTTTAAAATTATAAACGACACTTACGGATACCACGTGGGAGATATGGTCCTTAAGCATGTTGCTGAGGTGCTCAAAAAGAAGATAAGAAGGCTTGATACCGCTGGCAGGCTGGGTGGAGATGAGTTTGGCGTAATACTGCCAAAGGCTAATAAGGGTGTGGTGGAATATATAGCGGAGAGGTTGAGGCAGGAAATCCTAAATATGCCACTGGCTTTTGGTGATACGGAAATCCGTGCAAGTTTAAGCGTGGGTATAGTATGTTATCCACTGGACGCGAAGAATAAGGAAGAGATACTATCGCTCGGTGAAGCCCTTATGCATGCCATAAAAAGGGAAGGTAAAGGAAGGGTAAAGACCGTAGAGGAATCTGTAAAAGAAATTTATACATCCTTTAGAAGGATTGAGAGAAAGGTTCTGGAGAGCCTTGAAAAGGCATCTATAGAGGTATTCTTGCAAGACATAGTTAATCTAAGCACCGAAAAGGTTGAGGGCTTTGAAGCACTGATGAGGCTAAAAGTAGACGATGAGCTTCTTCCTGCAAGCAGGTTTATAAACATAGCAGAAGATATGGGGCTTGTTCAAAAGCTGGACATTGCCATGATAGAGGGATTGTTTCAGAAGATAGCTTATATTAAGGATAACAGTGATATTTTACTATTTATTAACCTTTCACCTCAGGATCTTACGCATGACTTTATAAAGGATGTGGTGCAAAGGGCAAGGACTTATGGTGTTGAAACTGACCGTATAGTCTTTGAGATAACAGAAAGGGAGGCAATACAGGATATAGGTAGGATGAGTAGTTTTCTAAAGGGTTTAAAAGAGGCAGGTTTTAGGTTTGCCATAGACGATTTTGGCTCTGGTTATGCTTCTTTTCTTTACCTTAAGTATCTTCCTGTGGATTTTCTTAAAATAGAAGGCGAATTTATAAAGAGTATGAAGAGGTCCCATGTGGACAGGATTTTTGTAAAAAGCATGGTAGAGGTGGCAAAGGGTCTTGGCATAAAAACGGTAGCGGAGTATGTGGAAGATGTGGAGACCATTGATATCCTCCTTGACTTAGGCATAGATTACGCACAGGGTTATTACATAGGAAAGCCTGGACCTGCGGAAGAGAAGCTCAGGAACTTCTTCTCCAAAGGATAAAACCAAGGGTCTGAAGGAAAAGATTTACAAGAAAAACTCCTAAGGCAGTATACAAGGTTGCCTTAAACCAAAAGTCCATGGGATAGACCCTCAAAAGCATGTCTTCGTCTCTAAAACGCCACGAATAAGGGTCAAAGAAAAGGTTATGAAAGGCAGTAAAAAGCCAGTCATAGTTGACCGCAGAAACAATTAACACAAAAAGGACAAAAACTTCAAGCAACAGCCCACCAAAGAATAAAACCTTTCCCATCTCCCTTTTATTCTTTAAACTAAGAAATCCAAAAAGCCAAAGAGGAAGGATGATATACATAAAACCAAAGGAAAAACTCAACAGCCTCTTCACATCCTCCATATGTTTTATCTCTCTTTCGTTAAAAATTCCAGAGCTTTTGAACTCTTCCATGCCACTGTCTGAAAGAACAGACCTAAGCCCGAGTTTGGCTATGCTTAGTCTTAGCTCATAGGGCATTGGGTCTGGTGGCAGGTCTACTCTTTTATAGAGGAACTCCACAAAAATGTCTGTGAAGGCAAGGCGAACTACAAACAGTGTAAGGAGAATAGGGAAAAGAGCTGTGAGAAAAAAGCTCACAGCCCACTTCTTACTCGCCATATGTTAAGTATAACTTACTTGTAGCCTTTTATTGTTGTAGGTCCCGCATGACAGGCTATGCAGGACTTTTCTGTGCCAATAACCTTTACAAGACCAAAGCTCTCTGCTATTTGCTGGTGTTTGGCGTGTATGCTCTCTATGGGTTTGAACCTTCTTACCTGTGGCACGTTTATGCCTTGATGGCACTGGTAGCAAGTAAGCATGGCTTCTTTCCAGAGGTTAACCGCTTTTTCTTTGTCTTTTGCTTCAAGAGCTTTTGGAAGCTCATTGTAGAGGATGTTGTTTCTGTGTCTGACAACTGCCTTGAGGTCATCTCCCCACTGGGCTACCATTGGACCTGCCAAAGCCATATTCTTTCCACAGGCGGACAGCCCCATGGGGCTTCTTATAAGCCTTAGCCCTGCATCAAACTCACCCTTTTCTATATACCCCCTAAGAGCTACAAAGGAGAAAAAGGTTCTGTATGCACCTGCTTTGAAGTTGAGCCTTACATCTGCAAGATACCTACCTGCCTGCATTATCTGTTCCTTGTTAGCACCACCTACAATTAGTATGTTTTTGCCATCTTTTTGCACTACCTTTATAGTAGGCTTTTCAAAACTCAAACCCACCTCCTTCACTATTTCATTGTTTACTCCCACCACTATGAGATTCTGGTAGCTAAGCCCTTTGAGCCTTTGGTCGCTTACGAGAAGCTCTGGCATTTTAGATTGACGAACGTCCTCTGCGGTAAAGCCTATGTCATCCGTCCATTGTCCGAGGTAGTAGGCTATCCTGCTCGCAAGGGCAACTATATCAGGGTCTTCCTTTGAGCCATAGACCACAAGTGTATTTGGGATAGTTGCATCCTTAATTACCGCAGGCGTGCCTGTCCAAACCTCTCCATAGGTTACATAGGGAAAGAGCCTATCCGCAAAGGGTGGGTCAATCACTGGCTGTGCCAAGGAAATGCTGACTACACTAAGGACTAAAAACCTTTTCATGCTTTTCCTCCTGTGCTTTTGAGAAAAAAATTTTATCTGTGTAGGTGTGGTGAGGCTATAAAAGTTGATTGTAGTAAAGATTACTGACACTTATTTAAGCATATCAGCATATCTTTAAATCAGGGTGAGGGACTTAAACCTCCGACCCCCTGCTTGTGATGCATGATTTCTATTGCTCTGTCTAACATTATGGGTGAGCATCTTAAAGTTGTTGAAGTTCAAAGACTTAATGTGGAGTTTTGATGAAAGTTTAAAATTGGTATTGTTGAACATAGCATCTGTCAACTACTTAAAGGGTTTAAAAGAGGAAAAAGATTTCCTATGTTGCTTAATCTATTAATATGTATTCTATAACAAGATTTTTCAGGGCATACAGCATCTTTTTCATAAAATTCAAAAAGGGTTGTCCTTCTTTCAATGAAACCCAGAATTTCTGCGGTGAATCTATACTGTTCTTTTATAGTATTGTTTTTTAACAGAGTGTAGATTTCAAAGCAATTCTTGTTTAATAATTTAATCTTCATTTCATTATTATTTAGTGAATGTTCCAGCCTCAAACATACATATATATCTTTGGGTTGATTTTCAAATTGATCCTTAGGTATTATAAGGTATTTATGAGAATGTTCTGGCAGAGTTTTAATATCTATTAAATAACCATTTACATGTAAATCAAATTCATCTACATTAGTTTTACCCCAAAAGATACTTAAAGCATTATCTTCATATTTTTTATAATCTTCTGAAGACAATAAATTTTTATCTACTAACCAGTTTGCAAATGTAAGTTCTCCTAATTTTCCTGTAAATATTCTCCATGCGTGATATAAAATATCCTCTCTTGACCTACTTGTCCTTTCAAATGTTTGTGATATTGATGCACATGTAAACCATATAGATTTTAAAATAAGTTCTTGTTTAATGTTAATTCTTTCCATCTTTTTTCAAACTCACTTTTATATTTTGGATTTACGTCTAATCCAATCCCTCTTCTATTTAACATAGCTGCTGCTATAAGAGTCGTTCCAGAACCTACGAATGGGTCATAAACAGTATCACCATAAAAAGAGTAAAGTTTTATTAATCTCATAGGAATTTCTAAGGGAAAAGATGCAGGATGCTTACTTTTTTTGTCTGGTTCTATATACCAAATACCCCTTGTATATAATATCCATTCATCTTTGCTAATTTTAGACAACTCTTTAATTTCCTTGGAAACTGTCCTTTTACCTGCTTTTTTGAAAATTAAGATATTTTCAAAAATGCTATCAAGAATTTTAGGAGTAGGTGGATACGGATACGAACCAAAAAGAGGTTTTCCCTTTAACGCTCCGTTGTTACCATAACCCTTCACCCAAATAATTTCGTCAAAAAACACAAACCCTATATCAATCATAAATTTTATTACATCTGCTACAATTGGATATAAGAAAGATTGTCCCTCCCTTTTCTTTCTTGATTTCATATTAGTAATGTTTATACAAATCGTTCCTCCTAATGTAATAAAGTTGTAAATTTTCTGAAAAACTTTTTTCAACTCCTCTATATATTCATGGTAATTGTTTATGTTTTCAAGCCCTTGTTGAGTTCCATAATCTATATAATTGAAATAAGGTGGAGATGTTACTACAAGGTGCACCTCCTCGTCAGGTTCATAAACTCTCGCATCACCTATTACATATTCAATGTTGTGATTAAATTCTTGTCTCATGTTTATATTCTCTGTCAAGCTATACTCATGTGTCATTAATTGTATTATAGCCTATTGCTCTTTGCAAACTACTAATAAAATCAAGGGTGTCTTGAATTTCTTGAGGGAATTTAGTTTTTAGGCTTGTTCTTGTGAGGGCTATATAGAGGAGATTTAGGAACTGTTTCAAAATTTGTGTAAATTCTACCATACTTCATAGCCTGCCCTCAAAAAGAATTATCAGCTGGACATATATTTTCTCCCAATCCCTCAAAGGCTTTATCCTCCTCTATGTCCATCGCTACCCCATAACATACCTTCAAGCCTCATCCCTCGGAAATACCCTCTTGCCATATATCACCTTCCTTATCTCGCTGTTTATACTCTCCACAAAGTTTGTAATCGCCAACATACTCCTTATCTCATACGGATATCTGTAAAAGGTCAATATCTCCTCAAGTCTCTTTCCCACTCCTTCACTACCTGTGGATACTCTACTTGGTATCCCCTCTTAAACCTCTCAAAGTTCTCCTTAGCTTGCATCTGCGTGGCGGGCATGTATATTGCCCTCAAGGCACTGGCTACTCTCTTCCTGTCTTTGTATTTGACCTTCTTTAGACTGTTCCTTACCTCGTGAACCAGACACTTCTGATGGTCGCTTATGGGATATACGCTCCTTACTGCTTCTTGTATACCCTTTAGCTCGTCGCTTACCACTACAAGTATGTCCTCTACTCCTCTTGCCTTGAGGTCATTGAAAACATTTACCCAAAAGCTGGCACTTTCTTCTTTTGCAAGCCAAAAGCCAAGTATTTCCTTGTAGCCATCTGTGTCTATTCCAGCTACCACATACAAGGCTCTATTCCTGGAGTTAGGGTTATAGGAGCGTTTGTATTTTTCGTAGCCAAGGAATTCATCCAATTCTGCCTGTAGCATTTTGCCGATGGTTTGAGCCATCAGGTCTTTGAGTAGTTCATTGAACTCCTTACGGTATTGTTCTACTTCTTCCTTGTTCGTCCGCTTTATGTTTATTAAAGGTCTATCAAGACTTAGCTTTGAGTGTTCACATCGGGGTGAGGGGACTTGAACCCCTGACCTCCTGCTCCCGAAGCAGGCGCTCTGCCACCTGAGCCACACCCCGTTAGGATAGAATTTTACTCTTTAAAAAACCTTGTATTTTTTCCTTCCACTTGTTGGCAACAAAGAGAACCTCTTCTTGGTCTATGGTTTTTAGCTCTCCCTTTTCCATTAAGACCCTTCCTTTGCATATGACCGTATCTATATCTGAGGACTTTGCGGAGTATACAAGCTGGGCAATGGGGTCATAAAGGGGTTGTAGATGAGGTTTGTTAGGGTCAAGAAGTATAAGGTCTGCGTCGTATCCTACCTCAACCCTTCCTGCTTTTATACCCACCGCTCTAAAGCCTTCTTCGCTTGCTATCCTTAGGGCAGTTCTTGCATCCATTGCTTTTGCGTCAAGGTTTGCACCCTTTTGTAGCTTTGCCATAAGGCTTAACTCTTCAAGCATATCAAGGTTGTCATTGGAAGCTGGTCCATCAGTGCCAAGGCATACATGAATGCCTCTTCTTATATAGTCGCTTATGGGTGCAATGCCAGAGGCGAGTTTTAGGTTGCTCTCAGGACAGTGCAAGACCTTTGCACCCTTCTCCTTTATCATTTCCCTTTCTTCCTCTGTAGTCCATACTACATGAGCCATCAAAGTTTTGTCTGTAAGTAGACCAAGACTGTATAAGTGTTCCACAGGTCTTTTGCCAAACTTTTCTAAGGATGCGTCCACTTCTTGTTGGGTTTCCGCTACATGGATGTGAATGTATACATCTTCCTCAAGGGCAAGCTGGAGAGCTTTTCTCAGGGTGTCTGGAGAGCAGGTGTAGACCGCATGAGGACAAAGGGTTGGAAATATTAGCTCCTGTCCTTTGAAGTCTTTTATAAATTCTCTTGCCCTCTTTAGGTATTCCTCTTGAGTTTTTGCCACCTTTGTGGGAAAGTCAAGGATGCCAAAGCCAAGCCCTGCTCTTATGCCAGCCATTTGGGCAATTTCCGCCACGCTCTCCTCAAAGAAATACATGTCCATAAAGAGGGTCGTGCCGGAGCTTATGGCCTCCGCAATTCCTATAAGTGCACCGTCCCTTACAAATTCTGGAGATACAAATTCACCTTCCAAAACCCATATAACCTTCTGAAGCCAATCCATAAGAGGAAGGTCTGCACCCAGACCTCTCAGTAGGCTCATGGATATATGGGTGTGCATGTTGGCAAAGGATGGGAAAAGCACTTTACCCTTACCTTCTATGGTATACCTTGACTCTCCCTCCAGGCTCTCAGCCAGTTCCACTATGACCCCATCCCTTATACCCACGTCCATAGTCTTGCCCTTGTCCGGTATAAAGGCGGACTTAATCAAAAGGTCAAACATGGCTTATATTATATTCCTTGTGAAAAACGAAAAACTTCAAAAGATGCTCCAGCTTCAGAGGGTGGAGCTGGAATTGGTAAGAACACAAAGCGCACTTGGAAGGCTTATATCTCAGGCAGAACATGTGGTCAAGAGGATAGAGGAACTGAGAAAAAGGAGGGATGATATCCTCAAAAGCGTAGAGGATTTGAAAAGGGAGCTAAAAAAACATAGGGAGATGATTGAAGAATGCAAGGCTGGTGCAAAAAGGGCGGAAGAGAGGTTACAACTTGTGAAAAAGGCAGAGGAGTATAAGGCACTTCTTAGAGAAAAGGCAAGGCATGAAGACTGTGTTATAAAGCTCACCAACAGCCTTAGGGATCTTGAGGAAAAACTCAAGAAACTTGAGGAAGATAAAGAAGACAAGAAGCTACTGAAAGAGATACAGGAGCTTGAGGAGGAGCTTGAGGACCTAAGATACTCCCAGTCTAAGCTCCTTAGCAGGGTCAATAAACTTACAGAGGAACTTCACAAGCTAAGGCAGGGTACGGAGAGAGAGGTGCTCGATGAATACGAAGCCCTGAAAAGAAGACATGGCCTGCCTGTTATACTACTCGCAGACTCCTCTGGGTCTTGCACCAACTGCGGGACAAAACTGCCCTCCGCCCTCTATTCAAGACTGATAAAGGGGGAGGTAGTGATATGCCCAAACTGTGGAAGGCTCGTCTACTATGAAGGTGAGGCTTAGGAGCTTCATAAGAGACTACGACCTATACATTATCTTAGCTCTTTTACTTGTTTGCCTTTTGGGACTTGTGGGTGTCTACAGTGCCACCTATAAGGGAAGCCCCTCTCCTCTCTTTATAAAGCAGACCATATACATCTTGGTAGGCTTAATCATCATATTCCTGCTTTCAAGGGTCAACTTTAGGGCTCTCTACGATATGGCACCAGCCATATACTTTCTTAACCTTTTCCTCCTTGTGCTTGTGCCACTTGTAGGTAAGACTGTCTACGGAGCAAAGAGATGGATTGACCTCGGTCCGGTAAGTATACAACCCTCGGAGTTCATGAAATTTTCCCTTTTGTTTTTTACCCTCTACACACTTGGACATACGAATAAACTCTTCAGTAGGGAAACCTTAATCCTGCTTACCGCTTTTGCCATGCCAACAGTCCTTACCTTAAAACAACCAGACCTTGGCACTGCGGTGATATACGGTGTGATAGTGGTTCTTATCCTTTTTCTAAAAGGGCTCAGTCTTAGATACTTTATACTTACTGGCTTTTCTCTACTTCTTATGTCTCCTTTAGTCTGGCACTTTCTAAAGGACTATCAAAAGGCGCGCATACTGGCGGTCCTTGACCCTTATGAAGATTATCACGGTAGCGGTTATCAGCTTATTCAATCCGTTATAGCGGTTGGTTCAGGCGGTTTTCTGGGAAAGGGCTTCCTGCAAGGCACACAGTCCCACCTTCTCTTCCTTCCAGAAAAGCACACGGATTTTATATTTTCTGTAATAGCTGAGGAATGGGGCTTTGTTGTGGGCTTAGTGTTTTTGGTTTCTTTTCTTGTTATCTTTTACAGGATCGTATACTACGCTATGGATACACCGCACCTTACGGAGAGGATATACCTTGGCACCTTTGCTGGGCTTTGGCTCTTTCAGACGGGCGTAAATCTTCTTATGACTATGGGATTGGCTCCCGTTGTAGGTGTGCCTTTGCCCTTTGTAAGCTACGGAGGTAGTAGCATAATCACCTTTTCCTTGCTTATAGGTGTAGCTTTCTCTATAATTAGGGAGCAAAGAAACAGACCTATAAGGTTTGAAAATGGTTAAGGCTTTATACTTTCACATTCCCTTTTGCTCTTATAAGTGTCCTTACTGCGACTTTGTCTCTGTGGTAGAGCCTGTGGTAGAACCAAAGGAGTATATGTGTCTTCTTCTGAAGGAGCTTGAGCTATACAAGGACTTGAGCATAAAGCCTAAAACTCTCTACTTTGGAGGTGGAACGCCGTCCCTTATAAAGCCAGAGGTTTATGAGGCATTTTTTGAAAAACTTAGCGGGCTTTTGGACACCTCATTTCTGGAAGAGCTTACCATTGAATGCAATCCAGAGAATTATTCCCTTGAGGACTTTAGAAAACTAAAGGAAATAGGTTTTAACAGAGTAAGCATTGGTGTGCAAAGCCTCAGAGAAGAAGGCTTAAAAGCCCTTGGCAGGCTTCATTCCGTAGAAGACTCTATAAGGGCAATTGAGCTTGCACACAAGGCTGGTTTTGAAAACATAAACATAGACCTCATATATGGCTATCAGGGGCAGAGCCTAAAAGACCTAAAAGGTGAGCTGAAAGCTCCAAGAACCCTGCCTATAAGTCATGTATCCTTTTATCTCCTGACACCTTACGAAGATACCCAGTTTGGCTTGCTGTATCAAAAGGGTCTCCTTGACTTGCCCGATGGGGATACTGTAGCGGACATGTATGAATTCATATGTGAAAGTCTTGAGAGTATGGGCTTTATGCAATATGAGGTCTCAAACTTTGCACTTCCTGGGTATGAATGTAAGCATAACATGGTTTATTGGAGTCATGAAGAGTATTTAGGTATTGGAGTGTCCGCATGGAGTTTTATAGGTAGGGTAAGGTTTGGGAACACTAAAAACCTAAGGTTATATGCGGAAAAGGTTAGTAGGAGTGAAAAGCCTGTGGAGTACGAGGAAAGGCTTGAAGGCAAGGACCTGCTATATGACTACCTTTTTACCGCGCTAAGGACTACAAGGGGTGTGGAAAGAGAGGTTTTGTCTGAGCTACCTCAAGGTCTGGAAGAGTTCTTTGTAGAAGAGGGGCAGAGGCTAATATTAAACAGAAAGGGAATGCTTCTCATAAACGAAGTATTATGGAAACTCAGGGAGGCTATATTATTAAGAACATGAGGCTTCTTATTATTGTGCTCCTTTCAACACTTCTCAGCTGTGCGGATGTGTCTGCGAGGAGACCCTTTTTGAACCTCTTACCCGAAAGCAGAGAAATAGAAATAGGCAAGGCTTATGTTCCCTACGCCATTGAGGAGTTTGACGGTCTTTATCCAGACAGGGAAGTGCAAGAATACGTAAGAAGTGTTGGGAGATCACTGGTAAAGCATACAGAGAGGAGACTACCCTACGAGTTTTATGTGGTTAACTCCTCACTGATAAATGCTTTTGCCCTTCCTGGTGGTCCTGTGATGATAACGAGGGGACTGTTTATGAAGCTAAACTCTGAAAGCGAGCTTGCAAGCGTCTTGGGACACGAGCTGGGGCATATAAACGCAAGGCATCATGCGAGGTTTCTTGAAAAGCAGTTTGGACTGAACCTTCTTCTCAATATTGGAGCCCTTCTTGTAGGCGACAAGCCATACGGACAAGCACTGCTTCAGTTTGGTCAGGTGGGAGCAGGACTTTTGAGCCTTAAGTTCAGCAGAGACCAAGAAAGGGAGGCGGACCAGCTGGGCATACTCTACACCCACAGAGCTGGTTATGACCCAATGGGTATTATAGGAGTGTTTGAGATGTTCAAATCTATGGAAAGGGGAGGCAGACCACCAGAGTGGCTCTCCACACACCCTCTTCCAGAAACAAGGATTGCGGAAGCCAAAGGGGAAATACAGAAACTTAGACCTCAGGGTGCTTTCATAACAGACACCCAGGATTTTCAGCGTATGAAGGCTAAACTTTTAAAAACTCAACCCTCCTTTGAGGAGTTCAAGAAGGGAAGCAAAGCCTTTTCCAATAGGGATTACAGCCTTGCTCTTACACACTTTCAGAGGGCGGTGGAGTTATACCCAGAGAACTATGTGGCAAGGGCTTATATGGCATACATTCTTGCCAACGAAAGAAGGCTTGAGGAAGCTGAAAGGCAGTCAAGGCTTGCTCTGGAAACCATGCCCGATGTTTTCCTTACAAACTATGTCTACGCCTATGTTAAATTCTTCCAAAGGAAAAATGAGGAATCCCTAAGATACCTTCAGAGGGCAAGACAGCTTATACCAGACCATGCAAGCACCCATTACTATCTAGGCAGAAACTACGAAGCAATGGGTCAAGTGTCCAAAGCGTTAGAACACTATAGAACCGCTCTTGAGCTATCTCAAGGAAAGGCAGAGTGGGCATCAGATGCAAAAGAAAGACTAAGAAGACTCGGCGGTATGTGATAGAATTTTTCCTTATGGATATTCTTATGGGTGTTGGAAGGGCGGGATTAAAATCTGGAGGGAAGCCTGACCTTCTCGTGCTTCTTCTTCCTCAGACCTGCGTAGCTTCCTTCCTCTTTACAAAAAATCACTTCAAGTCCGCAAGCGTGCTTTATTCACAGAGGGTTTTCAAAGGAAAAGTGAGGGCAATGGTAATAAACAGCGGAAACGCAAACTGTGGAGTGGGTAAAGATGGGCTGACCCATGCGGAGCTTATGGCAAAAAGGGTAGCAGAAAGGCTTGAAATTGAGGAGGATGAAGTGCTTGTTTTCTCCACAGGGGTAATCGGCAAGCCCATGCCCATAGGAGATGTTCTAAATGCAATAGACTCGGCCTGCGGACTTCTTGAGCCCCTTGACCTAAAAAGGGCAAGCGAGGTGGTATCCACCACCGACAGCTTTCCAAAGTATGACTTTGTGAAGAAGGGGAGACTTGAGGTTTTTGGTTTTGCAAAAGGTGCAGGCATGATACATCCCAACATGGGCACCATGCTTGCCTTTGTGTTTACCAATGCAGACCTCAGGGAAGATGTAATAGAAAGGCTTCATAGAGACATAAATGAGCGGACCTTTAACTCCATAAGTGTGGATGGGTGTATGAGCACCAATGACAGCTTTGGTCTTATAAGCCTTGGACTTTTAAAGGAAGATCTTCAGATGGTGAGCGAAGCGGTAGAGGAGGTTTCTCTAAGCCTTGCCAAAAAAATAGTTCAAGATGGAGAGGGTGCAACAAGAGTTATAAAAGTCCATGTGAAAAACGCTTCTATACAGCTCAAGGCAAGGCTTATAGCTCAGGCGGTAGCAGTTTCAAACCTTGTGAAGACCGCAGTCTTCGGCAAAGACCCAAACTGGGGAAGGATAGTGGCCGCCGCAGGCTCAACCCCCTTTCCCATAGACCAGTTTAAGCTAAAAGTTTACATGGGCAACCACCTGCTGTATGACGGAAGAGTCCACCCAAAGGCTATAGAATCCGCAAAAAAATATCTTGAGGAATCTCAAGAAGTGGAGATAACCCTTGACCTTATGGAAGGCAAAGAAAGCTGGACCTACTACAGCTCAGACCTTACTTATGATTACATAAGGATAAATGCGGAATACACCACTTGAAAAGGAATAAGGCTATAGTAAATTAATTAACCATGATGAAGTATATTCCCTACATCCTTGCGGGCATATTGCTGTTTATGGTGCTATTCTTTGGACTAAGACACAGGCAAGAGGATGAACTGCAAAACTCTTACAAGCCTCCAGTGGAGCAAACTCTCCCAGACTTTACCTTTAAGACACTTGATGGTAAGGAACTGAGGCTCTCCGAGCTAAGGGGCAAGGCAGTGCTTCTCAACTTTTGGGCAACCTGGTGTCCACCCTGCAAAGAGGAGATGCCTATCTTTGAGAGGGAATACAAAAGATGCAAAAACAAAGGCTTTGAGGTGCTTGCGGTCAACATGGATAGCTCAGAGGGCAATCTGCAAAAGTTTTTAAAGGAAAACAACTATTCCTTTACCATAGTCCGACCTTCAGAAGACCTCCAAAAGGAACTAAAGCTCATGGGTTTCCCCACCTCTTACCTTCTTGACAAGAATGGTAAAATATACCGCATAAGGCTTGGCGTTTACAAAGAGCTGGAAAAGGATCTCAAAGAGCTTCTTGGATGCTGATTGTAGTATAATTTTCTGCTTGGAGGTATGGATATGGCAAAGGTTAAGATGAAAACTAACAGGTCCGCAAAGAAAAGGTTCAAGATAACCGCAACGGGAAAGATAAAAAGACAGAAGGCTGGCGGTTCACACTACAACACCCACAAGGCAAAAGACAGAAAAAGAAGACTAAGAAAGGCAACCCTTGTCCACCCAAGCTGGGAAGACAAGGTAAAAGGAATGTTAAAAGAGTTTTAACCGAAGAGGTCTCTCCATAGACCTCTTGCCCACTCCTCATATCTTTTGGCAGTGCTTTCTTTTCTTTGATTGTCCTCCCTATGGGTTGGAACGAACCTCTTTGACACCGTATCGTATCTGAAGGCGGTCTCTGTCATTATGGCTTCCTTGTCACTTACCATTGCGTAGCATATCATCTGCAGGTATTCTTCTTTTACCTCTTTGCCCTTTATCCTTGCATTTATGATCTTTGCCACCATCTTACCTTCTGAATGCGCAGCATATCCACTCTTTGGTAGATAGCTTTGGCAGGCATCACCTATGACGAACACATTCTTCACAGAAGATTCAAAGGTTAGAGGATTGACCTCCACCCACTTCTGACCCTTCCTCAAAAGCCCAGCATCTTCAAGAAGTCCGCTTGCCTTCATGGGTGGGATTATGTTTGCAAGGTCATACTTAAAATCCCCATGAGAAGTCTTCACCACCCTTTTGTGAACATCTATATCTCTTACCTGTGCTGAGGTTATGTAGGTGGCTATGTCCTTATAGAGGTCATAGTAAGCGGATAGAAAGCCCTCTGAGTTTATTATGGGCCTTTCATTGGCATCAATAAAGTAAATATGAGCTTTTAGATTGTTTTTCTTTATCATACTGGCTATCAAAGCTGCGCGCTCGTAGGGTGCTGGTGGGCATCTGTAGGGCGGTGGTGGAACTGTGATTACTATATCACCGCCTTCAAAATCCTCTATAAGCCTTTTGAGGTATATATGCTCTGAACCGGGTTTGAAGGCTGGGGGGTTGTAAACCAGAGACTCTTTGTAAAAGGGTTTATCTTCTACGTCGTAGTCTATACCAGGAGAGAGCACAAGATAATCGTAGGCTATATAACCAGAAGAAGTTCTCACAACTTTTTTGTCAAGCTCCACACCAAGGACTTTGTCATTTAGGACTCTTATTCCATGCTTTACCTCTAACACATTGTAAGAAAAGCAAAGTGGTGTAAGCTCCATAAGACCGGTAAGAAAGTGGTTTGACATGGGACAGGACATGAAAAAGGGTCTTTCCTCAATGAGCACCACATCAAGGTTTGGGTTTTCCTTTTTCAGATACTTGGCGGTTGTAACGCCTCCATATCCGCCACCCACTATGACTACTTGAGCCTTTTGTCTTTTTTGTGTTCTTGCATAAACCATCAATGGTGCGGTCAAGCCAAAAGCTACAGCTCCTCCTATCAACTCTCTTCTATTAACACCTGACCACTGCTTGGACATATTTATCCACCTCCATAACAATACATTTATCCACTAACTCTCTGGCTTTTGCAGTGGAGCCATACTGTTGTCTTAGTTCTGTTCTGTAGTTGTCAAAAAACTGTTGAAACTGGTCTTTGCCCAAGACGCCAACCGCATAAAAGTTTCCTCCCTCCTCCTGAAGCACTATGGAGGCAAGAGGAAACTCCGCAGGTCCGTCTATTACGCTACCTCCTGCCTTAGGGTCATACAAGGCAAGATGAGCACAGCACTGGATTATTCCAGCCTTTTTTGTGGTTTCTGAGGGTGTGTCCGGTGGGTAATAGTTAATAAAGGAATACTGGGGAGTTGGATAACTCCACTGGTGGGCACATATGGCGGAGTAGGCAACTATGCTTTTCTTTGACCCAACACCACCGCCCCACTTATAGCTTTTGCCATCCTTTAGTTTTATTTCCGCCGGCGGTATGGATTCGCCGAGGTTGAGCAGGTAGCAGGGTGTGGCGGTATGGGGATAGAAGAATATGTAGTTTACATGGGGCTTTATGTCTTCTTCCTTTAGAGGAGAACCATCTTGTTTTACCAAGAGTGCCTTTTTGTATGCCTGAAACATGCCATCCTTTTGTTGTGCCAAGGCTTGAGAAAAGAAGTCTCTATTTAGCATAGAAACCACAGCTACAGTGCCGCAGGTTTTTATAAAATCCCTTCTGTCCATGCATCACACCTCTTTGGATGTTATTATAAACTTTTCGCTTGATAACTATGCAAATTCAGTGCCATAAAGAAAAGGGCTTAAAAACCCAACTCCAGATATAAAAATTGTTCCCTTCTGCAACATGTGTTGCAACGGGGCGGGAGGGCGCCCCAAGAACATTATGAGAACATGTCCCTGTATATGGCTCGTGCCCATTCGTATGTTGCCTTTGCGAGGGCCTCTGACCTTTCGTTTATGGTCTTGGGCTTAGGTGTTATCTTCTTTTCCTTTTCGTTGTATTCATAGGTAACGTTTATAACTATGGCTTCCTGTGGTGAGCCATTGACCATGGAGTAGCAGGTATTGTCAGGAAGTGTTGGTTTGTATTCCTTGCCAGCTATTCTGGAAGCTATGACCTTTGCCACTATCTTACCTTGGGAGTTGCCCATATGCCCGCTCTTTGGATAAGGAACTCCTCCTATAACGTCACCTACCAAGAACACATGAGGGTCCGCCTTTGCTTGGAAGGTAAGCGGGTCTTGGTCTGCCCAGCCTGTTGGTTTTCCTTCCTTGTCCTTTGCTATAAGGTCCGCCATCCATACAAGCTCACCAGCCTGATGGGGTGGAGATATGTTGGCATCTGTAAACTTAAAGTCTCCTGCGGTGGTCTTTATAACTTTCTTTACTGGGTCAATCTCCTTTATGGAAGCCTTTGGCACATACTCAATAATGCCAAGATATACCTGTTCAAAGGCTGCTCTAAAACCTGGTCCCTTGGGTGCTATGTCTTCCTTGGGATCAAGAACTATAACCCTACCCTTAACCTTGTTTCTCTTGAATACCTCTGCTACCATACAAGCTCTTTCATATGGAGCAGGTGGACACCTGTAGGCACCTGGTGGGACCACTATGATAAAGTCTCCTTCTTCAAATTCGTGTATCTTTCTCTTAAGAGCCAAATGTTCAGAGCCGGGTATATATGCGGGAGGGAAGTTGACCTTGGTAAGCCTTGCGAGTTCCCTGTTATCTCCAAACCATGCGGAATAGTTATACCTTATGCCAGGTGCCAAAACAAGATAGTCGTATTGTATATACCCTCTTGTGGTGTATACTCTTCTCTTGTCCCTTTCTATGGCAATAACCCTATCGTTCATAAAGGTGTAGCCATATTTGGATGCAGGTTGGAGATAATCGTGTTGTAGAAAGTCTAAACCTACAAGGTCTGCAAGCCAAGGGTTAGATATGGGACAGGAGAAAAAGACAGGTTTTTGTTCTATGAGAATTACCTCTATGTTTGGGTTTTCCTTTTTTAGATACTTTGCCACCGTTAAACCTGCCCATCCACCACCGCATATTACCACCCTGTTGCCCTTTGGTGGGGGCATTAGGGCTTCCATTTTGACCACCCTTTCCGCCGCTGCAAAGACAGGCTGTGAGGAAACACTCAGAGCAATAGCCCCTACTCCTGCGGACTTTAAAAGGTCACGCCTTGTAATCATGCTTTACCTCCCTTAAAGGATTTGGTTAAAATCATAAACCTTGAAAAGCGAGCCTGTCAATAAGAATATGTTTAATAGATCATTAATAATGCTTATTTAAGCTAATTCTTATGAACTTATGCTATGGTGAGGAAGGTTTAACAAAATTTAAACACTTGCATATATTTTATATCTTTACAGATTCTGAGAATGGAGGTAGAAGATGCCAAGAAAGGGTGCGGATATTGTAATAGAGGCTCTAAAGGAAGAGGGTGTGGAGATAATCTTTGGTCATCCGGGCGGTGCCATAATGGAGGTCTACGATGCCCTCTACAGAGATGGAGGCATAAGGCACATCCTTGCAAGACATGAGCAGGGTGCAGGACATATGGCGGAGGGCTACGCAAAGGCTACGGGTAAGGTGGGTGTTGCCATGTCCACCTCTGGACCAGGAGCTACGAATTTGGTAACCGCCATAGCGGATGCCTATATGGACTCTGTGCCCGTGGTCTTTATAACGGGGCAAGTCCCCACTCATCTTATAGGCAACGACGCCTTTCAGGAAGTGGACATAGTGGGCATAACAAGACCTATAACAAAGCATAACTTTTTGGTAAAAAGAATAGAAGACCTACCTCTCATACTTCGTCAAGCCTTCTACATAGCAAGGACTGGAAGACCAGGACCCGTGCTTGTGGATATTCCAAAAGACATAACACAAAAGCTCAGCGATGTGTCAATTCCTTCCCTTGAGGAGGTAAAGGAATCCCTTCCCGGCTATAGGCCTCACCTTGAGGGCAACCTCCAGCAGATAAGAAGGGCGGTAAGGCTCATAATGGAAGCCAAGAGACCAGTCCTCTATGTGGGTGGTGGAGCGGTGCAGGCAGAGGCACAAAAGGAGCTTGTGGAACTTGCGGAACTTATGAAGATACCAGTTACCACTACCAACATGGGCAAGGGTGCCTTCCCAGAGCTTCATCCTCTGTCTCTCCACATGCTTGGAATGCACGGCACATATTACGCCAATATGGCGGTATATAACTGCGACCTACTTATAGCGGTGGGTGCGCGCTTTGACGACAGAGTTACAGGAAAGGTAGAAGAGTTTGCTCCTCAGGCAAAGATAATCCACATAGACATAGACCCCGCTTCCATATCCAAGAACATAGTGGTGGATGTGCCAATAGTGGGCGATGTGAAAATAGTCCTAAGGAAGCTACTTGAGGAGATAAAAAGAGAAGGTGCAAAGCTCTTCTTCCCAGAGGAAAGACAGAAATGGCTCGAGCAGATTGAGGCATGGAAAAAGAAGCACCCCCTCACCTATAAAAACTCCAACATTGTTATAAAACCTCAGTATGTAATAGAGCAGATATACGAGGCTACCAAGGGCGAAGCTATAATCGCCACAGGCGTGGGTCAGCATCAAATGTGGTCCGCCATGTTCTATAAATATTCTTTTCCAAGACAGTTTATAAACTCTGGGGGGCTTGGAACCATGGGCTTTGGCTTTCCTGCAGGCATTGGGGCAAAACTGGGGAGACCAGACAAGGAGGTGTTTGTAATAGACGGAGATGGTTCATTTATGATGACCATGCAGGAGCTTATTACTGCGGTGCAATACAGAGTGCCAGTTAAGGTTGCTATAATAAACAACGGATATCTGGGCATGGTGCGTCAGTGGCAAGAGCTTTTCTACGAGAGAAGATATTCGGAGGTAGACCTTTCCGTTCAGCCTGACTTTGTAAAGCTCGCTGAAGCCTGCGGTGCGGTGGGCTTTAGGGCGGAAAAGCCCTCAGAGGTGAGAGAGATAATAGAAGAAGCCCTAAGGGTTCAGGACAAGCCCGTTATAATGGACTTCCACGTGGACAGGGAGGAAAATGTGCTTCCTATGGTTCCTGCAGGAAAGTCTTACAGAGATATGATATTAGAAGATGGCAAAAAGGCAGTAGAAGCGGAGACCATGTATTTAGTGGGCTAAAGGAGGTTTTAGGATGTCAGATACCATTGGAAGCTCTCAGCTTGATGCGGTAAAAGCCCCCCTTTTCAGAGAAGTGAAGAAGGGAGAGGTGCGCAAGCACATTATAACCCTTACTGTGCGTAATGAGCTTGGTGTTCTTGCTCGCATTGCAACCCTCATAGCAGGCAAGGGATACAACATAGAAGGCTTGTCGGTGGGTGAAACCCATGAAAAGGGTATTTCTCGTATGACCCTTGAGGTAATAGGCGATGATGTGGTAATAGACCAAGTGGTAAAACAGCTTAGAAAACTCATAGACACCATAAAAGTAAAAGATTTAACAGACACGCCTCATGTGGAAAGAGAGCTTGCCCTTATAAAGGTCCATACCGCCACACCAAGAGCAAGGGACGAGGTGCTTAGGCTCGTGGAGATATTCAGGTGCAGGGTAGTAGATGTTTCTCCAGAAACCTACACCATTGAGATAACGGGAACAGAGGACAAGGTCAACGCCTTTATAGAGCTGGTAAAACCCTTCGGCATAAAAGAGATGGCAAGAACGGGCAAAATAGCCATGAAAAGGGAAAGCACACCTCAAGAGGAGGAATGAAGGTAAGGCTATCAGAGGAAGAGATAAGAGCCATAAAGGAAACCGCATCTGAAGTCTTTGACAAGGATGTGGAAATAATTCTCTTTGGCTCAAGACTTGACCCAAACAGACGGGGTGGAGATATAGACCTTTTGGTTAAAACCTCTATGACGCCTAAGGAGTTTGTTGAGAAAAAGTTTGAGTTTATATACAAACTTTGGCAGAGGATAGGACAGCAGAAGGTTGACGTGGTTTACTATAACCCAGAAAAGGAAGAGCTACCAATTCATAAAAGAGCCCTTGCGGAAGGCATAAAGCTATGAAGGAAGAACTTCTATACTACCTTGAAGCCTGTAGGAGGAATGTGGAATTTTTGGAGAAACTTGAAGAGAAAATTTCTCACTTGTTTCCTTTGAAAAGATACTACAATACGGAAGTTGAGAGCAAAGTTCTCATATATGCCTTTATATACAGGATGGCAAAGCTCCAAGAGCTCCTTGGGAAACTGCTTAGAATTTTCCTGAGAAAAGTAGGCTACAATGTGGATGTTATGTATCCTATAGATATGATAAACCTTACAGAGAAACTAGGCATTGTTGACCCTTCAAAAGAGTGGTTTGAGTTAAGGGAGCTTAGAGATGCGGTCAATCATGATTATAGCCTACTTGAAGAGGAACTGATAGAGACTATAAATAGAATATTCAGCAAGAGGCATTCTTTAATCAAAATCTACGAAAGGCTCAAAGCCGAGATTGAATTAGAATAGATATTCTTGGAGGTGAAGGATGAGAGTAGAAGCAAGAGAGTTTAAAGCGGAGGAAGTGAAAGAGCCTATAGCTATATTCCTCTTTGAAGATGACAGAGAGAACCTTGATTTTCTTGGGTCTCTTAAGGGGCAGGTAGAGAAAATACTTTCTGCGGAGAACTTTAAGGGTAAAGAAGAAACTCTGGCAAAGGTTAGTCTGCTTGTGGGTGATGATGTAAGGGTCTTTTATGTGGTAGGGCTTGGAAAGAAGGAGAAGGTAGGTGAGGATAGCTACAGGATTGCCTCTGCCTTAGCCTCTAAGAGGGCAAACAAGGACGAGGTCAAAACCCTGTATATATACGCTGGAAGCCTTGACTACAGGCTAAGTAAAGCAATTACCGAAGGTGCAATCCTTGGAAGTTATCGCTTTGACAAGTATAAGACAAAGAAGGAAGAGGAGAAGAACCAAAGACTTGAAGAAGTTTATATATGTGGTGCAGACCCAAAGGGGGTGGAAGTTGGTATGGTCTTTGCACAGGCACAGAACTTTACAAGAGACCTTGTAAATGAACCTGGGAACGTTATAAACCCTATAACCCTTGCGGAGATTGCACAAAAGATTGCACAAGAGTATGGGCTTGAATGTAGGGTATATGATGAGAAGGAGATCCAAGAGATGGGTATGCAAGCCCTCTGGAGTGTGGGAAAGGGTTCCGCAACTCCGCCGAGGTTTGTCCATATGGTATACAGACCTCAGGGCGAGCCAAAGGAGAAAATTGCCATAGTGGGTAAGGGTCTTACCTTTGACAGCGGTGGGCTTAACATAAAGACTGGAGACTACATGAGAACTATGAAGATGGACAAGTCTGGTGCCTGTGCGGTTATAGGCATAATGAAAGCCCTTGCACAGTTAAAGCCTCAGGTGGAGGTCCACGGCATCTTTGGTGCTGCGGAGAATATGCCAAGCGGGACTGCCTACAGACCCGATGACATAATAAGGGCTATGAACGGAAAAACCATAGAGATAGACAATACGGACGCAGAGGGAAGAGTAACCCTTGCGGATGCCCTCTCTTACGCCTCAAACCTTGGAGTGTCAAGAATAATAGACATGGCAACTTTAACGGGTGCTTGCATGGTAGCCCTTGGAGAATACACCGCAGGGCTTTTTACCAACGATGAGGAGTTTGGTGAAGAAATTTTTAGCCTTTCAAAACTTACAGGAGAACGCACATGGAAGCTACCCATGGATGACAAAAGGCTGAGAGAAAAGATAAAGAAGGGTGAGGGAGATGTGCTTAACTCTGGAGGTCGCTACGGAGGTGCCATAACCGCCGCCATGTTCCTTGAGGAGTTTGTGGGCGAAGGGATAAAGTGGGTGCATCTTGATATCGCAGGACCTGCCCACCTAAGAGAGGAGTTCTCATACTATTCAAAGGGTGGCACGGGCTTTGGCGTAAGGACATGCTTGGAGTATATTTTGAAACTTAGTGAAAAATGAGAGTGGTTATAGTAGGAAACGGACCAGCTTCTGCCAGTGCCATAGAAGCCTTTAGGAAGGTGGACCAGGACTCTGACATAATAGTGCTTTCTGACGAGGAGTTTCCTACATACGCACCCAACTGCATGGAAAATGTGATAAGAGGAGACATATCCGAAGAAGCTCTTTTTTACAAAGGAGGCTTTCGCTTTTACGAAAAGTATAAAGTAGACTTTAGACCTAAAAAGGAGGTGGTGGGGATAGACAACAAGAGGAAGGTGGTCATAGTCAGAGGTGGGGAGGAGATACCCTATGACAAGTGCCTTTTGGCCGCTGGGGCTTACGCCTTTGTGCCACCCATACCAGGAGTTGAGCTTGGTGGAGTAACCACCGCCAAGAACCTCTACGATGCAAAGAAGATAAGGGATTGGGTTCTCTCTGGGAGGGTCAAAAGCGTGGTAATAGTGGGTGCGGGTCCTATAGGTATAGAGGATGCGGAGACCCTAAGGCATATGGGTCTTGAGGTGCATGTGGTGGAGTTCTTTGATAGAGTCCTTCCAAGGATGTTGGACAAGTTTATGGCAGACAAGTATATGAAGCCTCTTGAGGAGGGGGGAATTCACTTTTATCTAAACCATCAAGTGGTAGCCATACATGGAGAAGACCAATGGGTAGAAGCGGTGGAGATAAGACCCAATGGCACGGACAGGAGCAAGTTCATAAAGGCGGACATGGTTATTCTTTCAACAGGAGTAAGACCCAGGACTAACCTTGTGGCGGACACGGACATAAAGCTACATATAAACGAAGCTACCGGCAGGGTCGTGGGTGGTATACTGGTTAACGAATACCAACAGACCTCAGACCCAGATGTCTACGCAGCTGGTGATATATGTTCTGGTTTGGATGCCTGGGGAAACCACCGTTGGATAGCTCTCTTTCCACCTGCACAGCAGGCTGGAGCTATAGCAGGCTTTAACATGGCAGGGTTAAAAGTTAAAAACCCAGGGCTTGTGGACTACAATGCGGTAAAGACAAGGATAGCAACAGCAGGAAGTGGTGGGACTTTTGAAGACTCAGAAAGCTCTTATAGTTTTGAGTGGGAAGGAAAGCTGGTAAAGGTTTTTTTAAAGGATGGAAGCGTATGCGGTTATCAGTTTGTGGGGTTGGGGAAAAACAAAGGCTTAAACCCAAGGAATAGATTTTTGAGGTCTCAAACCATAAAAAGCTGGTCTGAAAAACTTCTTCTTGACAGAGGGCTTGGTCTTGAGGCAAGCGGTGTGCTTTTCCATCATTTTATAAGGTTTAGGGAAAGGAAGTTAGAAGAGAAGGTAGTCAGAGCCATAAGGCTTGGTATGTTGAGGGCTTTGTCCAACCCAGCCCTTGAAATTCCCATATTCTAAGGCTCATAAACCTCTATCCTGTTTCTTCCCAACTCTTTCGCCTTGTAAAGGGCTTCATCCGCCATTCTTATGAGGTCGTCAACATTTTCAATACCCGATTTAAAACTCGCAAGCCCACCGCTTAGAGTTGCCCTTATTTCCTTTTCTTCATATACTATAAGGCTATTCTGGAAGCTGACTCTTATTCTCTCAGCCACCACTTTGCCCTGTTGGAGGGTAGTGTTGGGCATAAGAAGAACAAACTCCTCTCCCCCAAGCCTTGCTGGGAGGTCTGACTGTCTTATGGTTTTCTTTAAGATATCTGCAAAGCTCTTTAATACAAGGTCGCCTGCCTCATGACCGTAGGTATCATTTATTTTCTTAAAGTGGTCTATATCTATGATGAGAAGGCTAAGTGGATTTCCGTATCTTTTTGAGCTTTCAAGAATAAGACTTGCATGGTCAAAGAAAAATCTTCTATTGGGGAGTCCAGTAAGTGGGTCATAGTATGCAAGCTGTTCAAGTTCAGATTTCTTCTTTTCAAGTTCTTCAAA
The DNA here is from genome assembly GCF_011006175.1 of Hydrogenobacter sp. T-8. Taxonomy (NCBI): domain Bacteria; kingdom Pseudomonadati; phylum Aquificota; class Aquificia; order Aquificales; family Aquificaceae; genus Pampinifervens; species Pampinifervens florentissimum. The sequence goes on along the minus strand of NZ_CP048795.1, from coordinate 1,484,382 downwards.
GGCAGATTTTAGGCTCAAAGCCATGTTGTATATGCTGTGCTTTAATTCATAAACCTCATCCTTCCATCTTTCCTTTGAATTTTCAAGGAGATTTATCACAGCGAAGTCTTTCTTCTCTATTCTTGCGGTTACATCCTTTAGGAAAACTATTCTATTTATCACAGTGGATACAATCCTAAAGAGTAAAAGGGCAAGAAGAGACAACATAAACACTGAATAAAGAGCAAGCACAAAAAGGACTGTGTAGGCTTCCCTGTATAATCCTGAAATATCCTTTATAAAAATGATTCTACCCACAGGCAAGCCTTTCATGTTTGTTAGGGGAATCTCCATAAGGAGGCTTTTTTCAAGAAAGCTACCATACAGCGTATATCCTTTCACATTGAGAGGTAGATTAAGGACATACTGCTTGGAAAACCGGTCAATAACCATGTTGTTTATAATTACCTTATCTTTCATAAAGGTATCCAAGTTTCCACCTACGATTTCAGGGACCATATCTCTATCGTAATATACCACCCAATCTATACCCATTAGGCTTTCCATAAATCTAAGTATTTCTTCAATGTTTACACCTATAAAGAAACAACCTTCTGGATATTGCCTGTTTATACCGTAGTGAAGTCCTATGGAAGTTACACGGTAATATGCTGTCTCCTCACATTTCCCTCCAGAGGCTTTTTCTATGTAATGATACGCAAGAGAAAGTTGTCCAGAGTCTGCTAAGGCTTTAAGCTTTTCCGATTCTTCCACCTCTCCCTTCAATATCTCTTTATAGTTTTCATATACGAGCCTGTAAGTTTCCTCGAGTCTCCTTTCAAGGATTTGGGAGGATATTAGGTAAAGAATAAGGAAGGAAACCGTAAGGGTAAAGGCAAGGGAAAAAACCAAGCTAAGAGTCACTCTCTTTTTTATCGTCATGCCTTTCCTGCCAACCTTTCACATAACCTGAGGGCATTAAGAGATGGACCTTCATCCGCTATACCCTTCCAAGCTATGTCATAAGCTACTCCATGGTCTGGGGAGGTTCTCACAAAGGGTATTCCAAGCGTTAAATTCACACCTTCCCTGAAGGCGAGCATTTTAAAAGGTATAAGCCCTTGGTCATGATACATACACAGATAAACATCGTAGTTTATGTTCAAAAAGGCACTATCTGGAGATAGAGGACCTTCAACCTTGTAGCCTTCTTCCTTTAGAGCCTCTACCGCAGGTGCAATCTCTTTCATATCCTCTTCCCCTATAGCTCCCATATCACCCGCATGGGGGTTAAGACCAAGAATGCCAACTACTGGCTCAAGTCCAAAAAGTCTTTTGAACTCTCTGTCTATTAGCTTTACCTTTTTAACGATATCGTCTTTTCTTATTCTCTCTGGCACTTCTCTTAGAGGTATATGTGTGGTAAAGGGCACTACCTTTAACTTCTCTGAATACATAAGCATAGCATACTCTCTCACATTGCAAGCCTGAGCTAAAAACTCCGTTTGACCCTCGTAGGAAAACCCTGCCAACCTTGCCCAGAATTTGTTTATAGGCATGGTCAAAAGTCCATGTATCTTTCCATAAACCGCATCTACCACAGCCCTTCCCAAGTATGCAACCGCTACTTTTCCTGATGTCAAAGACGGCAATGGTCTATCTGTTTCGCTTATGTTTAAGTCCGCTATATATACACCGGGAGATTTAATCTCCTCTACCGTGTATATCTCCGAAAATTCAAAGTCCACACTTAGCTCCCTTTTGACCGCCTGTATTATCTTCTTCTCTCCGTATATTATGTATGCCTTTTGAGGGTCAAAGTATCTGGAAAGTCTCACTATGAGCTCAGGTCCCACTCCCGCAGGGTCGCCTATCGTTATGCCTATTTTCACCATATATGTAGTATAATACTTCCCATGAAGGAACTTCATCATCCACATCAAGACGATGCTCTGCAAGTGTTAAAAGAGTCAAAGGTTGTGGCGGTAGTTGGTATATCTCCAGACCCAGAAAGACCTTCATACTATGTAACAGAGAGAGTGGTAGCTAAAGGTATGCACAGGGTTTATCTGATAAACCCCAAGTATGCAGGGCAGGAGATACTGGGCATTAAGGTAATTTCCTCCCTTTCCGAAGTGCCAGAGCCCATAGACATTGTAAATGTCTTTAGAAACCCAGCACATATAGAACCCATCTTTGAGGAAGCACTTAAAGTAGGTGCCAAGTGTGTGTGGCTACAGCCCGGTTGTGAAAATTTAGAGGTCATAGAAAAGTATAAGGACAAGATAGGTGTGGTTTGGAATGCATGTATAGGTGTTGAGGCGGGGTATTTGTAAGTTTAGAATATAACGAGCCTATCTGTATGCACCACTTCTTCAATGGAAGTTTTCAGTAAATCCTTTACCTCTTTTCCTTTTTTGCCTATAATCTTGCGAACCTCTTCTGAGCTAAAGTTTACCTTTCCCTTTCCCACAAGAAAGCCTCTTTCATCGTATAGCACTACCACGTCTCCTCTTTGAAAGCTACCTTCCACCTTCTTTATACCTGCAGGGAGAAGGCTCTTACCCTGTTTTATTGCCCTGTATGCACCTTCGTCTATGTATATGGCACCCTTTGGCTCTTCAAGCATGGCGAGGGCTTTTTTTCCCTCTTTGAGAGGTTTTTCAGAAGGTTTAAAGTATGTGCCTGTAGTCCTACCTTCAAGTATATCAAGTAGGCTATCTTCCTTACCTGTTATGACTACTGGTATACCAAGCCTTACCGCTATCCTTGATGCGGTTATCTTGCTTAACATACCTCCAGTGCCAAACTGGGAGTTTACGCCCTTAACGAGGTGAAGAACTTTGTCCACATCTTCCACCACGGGGACTACCCTTCCTTCATGGTCCAGCAAACCTCCTGCGGTAGAAAAGATAACTATGAGGTCCGCTTTCATCATATATGCGGTGTGAATTGCAAGGAAGTCGTTGTCTCCAAAAAGTAGCTCCGATATGGCTACCGTATCGTTTTCGTTTATAACAGGCACTATGCCAAGGGATAGCATACTGCTTAGAGCGTTCTTTGCGTTTTCAAACTTTTCCTTATCCTTAAATATGTCTGCGGTAAGAAGAGCCTGACCTACCGTAAGCCCATAGTTGGAAAAGACCATGTCATATAGATGCATAAGGTAAGCTTGTCCTACTCCTGCGACCGCCTGCTTTGTGCGGAGGTCTGTGGGTCTATGAGAAAGGTTTAGCTTTTTTACTCCACATAGCACTGCACCCGAAGATACTATAAGGGTCTTATGACCCATATCCCTTAGCTTTTTTATATCCCTTGCAAGCCTTGAAAGAAAGCTAAGGTCTATATCTCCCTCTTGAGTTTGTATGAGGTTTGAGCCTATCTTCACCAAAAGAACCATTGGGTGTTATATTTTAAAACATGCTTATTATAGCGGGTCCATGTGTTATAGAAAGCGAAAAGGTTATTATGCAAACCGCAGAGCACATAAAAAGGCTCTCAGAGGAGTTTAGAGACTTTGAGTTTGTTTTTAAGTCTTCCTTTGACAAGGCTAACAGAAGCTCCCACAGGTCTTTTAGAGGTCCTGGGCTTGAGGCTGGGCTAAGGGTCTTACAGAGGGTAAAGGAAGAGTTTGGTCTAAAGATAACCACTGATGTGCATGAAACTTGGCAGGTAAAGCCTACCGCAGAGGTGGTGGATATAGTGCAGATTCCCGCCTTTTTGTGTAGGCAGACAGACCTTATCTTAGAAGCGGGTAGAAGTGGAAAGTCTGTAAATGTGAAAAAGGGTCAGTTCCTTGCACCCTGGGATGCAAAAAATATTGTGGAGAAGCTCAAGTTTGCAGGGGCTGTGGACTACTACATAACAGAGAGGGGTGTGAGCTTTGGATACAACAACCTTGTGGTGGACTTTAGAAGTTTGGTGATAATGAGGGAGTTTACAAAGGTTATATTTGACGCAACCCATAGCGTTCAGCTCCCCGGTGGTGCAGGAGACAGGTCTGCAGGACAGAGAGAGTTTGTAATTCCTCTAATTCGTGCCGCTGTTGCAGTGGGTGTGGACGGTCTCTTTATGGAAACCCATCCAGACCCAGACAGGGCTCTGTCTGATGGTCCTAATATGATACCTCTTTCTCAGCTAAGAGAGGTTCTTGAGACGGTTCAACGCATTCTTAGTGCGGTCCCTTCCACCTCAAGGGGGTAATGGTTGCTAAAACAGGCATCGCAAAAATCCTGAGGGCTTTCCACCACAGACCTTAAGCTCTCAAGGGAAAGGTATTTAAGAGAGTCCGCACCTATGAACCTTCTTATGTCCTCTACGCTCATTCTGTTGGCAATAAGCTCATCCCTTGTGGGTGTATCTATTCCATAGTAGCAGGGTCCTATAACTGGTGGAGACGCTATACGCATATGGACCTCTCTTGCTCCCGCACGCCTTAGCATGCTAACTATCTTCTTTGAAGTAGTCCCTCTCACAAGAGAGTCGTCAATAACCACTACCCTTTTGCCCTCAAGCACCGCCCTGTTGGGGTTTAGCTTCATAAGCACCTTTATGTCCCTTAGCTCCTGCGTAGGTTCTATAAAGCTCCTACCCACATAGTGATTTCTAATAATACCGAGCTCAAGGGGAAGACCCTTTGCCTGAGAGTATCCTATGGCAGGCACTATCCCAGAGTCTGGGACTGGGACAACCACGTCCGCCTGCACCTGGTCTTCATAGGCAAGTAGCTCTCCCATCCTTTTGCGTGCCTTGTATACCCAGTTATCAAAAACAAAGCTCTCTGGCTTTGAAAAGTATACAAGCTCAAAAATGCACATAGCCCTCCTTTCTGACCTAAGGGGAAAGTAGCTCCTTATACCCTGCTGGTCTACTACCACCACCTCTCCTGGCTTTACCTCCCTCCATAGTTCTCCACCCAGTATATCAAAGGCACAGCTTTCAGAGGCAAAGAGAATGGTATCTTTTAGCCTTCCCATCAAAAGGGGTCTAAAGCCCATAGGGTCTCTTATTGCCACAAGCCTGTCCTTGAAAAGATAGATAAGGCTATAAGCACCCTTCACCCTTGAAAGCACATAAAAGACCTTTGGAAGAAGGTCTCTATCAGAGGGATGTAGGTCTATGTTTTCTGGCACAAACTCTCCCTCCTCAAGCAAAGCAAGGAAAAGCTCTGTGTCTGAGGTATGAAAGAGCCTTACACCCTTAGCTTCAAGCTCCGCTCTTAGAGGAAGGTAGTTGACCAAATTCCCATTGTGAACTACCGCACATACTCCTAAGGAAGTTTCTCTTACAATAGGCTGGGAGTTTACACCTCCAGAGTCTCCCGCAGTGGAATACCTTACATGAGCTATAGCAAGGTATCCAAACATGTTTTGGAGGTCTTCTTTTCTAATGGCTTCAAGCACAAGCCCCGGCTTTTTTATCACCTTTACGCTCTCGTAGTCAGAGACCGCTATACCTACGCTTTCTTGCCCTCTGTGTTGAAGTGCATATATGCCATAAAAGGCGTATCTTTCCGCATGCTGTGCGTTAAAAACTCCAAAAACTCCACACATGAGAATAATATAAGGCACAAACCTTTATAATTAAAGGCATGACGCAAAAACACAAGAAGTATGTCTACAGGCTTGAACCAGAAAGCTTTTATCAGTTTCTCTTAGAGTATGGAAAGGGCGTGGAAATACTTTCAGAAGGTGAGTCCTTTGTGGAGTTTGCACTCTATGAACCCTATGAAGGGCTTGAACCCTTAGAGGTTTTTGAGGTAGAAGTCCTCCCGCCAGAAAAGGTCTTTAGGGCTCGCAGGGTAGGGAAGTTTATGGTTTTGCCCTCTTGGATAAAGCCAGTGGTTATAAGACAGGGAGTAGCCTTTGGCACTGGGCTACACGCTACCACACGCCTCTGTCTTGGGCTCCTCCAAGAGTATTTGCAAGAGGGTTGGTCTGTTTTGGACGTGGGAACTGGCACGGGTATACTTGCCATAGCCTGCAAAAAACTAAGAGCTGGCAGGGTCCTTGCCATAGACATAGACCCCCTTGCGGTCCAAGAGTGTGTGCATAATGCCAAAGAGAACTGCGTTGAGATTGAGTGTTGGCACGCCAAACCAGAGGACATAAGAGAAACCTTTGACCTCCTTGTGGCAAACCTTGAGTTAGAGATATTTAAAAGGGAGCTTCCGTATCTTATGAAACTCTTTAGAAGGGTTGGCGTTTTTTCTGGACTTTACGGAAAGGAAGACCTAAGGGCTTTTCTTGACCTGCTTGGTCTAAGACCTGCTAAAATAAAGAGGTTGGAAAACTGGTATGGCGTTGTGGTGGTGCAATGAGATACAGATATAGACTTGAAGAAAAAAGGGAAAAAAGGCTGGGACTTATAAGGCTTATAAGGAGGCTGGCAATTTTTTCCCTTGTCCTTATAATGTTCTACACACTTTTTATCTTTACAGGTGGAAGACCAAGCATATCGGAAGAATACCTAAGGTCTTTGTCCCTTATACCTTCGGAAAAAACCTTTACTCTTCAAACCAGTAAACCCATAAAGGAAATAAGGATTTACGCAGAGCAAGAAGGTCAAAAAAGGGAGATATATCAAGCAAAGCTCTCAGAACCTTCAAAGGAAATAAGTTTTACCCTTAGAGCAAAGGAAACAGGTCTTAAAGATGGCAGTGCAAGACTTCACGTGAAGATTTCTTCAGGCTTTTTACAGAGCAGGAGCTATTCCTTTGATGCCCTTGTAGATACCATACCCCCAAGGTTTAGCCTTATCTCTTACCTCTCCTCTCCCACGCTTGGTGGAACCTCTGCAATAAAGATAAGGACGGAAGAAGAGGTTGATGCTTTTGTTCTTATAGGACAGTATGAGTATAGGCTTTATCCTCTTGGCGATGGATACTATTTTGGTCTCTTTCCCATAAGGCTTGACCAACAGGATTTAAACAGTATCACAGTAGTAGTAAAAGACAAAGTGGGAAACCGCTCTCAACAAACTCTGTCCTTAAGGGTAAGGAGCGTAAGGTTTAAGGAGGACAAGATAACCATAGATGATAACTTCATAAACAGGGTTATATACCCCCTTCTCGGAGAGGAAGGTAAAGGACTTGAATCCCTACAAGCCTTTAAGAGAGTAAACGAGCTATGGAGACAAAGAGATATGGCAAGACTTCAGGAGATAGGCAGGAAAAGTGAGCCAAGGGTCCTTTGGGAAGGTGCCTTTTTACAACTGCCAAAGAGCAAGGTGCTTGCAGGTTATGGAGAAATAAGACACTACTACTATAATGGGCAAAAGGTCAGTGAAAGTAGGCACATGGGCTTTGACTTTGCCTCTGTGGAGAGGGCACAAGTGCCAGCGAGCAATTCGGGAGTGGTGGTCTTTACTGGAGACCTTGGCATATATGGAAACACGGTGGTAATAGACCATGGCATGGGTCTTATGAGCCTTTACGGTCATCTTTCAGAAGTCGGTGTCAAAGAAGGTCAGTATGTAAAGAAGGGAGAAGTCATAGGAAAGACTGGCAAAACAGGTCTTGCCCTTGGAGACCATCTTCACTTTGGGATTTTGGTGCAAGGGTATGAAGTAAATCCCCTTCAGTGGCTTGACTCCAAGTGGATAAGGGACAACATACTTTCTGTCCTTGAGGCAAGATGAAAAGGTTAAGGCACAGACTTTCTGTTTTTTTGGCGCCATTCGTTGCCTTTTTACTAAGACTTATTCACAAAACCATAAGGTGGGACAAGAGGATAGACTACGAGCTATACAGGGGCAAGGTCATAGCCCTTCTTCATGGAAACGCTCTTGGGGTTGCCATGCTCGGTATAGACAGGGGCATATACGCCTTAGTGAGTAGGTTCAGAGATGGGGACATTGCGGAGAGGTTCCTTCTTAGCCTTGGCTACAAGGTGGTGAGAGGCTCAAGCGAAGAGGGAAAGCCACAAAAGGGTGGAAGCGTAGGACTTCTTAGGTTGGTAAAAGTCCTCAAAGAGGGAAACACGGTTGCCATAACGGTGGACGGACCAAAGGGTCCCTATGGAAAGGTAAAGGCAGGTGTAATTTTGCTCGCACAGAAAACAGGCACACCTATAATTCCTGTGTATGTGGATTTTGATTGGTCTGTGAGGTTAAAAACGTGGGATAGGCTTACCATCCCTTTACCCTTTTCAAGGGCAAAAGTGAGGATAGGTAGTCCTCTTTGGGTTCTCCCTGAGGACAGCGTAGAGGCTAAAAGGGAGGAGCTGGAGGAGGTCCTTTCTTTTCTCTCTTTGGGAAAAGTCTCTGAGAAAACCCTGGAGCTAAAAGGAAGCTAAAACTACCGAGCAGTGCAGTAAAAAGCACGAGGGCAAAGGTAAGGGATTGGGTGGGCTCATAGAAGCTTGCAAAGATAACAGAAAACTCCCCTCGCTGGATAAAGGAGAGAGAGGCTCTCATAGCAGTTCTCTTTGTAAGCCCGTAGACAATCGCACCGTAATAGGTAGAGAGAAGTTTAAGCAAGATAGCAATCGCCAGTAGGATGGCTAAAAGCCAAGGGTCAAAGTCAAAATTGAGCTTTGCATGGAAGGTAAACATGAAGAAGAAAACTCCCACAGATATGTCCTTTAGCTCTGAAAGAGACCTTTCTATGACCTCAAATATCCTGCTCTTTTCTGGCACCAGCACACCTAACATAAAGGCAACAAGTGCATCAGAGAGACCTACCTTAAGACTTATTCCAGAGGAGAGAAGCAAAAAGCCAAGCACCATAAAGGGGACAAGCCCCTCATCCAGTTTTCTGTCAAGGTAATCAAAGGCTTTCTCAGAAGGAGCCTTCAAAAGGTAGAAAACTCCGAAGAGGAAAACTACCGCCAGAACTCCCCTCGAAACACTTATCACATCCGGCTCACCCCCAAAGGTAAGACCAGTAAGCACAGACAAAAGCACTATGCTCACAAGGTCTTCAAAAATTAGTATTCCAATTAACAGCTCCGCCTCTGGGTTTACGAGCCTTTTGTAGTCCATAAGGAGCTTTGCGGTTATGGCAGTGCTACTGGGATATACCACCGCACCCATAACGAGGGAAAAGACCAAGTCCTTCGTGAAAAGGTAGGTGATAATGAAGGCAGGCACAAAGTTAAACAGGAAATCTAAGAAGCTAGGCTTTAACACCCTTTTCATGCCTGCCAGCCTTTCAAAGGAATACTCAAGACCTATAAAGAAAAAGAGGAGGATAACCGCAGAGTATTCAAAGATTATCAATACATCCTCCGCCCTGTGAGGTAAAAAGGACTTACCTAAAAGACCTGCGAGCATGAAGGAAAGAATGTAGGGAACCTTTATCCTTGAGAGAAAAAGAGCAGAAAAGAAAAGGAGCAGAAATACTCCCCCAGCCAGTATGAAGTCTTGAGGGTTGTGCATGCTACGTGCTACACCTTCCGCAGAGTTCCAGAAAATGGTTTATCTGCATACGCGTGCCCACAACTATTAGCACGTCCCCTAACTCTATCTTTTCCTTGTATGGGTCTGGGCTTGGTATAATTTTCCCCTTTCTTTCTATAGCTATAACAGACACACCCGTTGTCCTTCTTATCTGAAGCTCCGCTATGGTTTTGTTTATAAAGTTTGACCCCACCTCTATCTTTACCCATTCCATAACTACCTCTTTTAGGATAAGCTCCATCTTATCCGCCTTTATAGGCTGATAGAGAGCCCCCGCAAGCAAAAAGCCAAGCTCCTTTGCTTCTTCTTCTGTTAGGTCAAAGACACAGGCGGTCTCCTCCTCTTCCATGAGATATATTTCCCTCTTGCCCGTGTTGTATATTACAAGCACCAACTCCCTCCCCTCTCTCAGGCTTATGGAATACTTCTTGCCTATGCCAGGCAAGTCCGTTTCCTTTATGTCCATAAACTATATTTTACTGTTTCCTTATGGACTTGAGTATGTCCCTCCTCTCTGCAAGGACTATGGACTTTATGCCCTCATCCTTCTGGTATACCTCTGAAACCTCCCTTTGTATGAACTCTATGAGCTTTTGCACTTGAGCTTCCAGTTCCTCAATCTGCTCCTTCATGCGAAGGATTATGTCAATGCCCGCAAGGTTTACACCCAAGTCCCTGCTGAGGGTAAGGATAAACTCAAGCCTTTGTATGTCCTCTTCGGTATAGTAGCGCGTCCTTCCCTTGCTCCTTGTGGGCTTTATAAGACCTTCCCTTTCGTAGAGCCTGAGGGTTTGCGGGTGTATGTTGAACATGCTGGCTACCACACCTATGGTGTAGAGCCGTGTTCTTTCCTTCTTCATGTTTGTCTCTCCCTTATGCGTTCTGGCTCTGGCAAGAGTTTGTCAAGCTCCTCAAGAAGCTGTTTTATCCTCCTACCATCGCCAAATAGTTTATCCATAAGGCCCAGCTTGGGAACATCTATGTGAACCCTCACAAAGAGGTCTCCTCTTCCCTCGGACATCAGTTTTGGCATACCATGCCCTTCTACCCTTATGGTGTCTCCTTCTTTCACCCCTGGGGGAGTCTTCACCCTAACACTCTTACCTTCAAGGGTAGGAACTTCAAGCTCTGTCCCAAGAATCGCCTCGGTGAGCTTAAGGTTTACATCCACATAGAGGTTGTTACCCCTTCTTTCAAAGATAGGGTGGGGTTTTACCTTTATGGTTATGATAAGGTCTCCAGGAGGTCCCCCAAACATGCCTGCGTTGCCCTTGCCCTCTGCCAGCACCTTACTGCCCGTATCTACACCAGCTGGAATCCTTACCCTTACCTCTTCCCTTTGAGGAAGGGTTCCCCTACCTCTGCACTTGGAACATGGTTCTCTTATAACACCTTCACCACCACAGGTGGGACAGGTTTGTGCTATGGTCATGAAAAACTGCCTTTGAACCACCTCCCCCCTTCCACCACAGGTAGGACAGACCCTCTCTCCCTTGCTCCTGTCGTAACCGCTTCCACCGCAGGCATCGCAGAGAACCTCTCTCACCAGAGGAATGCTCACCACCGTGCCCCTGTAGGCTTCCTCAAGGCTTAGCTCCACCGTGTAGTATATATCTTCACCCTTTACAGGTCTCCTGCTTTCACGCCTTTTTCTACGTGTTGCTCTTTCAAAGATGTCTTCAAAGCCAAAGCCTCTAAATAGCTCTTCAAATAGGTCTCCCACGTTTTGGAAGACCACCTCTTGGTATTCCTGACCACCGGACTGAGCTCCGAAGGCAGCGTGTCCATACTGGTCGTAGAGCTTCCTCTTTTCCGGGTCTGAAAGCACCTGATAGGCTTCGTTTATCTCCTTGAACTTCTCCTGAGCCTCTGGGTCCTTGTTGAAGTCTGGGTGGTATTTTCTGGCAAGCCGGCGGTATGCCTTCTTTATCTCCTCCTGCGTGGCGTTTCTTGGAACACCAAGCACCTCGTAGTAATCCCTCTTTGCTGACTGAGCCATGTTAAAAGATTTTAGTCAAGTTTTGTCAAATTTCAAGGGGTAGCCATAAGGCAGAAAAAACCACCCTCTGGATGGTAGCCTTCTTTTATTTCTGTGTTTTCTACCTTCTTTGTGTCTTGTGGTGAGTCAAAGAGGGTGGTGGCAACCCTTGAAAGCCTAAAGCCTGCCTGAGAGAGCATGCCCTTTATCTCTTCAAAGGAGTAAAACCTCGCCACAGAGTATAGAGGATGCCCCTGCTGGGCTTTTTGCTGATAGAAACGAGCCCATGGACTGTCAGAAAGCACAAGACCAAGAAGTAGCATACCATCCTTTCTTAGCACACGTTTTGCCTCTAAGAGGGCTTCCAAGGGTCTTTCAAAAAAGCATATGGAGACCACCATAAGAAGGCTTTCAAAGGTTTTGTCCTTAAAGGGTAGTCCCTCCGCACGGGCTTGAATTACATTTATACCCCTCTCCCTCGCTTTCCTTAGAAGTTCTATGGAGGTATCTACACCATACCGCACGCCAAGAGCCTTTGCAAACCTGCCACTGCCCACACCCACCTCAAGGGAAAGCCTGGTGGGTCTGTATAGCCTTCTAAGGCACTCCACCTCAAGGCTGTAGACGGAACTGCCAAAGGGTAGCTCATACCAGCGGTCGTATCGGTCTGCGTAAAGGTCAAAGACCCGCATAAGCTATCCTTTGTTGAAAAGATCGCTAAACGCCCTGCAGGAAAGTATTTCTTGCGCAGGCGGCGTTGTTATGGTCTTTGATTTGAAGGGGTCTGTTGGTCTTGTCCTCTTGAACCTCAAAAGATAACCTTGCAGGAATCTTTGGAGCTTTTCCTTGTGGTATCTATCTCTTAGCTCTTCAGGGCTTAAGTGCATCTCCTTCATCTTTATACATTATAACTTTAAGCTCTTGATAAAGATAACGTTCTTGTGCTTGCCTTTGCAGTTAGTCAAGAATGAGGTTTACCACTGCCCTCTTCTTGCACTCCTCGGAGAGCCAGAGGAGAAAAAGAAGGTGTCTTTCAAGCTCAGCACCTGTTCCCTTGGCACTCTCTAAGCCTACATGCATATGATAAACTATAAATCATGCTTTGGAAAAAATCTGCGGTAGAGCTTGTTTCCCTTATAAAGAAAAAGGAGCTAAAGCCAGAAGAAGTGCTTCAGAGCTTCTACGAGAGGTTTTTGCAAACAGAGGAGAAGGTAAAGGCCTATATAACGCCTATTTACGAGCAGGCACTTGAGGAGGCAAAGAGCTTAAAGATTGTAGAGGAGATGCCCCTTGCAGGCATACCTATTGCCATAAAGGACAACATAAACGTGAAGGGCTATCCTACCACCTGTGCTTCAAAGATTCTTCAGGGCTATATCTCACCTTATGATGCTACCGTTATAGAGAGGCTCAAGAAGGCTGGTGCCCTAGTAGTGGGCAAGACAAACATGGACGAGTTTGCCATGGGCTCTTCTACTGAATACTCTGCCTTTTACCCAACAAGAAATCCCTGGGATTTACAGAGTGTGCCCGGTGGCTCTTCTGGTGGCTCTGCGGTGGCGGTGGCGGTGGGCTCGGCCCCTCTTTCCCTTGGTTCAGATACGGGAGGCTCTATTCGTCAACCTGCCAGTTTTTGTGGTGTTATAGGGCTAAAGCCTACCTATGGAAGGGTTTCCAGATATGGTCTTGTTGCCTTTGCTTCTTCTCTTGACCAGATAGGACCCTTTGCAAGGCGGACAGAAGATATCGCACTACTTATGGAGGTCATATCTGGACATGACCCGAGGGATTCCACGAGCACTAAAAGACCTGTCCCCAAGTATACGGAGGAGCTTGGGAAGGAAATAAAAGGGCTAAGGGTTGGCGTAGTTAAGGAGTTTATGCAAGATGGATTGGAAGAGGGTGTAAAGAGTGCCTTTGAAAACTTTCTTAAAGAACTGCAAAAGGAGGGCATGCAGGTAGAAGAGGTTTCCCTCCCTCACGTAAAGTATGCCATACCCTGCTACTACATCATAGCACCCTCAGAGGCTTCTTCTAACCTTGCACGCTACGATGGTGTCAGGTTTGGATACAGGACAAGGGAATACAAGGACCTTTTTGAAATGTATGCAAAGACCAGGGATGAGGGCTTTGGACCAGAGGTAAAGAGGAGAATACTCCTTGGGACCTTTGCCCTCTCCGCAGGCTACTACGATGCCTACTACCTTAAGGCTATGAAGGTGAGAAGGCTTATAGCTCAGGATTTTGAAAAAGCCTTTGAGAGGGTAGACCTTATTGCCACACCCACAAGCCCCACAACCGCCTTCAGGTTTGGAGAAAAAACCTCAGACCCCATCGCCATGTATCTTTCAGACATATTCACTGTAAGCGTAAACCTTGCGGGTCTTCCTGGAATATCCATACCAATAGGCATGTCCGAAGGTCTTCCTGTGGGTGGACAGCTTATAGGGAAAGCCTTTGATGAGGGAACGCTCCTTAGAGTTTCCTATTGGTGGGAGCACGTATATAGGCATTACGAGCTTGAGCCAAAGCTTTAGAGTATGTTTTTAGTTTTTATCCTTTTCGCATTTATTAGCCTCCTGCCAAACCTCCATAGGTATCCCTTCAAGAACGAGGAGTCTCTACGCACTCAGATAGCATTTGAGATGTGGCACTCTGGGAACTACCTTCAGCCTACCTTCCTCGGCGAGCCCTACTTTAACAAGCCTCCCCTCTTTAACTGGCTCATAGTTTTGTATTCTCACATAATCCCTTGGAGCGAGATGACCGTAAGGGCTGTAAGCCTTAGTTTTCTCTTGCTTACCACACTGCTCGTGGGCATATTCTCCCATTATCTTTTTAGAAACATCTCTCTTGCCACCCTATCCTCTCTTGTTTTCCTAACCTTTGGTAATGTGCTTTTTTTCTACGGCTTTCTTGGAGAGATTGATATTACCTTCACCTTTTTTGTATTTCTTGGCCTTTGCCTTCTTTACATATGGTGGAGCACGGGTTCAAAGGTTGTTGGTTTTTTGGCAGGCGTGGTTTTTGGTCTTGCCTTTTTACTCAAAGGTTTGCCTGCTTACGCCTTTATGGGTATATCTATACTAACCTTTGCCCTCTATAAAAAAAGTCCTGCGAAAGTTTTTAAACCAGATGCCCTTCTTGTATACATACCTTCCCTTCTTATACCGCTTTTGTGGATAATTCAAACACCAGAGCCAATACAGTACTTAGCAAACCTATGGAGAGAGAGCTTTAGCAGAGTAGAAGGAGATTTTTCAAGGCTAAGGCATATGCTCTTCTTCCTACTTGTAAATTTCAAAGATACGCTACCTTGGAGTTTTCTTTTCCCTTTGTCTTTGTATGTGGCAAGAAAAGACCTTGACTTCCCTCCACAGCTAAGAGGAGTTTTCTTGCTTTTCTTAGCCAACTACATTCCCTACTGGGTTTCTGACTCCGCTGGCAGATACATAATGCCACTTTATCCCCTTTTGGCAATCCTTTTTGCCTATTACCTTCACAAAGCCCTCAAGGTTGAAACCTTTAGAAGGCTATTCCTTATAACCGTCTTCATTGTTATCCTATCAAAGTTCCTGCATGGTCTTTTTTTCTTCCCCTATGCAGAAAACAGAGAGACCTCAAGGAAAAGGATTGCGGAGCGAATGGTAAATATGATAGACCTCAAAAGCTCAATAGCCTGCGAATGTCCGCAAGAGAAATCTGTGTGTTTATATATAGGTTTGTTGAAGGGTGAACCTCTGCGGTCGTTAGGGAAAAACAAGGATGCGGAGTATGTAGTTGCCTGTGGAGAATCAAAGGGTTTTAGTGTTGCGGAGTTTAAACTAAAGGATAAAACCATTCGTCTTGAAAGATTGGTGAAGTAGTATACAGACGCCTTAAATTATTAAACTATGGATATAAGCCCTGAGAAGATATACCAACTTGAGGATAAGGTTCTTGTAGACATAAGAAGCCTCTCAGAATACCAAGAGTTTCATATACCCGGTGCTATTAACTTGCCTTTATTTGAGGATGAAGAGAAAAGACTTATAGGACTCATCTACAGGAGCGATGGAGTAGATAGGGCAAAGCACGTAGGTTATGAGATAGCAGAATCAAAACTTGAGGGTCTTTTGAAAAGTTTCAGAGATCTTAAGGAAAAGCACAGATATGTGATTGTTTACTGTTGGAGAGGTGGCTTGAGAAGTCAGGAGCTATGTAAAGTTCTTCAATCTATGGGGGTTGAGGTTCTAAGGATTGAAGGTGGCTACAGAGCCTACAGAGAGTTTATCCTTAGAGAAATGGAGAGAATCCTTGAAGGTAAGAGTTTTATAGTGCTTGCTGGTAAAACTGGCGTGGGAAAGACGCTTATAATAAGGAAGCTCAGGGAAGAAGGCTATCCTGTGGTTGACCTTGAGGGTCTTGCAAAAGACAGAGGCTCTGCCTTTGGAAGGATGGGCATAAGGGAAAGAGTAAGTCAAAAGATGTTTGATGCCCTCCTATATGAGAGCCTTCTAAGAGCAGAATCAGACCTTATCTTTACCGAAGATGAGAGCAGGGTAATAGGTAACATACATCTTCCAGAGTCCTTCTGGAAAAAGAAGGAAGAGGGAGTATATGTAGAAATTGAAGCATCATTGGAGAAGAGGGTGAAGAACATTCTTGAAGAGTATACTAAGTTTGAAGGCTGGCAGGAAGAGGCAAAGGAGTCCTTGCTTAGGATAAGAAGGTATCTTGGAGAGAAGAATTACTCGTTGGCTCTTGAACTGCTAAGCAAGGAACGCGTAGAGGAGTTTGCGGAGTTCCTTATAAGGGAATACTACGACAAAACTTACAAACCACACAAGCACCCATCCTTTAAGCTCAACTGCGACCAAATAGATAGATGCCTTGAAAGACTGAAGGATATATACTCATGCCTTCTGAAGGAAGGGGTAACTTCTGAGCTTTGCAGGTAGCCTTCTGTCTCTCACTTGGAGCTCCACCTCGTGCCCATCAATTCTGTGGTCTACATGGACAAAACATAATGCTATACCCTTCTGCAGGGTTGGAGAGTAAGTGCCACTGCTTACATACCCTATCTCCCTGTCTTTGTAAAATACCTTGTAGCCCTCTCTTGGCACGCCTCTTTGCAAAAGCTCAAGTCCAAAGAGCTTCTTTTCCACCTTCTTTTGTAGAAGTGCGTCCTTGCCCAAAAAGTCCTTTTCAAGGCTTACATACCTGTCAAGATTAGCCTCAAAGGGTGTTATATCCTCCGAAAGCTCGTGTCCATACAGTGGCATTCCCGCCTCTATCCTCAGGACATCCCTTGCACCAAGCCCACAAGGCATACACTCTTTAGAAAGCTCCATAAAAAGCTCCAAGCCCTTCTCCACTGGTGCATAAACCTCAAAGCCGTCTTCGCCCGTGTATCCCGTGCGTGAAAGGAGCATATCTCCAAAGACCTTAAAGCTGTAATACTTTATGTCTTCCACAGGTAGGTGTTTGCTAAGAACCTCTTGCGAGCTTGGTCCTTGAAGGGCAAGCTGTATCCACTCTTGGCTCATGTCTTTTACAGAAAGCCCCCATCTCAAAAGCCACTCCTTGACCTTTTCCTTGTTTCCTGCGTTTACACACATAAAAAACTCCCTCTCAGAGAGCCTATAGAGGGTTATATCATCCTTTACTCCACCTTGCTCGTTTAAAAGCAGGTTGTATTGCACCCTACCCTCTTTTAGCTTTGCAATATCTCTGGAAGTTAGCTTTTGTAGTGTCTCAAAGCCATCGGAGATAATTAGCCTTCCCATATGAGACACATCAAAAAGCCCGCAAGAGCTTCTTACCGCCCTTACCTCTTCCACTATGGACTTGTATTCAAGAGGCATTTCCCAGCCTGCAAACTCCACAAACCTTGCACCGAGTTCTTTGTGTTTTGAATAGAGTGGCGTTCTCATATTAAAATTTTAGCCCATGCTTAGTAAATACCTTCTTCTTAATCACATCAAAACCTTTTTTCTCCTTCTTATGGTTCTCATAGGAATACTATACGCCTATATGATAGGTGAGGTTTTCTTGGTTTTCAAGAATAGAAATCCTGAGGTTGTGCTATCTTATTCTCTTAACTTCCTTCCCACTGCCTTTTTTTACTCTGGTGCTTTTGTGAACGCCCTTGCCTTGCTTGTAGCTCTCAGGAGACTCTTTCAGAGAAAGATAGACTTGCTTATTCAAAGCTTTGGCATCTCACCTTTGAGATTTTTCTCCTTTGCTATCTTTTTCTCTCTTTTCCTTTCAATTTTTAACCTTTTTGGTAGTTATTGGCTCTATCCACAAAGTCAAAAGAGGCTTTTTAGCATAGAAAAGGAATACAAAAAGGCTAAGGAGATAGAAAAGGGAATAGTGAGAAACTTGTGGCTTACGCAGGAAAAAAATGGAGAAAAAGAATTTTACAACTTTGAGCTTGTAGACTTATCCACTGGCAAGGTGCATGGCTTTTATCTTCTTAAGGTAAAGGATGGGTCTATAACGCAAGTAGCAACCGCAGAGACTGGAGAGTGGCATGGCGAAATGTTGGACTTTCCCGAGGCGAGCCTTAAAGACCTCTCTACTGGCGAAGAAAAACTTCAAAAGCTAACCTTTGAATTTATTGACCTTTCTCAGATAGGTCCTCTTGCGGAAAAGCCAGAGCACCTCTCCATGAGGGAGCTTTTTGTGCTTAGCCTTCTTGGTAAAGGCATAGGAATAAACTACAGACAATACGCCTACGAGCTATCAAAGCGAACATTGACCTCTTTTCTTCCTCTCTTTATGAGCCTTATAGTGGGTTGGGTTTACATAAGATGGCGAAGTCTAAAACTCGGACTTTTTGCACTTGTTGTTTCCTTCTCCGCCCATTGGTTTTTTATAAACCTTATTAGGTCTACCATAGAAAACACAAACTTGAGCCTGCCCCTGATACTTCTCCTCTACGCTCCCATACCTATTTTGAGTTTAAAAGGACTTTACGATTTGAGCAAAGGATTCAGGGTCTAAGCTGGCACCACCCACAAGCAAGCCGTCCACGTCCTTCATCTTCATAAAATCTCCTGCGTTCTTTGGGTTTACGCTCCCACCGTATAGCACCCTTGTTTTTCCTGCGTGCTGTGGGTTTATTTGGTGGAGCAGGTCTTTTATAAAGGCGTGGACAAGCTGGGCGTCTTCTGGTGTGGCAGGGTTTCCTGTCCCTATAGCCCAGACAGGTTCATAGGCTATATCTATGCTGTCCGTGTAGTGTTCTATTCCAGAAAGTGCAAGCCTTATTTGAGTTTCCACCACCTTGAAGGTTAAACCCGCCTCTCTCTCTTCAAGCCTTTCACCCACACAAAGCACAGGTCTTATATTCCCCTGAAGGCAAGTGGTCAATTTTTTGTTTATTAGCTCGTCAGACTCGCCAAAAATCCATCTTCTTTCTGAATGACCTATTATCACGTAGGAAACGCCAAGGTCTTTTAGCATATTGAGAGAAATCTCCCCCGTGTATGCACCCTTTTGCTCATAATGGCAGTTTTGAGCGCCAAGCTTGACCTTGCTTTCCCTTAGGAGCTCATGGGCTACGCACAGAGATGTAAAAGGTGGGCACAGGAGTATTTCTCTGTCTGAGATGTCTTCCACAAGAGGGAGAAACCTTGAGATGTATTCTTTTGTTTCAGAGGGTGTGAGGTTCATCTTCCAGTTTCCTGCTATGAGCTTCATCAGATAAATTATAGCAGAAAAAAGTAGGCGTAAGCCAAGCCTACGACTATCCTATATACGCCAAAGGGAACAAAGGAGTGCCTTGAGAGGAAAGCAAGCAGTGCCTTTACGCTTATTAGGGCAGAGACAAAGGCGGTTATAAAGCCTACAGAAAGCACCTGCCAGTCTTGACTTTGAAACTCTCCATGAGACTTAAATAGGTCATAACCTGTGGCAATAAGCATGGTGGGAACCGCAAGGAGGAAGGAAAACTCCGCAGATGCCCTCCTGTTTAGACCCATTAGCATACCACCTATTATGGTGGACGCGGACCTTGAAACCCCAGGCACCATGGCAAGGCTCTGAAAGAGACCTATGGCAAAGGCTCTTTTGTAGCTGAGCTCTCTTGCATCTCTAAGATAACAAAAACCTTCGCACACTCTGTCCGCAAAAAGGAGAAAAACACCACCAAGCACTAAAGCTATAACCACCACCACATCGTTGCCTATAAGGTATCCCTTAATGAACTTGTAGAGGCTAAAGCCGAGAATTCCTGTAGGCAGAAAGGCAATCGCTATCCTCTTCCAAAGCTCAAGGTCTGTAAGAAACCTCCTCCAATAGAGAAAAACCACCGCCAGTATTGAGCCAAGCTGTATGGAAATTTCAAAGCTCTTGGTAAAGGTGTTGTGAGGTATGCCAAGAAGATGGGCGGTGAGGATAAGGTGTCCTGTGGAAGAAACAGGCAGGAACTCCGTAAGTCCCTCCACCACCCCCAATATAAAGGCTTGACTTATCTCCATCATAACACCTCCGCATATATTCCCTTTAGATATAGGGTATTAGGCATCTGCAAGACCCATGGATGGTCAAGGTCTTGAAAGCTCTCCGCCACAATACGAACCTGCCTTCTTGTATCTTTGCCTGCGGATGCGAGCACTTCTAAAAGATGCTCCCTTGTTATATGAAAGGAACAGGAGTATATGGCTAAGTATCCACCGGGTTTTGTAAGGTGCAAGCCTCTCACTAAAAGCTCCTTATAACCTCGCAGGGCGTTTGGAACGGACGCTCTATTCTTTGCAAAGGAAGGTGGGTCTATTACCACAAGGTCAAATTTTCTTCCTTCCTTATGAAACTGTCTAAGCAGGTCAAAGGCGTTTGCCTCTATCCACTCTATGCCTTCAATTTTGTTTAGCTCTGCGTTTTTCTTTGCAGTTTCAAGGGCAAGGTCAGAGATGTCTATGGCTATAACCCTTCCCGCACCCGCCTTTTTCATACTAAGGGCAAAGCCCCCCGTGTGGCAGAAAACATCAAGACACTCATCCCCCGGACGAACAAAGCTCCTTATGAGCCTTCTTGCCCACCTTTGGTCAAGGAAAAAGCCGGTTTTTTGCCCCTGAGGGATGTTGACTATAAACTCAAGGTCATGCTCCCAGATTATGACCTCCTCTGGCACTTCTCCGTATATAACACCTCCCTTTTCTCTAAAGCCTTCCGCAGAGGCTACATACTCGTCAGTTTTTTCGTAAATCCCCTTAGGTTTCAAAAGGTCAATAAGTGCAGGAATTACCCAGTCTCTTAGCTTATTCATCCCGTAGGTGGTAAACTCCACCACCACATATTCGCCATATACGTCCACCACAAGACCGGGCAAGAGGTCTCCCTCCGAGTGGACAAGCCTGTAGGCGTTGCTGTTTATGTTTAACCTCCTTCTATACTCAAGGGCTTGCTGTAGCCTTTTTCTTATGAGCTCCTGATTGATTGGCTCTTCCTTGTCAAAGGACAGTATCCTTATGCTTATGTTGGCGGAAGGGTTTATATAGCCATAGCCAAGAAACTTACCTCCAAAGTCCCTTACTACCACAAGGTCTCCCTTTTGAGGTGGTTTAGAGTAGCCTATAATCTCTGGTCTATATACCCAAGGGAAAAAGCCTCTTATCTTTTCCTCTACACCGGGCTTTACCCTAACCTGTATCATTCGTATTGAACTAACATCCTCCTTGCCACTTCCTTAGCCTTTTCCTTTCCTACGAGCCTTTCTGCGAGCCTTAGACCAAACTCAAGGGCTGTGCCTGGTCCTTGACTGGTTATCACATTCTCATCCTCTACCACTGGGTTGTCCACAAACTGAGCGGGCTTAATTTCTTCCACAAGGGTGGGATACACGGTTGCCTTCTTGCCTTCAAGAACACCAAACTTTGCCAAAGCGGTAGGTGCTGCACAGATAGCACCGATGAGCTTTTTCTTTTCCTGCATAGCCTTTATGAGCCTTTCCACCCTTGGGTCTTGTTTTAGCTTTTCCACTCCACCTGCACCACCGGGCAATATGACAAGGTCAAGCTCCTCCGCATTAAGCTGGTCAATGGTGGCATCTGGAACTATCTTTACACCCCTTGCACTGGCAACAGGCTCGGGAGAAAGCCCAGCAATTATAACCTCCACACCCGCACGCCTTAGCACATCAATGGGTGCAACCGCCTCCACCTCTTCAAAACCTTCCGCAAGGATAATGGCTACCTTTGGCATAGCAAAACCTCCTTCATTTTATTATCTCCCTCTCCCTTACCCTCGGGTCCACAATAGCAAGAAGGATATCTGCAATAAGGTTTCCTATAAGTAGCATTATAGTGCCAATGTATAGACCTCCCATAACAAGGAAGAGGTCTTGAGAGAGCACCGCATCCAACATAAGAGTCCCAAGCCCAGGCCAACCCACTATTATCTCAATAAGCGCCGCACCCGAAAGCAGACCCGCTATCTCGTAGCCAATAAGAGTGGTAAAAGGGTTCATGGCGTTCCTGAGTATATGTTTAATAATAACCCAATCGGATACACCCTTTGCCCTAAGCATTACCACCATGGGGCTGTTTTTTATCTCTATAACACTGCTTCTCATGAGCCTTATGAGACCCGCAGAGGATACAAGGGTCAAAGTAAGCACAGGCACAAAAAGATGAGAAAGCACATCCACTATTTTACTCCAGAGGCTTAGCTTATGAAAGTCTGGGCTAAAGGGACCACCCACTGGCAAGTAGCCAGTTTTTGAAACCAAAACGAGGATAATAAAAGCGAGAAAAAAGGAAGGAAAAGACATAAAAACGTAGCTATAAGCCCTTATAAGCCTGTCTATCCAAGTGCCTTCCTTTAGCCCTGCCAACAAACCAAGAGGGACTGCTATGAGCCAAGATAAAACCGTAGAAGTGGCAGTAAGCAAAAGAGTATTCCAAATCCTCTCACCTATTAGCTGAGAAACTGGAGCATGATACTGAAAGCTGTATCCAAGGTCAAACCTAAGAGCAGAGGTAAGCCACTTTACGTATTGCAGAAGGAGGTTTTGGTCAAGACCGTATTGTCTCTTTAGAGCTTCTATGGTCTCTGGAGATATTTGAGGGTTTAGCCTTAGCTGGTCAAGGTAGTCCCCCGGTGCAAGTTTTATGATAAGAAAGGACAAAAAGGTAACACCCAGCAGGGTTATAAAAGCCTGAAAAAGCCTATAGAGCAGAAAGCCCACCATTAGAAGTAGTTGGCTATAAAGTGCTTAACCTGTGAGAAGTAGCGGTTTATCTCTTCCTTGTGCTTTTCCTTTACATATCTTACGAGCTTATAGTCATCCCAGTATCCAATCATGGGTATGCGGTCAGGTATGGAGTCCTTGTCTTCTATAAAGTATAAGAGTGCGGACACAAAGTCCCTTTTGGCTTCTTCCTTTAGGTCAAACTCCTCGTCAGAGAGTATCCTATAGAGCATTTTGGCATCAAGTATAAGGTTTCTCACATACTCCATAGTGGGAGAGACCCTTCTGAGCTTTTCCTCAAAGAGCCTACCCAGTTCCCTTATGTCTATATCCCTGTAGTATTTACTTAGCTTTGCCTCCATGAATTTTTTATTATAGCATCCCCTTTGTTTTTGTGTTGGATTGATATGGAAGAGGTTTTGAGCTATAATAATCCCAAGGCATTTTGTGGGAGCTTTGCCTCCCTTGACATTTTGGCAGTTGAATAGGGTTTTTGTTCCTTGAAGTTGAGGGGGTAGTATTGACTAAAAGGCTTTGACAGGTCTCTGTTTGTTAACTTCCACTGTGGCGGTCTTTCCCTATAGTCTTTCTGACCTGTGGGTTTTCTCAAAGGTGATAGGGTAGAGATATGATGCTTTTCTTGAATTTTTGCCTTTTGTGAGGATTGTCTTTCGTAGGTTATATTTTAATGCCCTTATGCTTTTATGTTTTAGCATAGAGATGCAATGATGCTTTGATGTTTTGATGACAGATGCTTCAAAGCCTTGTCTCTTAGGGGTTTAAATTTGACAATACCACACTCAACCTTGCAGGACCTGACACTTTTGGCAAACTACCTTCACTTGAGAGGGGTGCTACCCTAATAAAATGCTTGATATTTCTTGCTTTTCTTTGTGTGTAGGTTTGAGGTTTTAAGCCCACCGTGAGGGATGGCGACCTTTAGTGAGAGGCTTTCTAAACCTTATCCAGCCTTTGACGGTTTTAAGCCCACCGTGAGGGATGGCGACTGAAGTTTACAAGGAGGGAGAGCAAAACCCTATTGTAAGTTTTAAGCCCACCGTGAGGGATGGCGACCTTTTCTGGGCGTCCTTTGGTGTTGGTATGGCAACGGTTTTAAGCCCACCGTGAGGGATGGCGACTTTGTCAGCACTTCCTGTGCCTCCTCTATTTCTTTGGTTTTAAACCCACCGTGAGGGGTAAAAACTTTTAAAGACAAAAAATAGAAACTCTCAAAGACCTGTAAAAAGGACTACTCTCCCAACATAAGAAAACGAGGAGTAAAAAGGCTATCCCTTCTAAACTCCTCTCTCTCAAAAGGATAATCCACCCTATAGTGCACGCCTCTGCTTTCCCTTCTCCAAAGAGCACAGCTAAGGGTAGCCATAGCGGTTAGGCTTATGTCAAAAAGCTGGCGGTTTTCTATGGTGGGTTTCCAGTCTTTCCATGTTTGTAGCCATGTGCTTAGCTTTTCAAGTGCCTGTTTGAGAGAGGTCTCTTCCCTTTCCAGTCCACAGTTTTCCCACATAAGCCTTCTCAGGTCTTCAAAGGTGTAAGGTGGGTCTTTTTGCCCTTCCCTTTTGTTTTTGTAATAGGTCTCCTTTGGCTTTTTCAAAAAGGAAAGGTCATGAAAAATTCTGTAGGCGGTTCTGTATCCAAAAACCAAGCCCTCAAGCAAGGAGTTAGAGGCAAGTCTGTTTGCCCCATGCACGCCCGTGCAGGCACATTCTCCTACCGCATAGAGACCTTCAAAGGTGGTTTTTCCATAGCTGTCTACCTCAATGCCACCTATAAAGTAGTGAGATGCGGGTGTGATGGGGATGGGTTGGGTTTCTGGGTTGTAGCCTGCTTCCCTTAGCATGGAGTATATGGTGGGAAACCTCTTGGAGAGGTCTACTCCTTTGGCTTTTATGGGTCTTAGGTCAAGGAAAACCTCTTGTCCTTGTCTTAGCTTTTTGTATATCGCCCTTGCTACCACATCTCTTGGCTGGAGTTCCTCCACAAACCTCTCACCTTTGGAATCCACCAAAATAGCACCCTCTCCTCTTACTGCTTCTGAGATGAGTATGCTGGTGTTTTTCACCACTGTGGGATGAAACTGCACAAACTCTGGGTTAATTAGTTTTACGCCCTTCCTTAGTGCTATGCCCAGTGCGTCTCCTCTTACCTTTACTGGGTTAGAGGTATGCAAAAACATGCTTGCGGAACCGCCCGTTGCCAAAAGGATGGCAGGTGTTTTTATAACTCTAAGGCTTTGCCCCTCATGGTAAACAAGCCCTTCTACCCTTTCCTCTCCAAGGATTTCCTCTAACTCTCCCCTTATTACCCTAATGCCTAAGCTTTGAGCCCTCTTCCACAAGGCTTGGTATATGGCTTTGCCCGTATAGTCCTTTACCTTATAGACTCTTGGAAAGGAATGACCTCCCTCTATGGTGGTCTCCTCGTCAAAGACCACACCCCACCTTTTGAGGTCTGCCATTCTTTGAATGCCTTCGTCCACGAGAATTTTGAGGGTTTCCTCTTTGCATAGCCCCCTTCCTGCCTTTTGAGTATCAAGCATATGAAGGTATGGACTGTCCTTTGGGTCAAGGGCACAGGCAATGCCACCTTGAGAGTAGTAGGTGTTTCCTATCCCCCTTGTGAGGACAACAGGCTCTATGCCAAGCTCCTTTAAAACTATGGCACTGGTAAGTCCTGCGATGCCACTACCACAAATCACCACCTTAGCTTCTTCTACAGAAAGCCTTGAAATGTCAAAGTTAAGAAAATACGCCATGCTTTTTGTATATTTCCACTATAAGGTCTGCAAGCCTGTGTGGGTCGTGCCTTACAAAGTCGTCCTTATCGCCTATTAGGTCCTCTGTATATACTTCTATACCTTCCTTTGCTATCCTTGCCACATCTGGCACTACGGGTTCTTGCTTTTGTTCCAAGTACCTCTTCAAAACAGAACTTGATGGCATTTTTGTGTTTATCACAGCCACATCTATCCTTTCAATGCCCGTATACTCTTTAAAGGTCTTTATGTGGTCATAGGCGGTAAAGCTGTCGGTTTCTCCAGGCTGGGTCATAGCGTTTACCACAAAAACCTTTAGGGCTAAGGAATGGTTTACCGCTTCCCTTATGTCTTGAATGAGTAGGTTAGGGATTATGCTCGTATATAAGCTCCCAGGACCAAAAACTATCACATCCGCAGACTCTATCTTTGCAATAGCATCTATGGGTGCTTTTGCCTCCCTTGGCTCTATCCATATACTTTTAATCCTCACTCCGTCGTGCTTTCCATACTCGGTTATATCCTCTTCTCCACAGAGGAGCTTCCCGTCGCTAAACTCTGCACAAAGCTGAACGCTTTCAAGGGTTGCAGGTATTATTTCTCCCCTTGTCCTCAGTATCTGTGAGGCTATGTTTACCGCATGCATAAAGCTACCTGTTATCTCTGTAAGAGCCACAAGGAAAAGGTTTCCAAAGGCATGACCCTCAAGCTCTCCACCTTTGAACCTAAACTGAAAAAGTTTTTGCATTATCTCCTCGCTCTCCGAAAGAGCAACAATGCAGTTTCTTATGTCTCCCGGTGCTGGCATGTTGTATATTTTTCTGAGCCTTCCCGTGCTTCCTCCACTGTCCGCCACCGTGACTATGGCAGAGAGGTCTTCAATCTCTTTTCCCACCTTCTCTTTTAGCCCCCTCAAAAGTGTTGAAAGCCCCGTTCCTCCTCCAATGGCTACAAGCTTCATAATGACCTCCTTGAAATTTCCTCAGCCTTGAGATATTTTAAACCATTATGGTAAAGCTAAACCTCAAAGAGATATTCAAAACAAAAAACAGGTTCTCCCAGAGCTATGTTTTCAAGCCAGAAGACCTAAAGCTACCTCCAGACCTTGGTGAAATAAGAGAGCCTGTGAGCGTTTATGTGGAGATAACCAAGGAAAAGGGTGGATATAGGGTAAACATGGAGATTGAAGGTTATGTGGTGCTTGAGTGTAGCAGATGTCTGACTGTGTTCCATAAGGACATAGGTAGGAGTGAGTCCATTAGGATAGAGCCATATCCTACTAAGGACGTGCTATATCTAAAGCCTTCAGAGCTTGATGTTTCCTTCTTTGAGGATGAAGAGTTCTTTGACCTCACAGAGCTTGTGAGAGAGCAGATAATACTTAGCATACCCACAAAGCCCCTTTGCAGTCCTGACTGTAGTGCGGGATTCTATGAAAACCTTGAGGAAAAAACCACCACCCTTGGTGACCTTCTCAAAAAGGCGAATGTGTTATAATACAATTCCCACTAAGACCTTATGGAGGCTATAAGATGGCAGTTCCAAAGAGAAAAACCTCAAGGTGGAGAAGAGACCAAAGGAGAGCACAGAATTTTTTCGCAAAACTGAGTTCTTTATCCCTTGCCACCTGCCCTAACTGTGGTGAGCTTATGATGCCACACAGAGCTTGCCCGTATTGTGGATACTACAAGGGTAGGGAAGTTCTTAAGACTTCATGACAAAAATAGCAGTTGACTGTATGGGAGGGGACTACGCCCCCGAGGAGATAGTAAAGGGTTGTATTCTTGCCTACAAGGAGCTTGGTCTTGAAAGCATCCTCGTAGGGGACGAAGAAAAAATAAGACAAGTCCTTGAAAGGGAGAAGTTTGACGGTCTGCAGGTAGTTCATGCAGGGGATGTGGTGCAGATGCACGAGGCACCCTCTAATGTCTTGAGAAAGAAAAACTCCTCTCTTTATGTGGCAGGCATGTTGGTAAGAGAGGGCAAGGCGGAGGGTCTTGTCTCTGCGGGAAACACGGGTGCGGTTCTAACGGTTGGCAAGTTTGTAATAGGCTCTATTCCTGACCTTGAAAGACCAGCCATAGCGGTCGCCTTGCCTAATCCAAAAGGTAAAACGGTTCTCATTGACGTGGGAGCAAACGTGGACTGTAAACCCTCGCATCTGCTCCACTTTGCAGTTATAGGACACACCTATGCGGAGGAGATATTAGGCATAAAAAACCCAAGGGTGGGTATTCTAAGCATAGGAGAGGAGGAGGGCAAAGGCAACGAGCTTGTCAAAGAAACTTATCCGCTCTTAAAAGCCAGCAAACTAAACTTTCTTGGAAACGCTGAGGGAAGAGACATATACGCAGGAACCTTTGATGTGATAGTGTGCGATGGTTTTGTGGGTAATGTAATACTCAAAGCCAGTGAGAGCTTGGGCTTTGCGGTGATTCAGATGATAAAGGAGGAGGTGCAAAAGAGCTTTTTGGCAAAGCTGGGAGCTGTTCTTATGAAACCAGCCCTTAACAACTTTAAGAAAAAGGCGGACTTCGCAGAGTATGGTGGTATTCCCCTTCTTGGAGCTAAGAAGCCTGTGATAATAACCCACGGAAGGGCAAACGCAAAGGCTATAAAGAACGCCATAAGGGTTGCCAATGAGTTTTTAACCCATCACTTTAACGAAAGGCTCTCAGAGAACTTGAAAAAACTCCTTCCTCAAGAGGTAAAGGTCTAATGGGCATAACCATAAGGGGCATGGGTTATTATGTGCCTGATAAGGTGCTTACCAACTTTGACCTTGAAAAGATGGTGGATACCTCCGACGATTGGATTACCACAAGAACGGGTATAAAGGAAAGGAGGATAGCAGGTTCAGAAAGCCTTACAGATATGGCTTATAGGGCAAGCCTTGAAGCCTTAGAGTCCGCGCAGATTGACCCTCAAGAGATTGATGCCATAATCCTTGCGACCCTTACTCCAGACCTTGGCTTTCCTGCAAGTGCCTGTCTTCTTCAGGCAAGGCTTGGTGCAAACAGGGCTTACGCCTTTGATATATCCGCAGCCTGCAGTGGCTTTCTGTATGGTCTTGAGATAGCAAGTTCTATGCTATCCTCCAGAAGGGCTAAAACTGTGCTTTTAGTGGGTGCGGAAAAACTCTCCCAAATAGTGGATTGGACAGACAGGGCTACATGCGTTCTTTTTGGTGATGGTGCAGGAGCGGTGGTGCTTAGCTCCGAGGGTGAGGGTGAGATTCTCTCCTCTGTGATGCGTTCTGACGGCAACTACTGGGAAATTCTCTATGCGGAAAGGTGTGGATACATAAGGATGAAAGGAAAGGAGCTCTTTAAACTGGCAGTGCGTGCCATGGCAGAGGTGTGTGAAGAGGCTCTTCAAAGAGCGGGTCTCTCCGTAGAGGATGTGGACCTCCTTGTCCCCCATCAGGCAAACATAAGGATAATGCAAGCCCTTGCGGAAAGGCTTGGTGTGTCTATGGAAAAGGTCTATTCCAACATACACAAATATGGTAATACAAGCGCTGCATCCATTCCTATAGCTCTCTGTGAGGCATACAAAGAAGGAAAGCTAAAAAGAGGGGATTTAGTGCTTTTGACCGCTATGGGTGGCGGGCTCACATGGGGTGCAAGCCTTTTAAGGTTTTAGGTTTATATCTTATAAGGATATTAGGATATTAATTGTTCTTATCAGCATATAAGATCTTATTCGTTGACAGCTTTTTAAACGCATATTAAACTCCATCTATACAACTAAAAGGAGGTGTGAAAATGTTGAGCAGGAGGGAACTTCTTGGTTCCTTTGCTTTAAGTGCAGGAGGTTTATTGCTACCCAAGTATGTGTTTGCCTCTGTTAACCCAGACCTCCTTGGCACAGCGGTAAAAGACTTGCCAGAGGGTACACTTGAATCTCAAACACTTGAAACCTTACCAGGGAAAAAGCCCTTAATTAAGAAAACCTACAGACCTCCAAACTTTGAAACTCCAGTATCCTACTTTAACGAAATATTTACGCCAAACGATGCATTTTTTGTAAGGTATCACCTTTCAAACATACCAGAAGTAGATGCAAAGAGTTGGAGATTAAGGATAGGTGGTGATGCTATAGAAAAACCCTATGAGCTTACACTTGAAGACCTAAAGACAAAGTTTGAACAAGTGGAAGTTGTTGCCGTTTGTCAATGTTCCGGAAACAGAAGGGGACTTATGAAACCTCACGTACCTGGTATACAGTGGGGTTACGGTGCAATGGGTAATGCAAAATGGAAAGGTGTAAGGTTAAAAGATATACTGAATAAAGCTGGTCTAAAAGCCAATGCCCTTGAAGTAGTTTTTGACGGGGCAGATACTGGAGTAGCGGAAAAAACGCCCGATTTCATAAAGAGTATACCCATATGGAAGGCTCTTGATGAAAACACCATAATAGCTTACGAAATGAACGGAGAGCCATTGCCCCATTGGAATGGCTTCCCAGCAAGACTTGTAGTTCCAGGATGGACTGCCACTTACTGGATAAAACACCTAATAAGCATAGATGTAATATCCACAGCATACAAAGGTTTTTGGATGAACCCAGCCTATAGATTACCTCTTGGTAAATTTCCTATGAGGGATAGGTTTGTATCTCAGGAGACCAATGTAAATACGCCTATAACTGAAATTATGGTTAACTCCCTTATAACCAATATAAAGGATGGCCAGGTGTTTAGAAGAGGTGAGCCTATAGAAATAAAAGGCATAGCATGGGATGGAGGATACGTAATTAAACAAGTTGAGGTTTCCACCGACGGTGGGAAGACATGGCACGATGCAGAACTGGGTAGGGACTATGGAAGATTCTCATGGAGACAATGGTCTTACACTTTCAAACCGTTGAAGAAAGGTGAATACACACTTATGGTAAAGGCTACAAACAGCATAGGGCAAACCCAAACCTTTGAATTAATATGGAACCCTGCAGGCTATCATCATAATGTGGTGCATAAGGTCAGCATAAAAGTTGTATAAGGAGGACATACCATGAAAAAACTTGTTTTTATCCTTATTTCTACTCCGCTCCTTACCTTTGCCCTTGACGAGAACGTAAAGCTAAAAAACGGTTCTGGTAAAGACCTTGTTGAGGCCAATTGCGTAGCATGCCACAGCTTGGATTACATACAGATGAACTCCCCATTCCTTGACAAAAAGGGATGGGAAGCGACTGTAAACAAGATGATAAAAGTTTTTGGGGCACCCATAAAAGAAGAAGATGTTCAAAAGATGGTTGAATATCTGAGTAAGTATTACGGTAAGTGAGTTAAACTTTATATGTGCTTTACGATGCTGTAGTTGTAGGTGGTGGTCCCGCTGGGGCTTCCACTGCTTACCATCTTTCAAAATCTGGTCTTAGGGTCCTAATAGTTGAAAAGGAGAAACTTCCAAGGTTTAAACTCTGCGCGGGCTGTTTGTCCGCAAGAACCCTAAGGCTTCTGCCAGAGGGCTACAAAGGGTTAATACTAAACACGATAAACTCTGGGAAACTTGGCTATAGAGGTCTGCAGGAGTATGAGGTGGAGGTAAACAGAGAGGTTGCTTACATAGTTGATAGGTCTGAGTTTGACCATTTTTTGGTGCAAAAAGCTCTTGAAGTTGGTGCGGAGCTCCTTATTGGGGAGTTTATAGGCTTTGAGAAGGAGGGAAACCAATACAAGGTCTATACAAGCAGAGGAAACTTCTACACAGACTATCTAATTGGTGCGGACGGCTTTCATTCTAAAACCGCAGAACTTCTTGGATACAAGAAAAGAAAGTTTTTCAGAAGTCTTGAGCTGTTTACGGAGGGTAGTCTAAGGGATAAGGTTTTAATTGAGGTAGGATGGGTAAGTAGAGGTTATCTTTGGGTGTTTCCTCATGGTGATGGCATAAGCCTTGGCATTGCAACCACTGGAAGGGAAAACCTGCTTGAAATCCTAAGGGACTACGCTCTCAGTAAAAACATAAACTTTAAACATCCAAAGGGTTGGCATATACCCTTTCCAGAAGGGAAAAAGGACATTCAAATAGGTAAGGAGAGAGTTTTGCTCGCAGGAGATTCTGCCAATATGACAGACCCTCTACTCGGTGAAGGCATATACTACGCCCTTTGGGCAGGCAAAATCCTCGCGAAAGCCATAATACAAAATCCTTCTGAACCAACAAAAGCCTACGAACTAATGCTGAAACCATTGGCGGAAGAGCTTATTTACGCAGGAAAGATAGCAAGAATTGCTTATAGATTTCAAAGGGTTGCCTTCAAAATGGGAAAAGATTACGCATTGAGAAATTTCTACCGTGTGCTCACAGGGGATAAAACTTACAAGGACATATATTGGAAAGGTTGGCTTGAGTTTTTAAAACACTTGACAAGGGAAAAAATAGAATATATACTCAAAAGGCATGAGGGGAGGCATAGCGGGGTTAATGCTGAGTTTTAGTTTTGTGTTTGCAACTTCTGAAAACATAGTGCTTACCGCACTCACCTATATGGAAAGACCCTATAAATTCGGTGCCAATGAACTCTATAGAATGGACTGCTCTGCCTTCGTGCAGAGGGTCTTTGAAGTAAACGGCGTAAGGCTTCCAAGAAGCACCGCAGAACAGTCCCGTGTGGGAGTGCAGGTAGGACTTGAAGACCTAAAGCCCGGAGACCTTCTCTTCTTTACTACCTATAGACCTGGCCCATCCCACGTAGGCATATACATAGGAAATGGCAGGTTCGTGCATGCCAGTGAAAAAACCGGCATAACAATAAACAGGATAGATGAACCCTATTGGAACAAAAGGTTTCTCTTTGCGAGAAGATTGGAACATTCCAATAAAACCTACGCAGGGATTGAAAGGCAAAAGGCACAGCCCAATAGACTCTCCCAGCGTGATGAGATTGGAGACCTTATCTTTATACTATCTAACCGCTAATATACCTTTTTATAAGGCGCTCCCAATTCTGCAATGAGTTAAGGTGAGCGTAGATGATCCTTATGTATCCCCTTTTTGAAAGCTCCTTTAAGGCATTTTCTGGAAGCTCAAAAAGCCTCTTTTCGTCCACCATGTTAAAGGACACCTCAACACCCTCATAGCTTACCCTGCCTCCAACCACCAACCCGAGGTCAAAAAGCAAGTCAAGGAAATCCTCTGTTTGAGCCTTCCCCTCCTCAAGTCTAAGGGAGTAGATATAAAAATCCCGTTCAAAGCGGGAATTTACAAGCTGACCTTCCCAAAGTGCCTCTCCTTCCACCTCGGAAAAGCCAGGGCAGGTAAGGTCAAGAGCGAGATAGCCACCCTTTATAAAAAAGGGATACTGTCTGCAGGTGTAGGGTTTCTCCCCCTCTAAAAGACAGCCTACACCATCTTTGAGATATATACATCCCTTATTATCCTCCCTTAATCTAAAGTATGCACAAAGAAGCCTTTGCTCTTTTCCTCCTTCGTCAACCTCAATGTTTATAACCACAGGAAAGTGTCTTGAGAGGGAAAGCACCTCTTCAAGGACCACAAAGGTCCTGTCGGGAATAAGACAACAGCTTTGAGGACAGTTGCCTTTGAGGCATTGCCACTTGAGGTTTTTGTGCTCCTCTGGGTCAAGGAGTATAGTGTTGGAAAAAAGCCTCATCCTCCCATTATCTCCTTCTCCTTAGCCTCTGCAATGGCGTTTATCTCCTCTATGTATTTGTCCGTGAGCTTTTGAAGCCTTTCTAAAGCTCTCTTTATCTCATCTTCAGAAACTCCCTCAAGGTCTTCAAGCATTTCCTTTGCGTCTCTCCTTATATTTCTGACCGCTACCCTTGCCTCCTCTGTCATTTTATGGAGTATCCTTACAAGCTCCTTTCTTCTTTCTTGTGTGAGAGGTGGTAGGGTTATCCTTAGCACATTGCCCTGTCTTTGAGGTGTAAGGTTTAAGTTTTCCATTATTGCCTTTTCCACACCCGAGACTGCATTGGCATCCCAAAGCTGGATGGTTAGCTGGTTTACATCGCTTACGCTTATACTTCCAAGCTGTTTAAGAGGCACCTTTGAACCATAATATTCTACCTTTAGCTCTTCAACAAGAGATGTGCTTGCCCTACCTGTCCTTAGCCCTGCAGTTTCGTTCTTAAAGTAGTTTACCGCCTTTTTCATATCCTCTTCCGCACTTTTAAAAATATCCTCTATCATGGCTGTCCTCCTTGTGTGTATGTTTGTATTCTTCTCATCCCCTACCTCACCAAAGACCCAACCCTTTCACCCATCACAGCCCTCAGTAGATTCCCTGGCTTCTTTATGTTAAGAACCAATATGGGTAGCCTGTTTTCCTTGCAGAGGGTCATGGCAGTGTAGTCCATAACCCTAATACCCATGTTTATGGCCTCAAGATAGGCTATTTCTTGGATAAATTCAGCTTTTGGGTTTTTCAGCGGGTCATCGGTGTATATGCCATCTACCTTTGTAGCCTTTATAAGAAGGTCCGCACCTATCTCTATGGCTCTGAGAGCACCTGCGGTGTCTGTGGAGAAAAAGGGATTACCTGTCCCTGCAGCGAATATTACCACACGACCCTTTTCTAAATGTCTTATAGCCCTTCTTCTTATGTAGGGTTCTGCCACCTGCCTCATCTCTATAGCAGACAAGACCCTCGTAGGAATTTGTGCTATCCTCTCAATTGCAGATTGCAAGGCAAGAGCATTTATCACCGTTGCTAACATACCCATGTAATCACCCGTTGCCCTGTCTATACCTATCTCAAGCCCTTCTATACCCCTAAAGATATTGCCCCCTCCTATCACTACTGCGGTTTGGACTCCTACTTCCACAAGGCTTTTTATCTCAAGGCTTATATATTCAAGAAACTTAGGGTCTATACCAAAATCCTGCTCACCAGCAAAAGCCTCTCCAGAAAGCTTTAAAAGCACCCTTTTGTATACAGGTGCTTCCTCCATCAGACACCACCTACTTCAAACCTTACAAAACGTTTGATTTTCACACCTGTCTGGCTTTCCTTTATGTATTGTCCCACGGTTTTCTTTTCTTCCTTTATGAAAGCCTGTTCTAATAGCACCTTTTCCTGATAAAACTTTCTGAGCCTTCCTTCCACCACCTTTTCTATGATGTTCTCTGGCTTGCCCTCTTGTCTTGCCTGCTCTGTTAGTATCCTCCTCTCTCTTTCAAGGGCTTCAGGGTCAACGCTTTCTATGCTTACAAACTCAGGTTTCATAGCGGCTATCTGAAGAGCCACATCTTGCACAACCCTAAGGGTTTGGTCGTTAAGGCTTGGAGCAAAGTAGTCTATAAGCACGCCTACCTTTCCTATGCCATGCACATAGGCATGCACAAATCCCTCGGTATCGTATCTTACAAACCTTCTCAGCTGTATGTTCTCTCCTATCTTGGCTATAGCGGACTTTATGAGGTCTCCTACGCTTATGTTTGTGTCCTGTGCATAGGCTTGGCTTGCAATATCTTCACCAGTGCCTGCCCTATCCTTGTTCTCTGGAATGCTTGCTATGTGCTTTGCGATGTTAAGGGCAAGCTCCACAAAGTGTTCGTTTTTTGCCACAAAGTCTGTCTCGCAGTTTAGTTCTATAAGCACTCCCCTTTTTCTATCTTCTGAAACATAGGCGTAGATTATGCCTTCCTTTGTTTCCCTTCCTGCCTTTTTGTCCGCCTTGGCGAGCCCTCTTATTCTGAGTATTTCCTTTGCCTTTTCCATATCACCGCCTGCTTCTTCCAGAGCCTTCTTGCACTCTAACATGCCTGCACCGGTCATCTCTCTTAAGGTCTTTACCATCTCCGCACTTATCATGCTTACTCCTCCTCTGCGCCTTTGTCAATGTATTCGTATTTCTCGGACATTTCCATAGCCTTCTCAAAGAGCACTTTTTCTTCTTCCTCAACCGCAATGACCCTTCTCCTTGGCACTTCAATTGCAGCCTCTCCAAGGCTTTCCCTTCTCTGCTTGCCCTCAAGCACTGCATCCGCAATCTTTGAGGTAAGGAGCTTTATAGACTTTATGGCATCATCGTTTCCTGGAACAGGGTAGTCTATCAAGTCTGGGTCGCAGTTGGAGTCCGCTATCGCCACCACCGTTATGCCCAGCTTCTTTGCCTCTTGGACCGCTATGGCTTCTCTCACTGTGTCCACAACCCAGATGATGCTGGGCAACCTTTCCATGTTTACTATGCCACCATACAGCTTTCTGAGCCTTTCCATCTTTCTCTTTAGTTCTCTTACCTCCTTTTTGGGGAGCACATCGAAGACACCTTCCGCTTCCATCCTCTCAAGGGTATGGAGCTTAAGGATGCTTTTACGGACAGTCCTAAAGTTGGTAAGAAGCCCACCTACCCATCTTTCGTTCACGTATGGTACGCCAGCCCTTTCCGCTTCTTCCTTTATCACATCCTTTGCCTGCTTTTTTGTGCCCACAAAGAGCACCTCCGCACCCTGTGCCACACTGTCCGCTATAAAGTGATACGCCTGCTCAAGGAAAACCACCGTTTTGTTGAGGTCTACGATGTGTATACCGTTACGCACACCGTAGAGATAGGGTGCCATCTTGGGGTTCCATCTGCCCTTTGAGTGTCCGAAGTGGACACCAGCTTCCAAAAGGTCTCTCATAGAAACTACAGCCATATTAACCTCCTTGGGTTTTGCCACCCTTTCCCAGACCCCCTCGGGGCAACCCATTCGGGAAAGGTGCGGTCTTAGAGAAATTATAGCATAAGCTGTTCCCTGCTAAAGCGGTAGACCCTCTTGCAGAACTTACAGACCACCTCCGCAGGACCCTCGTTTAGTATATCTTGGAGCTCCTCCTCTTGCAAAAGCATTAGGCTTGAGCGGGCTATCTCCTCACTGCAGGGGCAGTAGTATTCCACCTCCTTGAGACCTATGAGCCTTGGTTCCATATCCTTGAGTATTTCAATTGCAATTTCCTCTGGTCTTTTGCCTAAAAAGGAGAGGTTTCTTAGGTTTTCCTCTATAAGGTCAATGCTTCTTTGAGAAACTCCAGAAAGCACTTGCACAAGATAAGCCTTTGCCTGAGCTCCTGCTGAGGTAAATTCCAAGTGCATATCCAAATAGGTTTTTGTTTGTTCTGATTGCTCAAAGTAAAAGGAAAGTGCCTCCTTTAGGTTTCTACCCACCACTGGGACTATGCTCGTGTAAGGCACGCCAAGCCTTAGCTCTTTTACTACGGTTAAAACTCCAGAGACCCAACCTTCTTGTGGGTCGCCTTCTATAAAACCTCTCACCCTTCCCTTTCCGTCCGCCTCTGAGACTACAACTCCAGAATCTGTTTGCACCTTAAAAAGCACCTTTTGCTCTGTTGCATGTTTTACAAGGGATGTCAAAAGCAAAGCGGACATTATGGCATAGCCCATAAGCTCCGCCCTTTGACCTTCCAAGTTATGTATTCTCTTGGCAACCGCCACTGCATGGTTTGCCTGCAGGGTATAAACCCTTATAAGCTCATCCTTTGGCACAGAGACTACCATATAGTCCCTGTCTTGAAAATAGAGCCTTAGGTCTTCTCTGGTCTGTGCGTCAAGGTCTCTATACATGGGTTTAAAATATAAGCCTGTGGGTGTGAAAATACTAACCTATCATAATGTGGGCAAGCCTCCAAAAGAGGCAAGGCTAAAGACTCTTTTTGTAAGCAAAGAACAATTGAGCAGACAGGTGCGTTTGCTTAAGCTCTTAGGCTTTAGCTTTTTAAGGACTCAAGACCTAATACCCAATAGAAGCACTTCAAGAGGCGTTTTGCTTACCTTTGATGATGCCTATATGGACTTTTGGTATTTAGCCTTGCCTATTTTCATAGAACATTACCTCAGATGTCTTATCTTTGTCCCTGTTGGGCTTGTGGGCGAATATAACCGCTGGGACTACGAAAAGCTAAGGATAAAAAAACCTATAATGGACTGGGGTAAGATAAAGGAACTTCATCATCTTGGCTTTGAAATAGGCTCTCATAGCTTGACCCATCCCTATCTGTCCAAGATAGACCCAAAACAAGCATGGGAAGAGATATACACCTCAAAGGCTATCTTAGAAGACAAGCTTGGCTCAGAGATAACCGCTTTTTGCTATCCTTATGGGGATTACGATGAAAGGATAAGAGACTTAGTTCAAAAGGCTGGCTATAAGTTAGCCTTTACCACAAAGCATGGTAGGTTTGAAGACAGTGAAAACCTTTTTGAGCTAAGACGCATAACTGTCTTTGGCAACGATTTTCTACCAAAGTTTTTGCTAAAGATACTATGAAAATAGCCTGGCTTAACGGCAACCCAAACCCAAACTTTGGAGGCACAGAGATACATACTGTTGAGATGGTTAAGGAACTGCTAAGAAGGGATGTAGATTTATTCCTTGTATGTGCAAAAGATTCCTTTGTGGACAAACATCTAAGGGAAGTCAGAAAATATTACATTTCCTTTCCCAATAGCCTCGCGGTAATTAACACCATAAGATTAGCAAGGGTCCTGAAAAAAGAAAAGGTTGACGTAATAATAGCAAACAATGGAAAGGAATACCCAAACGCATTGTATGCTGGTAAATATGCAGGAGCAAAGGTTGCCTTCTTTAGACATATGGAAAGAATGAAACAGTGGATGGTAAGGAAGTTTGTTTTTCCTTATGTGGACATGTTTTTTGCGGTAAGTGAACGCGTTAAAAGTAATCTCATATCAGAGGGCGTGAGAAGGGAAAGGATAAAAGTTATCTACAATTTAGTGGATGAGGAAAGGTTTACATACGTAAAAAAAGCTGAAAAGCCCATAAACCTTCTTTTTGTGGGGAAGTTAGATGAGGGTAAGGGAGTTTTTGACTTTGTTAAAGCCTTTCTTGAATTGACAAAGGAAAGAGAGGATATACATGCCTATGTGGTTGGTGATGGTTCTGCAAGGACAGAGCTTGAGAGGTTCATTCAGCTAAACTATCTATCAGAAAAACTCTTTTTAGTAGGATACACCGCTGAAGTTGAAAAGTATTATAAGCTAGCCCATGTATGTGTAATACCCTCAAAATACACAGAAGCCTTCCCAAGAGTTGCGGTAGAAGCACTTGCCTGCGGTTGTGCCTTGGTAGTCTCCCATGTAGGAGGTATAAAGGAAGCAGTTCAAGAAGGCGTAAATGGATATGTTTTTAAAGCAGGTGATACTCAAGACCTCGTTTGTAAAATTAAAGCTACTTTGGAAAAATGGCAGAGCTTTTCTTTTCAATCCTTTAGGATATACAGAGAAAAGTTCTCTCGGGAAAAAATCACTGAAGAGTTTTTAAAAGCTTTGTATGAGCTTACTACACGTTAAACCTAAAATAGATAATATCACCATCTTTGACTTCATACTCTTTCCCTTCAAGCCTTACAAGACCAAGCTCTTTAGCCTTAGTCATAGAGCCAACCTTTACATAGTCCTCGTAGTTTATCACCTCCGCAGCGATAAAACCCCTTTCAAAGTCTGAGTGTATTTTGCCCGCAGCTTGTGGTGCCTTTGTGCCTCTTTTTACCGTCCATGCCCTTGTTTCCTTTTCTCCTGCGGTAAAGAAAGTTATAAGCTCAAGGAGCGAGTAAGCAGACCTTATGAGTTTGTTTAGCCCTGGTTCTTCAAGCCCGTAGGATTTTAGTAGCTCTTCCTTCTCTTGCTTTTCAAGACCTATAAGCTCTTCCTCAAGTTTGGCACATACAAGCACCGCAGGGGAACCCTCCGCCTGGGCGTATTCAAAAACACTTTTGCTAAGCTCGTTGCCCTCTGGCAGGTCAGCCTCGCTCACATTTGCCACATACATGAGAGGTTTTGTGGTGAGGAGAAAGAGGTTTTTTCTCGCATATTCTAAGGTCTCGGAGCTTAGCTCCCTTGCATGTTTCCTGAGGGGCTCCATGTTCTCTAAAATTGCCCTTATTGTTTCCAGCATTTCCAACTCTTCTTTTGCCTTTTTGTCTCCCAGCCTTGCCATCTTCTCCACCCTTTCCTTCCTTTTTTCCACAGTTTCTATGTCCTTTGCTATAAGCTCAAGGTCTATTATTTGGGCGTCCCTTATGGGGTTCACAGTGCCCTCCACGTGAACCACATCGGGGTTTTGAAAGCACCTAAGCACCATAGCAATTGCGTCCACTTCCCTTATATGGGCAAGAAACTGGTTTCCAAGACCCTCTCCCTTGCTGGCGTTTCTCACAAGTCCAGCAATATCCACAAACTCTATAAAAGTAGGCGTAACCTTCTTTGACCTTTCAAGCTGGGCTATTCTGTATAGTCTCTCGTCTGGCACCTCAACTGTGCCCACGTTGGGCTCTATGGTGCAAAAGGGGTAGTTGGCGGCTGTGGCCTTTGCGGACTGTATTAAAGCATTAAACAAGGTGGATTTTCCTACATTAGGCAGTCCTACAATTCCTACGCTTAAAGCCATAAGCTGATAATTATAAACTCTAAGGCTTACTTTATCAACTCACCCATCTTGAATATGGGCATGTACAGGGCTATGAGTATAGCTCCCACTATACCACCTATGAAGACTATGAGCATGGGCTCTATTAGCTTTATCATCCCCTCCACAGCCTTATCAAACTCGTCTTCATAAAATCTCGCTATAGTGTCTAACATATCATCAAGCCTACCCGTATCTTCACCTACCCTCACCATGGCTATTATAAGTTTTGGAAACATTCCAGTTTTTTCAAGAGCCTTGTGCATGGGCTCACCCTCTATAACCCCCTTCTTTGCAGACTCAAGAGCCTCTCTTATCACCACGTTTCCCGTTACCTGACCTGCTATTTCAAAAGCCCTCTCAAGAGCCACACCACTTGAAAAGAGGGTTGCCATAGTTCTGGCAAACTTTGCCATAGTGCTTTTCATCACAAGTTCACCCATCTTTGGAGCTCTTAGCATGAAGGAATGCACAGATTTTCTAAACTGGTAGCTATTGTTGAGTAAAAATCTAAATATTAAAGAAAAAGCCACTATGAAACCAAGTATAAAGATAAGGTTTGACCTAAGGGCGTTAGAGGCAGCGATAAGCATTTGGGTAGGAGCGGGAAGTTCACCACCAAGAGAAGCATAAATCTCTGCAAAGGTTGGAACCAGAAAATAGAGTATACCCGTAACTATGGCAGTGGCTATTATAACCACAAAGGTAGGATAAAAGGCTGCGCTCTTTATCTTGCTCTTTATCATTGCCATCTTCTCGTAATAATCTGCAGCCCTCATAAGAGCAATATCAAGATTACCCGTTTCCTCACCCACCCTAACCAAATTAATTACAAACTCCGGAAAAACCGCAGGGAATTCAGCCATAGAGTTTGATATGGGTTTACCTTCGCTTACCATTATTGCAACCTTCTTGCTGGCTTCCGCAAGCTTTTTGTTGGGAAGCTGTTCTCCCAATATGTTAAGAGCGTCTATTATGTTAAGCCCTGCGTTTATCATTGTTCCAAGCTGTCTGCAAAATATGGAAAGGTCTCTATCGCTTACTTTACCACCTATTGGAAGTTTGAGAACTAACCCTCTTTTACCCTCTTCTTTTTCTTCCTTATCAACCTTTATTACTTCTATGATACTCAAACCCCTCTGTTGTAAGTCCGCTATCAAAGTTTCTTGAGTTGGATAATTTGCTTCACTTTCTACAAAGTTTCCTGTTTCGTCAAAGGCTCTATACTTAAACCTTGGCATCTTTACCCTCCTCTTTCTATCATTCTTTCCAACTCTTTTATATCTGGCGAGTATTTATAAGCATCTTCGAGGGATATAAGACCAGCCTTGTAAAGTCCGTAAAGGGACTGATTCATGGTTTGCATGCCCGTTTGAGCCTGCCCGCTCTGCATTATGGCGTATATCTGTTGAAGTTTATTCTCCCTTATTAGGTTTCTTATTGCAGTATTTGGTATCATAAGCTCATAAGCAAGGACTCTTCCGCCGCCAATCTTAGGTATTAGTCTCTGAGATATAACACCCTGAAGCACAAAAGAAAGCTGTATTCTTACCTGCTCCTGCTGCTCTGGAGGGAATACATCTATTATCCTTGTAATGGTAGATATGGCGGTGTTTGTATGAAGTGTTCCAAAAACAAGGTGCCCTGTTTCTGCTGCTCTTAGTGCTATTTCTATTGTCTCAAGGTCTCTCATTTCACCCACAAGGATGACATCTGGGTCTTCACGCAAAGCAGCCCTGAGAGCATCTGCAAAACTGTGGACATCCTCACCTATTTCTCTCTGGTTTACTATACTCTTTCTATGCGAAAACACGTATTCTATAGGATCTTCAATAGTTATAATGTGATGGGGAAAGTTTTCATTTATGTAATTTATCAGTGCTGCAAGAGTTGTAGTTTTTCCAGATCCCGTGGGACCAGTTACAAGAACAAGACCCATACTTTTGTGACAAACCTCCAGAACCCTATCACTTAACCCTAAATCTTTGACGCTTAGTATCTTACTGGGAAGCCTTCTAAAAACCGCTGCGATACTTCCTCTTTGGTAAAAAACGTTTGCTCTGAACCTACCAAGGTCTTTGACACCAAAGGAAAAGTCTACTTGTCCCTTTTCTTCAAGTGTTTTCCTGTGTCTTTCCGACATGACAGAATAGGCAAGCGTTTGGGTCACATCTGGAATTAATATAGGATACTCAACAAGCTGTGTTATTTTTCCATCAATCCTTAGCGACGGTCTTGCACCGGCTGTTATATGCACGTCAGAGGCGTTTGCCTGAACAGCTTTGTAAAGTATATCTGTCAACTTTATACTCTGCGTTAGTGCTTCAACTCTTTGTGTAGGTGTCATTTTACCCTCCTTGCTATAAAATACATTATATGAAACTTCTTTACGAAGGCAAGGCTAAGAAAGTTTACGAGGTTGACAAGGAAAAATGCCTGATATACTTCAAAGACACCGCGACAGCCTTTGACGCTACCAAGAAAGCTGAAGTGGAGGGCAAGGGTGTTCTTAACAACACCATATCAAGCCTAATGTTTAAATTGCTGGAAGAAAAGGGTGTAAAAACCCATTTTATAGAGCGTGTTTCCGAAAGAGAAATGCTTGTCTGGAAGGCAGAAAGGTTTGACTTAGAGGTCGTAGTAAGGAATATAACTGCAGGAAGCATATGTAAAAGGCTCGGCTTCAAAGAAGGAGAAAAATTGGAAAAGCCCTTATTGGAGTTTTTCTACAAAAACGACCAGTTACACGACCCACTTATATGTGTTGAACACGCAATCCTTCTCCGTATAGCGGATAAAAAGACTTTGAAGGATATAGTGAAAATAGCCCTTAAGGTAAACACCATACTGAAAAAGTTTTTTAAGTCTCATGGTCTTTTGCTCGTGGATTTCAAGTTAGAGTTTGGAAGGCTTCCCGATGGTGCCCTTGCGGTGATAGACGAGATATCTCCGGATACATGCAGGCTATGGGATGCAAAAACTGGAGAAAAGCTGGATAAAGATAGGTTCAGGTTTGACTTAGGTGACCTACTTGAGGGTTACAAAAAGGTTCTCCAAAAGGTTCAGTATGGATAGACCATCAGAATAACCCTTCCCATTTTTGACCATATTCTGTCAAGCTCTTTGGCTTTAATAGGCTTATTGGCTTCATATCCCGTGTGAACATAAAAGGTATCTTCGCGGTATCCAACAACTACCATGTAGTGGGGGACGCTTGTCCACAGCGTTCCCAAGTCCACAAGCACTATGGGGGGATGACCTTCCTCTATGTAGTTTTTCAGCTCCTGCAGGTTTGAGGTTTTTAGAAGAGTCCTAAAACCCCTTGCTCTGGCATAGTTTTCAAGGTCTGTAATGAGGGCACCCTTTAGCTTGGGGTTGTATACCTTCTCCGCTATCTCTTCCTGAGACACCTTTAGCCCATAATAGGCAAGCACAGAGCTGAGGGATGCGGGACCGCAAAACTGGTCCCGCTGTTTAACAAAGGGAACATCAAGGCTTTTGGAGTAAAGAACAAGGGGGAAAAGAAGCAAAAGCAGGAGCATCTCTCATCTAATGATTATCTCCTTGTTTAGAAGTTTAAGAAGTATTACAAGAAGGATGGCAATTATAAGTATACCTATGGCGAGCCCAACACCATCACCACCGGCAAGAACCCTGTCAGAAGCCTTTGCCAACATATGTATCTGCTCGTCATTTAGCTCAGAGAGCTTTTTCTCCACCTCCTCCTTTGTGAGACCATAAGCTTTTAGTTTTTCCTGAAGCTGTTTGCTTTCAAGGGCTCTTTGGATTTTGGCTATATCTTCCTCTCTCTTCATAGTCAGGGTTTCAGAAGTAGGCTTTGAACCCACAAGTCCAGCAAGGGCTGGAGACGAATTGAAGGCAAAAAAACAACCAGCCACTCCAAGCACAAGCAGGCGTCTCCTAAAAAGACTTAACATGTTTCCACCTCCTTGTCAGTTTTCTTAAGATTATATCAAAAGTCTTCAAGCTCAGGGTTAAAGGGTAGCGTTCCATACCTTGCCCCTTCCACCACCACCTTTCTGCCCTCAACCCTAACCCTTCCCTCTGATATCCATCTTATTACCTGTGGCAGTATCCTATGCTCATGGCGGAGTATCCGCTCAGACAGGCTCTCTTCTGTGTCTTCTGGAAGGACTGGCACGCATGCTTGAGCTATAACTGGACCATTGTCCAGCTCTTCCGTGACAAAATGGACGGTGCAACCACTTATTCTTGCTCCGTATTGTAAGGCTTGCCTTTGAGCATGCATTCCCTGAAAGGCTGGTATAAGGGATGGATGTATGTTTATAACCTTCATGGGAAATTCCTTAAGAAATATAGGAGAAAGCACACGCATAAAACCTGCAAGAACAACCAAATCAACTCCAGACCCCTTCATAGCCTCCACGAGTTTTTTTTCAAACTCCTCCTTGCTGTCAAAACTTCTCCTCTTAATGACCCTGTGTGGAATACCGTGTTTTACACACCTG
This sequence comes from Hydrogenobacter sp. T-8, assembly GCF_011006175.1. NCBI lineage: Bacteria > Pseudomonadati > Aquificota > Aquificia > Aquificales > Aquificaceae > Pampinifervens > Pampinifervens florentissimum. The sequence continues at coordinate 1,440,182 of NZ_CP048795.1, read as the reverse complement.
TCTATTGCCTGAACGCCTTCTCTGTCAGATATAACTAAGGCTATCCTGTCCTTGAGCTTTCCAGCCTCAATAGCATCTATTATTGCCTGAAGGTTTGAACCACGCCCTGATACAAGAACTCCTAAATTCATGGTATCATATTCTACTCCATAGAAGGTTAGAGGAGGTCAGAGAATGAACGTGGAGTTTATAGGTAAAGGCATTGAATGGACAGACTCAATGAAGGCCTTTGTAGAAGGTAAGGTCGAGAGGTTCAGCAGATTTTTAAAGGAAGCTGAGGAAGACCAGGTAGAGGTGGTGGTAACACTTTCTACCTCAAGAGCGAAGCAAAAGGACTTTGCGGGTGAGAGCAGACCAACCCTCTACAGGGTTGACATGGACATATACCTAAAGACCTGGGGTGGTGGTGCTTTGCACGCCTGGGACGAAGATATTGACCCCTTTTCAGCCCTTGACAGGGTGATGGATGAGATAGAGCGACAGCTTATAAAACTAAAACAGAGAAGGCACGAACTAAGACGCAAAGGTCATAAGATAAAGGAAGAGCTTATAAGAGAAGAGATAAGACCTCATGAAGAGAGGGAAAAACCTCTCATAGTAGAGGAAGAGCTCGTAATAGAGAAGCCAATGAGCATGGAAGATGCGGTCTTTGAACTTCAGGATTCTGGTGTCTATTTCCTTCCCTTCATTGACATAGAAACAGGCACGCTTAGAATAGTTTATAGAAAGAGAGGGGGAAACTACGGTGTCATAAACACTAAATGTAAGGGTTTATAAGAGGTAGCCCCTTAGGGGCATACCTCCCTTTCCTCAACCTTTACCACCTTACCGTCCTGATAATAGGTAGTCTTTACTATCCTACAGTTGCCCCTTGAAGCTACGGGCTCTGCCACCACCCTTTCCCTTCCATCTTCAGACTTGTATTCCACGGGCTTGTTCTGAGCCGCCGCCTCCCTTGAAGCTCTTGCCGCTATTTCTGTTATAGTTCCACCTATAACCGCACCGAGAGCACCACCTATAACCGCACCACGCCATCTGTTGTTTCTGTCTATAAGAGCTCCAGCTATAGCACCACCCACCGCTCCTACGGTAGCTCCCTCATAAGTTCTTTGTGTGGTTACCTGACCGCAGGAGAATAGAAAACCCACGGAGAAAACAGTTAGCAAGACCAGAGCCTTTCTTCTCATACTATCACCTCCTTATTTTTACATAATATGGCATCTTCCATTAAAATTTCCTTAAAAAGACTTAAGGACCGCCACCCCTCCTCGTCAAGGGTATAGTCAAGACATAGGTTAAAGTAATCCTTGAGAGGCTTTTGTAGCCTGAGCTTACCCTCTTCAAGGTCGTGGTAAAACTCCTCCCTTGACTTCCTGCACTGCTCCAGTATGAGTTGGTCTAACCACTCAGGGGCGTCCCTTCTCACAAGAAAGAGGGCAAAGACGAAGGGAAGTCCGTGGAGGCGAAACCACTCCTCGCCAAGGTCATAAATATAATCCCACCTACCAGAAGCCTTCTCACTGAATGCCTCATCTCCTATAAGTAGAAGGGCCTCCGCCTGGGACCTTTCCACAACCTCAGGACTATTTCCGTAGACCCTTTTAAGTACATACATGGCGAGCATCTTAGAGGTCATGGAGGCTGGCGTAAGGTGTATGCTCCTTATGAGTTCAAGAGGTCTTTGGGAGAAAATAAGAACAGAGCAAGCTCTTTCCTTTGAAGATATGGATATGCCGGGCACAACTCTGTAGTCTTCTGGATGAAGCAGAAATTCTACAGAAGAGACAATGCCTGCTTGTATCTGACCTGCTCTGAGCTTTTTCACAAGCTCTGATGGATGCCCTTCTATAAGGCTTACCTCTTGAGTGTCCCAACTGTAGAAAAGGGGCAGTGTGTTAAGGTAGCTTACCTTACCTACTTCTATCATTAGACTTTTCTCGATAGGTCTATGAACTCCTGCAGTTTTTTGTAAGCTCTTCCAGAGTGTATGGATTCCTTGGCCATATCAAGGGCGGTATTTCTGTCCTCTGTAGCTCCAGAAACGAGTATTCCAAACATGGAATTTAATAAAACCATGTAGTATGCAGGTGAAACCTCTCCCTTTAACACAGAAAGCACCATTTTTGAGCTTTCATCTACAGAAGATACACGTATGCATTCAATGGGATAAGTCTTAAAACCCACCTCTTCTGGGTGAAAGTCATACAAAAAGACCTCACCATCCCTTAACTCCGCAATACGCGTAGGTGCACTTATGGATACCTCGTCCATGCCATCCTTCCCATGCACCACAAAGGCTCTTCTTATTCCCATACCCTTTAGGGCAAAGGCTACCTTGTCCACAAGTTGGTCAGAGAAAACTCCGAGGAGCTGTCTTCTTGCATCCGCTGGATTTGAAAGAGGTCCCACAAGGTTAAATATGGACCTTAAGCCTACTTCCCTTCTTGGACCTATGACCCTTTTCATGGCTGGGTGAAACATAGGAGCAAACATAAAGCCTATTCCTATCTCTTCTATGAGTTTCTTTACTTGCTCCGCATTGAGGTCTATTTTTGCACCGAGATACTCTAAGAGGTCTGCACTACCGCTCTTTGAAGACACAGACCTATTGCCATGCTTGGCAACCTTAACACCTGCACCTGCTAAAACAAAAGCGACCGCAGTGGAGACATTGAAGGTCTCTGTCATATCGCCACCCGTTCCGCAGGTATCCACAAGGTTTTCCTTGTCTGTTATTTCAACCCTTGTTGCCTTTTCTCTGAAAAAGCTCGCAGCACCTTCTATCTCCTCTGGGGTTTCACCCTTCATCTTCATGCCAATAATAAAAGCACCTATCTGGGCATCGGTAGTTCTGCCCTCTACTATGTCCTCAAGAGCTTGCCTTACCTCTTCCCTTGTAAGGTTTTGAAACTCAGATAGCTTTTTTAGTATCTCCTTCATAGTAGAAATTTTAAACCATGATAGCTTTTGAAATCTTCAAAGAATGAGTTGTGGGTTCTTTGAAAAGTTCAAAGTATTCTTCTGAAGAGCGGTTTTATGATATAAGTCTATGGAGCTTTTAAGGCTTGTGAGGGCTTCTGGTTGAGCGAGCAAGCTGGGTCCGGCGGACCTTGAGAAGTTGATAAAGGGTATAGACCTATATGTAGATGAACGGACCCTTTTGGGCGTGGGTGATGATGCAGGGGTCTACACTTACGGTGGGCAGATTTTTGTCCATACGGTGGATTTCATAACTCCCATACTTAACGACCCATACCTCTGGGGTGCCATATCATCCGCTAATTCCTTGAGCGATGTTTATGCTATGGGGTGCAAGCCTTTAAATGCCTTAGCCATAGTAGGCTTTAACAACTGCGACCTTGAGATAGATGTTCTTAAGGAAGTTATGAGGGGGTGTGCGGATAAGCTGAGAGAGGCAAGAACTGTTCTTCTGGGTGGGCATACCGTTGACGACAAAGAGCCAAAGTTTGGTCTTGCGGTCATGGGTGTATGCGAGAATGGAAGATACTTTACCCAAGAAGGAGCTAAGCCCGGAGACCTTATAGCTCTCACAAAACCTGTGGGTGTGGGTGTGCTTACGAAGGGGATAAAGGAAGGAAAGATTAGCGAGAGGGATATAGGCGATGCCATAGGATATATGCTTATGTTAAACGAAAAGGCTTCTGAGCTTGCAAAGGCTGTAGAGGCAAGTGCCTGCACTGATGTGACGGGTTTTGGTCTCTTGGGTCATTCCATGAACATAGCGACAAAGTCCAAGGTAAGGTTCGCCATAGACTTTTCTAAGGTTCCCATATACGAAGAGTCTGTTTTCCTAATAAGGCAAAAGATATATCCAAAAGGTGCTCTTGATAACTACAACTTTGTAAGGGACAGGACCATAAACGAAGGACTTGAGTGGTGGCAAATTTTACTGCTTACAGACCCTGTAACCTCAGGGGGTTTGCTTTTTACATTTCCAGAGGATAAGGAAGAAACATTTAAGAAAGAAGCGGAGAACTTGGGCTTAAGGGTGTGGGTCATAGGAAAAGTAGAAGAGGGGGAAGGGCTAAGGGTTTACGTTAGTTAGTATTTCCCTAAGGGCTCCGGTAGTGGGGATGTGTTTACCTATACGCAGAGCCTTTCCATTAACCATTAGGACTGGTAGGGCATTAAGGATAAAAAAGTTCTAAAATTTCAAACTGTGCCTTCCTTTCTTAGGCTTTCCCTTGAAACTATGTAGCTTTTCCTCATTATAGCCCTGTTGAGTGCATCCACAAATCCGCTTACACTTGCCCTTATTATATCCACGTCCACACCTCTTCCGCTTGCCTTAACTCCCTCAAGCTCTATCACAAGCCTTGACTCCGCCTGAGCGTCCGTGTTAGGAGTTAGTGCTTTGATAGAAAAGTCCAAGAGCTTAGGTTCTACACCGAGAGCTTTCTGTATTGCTCTTATTATGGCGTCTACAGGTCCATTACCAGTAGAGGTAGCGGTTCTTTCCTCTCCCTTAAAGGTCAGCACCACGGTGGCTGTAGGTAAAAGTTTGTCTCCTGTCTGAACTTGATAGTGGATAACCCTTATGGGCTCTTCCTCTTCGTGCTTTACAAACTCCTCGTAGACCAGTGCCTCTATGTCCTCTTCGTAGACCTCCTTCTTCTTGTCCGCAAGGGCTTTGAATTTCTCAAAAACCCTGTCCAAGTCTTCCTCTGAGAACTCAAAACCCATTTCCCTTAGCTTGCTCTTTAGGGCGTGCCTTCCTGAATGTTTACCGAGGATTATGCGCGTTGATGGAAAGCCTACATCTTCCGGCGACATAATCTCATAGGTGAGAGGATTAGATAGCACACCATGTTGATGAATACCAGACTCGTGAGCAAAGGCGTTGTCGCCCACCACCGCCTTATTTGGCTGAACAAAACTGCCTGTAATCCTACACAAGAGCCTGCTTGTCCTATACAGCTCTTTGGTATTTATGTTTGTGTATAGACCTCCAAAGAAGTCCTTGCGAACCCTTAGAGCCATAACTATCTCTTCCAAGGCTGCGTTTCCTGCCCTTTCTCCTATGCCGTTTATGGTGCACTCTACCTGTCTTGCTCCGTGCTTTACTGCCATGAGGGAGTTGGCAACTGCCATTCCAAGGTCGTCATGACAGTGGACACTTATTATTGCCTTGTCAATGTTAGGAACGTTGTTTCTTATACCCTCTATGAGGTCAGCAAACTCCTCCGGAACCGTATATCCCACCGTATCTGGTATGTTTATAACGGTAGCACCAGCCCTTATGGCAGTTTCTATTACCTTATACAGAAAATCCCTTTGACTTCTGGTAGCATCTTCGCAAGAGAACTCCACATCGTCGGTAAACCTCCTTGCGTATTCTACTGCCCTTTTTGCCCTTTCTAAGACATCCTCCGGAGACATGCGTAGCTTATACTTCATATGTATCTCCGAGGTGGCTATGAAGGTATGAATTCTTTTTCTATCCGCAGGCTCAAGTGCTTGTCCTGCAAGCTCTATGTCCCTCTCTAAAGCCCTTGCAAGGGAACATATTATTGGTCCCTTTACCTCTTGGGCTATGAGGTTTACCGCCTCAAAGTCCCCCTTTGATGCTGCCGCAAAGCCTGCTTCTATCACGTCCACACCAAGCCTTGCAAGCTGGTGTGCCATCTGTAGTTTCTCCTCCGTGGTCATGGAAAAGCCTGGTGCCTGCTCTCCGTCTCTGAGGGTGGTGTCAAAGATATATACTCTGTCCATTCCTTACCTCCTTGTAAATGATAATAATTCGCAATTCATCTTTTGTCAAGACCATCAACACATTCCTTGTTTGCTATCACTATCTGTCCATCTACGCCAGAGAATACAAGGCTTTTGCCCATAAGATGACAAATGCCCGCAAGCCAACAGGCAACCGCATCCAACTCATCCTGCGAGTATTCTCTTTCTTCAAGTGCCAGAGGCAATTTCATATAGAAGTTAAGTATTAAACTCCTATCCTTTCTGTCAAGCCCCAGCAGGTCATAGGTAGCACCGGGAAAGGTTTCAAAAACCTCTGCTCCTCTCTCCTTCATAGCTTTTGCCAAGTTCATAGCCCTTTTGGTTAGCATCCTCATAGGACCCAAGGTTACGGGGAAAAACCTATGCCCGTGTTTTTTCAACAAAAGGTCGCACTCTCTTAAGTGAGGTCCTCTATCTTCAAGACTACTTCTTCCAGCAGGTATGGAAAGCGGAGCATCTATCATTATCAGAGAAAAACCCTCTGAAAGCTCAAGCACCTCTCTGTCTGTATATACCACACCCACCCTTAGGCTACTTCCTTCCCAGTAGGCGTAGCCCGTTTTCCTCTTTTCACTACCTGCGAGGTCAAGCCCGAGGACACTATACATAGCTAAGAGATAGCTTTTCGCGGAAGTTTCTCGCCACCTCAGGGTCGTATATGTCTATAATGTATATCTCTCCATTTTTGAACTCTACCACAAAACCTTCCCCATCTATAGAGTAGTCTGGCTTTCCAGATAGCCCTTTTTTTACTATTATTATCATGCCTGTATCCTCAAACTCCTTTATTCCATAGTCCCTCAGAGATATTTTCAAGAACACTTCCATCTTCCACTTCTTATTCTTGAATTTAACCTGTTCAGTGTATACTTCCAAGAGTTTTGAAGGAAGAGCTTGGTATATAAAGCCAAAGTTTTATAATTTTCTGCTATGGGTTTTGAGTTTTACGAGGAGAGGGATTTCAAAGATACAGAACTGGGTCCTTTGCCTGTTGATTGGGAGGTGGTGAGATTGGGGGAGGTGGCGGAGATAATAATGGGTCAATCACCACCCGGAGAAACATATAATAGCAATGGCAAGGGGGTACCATTCTTACAAGGAAAAGCTGAATTTGGAAATATTTATCCCAATGTAACTAAGTATACAACTCATCCAATTAAAACTTCAAGGATTGGCTCTATTTTGTTTTCTGTTAGAGCACCAGTAGGAGATGTAAATATAGCAGACAGGGAATATTGCATCGGAAGAGGTTTAGCTTGTATAGAGCTTAGGGAAGGTGAAAACGAATTCCTTTTCTACTATTTTAACTTTGCGAAGGAAAAAATTGAAAAGCTGGGGACAGGTTCTACATTTAAAGCAATATCAAAATCAGAACTTCAGACTTTCTCCATCCCCCTCCCACCACTTGAGGAGCAGAAAGCCATAGCGGAAGTCCTAAGAGCCATAGACGAGAAACTGCAAAAAGAAGAAGAGTATAAGAAAGCACTTCAGAACCTATTTAAGAGCCTACTTCACAACCTCATGAGTGGTAAGATAAGGGTGAGGAGAACAACAAGCTAACTGACTTTTAAGCATATATAAACACAAAGCTATTATTCTGCTACGCTGTAGTGCTATTAGTTGGATAAGCAAAAGGATACATACCAAATTAATCATCCTTTTTTGGAGACATAGTCTCTCCAAGCCTTTCAAGGTAATCCCTTATACCCTCTTCTAAGCTATACAAAGGCTCGTAGCCCAAAAACTCCCTTGCCTTTGAAAGGTCTGCCTGAGTGAAGTTTTGATAAAAGTCATAAGGGCAGTCAAAGTATTCAACTTCATAGTTAGTCCCAAGGTATCTGTTGAGTATGTCCACTATCTCATTAAAACTTCTTGGTATTCCAGTAGCCACATTAAACACACCAGAAATATTTCCTTCAAAAGCCAAGAGGTTTGCCCTTATAACATCTTCTATATAGACAAAATCCCTTTTCTGCTCTCCCCACTTGAAAAGCCTTGGACGCTTTCCTTCTTTCATCTGTCTGTATAGCTGGTATATCATGCTTGCGGTTTTGCCCTTGTAGTGTTCCCCAGGTCCGTAAACGTTAAAGTATCTAAGACCCACCACTTGAATTTCTGGATGCTCCTCCAAGAAGTTAATAGCTATCCTGTCCATAGTTAGCTTAGAAAAGCCATATATGTTTTCTGGCTCAAGTCCCTCTTCTTCTTTCATAGGTGGCTTGCTGTTGCCATATACTCCAGCAGATGAGGCGTAAATTAGCTTAGCCTTCCAATGAAGACAAGCATCAAGGATATACCTCAGACTGTCTGCGTTTACCTCCATCATCCTCCTTTGGTCTTGCACGGTGGTGTCGGTAATCGCACCTTGGTGGAATACCGCATCAAATTGGAAGTTTGTCTTTAGCCACTCCCAAAGCTCCTTTTTTGAAAGGTCTGCGGTAATAACTTCACCACTAAAGCCTATAAGGTTCTTAAAATGCCCCGAAGAAAAGTCATCAAGGATATACACCTTTGCCTTAGGGTATTTTTTCTCTAAGGCTTTCGCCAAGCTTGAACCAATAAAGCCTGCACCACCTGTGACCAAAAATCTCATTTTTTCTTTCCTTTCTTCCTTTGAGGTTGTGAAGGCTTACCTTTGGAGGTTAGCCTCTTTATTATGTAAGTTTGCCCAAGGTTGAAAATATTGTTAAGCGTCCAGTATAGGACAAGCCCGGCGGGAAAGCTGGCAAAGAGAAAGGTAAAGACCACAGAGGTTATTATCATGACGTAGTTTTGAGACTTTTCTGGACTTGGGCTAATAAACTGCTGAGCTATCATGGTAGCACCCATAAGAATTGGCAGTATGTAATAGGGGTCTTTCTGTGCGAGGCTTGGAGCCCACAGAAAACTCGCAAGCTGAAGGTCTGTAGTTATGGTAAGAACTTTATAAAGGGCAAAGAAAACGGGTATTTGAAGAAGAATGGGAAGACATCCTGACATAGGATTAAAGCCTACTTCACTGTAAAGCCTCATCATCTCTTCTTGGAACCTTGCAGGGTCGTTTTTGTATTTTTCTTTGAGCTCTTGCATCTTGGGAGCAAGCTCTGCCATCTTGCTCATGGCTACAGTGCTTTTGTAGGTAAGAGGAAACATGAGAAGCCTTACAATCAGTGTAAGGGCAAAGATGGAAAAGACCCAAGAATGAAGATGCTCGTATATCCAATACATGAAGACAAAGAGAGGTTTGACTATTAGCCTTAGACTGCCAAAGTCTATAACATCAGAGAGACCTATGACCCTCAGCCTTGAATATTCCTTTGCACCTGCATAGAAGAGGAGCTCATTTCCAGACCTTACCAGCGTTAAAGTCTCTTGCCCTTGAAGTCTATAAACTGCCACCGCACCAATCTTTCCAGAAAAGCCCTTGAAGTAGTATCTGCTCTCCTCACCGGCAAATTTTATATCGCCAGTTATCAGCTCCCTGCCCTCAACCTTCTTTGGGTCAAGCCTTTGCACCTTGTCGCCTATTTTTAGCACGGGACCTGAATGGGTAAAGAAGTCATCTTCCCTTACTTGCATGCCTGCGTTTACAAAAAGAGGCGGTAGCCCCTTGCTTTCCAGCTTAAGGGTAAAGTAATCACCTTTGTATTCAAGAATTTTTCTGAGCTCAAAGCCCTTCGCACTCAAGGTAGCTACTATCCTGTTGCCCTCTAAGGTTATATCATACGGAGATAAATTTAGCACAAGGTCAAGCTCTGGCTCGCCTGTGAAGACCTCAAGAGGATATATACCCAGCCTTTTCTCTTCCTCTGTTATAAGCTCCTTTCCATATCTCTTGTCCACAAGGCTGACAATACGTGCACCCTCTACTGAAAGCGTAAGGGCAAACTTATCAAAGTCAAGGGTCTTAAGAGAGGTTGGTTTTTGGGTTTCCCTTTTCGTTCCAAGTAGCAAGGATGGGACATTTTGAGGCTTTTCTTCTGGCTTTTCTTGTGTTTGTGGCTCAGGCTGAGGGGAAAAAAGGATAAGATAAGCCTGATAACCAAAAAGGAATAGGGTCATTACCACGAAGATGATGAGCAGTCCTCTTAGGTCTAAATCCTTTCTCTCCATCAGGGATAGTCCACTCCGCCCTTAGAGAAGGGATTGCACCTTAAAACTCTCCAAATGGCTTTTAGCATACCCCTTAGGATTCCATGCTTTTCCACTGCCATTATGGCATAGTTAGAGCAGGTGGGGTAATACCTACAGCTGGGAGGATAGAGAGGTGAAATAAACACCTGCCAAAATCTTAAGAACCCAATAACTATCTTCTTCAAGGCGTCAACCTTTTCCTTCCCTTCTGCCTTCTCCTTTTGATGATAGCCCTTCCGCTTTTGGTCTCCATTCTGGCAAGAAAACCGCTTTTGCGTTTGCGTCTAAGGTTTGATATCCGCGTTATGTTTCTTTGCGTCGCCATCCTAAACCTCCAAAGTCATAAAAGAAGGGGGAAGCACCCCCATCACTTCACAAAGAGTAGTATTATAGCTATAAGTAGGGCGTAGAGAGCGAGGGTTTCTATAAAGGCAAGGCCTATGAACATTATGGTTTGGAGCCTACCTCCAACGGTAGGATTCCTTGCCACCCCTTCCTGAGTGCCTCTTATAGCGTGTCCCATACCAACGCCAGTTCCCAAAGCTGCGAGACCTATGGCAAGACCTGCACCAAGGAACATAAGCCCCTGCTTTAGTGTCTCCCCCTGTCCGGGCTCTGCTGCTATAGCCAGAGCAGGGGCAAGCAGTGTCAGAGCTGTCATGATTTTGATTTTCATAGTCCAACCTCCTTTGATTTATTTTCAGTGTTCTTCATGGGATACCGCACCCGCAAGGTAAACAACAGACAATATCATGAATATATAAGACTGTATAAAGACCGCAAGAAACTTTATGGCTATTATGAAGAGCAAAAATACAGGAGAAACAACCATAGTGAATGGGTTCTGAACTACAAGACCAACAAGGACTACCAACAGTAGTGCACCGCCCTTCATATTGGCAAAAAGCCTCAGCGTAAGGGTTATGGGTCTGGCCAGATGGGGAATTACTTCTATCAGGAAGAAAACAGGTGCAAGGTAGGGGTTTGGACCAGCAAAGTGCTTTAGGTATCCTACACCGTGCAGTCTAAAGCCTTCTATGTTGTATAGAAGAAAGACTATAAGAGCCAATGCTAGGTTTGTGTTTACATTACCCGTTGGAGCCTCAAGCCCAGGGACCATGCCAAGGAGGTTGGAAAAGAACACAAATAGCCCTATGCTAGCTATGAGAGGAACATACCTTAGTCCTTCATGCCCCATGTTTTCAAGAACCATGCTCCTGACAAAACGCACATACCCTTCCCAGAAGGCTTGGAACTTTGTAGGCTTGATAGAGGGCCTACCTGCCAGAGAAATGAGACCTATAGAAATCGCCATGGCAAGCATGCCAAAGTATACATGGCTTAGGCTTAGCTCTTGCATGGTAAGAAGATTATACCATAAAATTCTTGCATGCACCACAAGAATCCGGAGGAGAGCCTGAGGGAGCTACAAACAAGCCCTGAAGGGCTGAGCGAGAAGGAGGTGGAAAGACGGCTTACCCTTTACGGGTATAACCTGCTAAGGGAGGAAAAGGAGAGCAAGCTCAGGGTTTTTGTAAGACAGTTCACGAGCCCCTTTGTGCTTATACTCTTTGTGGCCGGCTTTATAGCCCTCTTTCTTGGAGACCTAAAGGATGCGGTAGTGGTCTATGGCATCTTGATCGCAAACGGGCTTTTGGGTTTCTATCAGGAGCTTAAGGCTATAGCCTCCATAGAGGCCCTCAAATCTCTTACCGCTCTAAAGGTTAAGGTCATAAGGGATGGTGTAGAGAAAGAAGTGGACAGCATGGAACTTGTGCCGGGAGACCTTGTTCTTCTGGGCGAGGGGGATGTGGTCCCTGCGGACATGAGGCTCATTGAGAGTGCGGGGCTTATGGTGGACGAAGCCATGCTAACTGGTGAGTCTCTGCCTGTAGAAAAGGAGGCGGGGACTGTTCTTGCAGAAGATACACCCCTTCACGCACGGAGCAACTGTCTGTATAAGGGAACTACTGTGGTAAGGGGAAAAGCACTTGGAGTAGTATTTGCCACAGGCAAGAACACGGAGCTTGGAAGAATAGCCCAGAGGCTACAAGAAAAATCCCCAGAAAGCCCCCTCACAAAAGCCCTGGGTAGCTTTGGAAGGAGGTGGATACTTATACTTCTCATCTTCCTGTCTTTGCTGGTGGCGATAGGAATATTCCAAGGGAGGGATGCAAAAACCATAGTGTTTTTTGCCATAGCTCAGCTGGTCTCTGCAGTGCCAGAGGGACTTCCCATAGTGGTCACCATAGCCCTTGTGGTGGGTGCGGTTAGACTATCAAGGGAAAAGGTGTTGGTAAAATACCTTCCAGCGGTGGAAACCCTTGGAAGTGCCACCTACATATGCTCTGACAAGACAGGCACTATAACTCTCGGCAAGCTGAAGGTCAGCGAATATGTAGCTTATAACAAAAGAAAGCTCTTTCTATGCTCCGCTCTTTGCAACGATGCGGATGCACTAAAGGGAGACCCTCTTGAGGTGGCACTCCTGCAATGGCTTGAGGAGGAAAGGGTAAACTGGGAAGCACTAAGAAAAGGCTACGAAAGACTATGGGAGCATCCCTTTGATACAAAAAGAAGGCTCATGGCGGTTATAGTCTCTGGAGGTTCTGGCTTTGACTTTTATGTGAAGGGTGCGTTAGAGAGCCTTGCCCGCATGTGCAAAGAAGGTTGTCCTGCGGAGGTTTGGCAGGCACATGATAAGCTGGCACAGAAAGGGCTGAGGGTTCTCGCCTTCGGTTATGCGAGGCTTGACAAAGTTCCAGAGAGTGTAGATGAAGTGAAGATAGAGGTGGTGGGACTTGTGGGCTTTATGGACCCGCCCAAAGAAGGGGTAAAGGAGGCGGTGGAGACCGCAAAGAGGGCAGGCATAAGGGTGATAATGATAACGGGGGATAACCTGCTGACCGCCAAAGCCATAGGGAGCATGGTGGGAATATATGAGGACAAAGACATAGCCATAGAGGGCAAGGACCTTGAAAAATACAGCGACGATGAGCTTTACAATGTGCTTAGGCGAGTAGGCGTGGTAGCAAGGGCTACGCCAGAGGATAAATACAGAATAGTAAGAGTCCTGCAGGCAAGGGGCGAAATAGTGGCGGTAACCGGCGACGGAGCCAACGACGCACCGGCTTTGAGGGTGGCAGATTTGGGTATTGCTATGGGTTCAGGCTCTCAGGCGGCAAAGGACGCCGCCAAGATGGTAATAGTGGACAACAACCTCGCCATAATAGTCAACGCCATAAAGAGAGGAAGGCTTATAGCCAAGAACATCTCAAAGGTTATAAGGTATCTACTCTCTGCCAACTCCTTCCAGATTCTATACAACTCTCTGGCAATAATCACTGGCTTGCCCCTGCCCCTTTATCCCACGCAGATACTCTGGATAAACTTGGTGACCGACGGCGTCCAAGACAAAGCCTATCCCTTTACAAAGTATGAGGGTGACCCCATGAGGGAAAAACCCAAGAACCCCATGAAGGTTTTCATAGGTAGAGAACAGCTCATAACCTTGGCTTACAATGGGCTTTTGATGGCTCTTATGCACTACTTCCTTTTTCTACACCTTCTGAAAAACTATCCTTACGAGTTGGCACTTACCATAAGTTTTACCTCGGCGGTGGTGAGCCAATGGGCGGTTGGAGTGCAGGAAGTAAGCGAAAGACCCTTCTTCAGAAATCCCATAGAGCATATAAAATTAAACCCTTATGTATACCTTGGCATTTTCCTCGGAGCTGTGCTCCAGCTATCTGCCATAACCGTGCTTGCGGATTACTTCCATGCGGTCGCCCTCTCACCAAGGCATATACCCTATGTAGTCCTCCTACCCATACTCACCTTCCTTGGCATAGAGCTGAGGAAATGGTTTACTTACCTAAGAACAAACTCCACTATCTCTTCCACCCTAAACCCTTCCAAAGCTTCCAAGCCATAAGGTCTTTCGGTCTCTGGCACTTTTATACAATCGCACTCCATACTGTGCCAACGGTTTATCACAGTGTAAACCTTCATGTCCCTCAGCTTTTCCCTTATCTCTTTGGCTTCTTGCAGGGAGAGAGGTTCCTCATTGGCAACTGCAAAAACAAGGGCTTTTTCCCTCAACACATGAAGCAGTGTCTCAAGCCTCTCCTTTCTGTTTTGTATAAACCCTATGAGTTTGTCTTCCCTCCCCATAAAGCTCTCCACCTTGTGTCTCTCTTTGGCAACCTTATGGAGAAATCCATACCATCCTTCTACCATATGGGCGGTTTCAAAAAATCTGAGCATCTGACCAGTGGGCGCAGAGTCCACCACTACATAAGTAAACTCTTGGCAGTAGTCTAAGAGCCTATCAAGAGCCGCAGTTTCCTGAGCGGTGGGAGAGCTTTTTAGATACCTTGCGTATTCCCTTATGCCAGAGCTTACAGAGGGCAGGAGCTCGCCAAGGGCGGAAAGGACCCTCTGGGCATACTCCTCCACCAGCACCCGAGCATCCAGCTCCACCGCAAAAAGTCTCTCTTTGACATGCTTTATGTGGCTTCCCACGGGCACTCCCAGTATGCCCGACAGGGAGTGGGCTGGGTCAACAGAAAGGAGTATCGTCTTGTCTATCTTAGAGAGCCTAAGGGCTACACCACAGGATAGAGTGCTTTTACCAACGCCTCCCTTTCCTCCAAAGAATACAAGCCTTTTCAACAGCACGGTAGAAAGTTAAGCCCTCCTCTTTCAAGACCTACACTTCTATGCCAGATGTGAAACTCATGAAGCATTAGAGGATATAGGTCAAGTACATAGACACCGAGAGGATTGTCAAGCCCAAAGTAGTCAAGAAAAAGAGAAAGAAGAAGGAGGTCCCTTACATGAAACTGAGAGACCTCCACAGGTTTTTTAAAGTGAAGCTCTATAAAACCTCTGAGAATTTCCTTCACTTCAAGCTAAGCACCCACTTAGCCAAGTCCTTAGCTTCTTGCTCTGTAACATTCTGAGGAGGCATAGGCACCTGACCCCATGTTCCCACACCACCGTTCTTTATCCTCTTAGCGAGCTCTTCTTCTATATTAGGCTGTCCCGCAAACCTTTTTGCAACCTCCTTAAAGGCAGGTCCCACCTTCTTGTTGTTTATGTCATGGCATGCAAAACAGCCCTTCTGCTGGGCAAAAGCCTGCATGTCCTTTACTTGAGCTACTTGCTGTCCTGCTGGAGCTTGAGCCTCTTGTTGTGCAGGCTTTTCTTCCGCCTTAGGTTGTTCTGTTGGCTTTTGTTCTGCCTGAGGTGCTGGCTGTTGTGCTTGTCCTTGAGACTGTGCCTGCTGTGCAGGCTGTTCCGCAGGCTTCTGCTGACAGGAAAAGGCAAAGAATGCTCCAGAAGCAAGAGCCAAGTAGACAATCTTCTTCATGTTAATACCTCCACACTTGATGCCAAAAGTATACACCACTAAGGATTAAAATTTTATGAAAATTTGGCTTATAATCTTTAGCTATGCTGAACACGAGAGAAATAATGGAAATCTTACCGCACAGATACCCTATACTCCTTGTGGATAGGATTGTTGAGATGGAGGTGGGCAAGAGAATAGTGGGGATCAAAAATGTGTCTGTGAATGAGCCTGTGTTTCAGGGACACTTTCCTAACTTTCCTCTCATGCCGGGTGTTTATATTCTTGAAGCCATGGCACAGGTGGGTGGTATTCTTATGATAAAATCCCTTGGACTTGAAATAGGAAAGTATGCCATAGTGTTTGCAGGTATAGATGAAGCAAGGTTCAAGAGACCGGTTTATCCTGGTGACCAGCTCCTGCTGGAGCTTGAGGTTATATCCCTAAAGAAAAGCCTATCTAAAATGAAAGGCACCGCAAAGGTAGGCTCTGAAGTGGTGGCCACCGCAGTGCTTTACGCAGCGGCGCGTGAGCTCCATGAACTAAAGCGTTAAGAGAGTGGAGACTTCTCAGCGGTGTTTTTAGAGCATAACTATTCCAAAGCACTAAGTCCCTTTTCAGTTAGATAGTATTCATGTGCGTATAAACATCCTATCACACCAAACGCCTTAGAAAAGAAAGTAGGCTCTCCACCTTCTGCTTTTCCTCTCGGAGCTCTTCAAGGAATTCTTTGGCTTTGTTAATTTCTTCTTCTGGGGCTCTCCTTAAGAAGTTTTCGTTGCTTAGCTTTTGCTGAAAGCCTTGCAAAGACTTTTCTATTTCCGAGAGCCTTTTTGAATAGGAGTTTAGTAGCTCTTGAACCTTTATACCCTCCTCTACGGGGAGATAAAACTCAAAATCTCTTGAAAAGCCTGCTACACAGTTGGGTGGTTCTGTTTGCACCTCTTGAAAACTCTCTAATCTTGCAAGGCTCAAGATGTGGGGCATAAACTCCTGCACAAGCCCCTTGCTTTCTCCTGCCTTGTAGTAGAGCCTTATCTTCCGTGAAGGTTCAATTCTTAAGTCGCTTCTGAGGGAGCGTATGGCAGAGATAATTTCCTTTAGCCTTTCTACCTTCTTTTCCGCCTCTTCGTAGACCTCTGAGGGGTTATGCTGGGGATAATCTGCCAAAGATATGCTTTCCCTGTGGGCTGTGGGAAGCTCAAGCCATAGTTCCTCTGTTATAAAGGGCATAAAGGGATGCAAAAGCCTAAGGGTCTTTTCAAATACGTTTAGTAAGGTTGCCTGAACGGTTATTTTTTCTCTGTTTATGGCTTCTTCTTGTGCCTTTCTCTCTTCTTCTGACACATTCTCCTCTGGTTTGGCGTATAGCCTGAGCTTTGAAAACTCTATATACCAATCACAAAACTCGCTCCATATAAACTCATATAGCTCTTTTGCAGCTTCTGAGAATTCGTATTCTGAAAGGGCTTTGTTTACCTTTTCTATGGTCCTATTTAACTTTGTAATTATCCAGAGGTCTTCTACCCTTGGTGGTGCACAGTAGGGTAGCTTTGTAAGTAGGTCTGGCTCAAGGTTCATAAGTATAAACCTGCCTGCGTTCCACAGCTTGTTGGCAAAGTGCTTATAACCTTCAAAACGCTTTTCAGAGAGCCTTATATCCCTTCCCTGCTGTGTAAGAATAGCCAAGGTAAAACGCAGTGCGTCCGCACCATACTTCTCCACAATATCAAGAGGGTCTATCACATTACCCTTGGTCTTGGACATTTTCTGTCCCTTTTCATCCCTTATAAGAGCATGTATGTATACATCCCTGAAAGGAATATCCTCCATAAAGTAAGTGCCCATCATCACCATACGGGCAACCCAGAAAAAGATAATGTCAAAGCCTGTTACCAAGAGGTCTGTGGGGTATAGTCCCTTGAGGTCTTGTGTCTCCTCGGGCCAGCCAAAGACACCAAAGGGCCAAAGGGCAGAGGAAAACCATGTATCAAGCACGTCTGTTTCTTGCCTTAGATTTTCAGAACCGCACTTTTTACAACGCAAAACAAACCTGTAGGTTTTCTTCTTGCTGTCATACCTGTATCTGCTCTTCTTTTCTGTGAGAATAGCCATGGGGTTTAGGTCTTGGGTGAAAAAGAGCCTTAGAGAATTAGCATCCACTTCGGTAGAGTGATATTTATGAAAGGCAAACTTCTTGTAAAAGTCCAACACGGTGAGCTCTGGATGGACAAAGGAGGGAGAGTGGAGTATACTGGCTACTTCTTCTGGAGTAAATTCCTCCTTTATTTTGCGGTCCGCTATGAGGTTAAAGATGAGTTTGTCATAGACCCTGTCAAAGTCTTCGTCGGTAAACACGTTTTCGTGCCCGCAGTCCTCACAATACCATACGGGTATTCTATGTCCCCACCATATTTGACGGGATATGCACCAGTCTTTGAGGTTTTCCATCCACTGGAGGTATATCTTTTTCCAATTTTCTGGGACAAATTTTATGAGACCTTCTTTGACTACCTGTGTAGCCCTTTCTTTTATTCTGGGGTCCGAGACCTTTAGAAACCATTGGGTAGAAACCATAGGCTCAAGAACAGTTTTACAGCGATAACATTTACCAACCGCATGTCTATGATTTTCCACCTTCTCAAGAAGTCCAAGTTCTTCAAGCTCCTCCACTATCCTTTTCCTCGCACTATATCTGTCAAGCCCTGCAAACTTGCCCGCATTTTGGTTCATATTGGCAAACTGGTCCATTACCTGCACAAAGGCAAGACCGTGAGACTTTCCTATTTCAAAGTCCAGAGGGTCATGTGCGGGTGTTATCTTTACCGCTCCCGTTCCAAACTCAGGCTTTACCCTTTCATCCGCTATAATGGGGATAAGGTTTTCCACCTCTGAGCCATCCATAGCTATCCTTTTCCAATCCACAAGGGGAAGTCTAACCTTCTTACCTACAAGGTTCTTATACCTTTCGTCTTGAGGATGGACCGCAACCGCAGTGTCTCCGAGCATGGTTTCTGGTCTTGTGGTAGCAACGGTTATGTAGCCTGAACCGTCCTCAAGAGGGTAGCGTATGTAGTAGAGCTTTCCCTCTTCTTCTTCGTGTTCCACCTCAAGGTCAGAAAGGGCGGTTAGGTCTTTTGGACACCAGCTTACCATGTACTCCGCACGGTATATGAGACCCTCTTCGTATAACCTTCTAAAGGCGTGCCTGACCGCTCTTGAAAAGCCTTCGTCAAGGGTAAACCTCTCCCTCTTCCAATCTACACTAACACCGAGCTTTTCAAGCTGTTGTCTTATAGCGTTTCTTGATATAGGAACCCATTCCCAGACTTTTTTGAGAAATTCTTCTCTACCGAGCTCTAACCTGCTTAGTCCTTCTTCTTGAAGACGTTTGTCCACCACATACTGGGTCGCAATACCCGCATGGTCAAAGCCTGGCACCCAGACCACATCCTTGCCAAGCATCCTCTGCCATCTACAAACTATATCCTGCAAAGTGGCATTTAAGGCATGTCCCATATGCAAAGAACCTGTCACATTAGGTGGAGGTATAACTACAGAAAACCTATTTTGAAAAGAAGGGTTTTCTACAGAATAAAGAGCCTTCTCTATCCACCTCTTTGAGTGATTGGACTCTATTGCCTTATGGTTGTATTGTCCTATGTCCTTCATAGAAAAAGGATTATAGCATGGCTTGGACTTTTATGGGATATATAGACCGGGATGGCTACTTACGAACCTACCCTTCTCGTCAAATATGTAAGTGGACGGCAGAAAGGTAATGGGAAAATAATCGTTAAACCTTACCTCTGTATCCACGAGAGTGAGAAATCTGGGTTTTATATCTAACTCTTGATAGCTTTTTATTACATCCTCAGGCTCCATAGCCACCGCATAGGAGATGATAAGGTGGTCTTTCTTCTTTTCTTGTAGGTCGTTTAACTTCCTTAGATGCTCGCTGTGTCCCACACAAGTTCTACTCCACACGTAAATGAGGATTTTTTGCCCTTTGTAGTCCGAGAGATACACCTCCTTACCTTCAAGAGTCCTTACCTGTATTTTAGGCAAAGTCTCCTGAGAACAGGAAATTAGAAAAAAAAGGGGGAGGAGAAAGAGGATATGGGCAAGGTATTTAAACACGAGCCAGTATTTTCTCCTTAAAGTCCGCAAGGCTTGGTTTTATATGTATAGTCTCTTTTAGATGATTGTCAAGGACTTCCATAGTCTTGTAGCCATTGCCTGTTATGTAGGCTACTACCACCTCGTCCCTTCTAAAAGCACCCTTTTGTGCCAGTTTCTTAAGGACCGCTATGGTTGTCCCGCCTGCGGTTTCTGTGAATATACCTTCTGTCTCCGCAAGGAGCTTAATGCCTTCTATTATCTCCTCATCGGTAGCAGTTTCCCAGTCTCCTCTGCTTTCCTTGGTAACCTGCAGGGCGTATATGCCGTCCGCTGGATTTCCTATGGCTATGGACTTGGCTATGGTATTGGGTCTTACAGGCTTTATAAAGTCTCTTCCTTCTTTCCACGCTTGAGCTATTGGAGAGCACCCTTCCGCTTGTGCACCGTAAACCCTTGTATTCATCTCCTCTATCAGACCAACCCTTACGAGCTCTTTTAGACCCTTCCATATCTTGGTAATTAGGGACCCAGAAGCTGCTGGGGCTACCACTGCGTCTGGAGCTCTCCATCCAAGCTGTTCTACAACCTCAAAGGCAAGGGTTTTTGAACCCTCCGCGTAAAAGGGTCTTATGTTTATGTTTACAAAAGCCCATTGGAGCTCATTGGCAATTTCAGAGCAAAGTCTGTTTACGTCGTCATACGTGCCCTCCACTGCCACCACCGTGGGAGCAAAAACAAGACTTCCGTATATCTTCTGGGACTCAAGGTTGGCAGGTATGAAAACAAAACAATTAAGACCAGCTTGAGCGGAGTGGCTTGCCACAGAGTTTGCAAGGTTTCCTGTAGAAGCACACGCAGCGGTGTCAAAACCAAACTCTATTGCCTTTGATATGGCAACGGAGACCACTCTGTCTTTGAAAGAGAGCGTGGGATGGTTCACAGAATCGTCCTTTATGTAGAGGTTTTCAAGCCCAAGCATCTTACCAAGGTTTTCAGCCTTTTTGAGAGGCGTAAAACCTGCATTTAGACCAACCCTTGGCTCTTCTACCGGCAGAAGGTCAATGTACCTCCATAGGCTTTTTGGACCCTCCTGTATCTTTTCCCTGCTGACCTTTTTCTTTATCTCATCGTAGTCATAAACCACCTCAAGGGGACCAAAGCAATACTCACACACATGAATGGGTTCTAAGCTGTACTCCCTTCCGCATTCTCTGCACTTTAGTCCAAGCACACTTGCCATCTTGCTACCTCCGGAGGAATCTAAAAGTAAAGATAATATAATATAAGTCTTGCCATGGCAAAAAGAGTTTTTGTAGAGAAGGCGAAAAGGTTTTTGAGAAAGGTTTTGCAAGAACCCGAGCTCAGAGAATACGTAGTTAAGGAGCTTTCCACTTACTTTGCGGACAGGGAAAAAACAGAAGACAATATAGAGAAGCTATACAGACAATTGGTAAAAATAGGCGATGAGCTTGTGAGACTCAGAGAAGAGCAGGAAAGAAGATGGCAAGAACAAAGCGCTCTCTGGCAAGAACAGAACAAGAGATGGGAAGAGCAAAATAGAAGATGGGAAGAGCAGAACAGAAGATGGGAAGAGCAAGAAAGAAGATGGGAAGAGCAGAATAAAAGATGGGAAGAACAAAATAGAAGATGGGAGGAGCAAAGGAAACTATGGGAAGAACAAAACAGAAGATGGGAAGAGCAACAAAGAAGATGGGAAGAGCAACAGAAAATAAACAGAGAGCTAATGGAAGAGATTAAGAAACTCCATAGGAAATACGACACAGGCATAGGAGCATTGGGTGCAAGGTGGGGTCTAAGAGCGGAAAGCTCCTTTAGAGAGGCTATAAAAGGCATACTTGAAGAAGACTTTCCTGTGAAGGTGGAAAGGTATTTAGCTTACGACCAAGAGGGAGAAGTCTTTGGAAGACCAGACCAAGTGGAGCTTGACCTGATAATAAGGGATGGTAAAACCCTTATTGCGGAGATAAAGTCTTCAATTAGTAAGCCTGATGTGTTTGTTTTGAAAAGAAAAGTGGAGTTTTACAAAAAGAGAGAAGGCAAAGAGGTAGATAGGGTCTTGATTATATCCCCTATGGTGGACTCAAAGGCGATGAACCTTGCAAAGGAGTATGGCTTTGAGGTTTATTCCTACCCAGAAGATGTGGAGGGTCTAAATGAGGAACATTGAGCTCTTTGAAAAGGCAAAGGCACTTATGCCAGGGGGTGTTAGCTCTCCTGTTAGAGCTTTTAAGGCTGTAGGTGGAGAGCCTATAATAGTCTCAAGGGCTCAAGGCTCAAGGCTTTGGGATGTGGAGGGCAAAGAATACATTGACTTTCTCATGTCTTGGGGTCCTCTTATACTTGGGCATTCCCATCCCAAAGTGGTGGAAGCAGTGTATGAGCAAGCTAAGAAAGGTCTCTCTTATGGACTAACCAACGAGCATGAGATAACCCTTGCGGAGCTTGTGGTGTCTGCAATGCCTTCGGTGGAAATGGTTAGATTTGTTTCCTCTGGCACAGAGGCTACCATGTCCGCCATAAGGTTAGCACGAGGATATACGGGAAGAAAATACGTGGTGAAATTTGATGGATGCTATCATGGACATGGAGATAGCCTTTTGGTGAGTGCTGGCTCTGGTATTGCCACCCTTGGTATACCGGGGACGCCAGGAGTTCCAGAAGAGATAGCAAGCCTCACCCTCGTAATTCCTTACAATGACCCACAAGCCCTTGAGGAGGTCTTCAGAAAATATGGAGAGGACATAGCCTGTGTAATTGTAGAGCCTGTAGCAGGCAATATGGGGGTGGTTCTGCCAAAGCCGGGCTTCTTAGAGAAAATAAGAGAGATAACAAGGGAATACGGTGCCTTAGTCATATGCGACGAAGTGATAACAAACTTTAGGCTTTCAAAGGGTGGTGCACAGGAGCTCTTTGGCAGAGACCCAGACATTACCTGTATGGGGAAGATATTAGGTGGTGGTATGCCCCTCGGAGCTTATGGTGGAAGAAAAGAGATAATGCAAAAGGTAGCACCAGAGGGTCCAGTATACCAGGCAGGAACCCTTTCTGGCAACCCCCTTTCCATGGTAGCAGGTATTGCAACCCTAAGTGAACTTTTCAGTCTAAACCCCTACAAAGAGTTAGAAAGTCTTACAAAGATGCTTACCTCTGGAATATCAGAAATACTACATAGAAAGGGTATACCCCACAGGATAAACCAGATAGCCTCTATGTTTACTGTCTTTTTCACAGAGGAAGAGGTCTATGACTACGAGACAGCCAAAAGGTCAGATAGGGAACTGTTTGGTAAGTTCTTCAGAGCTTTGCTTAAAGAAGGTGTTCTCATCCCACCTGCTCAGTTTGAGGCATGGTTTCTTAGCACTGCACACACGGAGGAAGACATACACTTAGCCCTTGAGAAGATAGACAAAGCGGTGGCATCACTTTAAAATTTCTGAGTATACATAGTAGTTATAAAGCACCCTCTTGACGTAGTCTCTTGTTTCTCTGAGAGGTATGGTTTCTATAAAAAGGTATTGGTCTTCGTGTTGGACCCAACCGCTTACCCTTGCAGGTCCGGCGTTATAGCTGGCGATGGCTTTCACTATGTCACCATTCCACCTATCCAGCAGGTATCTTAAATAGGCTGTGCCGAGCAAAATGTTGGTCTCTGGGTCATAGATGTTTCTTATCTTTATTCCCTCTCTTCTTGCCACATACTGTGCGGTACTGTCTATAAGTTGCATAAGCCCTCTGGCGTTTGCTACAGACACTGCATAGGGGTCAAAGAGACTTTCTTGTCTCATTACTGCATATATGAGAGCGACATCTATGGAATATTTCTCAGAGGCTTTCCCCACAACGCCTCTATATGGTTTGGGAAAGGCTACCGCGTTGTATACAAAACTTCCGTAGCCATATTTTCTAACTGCAAGTTTTACCGCCAGGTGAGGGTCAAGACGAGATAGGGCTATAATATCGGAAGAGCTTATATCCCTAAGCCTTTTAAGAGCCTCAAGCCTTGCATATTCAGGAAAACCCGCTTCCCATATAGCTTTTATTACCTTTGCGGTTTTTGGAAAGCTTTCGTCCTCCATAACCACCCTCATAGCCCTACTTGCCACTGGAAGACCCAACAGGGAGCTGGCAACCGCATGATAAAAACCGGCACCGTTGGAAGCCTTTATGAGGTATTCTCCTGCGTCTTCTCTCCCTAAGAGCAATGCACTTTTATATGCCCAGAAATTGCCGGCGGATACTTCATCCCTACTCTGGGCGTTCCTTGTTGAGTTTATAAAGTTTTCAAGGGCTTTTGCATAATCTCCAATGGCGTAGTAGGATAAACCAAGGTTAAAATCTCTTCTGTACGAGGGCTCCATGCGGACAAGGTAGTTTATTGCTTCCTGAAAACTTCCCCTATGTAGGTTTAGTCTTCCAAGCCTAAAAAGGGCATCCGAAAGAAGATTCCTGTCTCTGATAGATGAAAGGGTTACCTCAACCTCTGCCCTTTGCCCTCTTTCGTATTGCATTATAGCCAGTTCAACCCTCGCCCTATCGTCTTCGCATCTTTGGAATACCTCAAAAGCACTTTCGTTTTCTCTAAGAGACCTCAAGGACATGCCAAGCATGTAACAGACCCTTTGAAAGTCCATGCCCTCAAGAAGTGAAACCACTTCTCTGTAATACCTTCTTCTAAAAAGTTCTTCCCCTGCGGACAGAGCTTCCTCAGAACTAAGTTGTATCTTAGGTATAAATTCTCTAAATAGCACAGGAGACCTTAAAAAACCCACCTTTGGGTCTAAGCCAAGGTCTTTCCATAGCTTGACATATTCTCCCCTTAAGTCCTCTCTAAGGTTTCTTGGGTTTATATCCATCAAAAGCCTGCTGGCGGATTGAGTTTTCCCTGCCTTTAACTCATCCTGTGCGAGAAAAAGCCTTAAATCATCTTTAAAAACCGCATCTGGATAATCCTTTAATATCCTGTATCCAATCAAGGCATCCCTTTTCTCCATATAGTTTATAAGAAGTATATACTCTGGTGGTAGCTGTGCGTAGACAAGAAAAGGAAAAATTAAAAACAGTAGTAGGAACATACTAGCTTATGTAAGTGATTATAAGCAATATGAATATCCCAAAGAGGAGGTTCACCAATATCAGGTTGGGAATGTGTGAAAGTTTGTTCTTCCTAAAGAGGAAAAAGTAGATGTATGTAAACACCAGGATCATGAGGGCAAAGAGGAAGAGCTTGGTATGAAAGAGAGGATTTTCAGAGAAGTCCCTCCTGTAGCCATGCCATAGCCCCATGCCCGTTATGAACAAAACAAGTATAGAGAGCCAAACCGCAGGGAAAAATTTTGAAAATACCGAGCGAAGAAGCCTGTGTCTTTGATCCTCGTTAGGAAGCTCCTTGAGGGATGGTTTAAGAAAAAGCAGGCTGTATACCATTCCGCCTATCCATACAATGGCAAAAAAAATGTGAAGAAATTCCAAACTCTTAATCATTTTCAGAGCTTCTCCTTAGTCTTACTACCTGAACCTTACCCTGGGCTATGTCTTCTATAGCCTGGAAAGTCTTCTTTATAAGCTCACCTCTTGTCTTATCCCTTACAAAGATGTCTTCACCCCTTTCCAGTAGCTGGCTTACTCTCTTTGTTGCAGCGTGCACAAGCTCATATCTTGAAGACACTTTTTTAAGCGCCTCCTCTATGTTTGGTCTTCTACTCATTCTCAAACCTCCTTTAATAAAACATTATAATCCTTTTCCTTGTTTAAGGACTTTAACCAGGCAGGCATTTTGGAAAGTTCATCTAAAAAGGTTTCCCTTATCTCCTTTAGACTGGGCAAGGGTCTTATAAGACTTCCCTCCTTGTATACGACCTCCACTAGCCCTCCCTCTCTGTAGGGAATAACCTCATCATAGCACATAAGACCATCTTCGTAATGCCTTATAACTTGTCTCTTGTAGGGAAAGGTTTGCTTCCCAGGGCTTAGCTTAAACTTTGGCTTTCCCTCGTATTCCACCAGCTTGTAGGCTATATCAAGATAGGGAGCGTCCGCAGAGGTCAAAACCTTAGTGCCAACGCCAAAGATATCCACAGGTGCACCGCCAGATAAAAGTCTATGCAGGTCTTCTTCGTCAAGCCCTCCACTGACTACTATCTTTATATCCTCAAAGCCTTCCCTTTGGAAAAGGTCCTTTACCCTTATGCACTCCTCAAGCAGGTCTCCACTGTCAATTCTCACTCCCACAACCTTTATACCCTCCCTCATCAGCTTTAAAGCTTTCTTTGCCCCCTCAAAGGTGTCATAGGTATCTATGAGGAATACAGTCCTGTCTGGGAAGCTCCTTGCAAAAGCCTTAAAGGCTTCTTCCTCCTCCTCAAAGACCATAACAAAGGAGTGTGCCATAGTGCCAAAGACTGGAATTCCGTATTTCCTTCCCGCATAGAGGTTTGAAGTGCCCGCAAAGCCCGTTATGTAGCAAGCCCTTGCTCCATAGAGACCTGCGTCAAGCCCATGTGCCCTCCTTAAGCCAAAGTCCACGAGAGCTCTATCCTTAGATACCAAGTAGCACCTTGCGGATTTTGAGGCAATAAGCGTATTGTAATGCACTATGTTTATAACAAGAGTCTCAAGGATTTGCACCTCTGGTAAAGAGCCTTCTATCTGAACAAGTGGTTCATTCTGAAAGACTATCATGCCCTCCCTTATAGCGTAGAGGTTTCCCCTAAACTGATATTGCTCCAGATAATCTAAAAACCAGTCCTTAAACATATTCAGAGACTTCAGATACCTCAGCTCCTTATCACCAAACCTAAACTCCCCAAGAGCTTCAATAAGAGGTTCAAGCCCACAGGAAACAAGAAAGTTTCTGTTTTTTGGAAGTTTTCTCACAAAAAGGCTAAAGACCGCCCTGCCTACCTTATTGGCTTCAAGGTAAGCCTGAGCCATGGTAAGCTCATAGAGGTCCGTGAAGAGTGCCTTTGATGGCATAGTAGTATTTTACGCAAACTCTAAGAGGCTGAGGGTTTCAGGGCTTAGCTTTTCTCTGTTTTCCCATGCCCAGTTTTGAAGGTCCCACAGGTTTACCATAAGGTCATACCTTCCTACCGCCGTGTTGTATTCTTTGATAAATGTCACTATCTCCTTTGCCTCTTCTTCCGATATACCCATTAGTATCTTCTTGCTTATGTATCTTTCCATCCAGAACTTAACAGAAACATTCCTTACGTTAAGGTTAAGGTAGTCCGCCTTTTCCAGCACTCTTTTGATCTCTTTCACTGGAGCAAGCTCTCTGAGAAGAAGATAAAGCTTTAGCCTGAGGTAGGCTTCCACATTGCTCTCTATTAGATTTCCTGCTTCAAAGTATTTGCCCCGTGCGTGGACAAGCAGGTCCTCAAGTAGAAGTTCGTGGTTTTCTGTAAAATTCACAGCCTCCGAAAGGTATGCAAGAGCCCATTTGTCCAGTAGCCAACTGAGAAGAGGTTGAGGGACATTGTTGGTATTAAACTCCTTCAATTCTTCCATATCTTCAAACTCTTCCTCTGTTTCCATGTCTTTGAGATAGACTTTCCAGGGTTCAAAGCCTTCCACCCTGTAGTAGAAATTGCCAAGAGTTCCCTCCTGAGGGATCACGTCCGACAGCTCAAGAGCTGTTATTGAGGTTATAACCTGCCTTTCCGAAACCTTCTGAGGCAAAACAAGGCTGTGCCATACTCCAAGACCGCTGCCATAGGATTGTAGATTGCTGGGAGCTTCAGAAAGCACACGAAGAAATCTTTCTTCAAGCTCTCCATTGCCAATAAGGTCTATGGCTTTTTTTGCAAAGAGTAGGTTTTTTACCGCCTCTATACCAGAGATATCAGCGAAGAACCAACCATCAGAAGAAAAGGCATAGCTTATGTATTTGTAAGCATATAGATGCTTAAAAAGCTCCACTCTTTCCTCTTTGCTAAGAGATCTTTTTGCCTTGTCCTGGAGATATTCCTCTTTTGAACCTCCAAGCAGTATATCCGCAAAGTCAAAAAGGGCACTCTGTGGGTCTTTTGTATACTTTTCCAAAACTCTAAATAGTCTTTCCCTTACTTCTGACCTCACCATCTCAAGGGCTTCCCTCATAGGTCCTCTCCACTTTTGATGCCAGCCATGCAGTCCTCCCGTGGTGCATCCGCAGTCAGATCTCCACCTTTCTATACCGTGAGCACAGCTCCAAGAAGTAAACTCCCATATCTCCGTTTCACCCTCTGGATGCATGGTCTTATACAATTCTTCAATGGTCTTCATGTTTGGATAATTCTCCACAAGATAGGCAAGTCCCATCTCACCGAATTTTTTGTGATGACCAAAGGTCTCGCCATCTACTGCAATAAGGGTAAGACCTTTTCTTGCACTCGCTATTCTTATAACCTCATCCATATGATTTATGAGGTCTCCAAAGGCTATACCATGAGATAGCTCTCCATCATAGACAAAGATGTCTATATGTCCTTCCGGAAGGTTATGTCTGAGGTAGCTTCCCTTTGTTTTGACCTGATGTGGTGCAAGTATAACGTATTTTATGCCATGCTTTACCAAAAGGGATAGGGTTTTTCTATCTACCGCAAGCTCTGGAAGCCAAAAGCCCAAAGGCTTTCTTCCAAAAACCTTCTCAAAAGCCCTTATACCCCAGACTATTTGCACCTCTCTGTCTTCCTCTGGGTCAAGGGGTAGTATGGTGTGGTTAAAGCTCGTAGCAATGGCATTTTTACCTGCTCCTTTAAGTCTGTCAATAAACCAGTATTTCTCTCTGAAAAGCCAGGAGATAAGAGTAAAGGTGAAGTTAAAACTTACATGTTCATAGTTGTTGACGACCTTTAGGATCTTCCCCCCTTTCCTATAATGGGCGTAGAGGTTGGGAAGATAGGACTCTCTGAATATTCTCTCATTCCAGTTTTCAAAAGGTTGGGCGGAAGGCTCTAAGGTGATAAGACCTAAGTAGGGGTTCTCCCTCGGAGGCTGATGGAAGTGACAGTGAACACATAGAAGGCTCATAGCTCCACAAAGACACCCATCTTCTCAAATTTCCTTATTCTATCTTGTATGACCTCTCCGGGGCTCATGTATATAAGTTCTTTTAAGCATTTTCTAAGCATGTATTTTAAAATTCTTGCACTCCTTTTGTAGTCCCAATGAGCTGAACCAAGAGGCTCTGGCACTATGACGTCTACTACCCCCAGCTTCAAAAGGTCATGAGCTGTGAGCTTAAGGGCTTTTGAGGCTTCTTTAACCTTACCCTGATCTTTCCAAAGTATAGCCGCACAGCCTTCGGGGGATATAACGGAGTAAATTGCGTTTTCTAACATAAGCACTCTGTTGGCAACTCCGAGGGCGAGGGCACCACCAGACCCCCCCTCTCCTATTATCACTGCAATACTTGGAACTTTTAAGTAGCCAAAGGTGTAGAGACTTTGGGCTATGGCTTCAGACTGCCCCCTTTCTTCCGCACCTATACCCGGATAGGCACCCGGTGTGTCTATGAGCGTTATAACGGGCATACCATACTTTTCCGCCAACTTTGCTATCCTTATAGCCTTTCTATATCCTTCTGGATGAGGCATGCCAAAGTTCCTTTCCATCTTCTCCTTTGTTGTCCTACCCTTTTCTTGACCTATCACCGCCACAGGGAAAGTATCAAAGTAAGCAAAGCCAGCCACTATGGACTTGTCATCCCCAAAACATCTATCTCCATGAAGCTCTATGAAGTTTTTGAATATGAGGTTTATGTAGTCAACTGCGTGTGGTCTTTGAGGATGTCTTGCAAGGAGAACCCTCTCCCAAGGGTCAAGTTTTGAATATATCTCTTTGCTCTTTTTTAAGAATTCCCTTTGAGCTTTTCTGAGCTCTTTTTCCCTCTCTTTGTCTCCAAGGCTGTAGAGCCTCTTGAGTTGTTCTGCCTTTTGGTAGATCTCCTGAAGTTCCTTCTCAAAGTCCAGAACCATTGGGAAGATTATACCATGGTAGGCGCGGGCGGATTTGAACCGCCGACCTCTGGCGTGTCGGGCCAGCGCTCTGCCAGCTGAGCTACGCGCCTTGGGTTATAATTATAACATGCTCTTTGTCCTTTCTGCACCTTCTGGAGCAGGCAAGACTACAGTGGCGGATAGACTTCTCAAAACTTGCCCAAGAGTGAGAAGGATCATAACAGCAACCACAAGACCAAAAAGAGAAGGGGAAGAACACGGTGTGGATTATATATTCATGGACAAGACGGAGTTTGAAAGAAGAACAGAAGAAGGCTATTTTCTTGAATACGCCAACGTCTATGGGAACTACTACGGAACTCCCAAGGACCAGGTCCTTAAGAACGAGCAAGAAGGTGTGGACTCCCTTCTTGTTATAGATGTGCAAGGTGCAAGCAAGATAAGAGAGGTCTATCCAGAGAGCGTGCTCATCTTTCTTATGCCACCAAGTCTTGAAGAGTTAAAGAGAAGGCTCCTAAGCAGGGGCTATGGCAGGGAGAATTTAGAACAAAGACTTCAGAAAGCTGAGGAGGAGATAGCTTGTGCGAGGCATTTTGATTATATAGTGGTAAACGAATTCATCGACAAAACAGTTGAAGCCATCCACACAATAATAGTCGCCCATAGGTATAGAAGGGAGGTTTTTCTAAAGAGGATGAACATAGGCGACACTACCTTGGTCCGCATAATCATGGAAGGGTCTTGTAAAATGTTTAAGGTTAGCACTTTCTAACTGGGATATAATTTATACTCATGGGTTACAAGGTAGCGGTAGTTGGTGCAACAGGCGAAGTTGGAAGGGCGTTCCTCCGAGTTTTGGAAGAGAGAAACTTTCCCGTGGATGAGCTACTTCTTTTCGCCTCTGAAAGGTCCGAAGGGCTTGAGCTTACCTTTAGGGGCGAAAGGCTAAAAGTTCAGGCACTCAATAAAATTGCTGACTTTAAAGGTATAGACATAGCACTCTTTTCCGCAGGCTCTTCTATAAGCAAGGAATACGCCCCAAAGTTTGCTTCCGACGGTGCTGTTGTTATAGATAACTCCTCCGCATGGAGGCTTGAACCCGATGTGCCCCTCGTGGTGCCAGAGGTAAACCCAGAAGATGTCAAAGACCACAAGGGTATAATAGCCAACCCTAACTGCTCTACCATACAGATGCTTGTAGCACTAAAGCCCATATACGATGCGGTTGGGATAGAAGCGATTGTTGTTTCCACCTACCAGTCTGTCTCTGGAGCAGGTGCAAAAGCTATAATGGAGCTTCAAGAACAAACAAGGGCATGGTGCGAAGGAAAAGAAATACCACCAGCAAAGGCACTACCAAAAAGAATAGCCTTCAACGTAGTGCCACAGATAGACATTTTTACAGAAAACGGATACACGAAGGAAGAGCTAAAGATGCTCAACGAGACCAGAAAGATACTCCACGACCCCAATATAAGGGTCTCCGCAACCTGCGTAAGAGTGCCAGTCCTCTACGGACATTCAGAGGCTGTAAGCGTAAAACTCAAATCTGAACTATCCCCAGAATCCGCAAGGGAAATCCTAAGGAAAGCCAAAGGTGTTGTGGTGGTTGATAGTCCTACGGAGGGTCAATATCCCCTCGCGGTAGATGTGGCAGGGAAAGACGATGTTTTTGTAGGAAGGATAAGGAAAGACCTGGTCTTTGAGCCAGGGCTTTCCATGTGGGTAGTGGCGGACAACATACGCAAAGGTGCGGCTACCAACGCAGTGCAGATAGCAGAACTTTTAACACAATATGCC
This sequence comes from Hydrogenobacter sp. T-8, assembly GCF_011006175.1. Taxonomy (NCBI): domain Bacteria; kingdom Pseudomonadati; phylum Aquificota; class Aquificia; order Aquificales; family Aquificaceae; genus Pampinifervens; species Pampinifervens florentissimum. The sequence goes on along the minus strand of NZ_CP048795.1, from coordinate 1,409,081 downwards.
ATGGTGTAAAAATGCTCAGGATCAAGGGATCTGCTCTTCAAAAGACCATAGCACAGGCAGAGAGGGATTATCCCTACGAGACCTGTGGTCTTCTTTTAGGAAAAGTGGAAGGGAATGTAAGGACTGTTTTCGGAGCTTACGAGACACCTAACGCAAACCCTAATAGAAAGAACGACCGCTACGAGATAGCACCGGAAGACTACCTAAAGGCTGAGAAAAAGGCAAAAGAGTTTGGACTTGAGATAGTAGGCGTATACCATTCCCACCCCGACCATCCAGATAGACCTTCTCAATTTGATGAGGAGAGGGCTTTTGAAGGCTTTTCTTATCTAATACTTTCTGTAAGCAAAGGCAAGGTGGTCTCCTACAGAAGCTGGGAGCTTGTTGACCAAAAGTTTAGAGAGGAAGAGATTTTAATATTTGGATGAAGCCAAAAATAAGACCCCTTGAAGTAATTCCTCAAGGCAAGTCCTTCTGGCTCAAAGACCCAATGGGAATATCCGATGGTCTTTTGGTGTCTTACCATGCTCTCCTCCTTCTATCCCTTATGGACGGAACGAGAGAGTTTGAGGAGCTAAGGGCTGAATTTTTTAAAAGGACTGGCATAATCCTTAGAGAGCAAGAACTCAGGGAGTTTATTGAGCTTCTTGAAAAATCCCTTCTGTTAGAGGGAGAGAATTTCCAAAAGACTCTCAATTCCATGCGTCAAGAAATGCTCTGCAAAGGCATAAGACCCATGTCCCATGTGGGTGAGGTATACCCTGAGGATGCGGAAAGTTGCAAAGCCTTTCTCATGGGAGAGGAAAAAGAAAAGAGGGACCTGTTAGGGCTTATGGTTCCTCATATGGACTTAAGAGTTGCAAGAAAAACGTACTGGGAAGGTTATGGAAGGCTCAAGGCGGACAAAAGGCTTGTGGTAATATTAGGCGTTTCCCACTATTGGCATGAGATGCCCTTTTCTGTCTTACCTCTCCATATGGAAACACCCTTTGGCATACTTGAAACAAGAAAAGACCTGCTTGAGAAACTGCAATCCTTCTACAGCTTTGACATAACTCACGACCTTTTTTCCTATAGACAAGAACATTCCATAGAGTTTGTCTCAATTTATGCAAAAATGCTCCTTCCAGAGTCAAAGGCGTTAGCCCTTATAGTTTCCTATGGAGATAAAGACTTCCTAAAAACCCTTGCGGAAAACCTTTTAAAGGTAATAGACAAAGAACTTCATCACACCCTTATAATTTCAAGCGTTGACCTAAGCCATGTGGGGAAAAAGTTCGGAGATATGCAAAGTTATGACCCTTCCTTTAGAGACAGGAAATACCTTGAACTTTTACAAAATCTCAAAGGAGATGATGCTTTTGAACTGCTCCAAGAGACTAAAAACTCCACACGCATAGACGGTCAGTATACAAACCTTGTATTTTCCCATATGTTAAAGAAGGCAGGGCTTGAGAAGGGTGAGCTTTTTGATTACAGCTTCTACTACGAAAATCCCACAGACTCTATAGTTTCCTACGCAAGCATAGGCTTTTAGAGGAATAGGTATTCGCTCTTAAGCTCAAGTATAAACTCTGGGTAGTGCCTTTCAAGTAGCTTTTTCACACCGCTTAGGGTGTTTTCCGCTATTGACTTTTCATGAGAAACACATGCAAAGGCAAGGCTTGACCTCTGCCACAGGTCATGGTAGTCTACCTCAGAGACAGAAACATTAAAGGAAGACCTCACCTTGTCCTTAATAGACCTTAGGTAGTGCCTTTTCTCCTTAAGGGACCCGTTCTCGGGAAAGAAAAGCTCTACTCTTAGTAAACCCAATACCATGCGAAGGCTAATTGCTAATATTATAATAACTCTACTGTGTTCTGGCTACTGCTTTTTTCTATCTTTTTACATGCATACGCTCAAGACTGCTCGCTCCTTAGGGTAAGATTCCTCGCCCTAAGGGAGGATATGATATACGAAGACTTGATGCGAGAAGCGGAGATATTTATAAACATAGCATGTGAAAAGGGGGATAAAAAAGCAGGGAGGTCCGCGGACAACATATTGCAGGCTCTTGAAAACATAAAGTTTCCAGAAAGCTTTGGAAAGGACAGAGTAGTTGCCAGCAAAAGACTAAGAAGGGCTTCCCTTCTTCTAAACGAAACCGCAAAATACTCAAAGAAGTATCCTCAGATATACACATACCAGCTTCTTTTTTACCAAGTTGCAAGAGAAAACTACAGGGTTGGAGACTACGAATATGCTCTAAAATACTCTATTGCATCCTATAATCTTGGAAGGGCTATACTGGAGCTAAGATGAACTTTAGGGAAGGAGATTATATATTGTTAGTCTGCGAAGATAGAAGGTATCTCAAGGCACTAACCAAGGACTTTAGCCTAAACTACAAGGAAAGGGTAATAAGGTTTGAAGACATAGTGGGAAGAGAGCCTGGGTGTTTTATTAACGGCTTTTATGTCCTTAATCCCACCCTCGAAGAAATGATCTTGCTCGGCTTTCAGAGAAAAACTCAGATAGTATACCCAAAGGACAGCTTTTATATAGCTTTTAAACTTGGACTTTCAAAGGACAAAAGACTTCTTGAGTTTGGTGTAGGAAGTGGTGCATCCACTGCGGTTTTTTCTCAGTTGGTAGGTGAGGTCTGGGCTTATGAAGTAAGGGAAGAGTTTTATAAGCTTGCAAAAAAGAATTGGGAAAAGTTCGGTCTTTGCAAGAATGTGAAGCTTGAAAACCTTGACTTTATGTCTGCAGATGTTGAGGAAAACTTCTTTGATGCGGTCTTTGTGGATGTGAAGGAACCAACCTTATATATACAAAAGGTTTGGAAAGTCCTGAGGTTTGGTGCACCCTTTGCCACTATCCTTCCTACAACAAACCAAGTAAGCAACCTCCTTAAGTCAATGGAAAACCTATTTTGCAATGTGGAAGTTTTGGAGATACTTCACAGACCCTACAAGCCTAACCCAGACCGCCTTAGACCTCAGGACACTATGACCGCCCATACAGGCTATCTGGTTTTTGCGAGAAAAAGGATGTAGCTCTTAATGTCTGTAAGCTCTATCCTGCAGTGGTCGTATCCTTCAAGAGGTTCCGCTCCCCTCATAATCACTATGTATCTATTGGATAGCCTTTGGAGCAGAGGTAGTATCTTTTCAGTTTTTCCAAGGGCTCTGCTAACCACAAGGTCAAAGTTCTCTTGAACCTTCTGGGCCTCCTTACATAATACTTTGTATTCAATTCCGAGTTTTGTCTTGAGATACTCTAAAAAGGAACATTTCTTTGCCACAGCCTCAATCAAAGTTAGGTTTATACTGTCCCCGTAGTATATCTTAAGAGGCACTCCCGGAAAACCAGCTCCACTCCCCACATCACACACAGAAAGACCATCTATCTGTATAGCTTTTTCTCTTAAACACAAGCTAACGGTCAGCGAATCCACAAAATGTCTTAGGACTATTTCTTTTTCGTCCTCTATAGCGGTAAGGTTATGGACCCTGTTCCATCTTTTTAGCTCCTGTAGATAAATCTCAAATTTTTCTACTTGTTCCTTGGAGAGTTCAAAACCGTTCCTGTAAAAGAGTTCTACTATGAGTTCTCCAGCAGGAATTTTATATCCTCCGCCATCTTTTTTGGCTCTTGCTTTGCAGGTGTATAAAGTAGCTTAATTTTCATGTCAGGTGTGACCAAGTATATGGTTGCAGTGTGGTCTATAAGGTATCCACCAGCAGATTCACCCTCTACCTTCTTGTAATAGGCTTTGTATTCCTTTGCGGTCTTTTCTATTTCCTTTTCATTCCCAGTCAGTCCTATGAAGGTGGGATTGAAATAAGGAACGTAACCCTTTAACACTTCAGATGTATCCCTTTCTGGGTCCACGCTTATGAAAAGCACCTGGACTCTTTTTGCCTCCTCGGGGGTGAGATTTTTCATAACTTTTGCCATGGTTTCAAGTGCCATAGGGCAGACATCAGGGCAGTGGGTGTATCCGAAGAAGAGTAGCACTATCTTTTTCTGGTTTGTAAAATCAGAGAGCTTTACCCTTTTTCCCTCATGGTCTGTAAGCTCAAAGTTGTATGCAGGTTGGTCGTATAGGTGTCCGTAAAATTCATGCTGTCTCTTGCAAGATGTGGCAAACAAAAGCAGTAGAACTATAAGAGTTGTTAATTTTCTCATAATTTAAAATTATAGCACAGGCTCACTCTTGTGCCAACCCCCTTTTGGCTTTCTACTTTCATACTCATACCGCTTCTTTGGGCTATGAGTTTAACTATGGAAAGTCCAAGACCTGAACCTTCTTTGTCTGTGGCCTCCCTATAAAAGAGCTCTCCAGCTTTTTCTGGATGCTCCATGCCTATACCCCTGTCTTCAACCGCCACACAGCCATCCCTAAAATAGAGCCTTATTTCTTGACCTTCTTCTGTGTATTTATATGCGTTTTCTATTAGGTTTCTAAGAGCCATCTTGAAGTATTCCTTGTCCATATATAGCACCACATCCTCATCAAGATACTCTACGATAAACCGTCTGCTTGATCTTATAAACTCGTATTCCTCTTCAAGCTCTGCAAAGACCTGGTTTAGACTAACCTCTTCCACCTTTAGAGGAACTTGAGACTCAAGCCTCATTATCGTAGTTAACTGGTTTATAAGCTTTCCCATCTTTTCCGCCTGAAGCTGTATGCTACGATACACCTCCTTTAGCTCCTCTTCTGTATACTTGTTCCTCTGCAGAAGCTCCGCCTGCCCCTTTATGTAGGTAAGGGGGGTCTTTAGTGAGTGAGCTACGTTTCTTATAAATTCCCTCTGCCATAGAATTATACTTTTGAGCCTTTCTACCATGCTTGCATAGGCTTCTTCAAGAAGACCAAACTCATCCTTGCTATCGCTTTTTCTTATTTCCACATCAAGCTCTCCCCTTGACAGGCGTCTTGAGACTTCTGTAAGATATGCTAAGGGCTTTAACAGTAGGTTTATAAAGTAAAAGGCAAGAAGAGAGGCGGGTAATGAAACAGCAACTAAGACCAAGGCGGTGAAGAATATTATCTGTCTTTCCACATCTCTTATGCTATCCAGTTTTCCAAGGAGTATAAGGTGGTAATCTCCTACTCTTTTTACCATAAAAGCGTAGTCATTACCTATTCCTTTTTGCACTTTTATCATGTTTTGTATATCTTGAACTTTCACTTCTGGCATTTCTCCATCAAGAAAGCTCTCCCTTTTTACCACTTTGCCCTTTTCATCCACAAGGATACTGGCTATTTCCCTTGAAACCACATCTTCTGCCAGCAACTTTGCATAATAGTTTGGATTTTTGTAATAGTTTTTATAAAAATCCAGAAGAGGATTTACCTGATACTCCATATAATGAAGCGTATACTTATAAAGGGTTGACCTTATGACCATTAGACTAAAAAAGGACAACAAGGCTACACTGCCTAAGTATAGGCTAAGAAAAAGTAGTATAGCCTTAACCCTTACTGACATCCTCTTGCGCCATCATATAGCCATAGCCCCTAACCGTCCTTATTAGCCTGTGGTCCTTATCCTCCAACTTTGTCCTTATGTTTTTTATATACACGTCCACCACGTTTGAGCCCTCTCCATAAGAGTAGCCCCAGACCTTCAAGTATATCTCCTCTCTGCTTACTGCGGTGTTTACCCTTTCCGCAAGGAACCTTAGAAGTTTGAACTCCCTTTGGGTCATTGGTATCTTTTTGCCCCTGTAGTATACCTCAAAGGACTTTAATCTAAGCTCCAACTCGCCCACCCTCAGAGTGTCAGGTCCCTCCTTTTTATATCTTCTAAGGACAGCACCAATTCTTGCCAGAAGCTCTTTAAAGGAAAAGGGTTTTGTTATGTAGTCGTCCGCTCCCGCAGAAAGCCCCTCCACCTTATCCTCGATCTGTCCCTTAGCGGTCAGCATAATTATGGGTATGTCCTTAACCTCCCTTATCCTTTTACAGACCTTTATCCCATCCATTTTAGGAAGCATAATATCAAGAAGCACAAGGTCATAGTCTTCTTCCAATATGCGGTTTACTGCGGAATAGCCGTCTCTTACCCAATCAATCTCATACCCTTCATGGCTCAGTCCATCCAGAAGAAGTCTACCAAGATGCTGGTCATCTTCAACAAGCAAAACCCTCATGCCTCAGGAAGCATTAGATACTCTTCTACCTTGAGAATTTTTAATATATCCCTATAGGGTTGTAAGGCTATTTCTAACTCTCTTTCTAATCTTTCATTACCGAGCACGCTGTAGCTGAGGTCAAGGAGAAATTGAAGAAAGCTAAACACTCCTTCCTCACCTCTGGGCATTCTTCTATAAACTATTACTCCCTCATGGTACTTCAAAACATCTGAAGATGCAAGCTGAGCCAGTATTATATGGTTTAGATGTCCTGCATGTTTGAGGAGTATACTGTATATGGCATTAAGTAAGAATTGATGTATAACATCTCTTATGTTTTCCATCGGTTGGTATAGGACTATATCCATCCACGCTATTTCTTCAACCGGCAGGCTTTTAACCAGTTTTAAGCCCTCTTTACTATCTTCTACGACACCAAGAAGTAGCCCTTCCTTGTATATTATGTAAGTTTTTGAGCCTTCTGAGTATGTGGTTATCATGCCTGTTCTTCCTTCCGTGCCCATGCCTATGAGTATCTTACCCAATTCCAGAAAGGACCCAGGTAAGCCGCTTACTACCTTTTCTTCAGAATGTTTTAACATAAGCAGGTCAATGGCATCCCCACCTATATCTATTACATTTAACACAGAATTTTTCTTTGGCGTGAGGAAAAAGTCAAAGATTTCCGAATTATATGGGTAGATTGCGGATAACCTACCCTTTTTGTAATAGAGTTCAAACTCAAAATCACCACCCATTATCTGAATAATTCCACTAAACTTGCTAAAATGAAAACTTTCTAAAAGTGTTATAAGGTTAACTCTATCAGCTTCAACTCCCTTCATAAGGTATTCTAACTTTATCTCCTCTTTCAGAAATTCGGGATTATAAAACTGATTTATATCCAAATAGCCACTGGAAAAAAGGGATTTTAACCTTCTTATTTCTTCAACAAGACTATTCTTTGAGCTGACAAGTATCTGATATACACTTTTGCTGTCATAAAAGCTGGCTTCTTCAAAATTTTTTATAACTTTGACCACAGCCATGGGGGTTATAACCCTTTCCATTAAAGATTTCAATTCACTATGAACCAGCTGAAGCTGAAGCACAAGCTCTTCTACTGATATGGGGTCTTCAAGTTCAAGGATTTTTTCCCTCTTTCCTTCTTTGAAGGTAAAAAAGGCTTCTGGGTTTTCCATAAGTTCGGAAAGATGGTATAAAAGCATGGACCTCTTGTTTTCAGTGTTTATCTCATCACTATCACCGAGCTTAAAGCCCTTTATTAGTCCCCTTTCAGTATACAAGGATACTACCTTTACACCAAGAAAAAGGTCAAGAGTGCCCACTCTGTTAAAAAGACAACCGTTTAGAAGGTCTACCAGGTCTTGCTTTGAACTTAAATATCCAGAAATCATAATAACATCCTTTCTACCTTTGATATGAGATAGTCTTCAAGAACCTTAAAGGTCTCTAACACCCCTTCGCCCCTTATGGCACTTGCACAAACAGAAGGGTAGTTTTCGAGATTTATAACCTTTTCCATCTCCCTGTAGTCCATTGCGTTTGGTAGGTCAAGCTTGTTATACTGCATTACCACTGGAACACTTGATGGGTCTTTACCAATGCGAAGCAGATCTGCCTTCAGAAGACTGTAAAAGTTTATGTTTTCCTTTAGCCTTTCCTTTTGTGAGTCCACAACAAACACCACTCCATCAACACCCCTGAGAACAGTAAGCCTTATATCTTTATATATGTCTTGACCAGGCACTGTGTATAGTGCGAAGGAAAGGGTAAGCTCTCCAACCTTTACCTTCTTTGTGGCAAAGTCAAAGACAAGGGTTTTCTCTTCTTGGGTGTCTATCTTCATTAGACTAAGACCTTCCATTTCTGAGAGCTTTTCAAGGTTTGTTGTTTTGCCAGATTGACCTATACCGTAATAAACCACCTTTAGCCTTATGATCTTTCTTTCAAGGTCTACCAACATCTATTTCCCTCCTGAGCTTAATTTCTCCCCACCTTATGCACTCTATGCATAAGGGCTTGTATGTATTATAAGCCTTTCCGCAGGAACAGACAAAGGGTTTGAGGAGCTCCTTTATTCCAAGCAGGCAGTACCTGTCCTGTTCTCTGTGGGATTGGGAGCTGTAAAGAAGAGCTTTAAAGGGGGTTGTGAGCTTTTCCTCCAAGACCTTTGCCTTACTGAGTAGATTGAGGCGAAGGTATACCATACAAAGGACATCGGGGTCTGTGGATTCCGCCCTTGCTTCTATGGCGTCAAGCAGTTTCGTAAGAGCCTTTTCATCTTCCAGAAGGTTCCAAAGCACTTCTTCCTGATATCCCACAGATACAGCCTTTTCCCAAACTTTTCTGGCATCTTTTATCCTATCTTGAGAAAGAAGGTGTTTTATGTAAACTGAGTAAACAAAAGGCGACGGGTTTAAGTCAAAGGCTTTTTCTATAAGCCTTTCCTCTCCCTTTTTAAGGTAGACCATGGCCATTATCTCCGCCTTAATGCCCTTTTGCTTTTCCCTCTCCCACTTCTCGCATAGCTGAAGGGCTTTTTCTTGATACCCCAAGGACATTTCCCAGTCATCTAAGAGGGCATATACATCTCTTAGCCCTTTAATCGCCCTAAGGTTTTCCCCATCTTGTAAGAGTGCATGATTGAACTTCCCCTCCGCTTCCTGCAGGTTTCCTTCCTTTAGCATGATCTCACCCACAATGGCTGAGGCTGTGCTGTTGAAATTCTTAAGCTCCTCAAGTCTTCCTTGTCTGTGGACTACCTCTGCAACAAGCGACCTTGCTGGCTCAACAAACCTTCCTACAGAAAGAAGCAGTCGCTCCGCCCTGCCCAGATATCCCCTTGAAAGTTCTCTGAGACCCTCCTCCAGTCCATGAAGTCTTCTCTTTAGCATTGTCTCTTTCAAAAGAAGGTAGATAGAGGGAAGTAAAAAACCAAGGGCAAAACTGAAAAGCAGAAGCACAAACAAAGGTATGTTGTAGGTTATATAGAAAAAACGGACTTCCACATATCCAGAGTTCTGAGCTATAAAAAGGAGGAAAGCTGTAAGAAAGGCTATAAGAAGGAGGAGTTTTATTACGCTCATAAACTTACCCTCTCCGCATTAGAGTAGAGCCATTCAAGGTCATAGTATTCTCTCCATTCCTTCTGGAATATATGAACTATTATATCAATAAGGTCAACAAGTATCCAGTTAGCTTCTTCAACTCCTTCCACATGGTCTGGCTTTATACCTACCTTTTCAAGCTCTTCATTTAGGTGTTTCAGGAGTGCTCTTGCATGCACCACAGAGTTAGCGGTGGCTATTACAAAGTAATCCGCTATGTTCGTTTGTTTCGAAACATCCAATACTACCACATCCTCCGCCTTTTTTTCCTCTAATAGATTCTTAATAGTCTTTAAAAGTTCCCTACTGTCCTGCATACCTTTTTAGTTCTCTATAATAGACGTTCTCTCCATATACCTGTGCGTATGTTTCAAGCAGTTTTAAGCCTTCCTGTCTACTCATCTCTGCAAGGTTTTTCCACCTTTCTATTTCTCTATTCAAGAAGTCAATTCTGTTTTGGATAGCCCTTCTATCCTCTTCAGACTTGGCAGTCCTTAGTTCCTTCTCCGCAGATTCTATCCATTTTTTATATTTTGCCTCCTGTCTCTTTGCTTGATCTTTCACACGCAGTAAGGACTTTATATACCTGTATAGGACCTCCGCTTCTGAAACTTGCTCAGGGTAGTTTACAAGAAGATTTCTGTATCTTAAAGAGGCGGAGTAGTAGTAACCAAAGTCTTCATAAAACCTGCCTATTAGGTATTCGTGTCTTGCTATTTTTGTTTGAGCATTGTCTATAAGCTCCATGACCCTATCTGTGTACGGGCTGTTTGGATACTTGCTGAGAAACTCTTTTGCTTTGTCTATGGCTTTTAGTGTGTAGCTTTGGTCTCTATAGGCGTCTGGTGCCACCTTCATGTAGCTGTCTACCACCATGAAGTAAACCTTTTCCGCCTCGGGGCTTTCTGGATAGTAAAAGAGATAGTCCTCAAGGTAAACTATGGCATTTATGTAATCCTTTCTCAAATAGTAGCTTTCACCTATGGTATATTTGGCGGACTTTATCTGTTCTGGAGTTAGGTTTTCTAAGTATTTCAGAGCCTCTGAGAGCTTGCTTATGGATTCTTTGTAGTCTTTTCTTGCGTAGGCGGACATGCCCTGAGAGTAGTTTTCTGTTGCAAGCCTCGCCCTTTTTTCTTCTGTCATCTTGGCACAACCCACTAAGAATATGAGTAAAAGCACTAAGAGTCTACGCATGGCTTAAGCTGTAGCTGTTTATGTTAATATCCTCGCTTATGCTCAGTTGCACGTTTGTGAACCCTCTTGCTCGCAATCTTTTGTTCACGCTTTCGTATCTAAGGGGGTGCACTTGTAGTTCAACGGAGCTTTGATGGTATAGGGGAATATCCTTATCAAGTTCAAGGAAGAAAAGAGAGGAGCTCTTTATATGACCCTTACCAGAGCATATGGGGCATGGTTCCGATAGCATTTTGGTTACGCTTCTGCCAGTTTTCCTCCTTGACATCTCTAAAATACCCAGCTTAGTAAAACCGTAGATGTTAACCCCACAGGCTTCTTCACCAAAGGCTGACAGCATGCTGTTTATTATAAGGTTTCTGTTCTCCTGCTTTTTCATATCTATAAAGTCTACAAGAATTATACCACCTATGTCTCTTAGTATTATCTGTCTGACTATTTCCTTTACAGCCTCAAGGTTTGTCTTTAGCGCATTTTCCTCATGGCATGACCCTAAAGGGTCTCCGCTGTTTACATCTATTATGGTGAAGGCTTCTGTTTCCTCTATAACTATGTAGCCACCGCTTTTTAGCCATAATACCTTGTTAAAAACGCCTTTAAGGACTTCGTAAAGTTTGTATCTATGCACATAACTGGAGGGGTCTTTTAGGTAGAGGTTCTTTCTAAGAAGGCTCGGCTCAAACTCTTCAAGGAAAGAGGCTATGTTGTTCCATACTACAGTGTTGTCAGATACCACCTCTTCTATCTCTTGCCAATAGTCTCTTATGAGCCTTATGTAGCTTGGGTATTCTTCAAGGATAATTTGAGGTTTCTTGAGGGCTTTTGCCTTCCTTTGAACCCATTGCCATTGATCTCTGAGCTTATGTAGTTCATTCCTTATAGCCTCTGGGTCTGCATGAACTGCGGAACTCCTAATTATTACACCCTCTTCCCCTATATCCCCCTCTAAGAGTTTGCATAGGCTTTCCCTCTTTTCCACGTGCACTTTGCTGGAACATCTTATATCCTTTCCCTTAGGAAAGTATACGAGATATTTGCCCACAAACTTTATGCTGGTGGTGAGCTTTGCTCCTTTTTCACCCTCTGGTTCCCTTAATACCTGCACTATCACACTGTCTCCCACTTTATAACTCTCACCCTTTAGAGGCAAAAAGGCATCTCTACCGATACCTATGTCTACAAACACACCGTCCATACCCTTTGCAAGCCTTTTGACCCTACCCTTGAATATGCTATCTAATAGCCTTTGCCCTCCCATTGGTTCAGCGCTTATCCTGTAAGTGGTTTCACCGTCTATGAGAAAGGATAGTATCAACTCATCTGAAGACAAAACTATCAGCCTCTTTGCCATTAACTCTATTATAACCTTTCCACGATGCTCTTTATTATCTCCTTCTCAAGAGGAGACCCCACCTTCGGTAGTATGGTTTCTAACACCAAACTTTTCACACTGGGATACTTGTCAAGCCTTCTGGCACATCTTATGGTATCCCTTATAGAGAAGACGAAATCTACAGGCTCTTCAGATTGCTGAGTCTGGTATGCTCTATAAGCCTTTCTTATGGCGTTAGCTATTTTGAGAAGCTCAAAGACCTTCCATACGCTTTTTTCAAGTCTTTCTTGACCTTCAAGAGGTTCGGTCTTCAGACCGTTTACAACCGAATGCCAGAGGTAGATAAACTCTTCAAGGGTAAGGAACGAGAGCTCTCGCACATGGTCTTTGAGTATTATTGCCTCGTCGGGGTGGTATATACCCTTCTCATCTTCAAAGGGCGGGTAGTCTACAAAGATAATATCCGCCCTTGACTTTATGTCTTGTGGAAGCTCTGAAACTCCCAGATAATTCTGAGGGTTCATACCACCTATGAGCACCACCTCCCTATGTGCCTTTATGACCTCACCTGTGGGCAGTGTAAGGTATCTTCTGTAGTCAAAGAGGGGGTTAAAAAGCTTTACCATTCCAGCAGGCAAGGTGTTTATCTCGTCAAAGTATATGACCGCACCTGGGGTCTGAAGTGCCTTTACAAGGTCCGAGTATGTCCTCTTTGTCCCCCTCCTTGGGTCAAACTCGTATACAAAGGTAATGTCTTCCTTTTCCATTTTGGAGTTGCAGGGTATGATATACAGGGGTCTGTTGGTGAGAGCGGAAAAAACCTCTACAAGGAAGTTCTTTCCTACACCTGCATCTCCTTCAAGTATAAGAATACCCTCAGAATACATGAGCTGTTCCTTTACCAAGGATGCAAACCTCTCTAAATTTCTTACAAACCATGGAGTCTCCTCGTAGGAAACAAAGAGGGGAAGTCTTGAAGGTTCAGAGGAAAACAGACCGTTTAGGTGTCTGAGATATCTCCTAACCCACAAGGGCAATGTCTTTAACTCCTCCTGGGGGATAAGGTTTGGATATCTTTTAGGTTCAACCAGCACGCCGTCTTCTCTTTCAAAGGCTATTCTAGCAAATATCTTGTCCTGCAAGGGCAGTCTTTCTTCAACCCTTATTCTCCACTTTAACCTCCTTCTCTCACCAGAAAACTTTGGAAAGTCTTCGGACCCAAAGATTACCCTTGAGTCTTCAAACCTTATCCTATATCTGCTGAGCCTGTCTTGAAGTAGCTTTTCATGAAAAACCTTAAGAAGTTGAGCCTGTGCCTGCTGGCTTAGGTGACTGGGTAGTTTGTTTATAAACTCTCTTGCCCTTTTTACCTCCTCAAGGGCTTCAAAGTCTCTTAGGTCACTACTCTCAACTTCACTGACCGCATTTCTTACCCTTTCTAAATGTTCCTGTAGAGCTTTCTGAAAATAGGTTTCAAGGCTTTCTTTAAGAGCCTTTAGTCTCTCCACCCTCTCACCTTCTTCCACTTTTATCCTTGACTCTAAGTCTCTAAGGTCTCCCGCATCCGCCTTGCCTTCTTTTATCCTGTCCTCTAAACTTTTCACAAAGGTGTTAAACTTTGCTTCCTCTATAAGGGTTTGTGCTTCAAATATTACCTCTCTGAGTCTTCTTATTGGTGAATCCATGGAGAGGAGCCTTCTGTATTCTTCAAATTCTTGAGGGTCTGAAAGAGTGCTTACCCTTTTGAGCTTGTTTTTCAGAGCTTTCAGCTCCTCCTCCGCCCTTTTTATAATCTGGGACTGTCTATCTTTGTTGTATATAAAGTCTGTAAGGTTGGTGGTTATAGCTCTAAGGCTATAAAGTCTCTTGTCATCTTCCTCTCTATAGGTGCAGGTGTATATGCTTCCATCTGGAGAGACCCTTACCACAGAATAACCAAAGCCCTCAAAACCATGGAGAAACTCAAGATTAGGAAGATAAACAAGCCCCATTCTGTTTTCTTCCGCATCCGCAAGGAAGATAAACTCACCATCTGGCGACAGGTCTATCTGAGAGATGTTTATGGGTGTTGTAGTGCTATGAAGGGGTCCTTCAAGTTGTGGATCGTAGACATAGATGTTGTTTCCCTCTGCAAGGATCAGCTTGTCCCTTAGGGGAAGAACCGCCCTACCCGAGGCATGGTCAAGCCTTCTGAGTAGCTTTCCACTAAGGTCATAGAGAGCTACGCCTCTTGTGCCAGACAAAAGGAGCTTACCAGTTCCTATAAACTTCAAAGACCTTAGCTCTCCTATCTGGGCTTCTGAGTAGGAGAAGGTGCTTCTAAAGTCCAAGCCCTCTGACCCGAAGCCCCCAGAGATATCTATCACATAAACCCTCTCTCCCACAACGCCGTAGGCAAGAAGATTTCCCTGAAGGTCAAGCCCCACAGATGCCCTTATACCTTCTTGTGTTGTCCTAAAGCTCTTCCATGTTTGGGGGTTTTTAATATCTTCAAGAAGATAAACAACCAAATAGGGTGGCGTTATAAGGGCGAGATACCTTCCTCTAAATAGGATATCCGTAATCACCTGTGCGGGTGGTCTTGAGGGTAGTCTATGAATTTTGCCCCTCCAATCGTAGAGCTGTAAAAGCCCGTGCCTTCTGCCCACAAGAAGCCAATACCCGTCCTCGGATACATCCATGGTATCCACCCAAAACTCCTCTATGCGTGCATCTGGGTCTTTTTCAAGGAAATCCTCGGGCTTTAGCGTAAGCTCACCCTTAGGGGTGGTAAGTCTGAAGATCTTTTCCTCTTCCTTCTCTCTTCTACCCAACAGCCTTTGAACAAAACGCATAACTTTAAAATATTAACCATGAACGAAGTAAAAACCTATGATTTATCTTATGTTGAAGCCTTCAGCGGTGTAGAAAACATGCAAAAGGATTGGGAAAACCTTCTCCTCGTGGAAAAGACAGGAAAACCTCTTTTTAGACTTTACCGATGGCAAGAACCGACCATAAGCATAGGATACTCACAAAAAGAACCTGACATACTTCTCCCAGTTGTAAAGAGACCTACAGGTGGAGGTGCTCTCCTTCATGGTTGGGATTTGTCCTTTTCATACGCAGGACTTAGAAAGGATTGGGGCTGGAGCTTTGCAAAGGTCTATAAAAACTTCATGGGTCTTATCTTAGAAAGTCTTAAGGAGTTAAACGCTGAATTTGAAATGAGCAGATACAGGGGAGGCTATGAGGACTTTTTCTGCTACTTTTATCCAACCCTTGGGGAGATAACCTACAGAGGCAAGAAAATACTCGCCTGTGCCATGAGAGTCCTAAAGGATGCTTTTCTTATACACGGAAGCCTCTTTATTGAATTTGACTATCAAGAGTTTGAAAAACTTACGGGTATTCCCACAGGCACTATAAAAGAGAGGATAATAACCTTCAAGGAGTTAAATATACCATCCTATGCTCTGGTTTACCTTATGAAAGATGTTGTAAAATAGAGACATGCCAATCGCTATAACGCTTTTTAGATTTTTTCTCCTTTTTCCAACGCTTTACTTTCTACAAGAGGAGCAAAAAAACCTTGCAGGAGCTCTTGTTATAGTTGCTGGGGTTTCTGACTGGTTGGACGGAGGAATAGCAAGAAAAACCAATCAGGTGAGCAAACTGGGAGTTCTCCTTGACCCGCTTGTAGATAAGATATTCGTCCTTGGTGTGCTTTCGTATTTTCTATACGCCAATGAAGTTGGACTTTTACCCTTTGTGCTGATTCTTATAAGAGAGCTTTCTGTGTCCTTTTTGAGGAGCGTTTCTGTAGAAAAGGGTTATGCCATGCCCGCATCCTATCTTGGAAAGGCAAAGGCTTTTTTTGAGTTTATAACCCTTATAGCCCTGTGTTTTGAGCTGGCTTACATTAGCGTGCTTTTGTGGATTTCCGTGCTATTAGCGTACCTCTCCATGTACGACTATGCGATCAAATATGCTGTTTTTGAGAGAAAGGTCTAAAGGTTTGGGCTTTCCTTGGCTATTATGTCTGCGACAGCTGCGAGTTCCTTACCAAGCAGGAAAAGCACATCATCCAATGAAAAGAAGCCTGTCAGTTTTCCTTCAGAGTCCACCACTGGATACCTCCTTACGCCTTCATCCTTCATAAACCTAAGAGCTTCAAAAAGACCCATATTTTCGTCTAAAACAGAAAGCCCTCTCGTCATAACTTTCTCAAGGAGCGTATTTTTTACATCAAGTTCATTATAGACAACTCTTACGACCACATCCCTGTCCGTTATTATGCCGATGGGTTTGTTCTCATCATCCACTATAACCACACTTCCTACGTTTTTTTCCTTCATAAGCCTGACCGCATCATAAACTGTATTATCAGGCTTAAGTGTAATAACCTCTTTTCTTGCAAAGTTTTTTACGCTCATTGCTCCACCTCCTTGTTTTTAAGTTATGTATTTTTTCTATAGATGCAAGTCTTTCACCTTCTGGGTTATAATACTCATCCATGCTGAAAGAATACAACCCATATCTTGAATACAAGGGCGAAGAACTTTACTTGGAAGGTGTTTCTCTGAAGGCTCTTGCAGAAAAGTTTGGCACTCCACTTTATGTCTACAGCGGTAGCTACATCAGAGACAGAATAAAGGCATACAGAGAAGCCTTCCCTGAAGCACTTATATGCTATGCGGTAAAGGCAAACTTTAACCCTCACATAGTTGCCTTAGTCAAGGAAGAGGGTGCTGGTGCGGACATTGTTTCTGGTGGTGAGCTCTTTATAAGCCTAAAGGCAGGAATAGAACCTTCAAAGATAGTGTACGCAGGCGTAGGGAAAACGGTCAAGGAGCTGGAGTATGCCATAAGCTCAGACATTCTTATGTTTAATGTGGAATCTCTTATGGAGCTTGAGGTGCTTGACGAGCTTGCTGGAAAACTTGGTAAAAAGGCTCGCATAGCCATAAGGGTGAACCCAGATGTGGACCCAAAGACGCATCCCTATATATCCACTGGGATGAAAAAGAGTAAGTTTGGAGTGGATATAAAGACCGCAAAAAAGGAATACGAACATGCCAGAAAATTGAAAAACCTGCAAGTGGTTGGTATTCACTGTCATATAGGCTCTCAGATATTGGATGTTTCCCCTTACATTGAAGCGTCTCAGAAGGTGGTGGAGCTGTATTATGAGCTTATTAAAGAGGGTTTTGATATCCAATACCTTGACGTTGGTGGCGGGCTTGGGATAAAGTATAAGCCAGAGCAGTCAAATCCAGAACCCTCTGACCTTGCAGAAGCCATACTTCCAGTAGTCAAGGAGGTAAAGGCTAAAATTATTCTTGAGCCAGGAAGGTCTGTGGTAGGAAACGCAGGCATACTCTTAACGCAGGTTCAGTTTATCAAAGACAAAGGACATAAGCACTTTGTGATAGTGGATGCGGGTATGAACGACCTTGTGAGACCAGCCATGTATGAAGCCTACCATCACATAGTTCCAGTGGAAAGAAAGGATAGACCCTATATAAAGACCGATGTGGTGGGTCCAATATGTGAAACAGGAGACTTTCTTGCCTTGGATAGAGAGCTTCAGGCGGTAGAAAGGGGTGAATATTTAGCTGTTCTTTCCGCAGGTGCTTATGGCTTTGCCATGTCCTCTCACTACAATGTGAGACCAAGAGCTTGCGAGGTGCTTGTGGAGAAAGGTAAATACAGGGTCATAAGGCAAAGAGAAGATTATCAATATATAACTTTCCTATCCATATAACTCGTTGACCGCCATTTTTATAATTTGAGTTAAAGTCTCTGGCGTATAGAAAGTGAGAGCTATCAATATAAGCAACATTAATGTTGGTATTATTATCATAAATGGGTGTAAAACTTTTTCTCTTTCTCCTTTACTAATTCCAGAAAGCATAGGTAAAATCTGCCAGAAAATTCCAGAAAAGGCTACCGCAAGAGAAAACAAAACTAAAATACCAAGAAAGTGGCTCTTTTGAATAACACCAATTATTATGTAAATCTTGCTAAAAAAGGTAGAAAAAGGCGGTAATCCAGATATACTGGCTAAGCCTAAAAGCATTACAAAGGAGGTAGTTTTCATATCTTTAAAAAGTCCATTTATCTTTTCAATTCTCCTTTCGTGCAACACAGAAAGTATATTTCCAGAAGTCATAAAAAGCACGCCTTTTGCTATAGCATGAAAAAGTATGTGAAAAAACGCACCAAAAGCACCATAGCCACCTACACCAAAGCCAAGAGCTATAAGACCCATGTTTTCCATAGAAGAATAAGCAAAAAGCCTTTTATATTCTCCTTGCCTTAGCATAATCAAACTTGCAAGGAAAAGGGTAAGAAAACCAAAGAATATCATAAAGTCCCTTGCATAGCCTACGCCAGCCTTTTCATTTATCTGATAAAACCTTAAAACACCAAGTAAAGCGGTGTTTAGGAGAACGCCAGAGAGAAGAACACTGATAGGGCTTGGTGCCTGAGAGTGTGCATCGGGAAGCCAGTTATGCATAGGTGCAAAGCCTACCTTTGTGCCAAAGCCTACAAGGGCAAGTATAAAAGAAAGGAAAAGTATATCTTTGTCAAGTTTTTGAACTGAAACCATTATATCAAGGAAAGAAAGAGCTTTTAGACTTTCACCGTATATGTGCGCGGTTGAATAATAAAGTAATACAATAGCAAAAAGACCTAATGTGATACCAATAGAACACATTATTACATACTTCCATGAAGCCTCGTAGGATTCTTTACTTCTGTAGAAGGCTATAAGAAAGGCTGTTGTTAGGGTGGTAGCTTCCAATCCAACCCAATACACGCCAAGATTGTTGGAAAGTATGGAAAGTATCATGCTAAAGATAAAGCCATTTTTCCAAAAATAGTAATACTTAAAACGTCTTTTAGACATTCCTTGAGATATTTCTGTTCTTATGTAGCCAAAGGAGTAAAAGACTACAAAAAGCTCAAGCAGGGCAACAGTCAAAAGAAGAAAAGAATTCACAGGGTCCACAAAAAAGAGATTGTATAAATGCGTAGAATATTCCTTATGAAAGAAAATGTAAAGGCTTGAAAGGAACAAACTAAGAGATATAAGAAGCTGTAGATAGGACATGATAAGAACATCTACCAAAAGTGAAAGAAGAAGACCTAATGCGGGTAGTAAAAAGAGTATTGAAATCATTCTTTCAACACCTCCAGGTCATCAACTCTAATATCTTCAAAGTTTTTCATTATGCGAAGCAGTAAAACAGAAGCTATAAGTATACTTACAAGTATGTCAAAAAGTATACCAAGCTCTACCACCAAAGGCATTCCTGTAACTGCACTATTTGCAGCGAGGAATATGGCGTTCTCCATTATTAAAAGCCCAAGTATTTGGGAAAAGAGGATTTTTCTTATAACAAGAAGCATACCACCTATGAAGAAGGTTGATAGTGAAGACACAAAAACAAACCTGCCAAAGAGAAATTCAAGACCACCGAACTTTGTAAGAAGTATGGCGGATATGATTATGAGAATACCAGATATCACTACCGCAGATGGTATGCTTATGACCATATCAAGTTCCCTTTCCCTACCAGTTCTTTTAAGAACTCTAAAGAGCAAAATAGGTATAAGTATGCCCTTAAAAACTAAAGTAGCCAAGAAGGAAAGGTAAAGATGGAAGACACCCGAGCTTATAGCAACCACAAGTATATAGAAGGCAAGCATCCATGATTGTAGCATGTTTAGTCTTATGGCAAATTTTAAAAAGGGAGATGCAACATTCAAAACCGCTGATACCAAAACCATAAGAGCAAAAAAACTCGCTAACTTTTCCACCTTAAGCCTCCATAGAAAGTATAAGTGTAAGTAAGGAAAGGACAAAAGCAAAAGATAGGACGTTTGGAATTCTAAATAGCCTCATCTTCGCATTGAAAGATTCTACAAAGGCGATGAGTATACAAAGAAACAGCATCTTTAACAGATAAAGGGCAAAAGCCAAAGGATAGAAAGTAGAATCACCTATAAAGGGAAAGATAAGTATGGACATGATGCTTAGAAACAGGGTAAGTCTTAGATAAGAGCCATATTCAAAGAGTAGCAGATGTGGACCGCTTGCCTCCAGTATGTTGGCTTCGTGGACCATGGTAAGCTCTAAGTGGGTTTCTGGATTATCAAAAGGTATGCGTGCGTTCTCAGCAAGCGTGAGTATTAGTAGGGTAAACAAAAGGAGGAATGGGATGCTTATTGAAAAACGGCTTGGGTGCTCAGAGAAGAAGGAGCGAAGCTCATTGCTTAGTGTTAAAAAGGCATGGCTTAGATTGAATTCTCCAGTGTATATGCAAAGAGAAAACAAAAGCAAAATCGCGCTTGGTTCTGATAGACTGCTTATAAACCATTCTCTGCTTGACCCAAGAGCTCCAAAGGAGCTTGCCTGATCAAGGGCATAAAGGGTCATGAAGAATATAGATAGAGACAGAAGGTATAGAAGAACAACAGGGTTTGAAGAGTTTCCAAGTAAAGGGCTTTCATAGAAAAAGGGAAGCATAAAGCATAGTAGAGCATGAGGCAAAAAGTAGAAATATGGAGCAAGTCTTGAGACTAAACTTGTGTCCTTTGAAAGGACTATTTCTTTCTTGTGGAGTTTATAGAGGTTTCTGTAAAGTTGAAAGACGCTTATGCCCTTTTGACCTCTTATTCTTTGCTTTAGCTTGTGAATAAAACCTGCAAAGAATGGGGCTAACATAAGCACCATAAGAGCCTGTATGATACCAAGAAGTAAATTCATGGTTTTTCTCCTGTTAGCACTATGTAAATAAGAAAACAGAGAAGAAGTGTAAGGAATATATAGCTTATGTAAAGATTTATATTTCCAGTCTGGAGTATTTTCCTAATTTGGTCTGAGACGGCAAGTATATAACCAGCAAGTCTTTTATATATCTTCTCTTCAAAAATATCTTTTAATTCTTCTTTGTATAAAATACTGCTTCTGAAATACTTTTTTATCTCCGCATCAAAATTTATCTCAGATACAGTGGAGTAAAACATAGAAAAAAGTCTCCTTATGCTATAGGTTTGGGAAAGGGTAGTAGCTTGTGCGGATGGATTTTCTTCATCAAGTCCACAAATCCATGTTTCGTAAATGCGTGCCCTGTTTTTTCTCATGGCGAGGAAAATAACAAGTAAAAGAATAAAGGACACGAATAAGAGATTAAAGGGTAAGTAGTTAAGGTCTGGAAGGGAAAGGGAATATATGTTAGAAAGGATACTAAGCAAAGGATATGGATAAATGCCTATTGAAACAGAAAGGGCGACTGGTAATGCTATTCCAAAGAGTTCAGCTACGCTTGGTTTGTTGGAGACCTTTGCACCCCTGGACTTTCCTAAGAAAACCACCCCAATAAACTTTACAAAGGTAGCACCTACGAAAACGCCAGACAGTGCAAGTAGAGTAAGCACAAGTATCAGTATGTAGGACGAAGGGTCACCTTTGATATTTAGAGCTAAGAAAAGGGTTTTGTAAAGGAGCAGTTCGCTGAAAAAGACATTAGAAGGAGGAAGAGCGGAAATAAAGACAGAAGATACTAACATGAGGTAAAAGAGCAATGGGCTTGCCTTTGAAAGGCCACCAAGCCTGTTCATACTATATTCATGGGTCATCTTGACCATAACCCCTGCACCCATAAAGAGAGAGCTTTTTAGAAGAGAGTGGTTTAAGGTATGTAGCAATACAAAGGCTTTAGATGTAGAGTATATGGGCAGAATTTCTTTGTAAAGACCAAGATTAGCCAAACCCATACCAATAACTAACAAGCCCATGTTTTCTATGCTAGAGTATGCAAGAAACTTTTTAACGCTTGACTCAGTAAGAGAGTAAATGGCACCATACACAAGAGAGAGACAACCGAAAACGATAAGTAGCAGACTTGTAAAGAGAAAGTTTGAAGAGGAAAATTCAAAAAGAAACCTCATCATACCATAGATAGCTGTGTTTAGCATCACCCCAGACATAAGGGCTGAGACATTAGAAGGTGCTACAGGGTGTGCATAGGGTAGCCATACATGAAAAGGAACTATTCCAGCCTTCACAGAAAAACCTAAAAGTGCTAACAATACAATGTAGAGGTCTGCAGAACCACGAAAACTATCAAAACTCATGGATGAGGTTTTTATGTATAAAAGAAGAAAAGAAAGAATTATAAACGCTGTTCCCAGATGGGTCATTAAAAGGTATATAAATCCTACCTTTGAGCTTTCTTTCCCCTCATCACTAATAACGAGATAAAAAGAAGATAGAGACATTATCTCCCAAAAGAAGAGAAAGCTAATTAGATCGTTGCTTATAATAGTGAAAAACATGGAAAGTATAAATACCCCTGTAAGGATTAAGACAAGATGAGCTTTTCCCTTTAACTCACTAACATATCCAATGGTGTATATAGAAACATAAAAAGATACAAAAGCAAGAAGAGAAGAAAAAAATATAGATAGAGCGTCAAGTTTGAAGTATGCCTCAAAAAAGCCCAGCTGAACTGTGAACTCCCTTGGTAAAAGCAAAAGGGATAAGGCTATAAAAGATGAGGCAACAAGTGGTGCGTGTTTGAAAACGCTTAGGCTTCCACTACTTGAACCTTCGGACATGATAATAATCATTATACCACAGAACAAGTGTTATAATTCTAATTGTGTTCATTGAAGAAGAGGTAGAAGGTAGTAACCTTTACAGCAGGGTTAGAGACGCTATCAGGGAAGGATTCTATCTGTTTGGTATGGTAGGAAGTGATGAGAGAGAGTTGGGGAGAGGATTTGCGGTTAGGTATTTCTTTATGAAGAAGGGAAGTGTAAGGGTATTCATCCTAAGGACTGAGGATAAATTTCCCTCTATAGTTTCCCTTTGTCCATCCTCAAAGAACTACGAGAAGGAAATAAGGGATATGTTTGGGCTTTTGCCCGAAGGACATCCCGATAGTAGAAGGCTTATGCTATATCCAGAAAACTGGGACCCAGCCATACACCCCCTTAGAAAGGACTATAAAGGAGAAAAGCCAGAATTTAAGGTTTATGGTCATTATACCTATAAAAAGGTTATGGGAGATGGAGTTAATGAGATACTTGTGGGTCCAATACATGCAGGCATAATAGAGCCCGGTCATTTTAGGTTTTCCCTTGCTGGCGAAGCCATACTTCAATTGGAGATAAGGCACTTCTGGAAGCATAGGGGAATAGAAAAGCTGTGTGAAGGGAAGGACCCCAAACAGGTGCTTAAGATTGTAAACAGGATTTCCGGAGATAATGCGGTTAATATATCTATAGCATACCTTAACGCGGTTGAACCACTTCTTGGACTTGAACCTTCTGAAAGGGTGAAGGTTATAAGGTCTATACTTGGAGAGCTTGAAAGGGTTTGGAACCACGTTAGAGATATAGGTTGGCTGTTCATGGACATAGCTTTTCCACTGGTCGCTCAGCACCTTTTTTCATTACAAGAGAAACTTATGAGGTTTAATAAGAGTCTTACAGGTCACAGGTTTATGTTTGATGTGTGTGAACTCGGAACTGTGAAGGTTGACTTTAATAGGAATAGGGAAAGGGATTTGATTGACTTACTTGGAGTTATAGAGGAGGAGATAAGACAGGTAGAGGAATTTGCCCTGGAAACCCCTTCTGTAAGGGATAGGTTTGAAACTACAGGGCGAGTTTTCAAAAATACAGCTATGGAGTTGTCTCTTTGCGGTGTTTGTGCCAGAGCTTCTGGTCTTGAAAGGGATACGCGCGTAGAGCTTCCATATTTAGCATACAAGGATGTAAACCTTCATACTTTTGAAGAAGGGGATGTTATGGCAAGGTTTCTTGTAAGAACGAGGGAAATTTATGAGTCCATAAGACTTATAAAACTTTTTCTCAAGAATTTGCCAGAGCATACAGAAAAAGCAAACAAGATGCAAAAACCTGAACCCTACTCTTGGAATATTGGGAACGCAGAAACACCCAGAGGCAATGCCTTTTTCTTTGTGATGTTTGATAAGGATGGAAAAATATACAGATTAAAGTATGTAGACCCATCCTTTAGAAACTGGCCAGCAATACAGTATGCAGTTCTTGGAGATATAATAGCGGATTTCCCGCTTGTTAACAAAAGTATGAACCTTTCTTATGCAGGGAATGACCTTTAAAGGAGGAAAGCTATGCTTTTTCTTATGAAGAGAGCCTTTCGTTTGAAAACCGAAGAAATAATGCCAGAACACAAAGAGTTATTGTGTGAACTGCGTGAGGCAATAGATAAGGTTTTTGGTGGCAGTCTGTTCGTCCGTGAAGTGGATACTGGCTCCTGTAATGCTTGTGAGGTGGAGGTTGCTAATCTCAACAATCCATACTACGATATAGAAAGGTTTGGCATAAAGTTTGTCGCCTCTCCGAAACATGCGGATGTGCTTTTAATAACTGGTTGTGTAACAAGGAACATGCTCGTCCCCATGATAAAGGCATATGAAAACGCACCAAACCCAAAATTTATTGTAACCCTAGGAGACTGCACCAAGGATTGTAGTTATTTCAAAGATTCCTATGCGGTGGAGGGTCCAGTAGGGAAGCATATACCAGTTCATCTTCACATACCTGGATGTCCACCAGAGCCAAGGCATATAATAGAGGGATTTTTAAAGCTGTGTAATAGATGGGAAAGATGAAGAATTTTGCCAAAAATATCTTCCATTTATGACTACATAATTTAGTATCTTATTTAGGTTTCTAATACCTTTCAAATCTTGAATTGAACTTAGATTCTTTTCTCTCCTTCTCCTTAATATCTCCTTTGCGGTCTCCTTTCCTATGCCAGGGACTTTTATAAGCATTTCGTAGTCTGCGGTGTTTATTTCCACTGGGAAAAGGTGCATGTTTGCCTCCGCCCATGCAGTTTTTGGGTCTTTGTCAAGAGGGAGATTGCCATCTATTAGTACTGGTTTTAACTCTTCAAAAGAAAAGCCATACTCTCTTATAAGAAAATCAACCTGATAAAGCCTGTGCTCTCTCTTTGGGTTCTCCGGTGGTCTATTTTCAAGCGGGGTGTTTTTCACGGGGAAAAAGGCACTAAAGTATATCCTGCCCAGTCTAAAGCGTTTGTTTAGATAATCTACCGCTTTTATTATCTCCTCATCCTTTTCATCTCCAACGCCTACCATCATCTGACTTATCTGACTTTTACCCTTTTGACCTCTTATAAGCCTATCCACATACTCTATTTTGGGAAGCATATCCTGAAGTATGCTTTTACCCTTTGCTATGTCTTTGAGTCTCTTTTCCTTTGAGGTCTCAAGGTTTATGGAGACTCTACTTGCCACTTTAACTGCCTCTTCCACGCTTTGCAAAGAAGCCCCGGGCATGAGTTTAAGGTGTATGTAGCCTTTGAATTCATATTTCTCTCTAAGTATCTTTGCGGTATCTATCATTCTTTCCATGGTAAAGTCTGGATTTCCGAAAATGCCCGAGGAAAGAAAAAGCCCGCTTACCTTTCCCGCCTTGTATAGTTCCATAAACCCCTTTGCTATTTCTTCAGGCTTTAGTGCTATCCTTATTGTTTCGTCCCTGTCTCTTCTAAAGGCACAATACATGCAGTTTTTATCGCACATGGTTGTTTGCATGAGCTTGAGGATAGGCACTTTACCTTTGGGTGTGGAAGCGTAAAAGACACAACTTTCAAAGTTATAATCCCCATCCCTCTCAAAGCTGGCAAGCCTTGACATAAGCCTTATTTTTTGATGGAGTTCCATACTTTATAGAATATGCATAAACTGGCTTTGTGCCAATATCCTTAGAAGGTGTTAAAATCTTAATTCCATGAGGGCACTTATTTCTGTATACTACAAAGAAGGTCTTGAAAAACTTCTGCAGGCTATCTATGAGAAGGGTTTTGAGGTCATATCCACTGGTGGCACTGCAAAGTTTATCCAAAGCCTTGGCTATAAGGTAAAGCTGGTGGAAGAGCTCACAGGCTTTCCCGAGATATTGGACGGTAGGGTAAAGACCTTGCATCCTGCGGTGCATGGCGGTATTCTCTACAGAGATTGGGTAGAAAAGGACAAAGAAGAAATAAAGAACCTTGGCATACAGCCCATAGACCTTGTGGTGGTTAACCTATATCCCTTTGAAGAGAAACTAAAAGAAGACCTAACAGAGCAGGAGCTTATGGAGTTTATAGACATAGGTGGACCAACTCTTATCAGAGCTTCCGCTAAAAACTTCTACAGAGTTGCGGTAGTGGTAGACCCTGAGGACTACGGATGGGTAGCGGAGAGAATAAAAGAAGGTGGTCTAACCCTTGAAGAGAGAAAAGCCCTTGCGGTAAAGGCTTTTTCCCTTACCGCTTACTACGATGCTCTTATATCAAAAGCCTTGGCAAATATGTTTGAGGTGCAAACAGAAGTTACATACTCCGCCATACCCATGAGGTTAGCAAGCCAGCTAAGATACGGAGAAAACCCTCATCAAAAGGGTTGGCTTTATCTCAATCCCCTTGAGGAGCTTGGTATTGCCCGTTCTAAGGTTTTGCAGGGAAAGGAAATGTCCTTTAACAATTACCTTGACAGCGACTCTGCCTTTAGGCTTGTAAGTGAGTTTTCAAAGCCTGCATGCGTGATAGTAAAGCACAACAACCCCTGCGGTGTAGCCTTAGGCAACAGCCTGCTTGAAGCCTACGAGAGAGCCTTTTCTTCAGACCCCGAGTCTTCCTTTGGAGGCATAGTAGCCTTTAACGACAAGGTAGACAAGGACTTAGCCCAAAGACTCACAGAAGTTTTCCTTGAGGTGATTATAGCTCCAGAGTTTTCCGAGGAAGCCCTTGAGGTTTTCTCAAAGAAGAAAAACCTAAGGCTAATACAGGTCTTTGGTTTTTCCCACTCCTTTGACATAAAAAAGATAAGCGGTGGTTTTCTTCTGCAGGAAGAGGACAGTCTTGATTATGAGAGATTTGAAGTGGTTTCGGAAAGAGAGCCCACAGAAACCGAGAAGGAAGACATGCTCTTTGCGTGGAAGGTTTGCAAGTATGTAAAGTCTAACGCTATAGTTATAGCAAAGGAAGGAAAAACCTTAGCCATAGGCTCTGGAAATACTTCAAGGGTGGATAGTTTAAGATGTGCCATAGCAAAAGCCCAGAGGTTTGGTTTTGAGCTAAGAGGAAGTGTTCTTGCCTCTGAAGCCTTTTTACCCTTTAGAGACAGCGTGGATATAGCTCATTCTGCAGGTATAACTGCCATAATTCAACCTGGAGGGTCTATAAGAGACAAGGAAGTAATAGAGGCGGTAAACCAGCACAACATGGCTATGGTCTTTACTGGCACAAGGCACTTTAGACACTAAATTTAAACTCATGCAGGTAAAGGAGAGGGTATATACCTACGAAGATGTGCTGAAGGGAACTCTTCCAGAAGGGCTTTATGAAATAGTCAACGGTGAGGTGGTAGAAATGGCTCCAATAGGTGATGTTCATGGGTCTTATGAAGCTGATTTTTCCTACTACCTTAAAAGTAAGCTGAGAAAGAAGGGCTATGTGCTTGTAGGTGAAGTGGGCATATTGCTTAAAAAAGAGCCTTTAACACTTAGAGGGCTTGACGTGGTATATATAAGCAAGGAAAAGCTACCAAAACTCAAAGGCAAGGCTCTTGAAGTGCCTCCAGACCTTGTGATAGAGATACTCTCACCTTCAAATACCTACACAGAAATGGAGGAGAAGGTGCAAGAGCTTTTGGACTTTGGCGTGGAAAGGGTTTTGCTCGTAGACCCAAGACTAAGAAAAGCGTTTTTGCATAAAAAAGGCATTGTGGAAGTTTATTCTTTTGACGAGGAGTTTGAGCTTTTGCCAGAGCTTAAAATAAAACTCTCTGAGGTGCTTGAGGAATGAAACTTCTTTACTTTTCTATACTTAAGGAGAGGCTCAAGGCTGAGTTTGAAGAAATTGAGTTTAGTGGGAAGGTGTCGGAACTCCGTAGGTTCTTGATTGAAAAATATCCTGAGCTTGAGGATATCATAAAGGTCTCAAGGTTTGCGGTCAATTACGAGTATGTGGGTGAAGACTACGAGCTAAAGGGAGAGGAAGTGGTGGCGGTCATACCTCCAGTGAGCGGTGGATAAGAGAGCTCTCATAGTAAGACTATCTTCCCTGGGTGATGTGGTGCTGACCTCTTGCCTTGTAGACCCTTTGCTTGAACTGGGATATAAGCCATATCTTTTGACCCTTGAACCCTTTGGTGAAGTCTTCTTAGAAGACCCAAGGCTTGAGGTTTTTCAAGTAAAAAAGCAAGAGCTCTTTAGAAAGGACACTCTTCAAAGGCTAAAGGGCTTTGATCTATACCTTGACATGCATAAAAATTTGAAAACATTACTCTTGAGGATAAGGCTTGGTGGAAAGTGGAAGAGCTACAACAAGCAATCCCTTAGGCGAAGGCTTTCTGTGTATTTTAAAAGTATGAGAAAACCCTACAGCGTGGTAAAAGCCTACCTTGAAAGCATAGGCTACAGGGAAGGAAGACCAAAGATACTAATCTCTGAGGAGAGGTTAAAGGCTTGGAAAGAAAAACTTGGAGACTATGTATGCATAGCTCCGGGTGCAAGGTATGAGAAAAAGCGTTATCCACGCTTTGAAGGGTTAATAGAGCTTCTCCTTAGGGAGGGCTACAAGGTGGTTCTTGTGGGAGACAAAAAGGACAAAGAGCTTACTAAAAGCTGGCAGGGTATTAATCTATGCGGGGAGCTTTCTCTCTTGGATGTGGCTGGCATAATAAAGGGTGCCTCTCTCTTTATAGGCAACGACTCGGGACTGCTACACTTGGCAAGGGCGGTAGGGGCAAAGGCTATTCAGATATATGGCGGAACACATCCCACCTTAGGCTTTGCTCTTGAACCTCAAGAAGGAGTATACCTTTTCAAAGGTCTATATTGTCAGCCTTGCGACCTTCATGGAAAGGGAAGCTGTAGATTGGGAGAATACCCATACCCGTGCCTCGATATAGCACCAGAGGAGGTTTTTGCGGTAGCCAAAAGACTTTTAGAAGGGCAGGGCTAAAAGCCCATACCCCGTATTTTAACTACCAAGTTAGAACTCTTCCAGCCATTCCAAGGGTAGGAAGTGCTTGAGTGGGTGTCATCACTGGGAAATTGTAAGCTAAGTCTTCCTCTTTCATACCGTTGAGGTCAAGGGACTGTTTGCATGCAACCATCTGCACACCGTTGTCAAGGGCGAGCTTAATAAAGTAAGAAAGTGGCTGTCCGCCTTCCATTGGATAGATGCTGTCCGCAACACCCTTTTTGAGAAGCTCAGTAGCTGGACCCGTGAAGTATACCACCACATTCATATCCTCTGCAGCAGCAGTGGATGCAAGGAAGAAAGCAGATGGTAGCCTTTTGGCGTTTTCCTTTCCTGTTAGCAGGATTATCACGAGGTCTGGTGCTTTTTGCTCCATTGTCTAAACCTCCTATTAAGAATGTTCTTATAGAATTATAGCATTATAGAGGAGGTATCTATCCGTTCCACTTGCTATGCTTATACACACTTGTCTATCCAACCAACTTCGGAACCTTTCCGTTCATCCGCTTGCTATATGGTCTGCCATGTCCTGACGGAACGGAGCTCTGCCGGGATAGCCCTTGGCTTATAGCTTTGGGCTTTTGTATAACAGACTGGAACTAAGTATAAACCAAGTTTGACTAAAAGTTTGGTGTTTTGTTCATGGATCCCTTGACATTTTATAACAAAGGACTAAAATAATTTAATAGAAGAACCTTAAAGGAGGTGGTTGCCATGAGAAGAGGACTTACACTATGGAACCCATTTGCAGAGATTGAACGCATAAGAAGGGAGTTTGATAGGCTCCTTGAGGAGCTTGTGCCCAGGGAGGAAGGTGAAAGGGTTTTTGCACCTGTTGTGGATGTGTATGAGACAGACCAAGAGCTGGTTGTAAAGGCAGAGCTTCCTGGAGTTAAGAAGGAGAACGTGGAAGTATCCATAAGGGATAACGCCCTGCACATAAGAGGTGAGAAGAAGGAAGAGAAAGAAGAGAAAACGGAAACCTACCATAGGGTTGAAAGAGTATACGGACGGTTCGAAAGGGTTGTACCATTGCCTACGGATGTAAAGGTAGAATCCGCAAAGGCTGAGTTCAAGGATGGCGTGCTTGAAATAAGAATACCAAAAGCTGAGAGTGCAAAGGAGAAAAAGATAGAAATAACCTAAACTTTTCTGGGGGGCTGTCTTTCTATGACAGCTCCCAAACCCTTAAATTTTTCCTCAAGTCTTTCGTATCCTCTGTCAAGATGGTATATATCTTTTACAACTGTTGTTCCTTCTGCTACGAGCCCTGCTAACACGAGACTGGCAGATGCCCTTAGGTCAGTAGAATAAACATCCGCACCATAGAGCTTTTTGACCCCTCTTATAATTGCGGTCCTATCCCTCACGTGGATGTCCGCACCCATCCTCTGAAGCTCTGCCACATGCTGAAAGCGGTTTTCAAAGATGTTTTCCCTTATCTCTGACACTCCATCCGCAAGACAGCAAAGCACCATAAACTGGGCTTGCATGTCCGTGGGAAATCCTGGATACTCGGCGGTGGATATGGTGAGAGGTTTAATAATGTTACCGCCTCTTACCCTAAGACTGTTAAGGCTCAGAATATCAACATTGGCACCCGCCTCTTTGAGCTTCTCTATTATGCTACCTAAATGTTCCACCCTTATGTCCTCAAGCAAGACATCTCCACCCGTTAAAAAACCAGCCACCATGAAAGTCCCTGCTTCTATTCTGTCAGGTATAACCCTATGGCTAAAGCCTCTCAGATATTCGCTTCCTCTTACTATTGCTGTCCTGTCTTCTATATGTATCTCCGCGCCCATTTTTCTGAGCACTTCCACAAGGTCTATGACTTCAGGCTCCAAGGCTATGTTTCTCAATACGCTCCTTTTTTCACAGCTACTGAGAAACATAAGAGCATTCTCAGTTCCCGTTACCGTTATAACCTCAAAGGTGTATTCCACAGGATTTATCTTCTTTATTTCCATATCTATGTAGCCATGTCTTACACTTATGTTAGCCCCCGCCCTTTCAAATACCTTAAGGTGCTGGTCTATGGACCTCACCCCAATGGAACAACCTCCAGGCATAGATACAATCGCCCTTCCAAACCTTGCAAGTAATGGTCCCATTACAAGAACAGAGGCTCTCATACGTCTTACCACTTCATCTGGTGCGGTGTGTATATTTATTGAACTCGGATAGAGGCTTACCTTTCCATCTTTAAACTTCACACCTGCACCTAAATGTTGAAGAAGTTCAAGGGTTGTTCTCGTGTCAAGAAGGTCAGGCACATTTTCTACGGTGCAAGTCTCCTTAGTAAGTATACTTGCTATTAGTATGGGCAGTGAGGCATTTTTTGATCCAGAGATACTTACCTTTCCCTTTAAAGGTTTGCCTCCTTCTATCACAAGATAGTCAGAAGTATATGATGTAGTGCTTCTCATCCTTGTTTATTATTATCTTCACAACTTCTCCACTTTTTGAATAAAAAATTTCAACACCATCGTCTTCTTCCTTATGAACCGCCGGTTCTTCGGAGTATATAACCAATATTCTCTCAGCTTCTTCCACTACAAGAGGAAAATCGTTCATATCCTTACCACCACACAGGTAAGGGCTTCCTTTACTCCCTCCAAGGAATGTATTTTGCTTATTACGAGCCTACCGAGTTCATCCTGATTCCTTACCTCTGCAAAGACGATTATGTCATAGGGACCTGTTACTACATCCGCAGTTTTTATGCCTTCAAAGGTTGACAAAGCAAGCATTATGGAAGGAATTTCTCTTGGGTCTGCTTTTATAAGCACGTAAGCCTTTATGGAATATTCGCTCTCAAGTTCCATAAGCTCTGTTATAGACATGGGGTAGCCTTCGCTCTGTGTCTGCATCTTCCACCTCCTGCAAGAATATTTTAACCAACTTCTCCGCAAGGGAAGGGTCTTTTCTTATCTCTTCCACCGCAATGTGAATGAGCCTTCTGACCATTGGTTCTCTTTCTTCCACGTCTCTCCACGCCCTTTTTATGCTTACTATGTATCTTTCAACCTTGAGAAACTCCAACCACTTCATGAACTTACTCACCTCGTCCCATACTATTATCTCTCCCTTTTCCTTTTCCTTTAACCTCTCCTTTAGGTTCTTCTCCGCAACCTCTTGTAGGTCATCTATATCGTAGAGAAACACCTCGTCAACCTCATTCACCTCAGGGTCCACATTTCTGGGAACAGATATATCTATGAAAAAGATAGGTTTGTAGTTTCTTTTCTTTATCGCCTTTTTGACCATAGGAGTGTCTATGATAAACCTCTTGCTCCCTGTAGAGACTATCACTATATCAAATTCATGAAGATGTTCAGAAAGCTCTTCAAACCTAAGCACGTGCCCTTGAAGCTCTTTTGCTAATTCCACCGCTCTTTCGTATGTTCTGTTGGTTATAAAAAGGTGTGCCTGAAGTTTTTTAAGATATTTCGCAGAAAGCTCAGCCATTTCACCAGCACCCACAAGGAGAACCTTTGTCTTTGCAAGGCTTCCGAATATTCTCTTGGCAAGCTCTACAGCCACATAGCTCACCGACACCGCATTCCTACTTATGCCTGTTTCTGTGCGCACCCTCTTGGCAGTTCTGAGAGCCTTCTCGTATAGTCTATTGAGAACCTTGCCAGTGCATTGGAGTTCCTTTGCTATTCTGTATGCTTCCTTAAACTGGTTTACTATCTGCGTTTCTCCCACCACCATGGACTCAAGCCCACTTGCAACCTTAAAGATATGGGCAACTGCAAGACCGTCCTCTAAAAAGAAAGAGTTTTTCCTAAGTCTTGTGTCCACACCTTTGAGCTGAAGAAGCTCAAGAATAAGCCTGTTCATAGGCTCGTAGTCTTCCGCAACAGTGTAAACCTCCACCCTATTACAGGTAGAAAGAAGCATTATCTCTCTTATACCCTTTACGGTCTTAAGGGGTGGTAAAAGATAGTAAGCATCCTCCCTGCTACAAGCCAAAAGCTCCCTCTGTTCTACTGGGGCGGTTTTGAAGTTTACGCCCCATACAAATATGCGATACATCACATATAAATATATCACACTACAATAGCCATGACCGCCATGTCCTCTACCGCTTGAAAACCATGGGGCTCGTTGGGTTCGTAGAGAAGGGCTTCGCCCGCCCTTAGCCTTTCCCTGTTTTCTTCTGAACCCACAAAAAAGTCCCCTTCACCATGTAGGACGATGGTTATAACCCTGTGGGGGGATGTGTGTAAGTTTATCTTCTGACCAGCCTTCAGATAAAAGGCGATACACCTTAAGCCTTCCTCTACATGAATAGCTTTTTTCACTGGCATAAAATCTGAAAAACTACCCTCTGCCTTTAAGATTTTTGCCATTTTCTAACCTCCAAACCTAAGTTTTACCGCAAGATAGACGATTAAAAGACTAAGGAGCAAGTTCAAAAATCCAAGAATCCTTGCCATATTTCTATGAAGGGATGAATTTACAGACTTCGGTCCAAAGTAAAGGTCATGAACCAGAGAAACAAAGACTACTAATATAAAAACACCCAATTTATGCATAAGGGTTTTAGTATAAGGATTTGAGAGGTCAAGGAGGCTTGAAAAACCAACTATGTAGTGTATGTTCAAAAGCCCTGTCAAGAAAAGTAAAGAGAGTGAACCAAGGGTTCCATAGAGGCTAAAGCGTTTCCCCACTTCCTGAAAGGCTTGGTCTCTAATTGGCAGTTTTCTTACAAAGGGGGCAAGAACAAAAACAAGAAATAGCATGCCTCCCACCCATAGGGAGGCAAGGACAAGGTGGAGGAAAAGCACAAGCTCTTTCATAGTAAATCCTTACTTATATTCTATGCAGAATTGGGAAAGTGTCAACTCAGAGGACTATAATTATTCTCTATGCCTGAGTTTCAAAGTGTAAGAGGCTTTCACGATATTTATGGAGAAGACCTAAAAAGGTTCAGGTATATTTCTAACCTCATAAGGGAAAAGCTAAGGCTCTATAACTTTGAGGAAATGGTGCTTCCTGCGGTGGAATATGCGGAGGTATTCCAAAGGAGCATAGGAGAGGCAACGGACATAGTCCAAAAGGAGATGTTTACCTTTCAGGATAGAAAGGGTAGATGGCTTGCTCTTAGACCTGAGGGCACTGCGGGTGCGGTCAGAGCATATGTTCAAAACAGGCTATATGCCTTAAAGCCTTATGTGAAACTTTTCTATGAGGGTCCCATGTTTCGCTACGAGCGTCCACAGGCTGGCAGATACAGACAGTTTCATCAACTGGGTGCGGAGGTCTTCGGAAGCCTTGAGCCTGTGGTGGATGCGGAGCTTATAGGTCTTGTCTATGAGATACTTTCTGAACTTGGCGTTAAGGTGGTTATAGAGATAAACTCCATAGGATGTAAGGTTTGCAGACCTGCCTATAGAGATGCTTTGAGTGCCTATCTTACGGGTGTGGAGGAACATCTCTGTGAGGTCTGCCTTGACAGAAAGGACAGAAACCCTCTTAGGGTCTTAGACTGCAAGGTGCCAACCTGTAAGTCTGCGGTCAAGGATGCTCCTAAAATGGTGGACTTTTTGTGCGAGGAGTGTAGAGAGCACTACTCAAAGCTAAAGGAATATTTAAATGCCATGTCTATACCCTACAGAGAAAATCCAAACCTTGTGAGAGGACTTGACTACTACACAAAGACGGTTTTTGAGGCGGTCTCTGAGGAGCTTGATATTACCGTGATAGCAGGTGGTAGGTATGACTACCTTGTGGAGGAGATGGGTGGACCTCCCACCCCAGCCATAGGCTTTGCAGTGGGTTTAGAGAGGCTTTCCATGCTTGTGAAAAACCTTCCTCCAGAAGACCCACTATACTTGGTCATACCCTTTGGTGATGTTCTACCCTATGCCTTGCAGGTAGCAAAGGCTCTCAGGGCAGAGGGTAAAAGGGTTGAGGTCTCTTACAAAAGAGGCGGTCTCAAAAAACAGCTTGAGCTTGCCAACAAGATAAGGGCGGACTACGCAGTTATAGTGGGAGAAGAGGAGATGGCTGGTGGCTTTTATACCCTCAAGGACCTTAATTCTGGAATTCAAACAAGGGTAGAGTTTAGCCCTGCCTTTTAAAAAGCACAAAGGCGGTATAGTGCCTTTTTAGGCTTATCTGTAAGCCAAAGTTGTATCTCCTTAAGACCATGCGTGTAAGTTCTACACCCAATCCCATACCGTGCTTTACCTCACCACCAAGGTCATTCCTTATCACCAAAAGCCCTTTTTTCGCACAGACCTTTATGTGGATAAGTTCTCTTGAGTGCCTTATGGCATTGCCTATAAGGTTGTAAAGCACATCCTCAAGGTCCTCCTTGTTCATGTATACAAATAGCCTTTCGGTTCTCAATATGAGCCTTTTAGCCTTTAGCTCCTCTTCAAAAAAGCTAAGGGTTTCTCTTATCAAGTCTTCCAACTGGATATTCTCTCTCTTGTTTTCTCTCCCTTCCTTAACTGGGTTTATAAACAGGCTTAACTCCCTTTGAACCTTGTGGAGACTTTTTTCCAACCTCTTTATCTTTTCATCTTGAGGATAGGATTTTTTTAACATAGCCAAAAGGACTTTTTGTGTGGCTATAAAGTTTCCAAGTCTATGGGTAAGAGATAGCATAAGGGACTTTATCCATTCCTCCTTTCCCTTTAGCCTTGAAAAATACTCTTCAATAATCCTCTGATAGAGAAAAACGAGCATAAAAATTAGGAAAAATTCCGCCACCAGAAGTCTTTTCATTATGCTGTCCTTCCTTTCCCTAAGAAACTCTTCCCTTATACCTACCCTTACGCTCTTTAATGGGTTTTCCGGAGCTTCAAAGACATATATCCTGTATCCTTCAACTGCAGGTGGGTTTATAACAAAGTCTTTGTCTCCTATATGGTGTGGGTTTTGGAGATGGGTTAAAAAGTGCTGATAGGCAAGCCTGTAGGAGTTCTCCTCAATGAGCCTTTTAATTTCAAGAAACACTACAAGGTTTATAAGTCCAAAACCAGCCACCAAAAGCGTAAAGAGAGAAAGATAAAGCAGGAATTTCTCAAGCCTCAACTCTATAGCCCCTCCCCTTTTGAGAGACTATAAAGCCCTCTGGCAAGAGCCTTCTGAGGTTCTTTATGTGAGCCCTCACCACCTCGTCCCCCACTGGCTCATCTCCCCACACATAGTTGAGTAGCTCCTCTGTGGAGACAAACCTATCCCTGTTTTCTACCAGATGCTTAAACAGTAGCCACTCCTTTTTACTTAGCCTTATCTCCCTACCTTCAACCCATACCCTACCAGCCCTTAGGTCAACCTCCACGTTTTTTAGCCTTAGCCTTTCTTGTCTGACGGTTCTTCTGTATAAGGCTTTGAGCCTAAGTAGTAGCTCCTTTGGTTCAAAGGGCTTTGTAAGATAATCATCCGCACCGAGAGAAAAGCACTTTTCTTTGTCCTCAATCCTGCCCTTTGCAGTAAGTATAAGCACAGGGGTGGTGTCTCCCTTTTCTCTTAGCTCTCTTAGAAGTTCCTCACCGCTTATATGAGGCATCATAAGGTCAAGCACAATGGCGTCATATATAGAAACCTCAAGAAGGTCAAAAAACTCCCTACTATCGTATATCCAGTCCACCAAAAAGCCTTCTGACTCCAAATACTCCTTAAGAGACTCCCCCAAAAGCCTGTCATCTTCCACAAGTAGCACCTTCACATTTTAGATTATAAGCTCAATGGCTTCTCTAATATGTCTTACGCCAAAGACTTCTAAATCCTCTAATTCTACCTTGCAACCCTCTGGAACTATAGCCCTCTTAAAGCCAAAGCGAAGACCTTCCTTTAGCCTTTCCTGTGCAAAGTGGACAGACCTCACCTCCCCAGAGAGACCAAGCTCACCAAAAATAAGCACA
This sequence comes from Hydrogenobacter sp. T-8, assembly GCF_011006175.1. Taxonomy (NCBI): domain Bacteria; kingdom Pseudomonadati; phylum Aquificota; class Aquificia; order Aquificales; family Aquificaceae; genus Pampinifervens; species Pampinifervens florentissimum. The sequence goes on along the minus strand of NZ_CP048795.1, from coordinate 1,372,355 downwards.
TCACCAACAGGTTTATCCTTTACGGAGCTTACCACTGCAAGGGCAACCGCCAAGTCTATGGCTGGCTCTTCCACCCTTACACCACCCACTATGTTTACAAACACATCCCTGTCTCTTGTAAAGACCTTTGCTTCCTTTTCAAGCACTGCAAGTATAAGAGCTAAGCGGTTTGGGTCAAAGCCTTGAGTCTTTCTCTGAGGGGTGGTGTATAGTGCATGTATGGTTAGGGCTTGCACCTCCAAAAGCACTGGCTTGCTACCTTCTGTGTGAGGAAAAACCACGCTCCCAGGAGAGCCAACCCTCTCTTGCAGGAAAAAGGCGGAAGGCTCTTGAACCTCCTCAAGCCCCTGTCCTGTCATCCTAAAGACCGCCATGTTCCCAGACTCACCAAAGCGGTTTTTAACCGTCTTGACCACCCTGTAGAAGTTAAACCTCTCCCCCTCAAAATAAAGAACCGTGTCCACAATATGCTCCAGCACCTTTGGACCCGCAAGCACGCCTTCTTTGTTGACCTGACCCACCAAAAAAACGGGAATGTTTAGCTCCTTACAAACTTCGGAGAGCCTAAAGGTGCATTCTCTTACTTGTGCGACAGAGCCAGGCGAAGACTCAAGGCTTGAGCTATAAAGGGTTTGCACCGAGTCCACCACAAGGAGAGAAGGTATTTCTTCCCTCAGGGTCTGCAATATCTCCTCAAGGTTAGTTTCTGGAAACACTAAAAGGCTTTCTGAACCCACTCTTAGCCTTTTTGCTCTGAGGGCTATCTGCGATGGAGATTCTTCTCCAGAAACATATAAAACAGGTCCATATAGCTTTGAAAATCTTTCGCATACCTGGAGTAAAAGGGTAGACTTGCCTATGCCCGGCTCGCCTGCAAGGAGCAAAACTTGTCCTTTAACTATCCCGCCACCAAGAGCATAGTCAAGACTTTCAAAACCTGTGCTGAGCCTTATAGCCCTTTGCTCTTCCCAAAGATGGAGAGGTTTCGGCGTAGCCCTTGCTTCTACCTTTCCAGAGAGATACCTTATTTCCTTCTCTTCCACCATAGAGTTCCAGGCACCGCAGGAGGGACATCTACCCAGCCACTTCGGGCTTGAGTATCCGCATTCTTGACACACAAAATAGGTCTTTTCCTTTTTCATGGAATTACCATGTCCCTTCCTTCACTTTTTGCGAGATACAGCTTATCATCCGCCACCTTGAAAAGGTCATCCACAGTCTCTCCATCCTCTGGAAAAACTGCAACACCAATGCTTGCGGTCATGCTTACTGGTATACCCTTATCCGAGTAGAGGAGCTTTTTCTTCAAACCTTCCCTTATCCTGTTTGCAACTTCAACCGCTTCTAGCCTTCCAGTATTTGGCAAAATAACCACAAACTCTTCGCCTCCCCATCTTCCTATTATATCCATGCTTCTGACTGTGTCTCTTAGAACGTCAGAAAGAACTTTTAGACACAGGTCGCCGAATTGATGTCCATAAGTGTCGTTTATCTTTTTAAAGTGGTCAAGGTCCAAAAGCAGTAAAGCAAACTGGGACTTAGTCCTTTTTGCCTCTTCTATCTTTTTATGCAAGAACTCTGTAATGAATCTTCTGTTATAGAGGTTTGTGAGAGGGTCTCTTATGGATAGCTCTTTGTTTATCTCTATAAGTCTTAGGTTAGACAAAAAGGGTGCAAAGGTGTTAACTATGTTTTCTATAAAGTCCAGTTTCTCTCTATCAAAAAAGTCTTCCTTCTGAGATACCATACTTAGCAGTGCAATGGTTTTTCCTCCAGATACTACAGACATACACATATAAGAGCCATATTCGGACTTGAAAAGAGGACATGAATAGGCTTTTTTATCTCTAACAAGAAAAGGCTGGGCACTTTGGAAAACCTTACACGCAGAAGGCTCTTCACCTTCCTCAAGACATTCTGCGTATTCCATACTTCCATAAAATAGTTTGTCAACGACCTTATTCAAAGATGGGTTTATTCTGTATATTGCAAGGGCATCCACCCCAGCAACTTTTACAAGCATATGTGCCAAAAGATTGTAAGCTTCGCCCTCTGAGCTACATCTGTTTAGGTTAAGGATAAAATCGTGTAGGTTTTCAAGCTCCCTTGTTTTTCTCTCTATCTCCTCTTCTAATTTTAGTCTATCCGATATATCTCTCGCCACTATAAGTATGTATGGAACGCTATTCATATGCACCTTTGTGGCAGTTATATCCACTGGTAGTCTGTTCCCATAGCTGTCCTTGTAAAACCTCCTACCTCTTATGACCTCATCTTTTCTTACAATTCTTTGTATGTTTTGCCTTATAAACTCAGGGTCTGCATCCACTATCTGAAATATGGTCATGTTTTTGAGCTCTTCCTCCGTATAGCCGAGCTTTCTTATCGCCGCCCTGTTTACAAACTTTATTTTTCCACTATCCGATTCGTATACGATTATCATATCTTCTGTAGAGTTCATAATCCTCATATAGTTACTTAACTCCCTCTCCATTATTCTCTGTGAGTGCAGGTCCTGAGTGATGTCTCTGAGCATCAGCTTTATTCTTCCTTTGACCTTCTCTGTCTCCACAAAGAGATAACTGGCGGATAGTTCATAGGTTTTGTCCCCAATATTAAACCTCTGTCTCTCAACCCTTCTATCTTTTAAAAGTGTTGAGTATATATAGGACCAGTCCTTTGCTGGAATTACCTCTGTTATATCATGGTCTATAAGGCTACCAAAGAGTTCTATAGCCTTTGCATTCATCCACACAATAACTTGGCTTGAGAATAGGTCAAGCACTTCAAAGGTGGGTTCGGGTAGGAGATTAAGCACATCTTTTGCATGCCTTAATTTGGTCTCAAGGAACTTCCAATAGCTTTCGTAAGCGTTTTTCGCAATATCTCTGTTGCTTATTATACCTACCGCAAAACCTTTATCGTCCACAACCACAAGCCTTCTTATCCTATTTTCCTCCATAATCCTTAGGGCTAATTCCGCCAGAGCGTCCTCATTTATGGTTATAACTGGCTTGCTCATATAAAGCTCCACAGGGTCTGATAGGTTGATCCTATCAAAGAGCTTAACTATATCTCTCTCCGTTATTATGCCTACAGGCATACCCTCTTTTAGCACCGGTAGGGCACCGATATTTTTTTCCTTCATAAGCCTTAAACACTCAGAAAGGGTTGTTTTCGCAGAAACCCAGACAAATTCCTTGTCCAAGAGTATTTCTCTGACCTTAAGCTTCTTTTTAAATATATCTTCCTCCGCTTGAGCCAAAACCTCTTCCATGGTAAGGGTTCCAAGAAAGTTACCATCCTTATCTACAACCACTAACCTTCTTATGTTGTTTTCTACCATAAGGCTAAGGGCATAATATAGGTCTCTGTAATCTCTAACATGAATTAGTCTTTTTGAGGCATAATCTATGGCTCTTTCTTCAAAGGAGACACCTTGCTCAATAAGTCTAATAAGGTCTCTTTCTGTTAGTATACCTGCTGGATATTTTTCTCTCATAAGGAGTATATAACCCCTTCCCTTTTCTCTCATTTTCTCGAAGGCTTCCCTTAGACTGCACTCGTAAGAGATAAGCGGTTCTTCACCTTTAACAAGCTCACCTACCCTCAGGCTTAGCATAATATTAGAATTTTATTTCTTCTTAGGAAGTAGGGCAAAGATCAAAAAGTTTCCTTCTTTCTTTATTGGAGATTCAAGTTGTCCCACATCGGATAACTCTTCCACTATCCTGTTTGCTAACTTATCACCAAGCTCTGGGTGGAGATGTTCTCTTCCTCTAAAGCGAATCCTTACCCTTACCTTGTCTCCATCCATGAGAAACTCTCTCATGTGCTTTAGCTTTACCTTAAGGTCGTGCTCGTCAATTCTTACCGAAAGCATCATATCCTTTACTTCAATAGCATGCTCTCTTTGTTTTTTCTTTGCCTCCTTTTCCTTCTTTTTTAGCTCATAGAGAAACTTACCATAATCCAGTATCTTGCAAACGGGAGGGTTTGCCTGAGGTGCTACTTCTACTAAGTCAAGACCCTTTTCACTGGCTATTCTAAGAGCCTCCTGCAGTGGAACTATGCCCACCTGCTTTCCGTTTTCGTCTATTAACCTTACCTCCTTAGCTTTTATCTGTCTGTTAACTCTATACTCCTGCAAGTGAACCTCCTTTTAGGTGTTTTATAAGCACATACATAGAAAGCAAGAAGTTAGTAAGAAGAATAAAGGTTGAAAGCATGGAAACCCTTCTAAAGATTACCCTTCTGGGTTCATCGTAATCAAGAAGGTCTATGTTCCCTAAGCTTCTCTTGTAGTTTTTCAGCCAGTATGAAGTCCCCACGTTCAACCCAAGACCCAGCATAAGAAGTATAGCATCAAGTTTTGCATTACCTAAGATAAGATAAAACAAAAGCATAAAAAAAGCAACCTTGTAAAACCTCCAAAGCACCCTTCCGTATAGGCTTCCTAAAAGGTTTTTATTCTCGCTGGTCCTTAGGAGTGTTGGTGCAACCAAAAAAACCATACAGAAAAGAGAGCCTGCATAAATACATAGGAAAAGCTCAGATATCATCGCTTGCGATCATTACCCTATTTTTACCAAGAGACTTAGCCATATACAAAGCCTTGTCTGCTCTTTTAATATCCTGCCATGGATTTTCAAAATTTTTTATTTGGGCAACACCCGCACTTATGGTTATAGTTATAGATGAAGAATTGTGTGTGAAGATGTTTCTTTCAAAATAAGCCCTTATTTTTTCACCTGCTGTATAGGCTCCTTCTAAAGAAGTAAAGGGCAGTAGTATGAGGAACTCCTCACCTCCATACCTTACTGGTATATCTGAAGACCTAATTATGCGTTTTATGGACTCTCCTAAGAATCTAAGCACAAGGTCACCCACGTCATGACCGTATTTGTCATTTATTAATTTGAAATCATCCACATCCAAAAGTATAACCGAGATTGGTATGTTATGTCTTTTGCAAAAGCTTATTTCCTTTCCAAGAATCAGCTGAAGGTAGTTTCTACTATACACCCCTGTAAGCACGTCTAAGAAGGCGGTCTCTGAAAGAAGACTTATTATAGCCTCATCTATAAGGTTTATTATATCCTTAAATATAAGCTCTACATCTTTTGTAAGTGTATACAGGCTTATAAAGTCGCTTTCAACAACCGCAATAGATGTAAGAGTTCTTTTATAAAGCTCGTGTAAGCTTAAAAGTCTGCTATAAACTTTACTATCCTTAAAGTAAGCTTCCAGTGAAGAAAGCAGTGAGTCCGCTTCTGAATCTAAGTTTAAAACCCTGTCATCGCTGAATATATTACCAATTAGCCTTTTGTGCTCTTTAAGGTAGATTTCTTTTAACTTATTCATTTGGTATAACAGGTCACCCTCTAAATGAAAGTGAACATCTTGTAGTCTTTCCAGTTTATGCAAAATTAAATAAGGTTTATATAGGTTTTTGAATATAAATTCTATCTTTGACATAAGTTTATCGTCCCCCTCTAAAAGTGCGTAGTTCTTTATAAGCTTATAGGCTTGTATTAAGGCTGTTTCTGGAATACGCAAGCCTATAAGGAACTTTGATATAGCCCTCAGCCTCCTAAAACTTTTCCTATCAAAGTCCTCGCATGTTAAGAGTTTCAAAAAACCATCTAAGTGTTTGAGTTCAATGACTTTATAGGACTCCTCTGTTAGGAATCTCTTTAGTATTTTTAAAAGCCCTCCTTTCAATTCCTCCAACCTATCCCTTTCTACAGTTTTTGTATATCTATTCATTGCCATATTAAATTATACTATTAAACTGTGAAGGCTTGGATAGAAAAAATAACCTTAGAGGGGTTTAAATCTTACGGAAAAGAGAGGGTAGAGATACCCTTAGGTCAGGGCTTCATAGGTATTGTTGGTCCAAATGGTGCGGGCAAGTCTAATATAGGTGATGCCATATCCTTTTGCCTTGGCATAGCTACTGCAAAGACCCTTAGGGCAAAAAACCTCTCTTACCTTATATACTCAAAAAACTCCGACAGAGCGGATTACGCCTATGTGGAGGTGCATTTTAAAAACTACGGGCTTTTCCCTCTTCAGGAAGAAGATATAGTTATCTCAAGGAAAGTCTATCAGGATGGGAGAACGGTCTTTAGAATAAACGGTGCGGTGGTAAGGGAAAGGGATTTGATGGACTTTCTCTCTAAGGCTGGCATATACGAAAACGCCTACAATGTGGTGCTTCAAGGAGACATAGTAAGGTTTTTGAAGATGACGCCTGTGGAGAGGAGAAAGCTCCTTGAGGAGATAGCGGGTATAGAAGAGTATGAGGAGAAAAAGCAAAAGGCTCTTGCGGACCTTGGAGAGGTGGAGCTAAAACTAAGGGAGCTTAGGCTTCTTATGGATGAGATGGAAGTGCAGATGGAAAAGCTCAAAGAGGAGCTAAAGAGGCTAAACCTATACAGAGACTTAGAAGAAAAGAGAAGAATTTTAGAGATAAAGCTCAATCTAAAGACCGCCTATGACCTTCAAAAATCACTGCAGCAGGTGTCCCAAGTTATGGCTCAGAAGGAGGAAGAGCTTGGAAAACTCAAAGGGATGCTTAAAGAATACGAAGAAAAGCTCACCCTTTTAGAAGAGGAGCTAAAGAGCGTAAGCGAGAGTCTCTTTCCTTATAGAGAAAGGGTTGGCAGGCTGTCGCAGTCTATTGAAGTCCTCAGCCAAGAGATAGAAAAACATAAAAAGAAAACTGAAAACCTTGAGAAGGAAGTCTTCTATACACAGGAACAGATAGGCTCTCTTGAATCCCAGAGGGAGTCTCTAAAAAGGGAAGAAGAAGAGCTTCTGAGAGAGATTGAGGGGCAGGAGATGGAACTCTTGGGCTTGGAAGAGGCTACAAACCTTCTTTGGAAGAGTATAAAAGAAAGGGAGGAGAGCCTAAAGGTTTCCCTTGAGGAGATGGAAAGGACAGAGGAGAAACTAAAAGAGCTTTCTAATACTTTGGCGGAGGCAAGGAAAGAGCTTTCAAGGATGGAACTGAAACTGAAAGAGCTGGAGCTTAAAAAGGAGAAAGTTAGAGAAGATATGGAAAGGTTAAGGGAGGAGGAGAAAAAAATAAAGGCAAGCATGGGCGAGTCCCTTCTGAAGAGGGAAAACTACCAGAAGATGTTAAAGGAGGAAGAGAAGTCCATAAGGGCAAAGAAGGATAAATACCAAAGCCAAGAGGAAAGGCTCAGGAAAATAAGACAAGAAAGAGAAGAAATCATTAAGGAGGTATCCATGCTTAAGGGTAGGCTGGCAAGCATGCCACCAGAAGACCTACCCTTTGAGGGCATAGAAGGAGTTTACGGCAGAGCTTCAAGCCTTATAAGAGTTAAAGACCTTGAATACCTCAGAGCGGTTGAGACCGCAGGGGGTGGAAGGCTCTCCTATGTGGTGGTTCAAGATGAAGAGGTAGCAAAAAGGTGCATACAGAGGCTCAAGGAGCTAAAATGGGGAAGGCTAAACTTTATACCCTTGAACAGGATAAGGGAAACGAACCTGCCACCTTATCCACCAAGACAAAGGGGTGTTATAGACTTTGTGGTGAACCTCTTAGAATACGACAGAAGGTTTGAAAGGGCAGTAAGGTTTATCTTTGGAGACACGCTCCTTGTGGACAGCTTTGAGACTGCGAGGTCCCTTGGGAATGCATATAGGATGGTCACCCTTGATGGAGAGCTTTTTGAGAAAAGTGGCGTCATAAGTGGGGGGCATAGCGAAGAAAGGGGTGAACTTGGAAGAGCCTTTTATCTTGAGGAGCTAAACAGACTTTTGGAGCTTGAACAGAAATTGAAGGAAGAGGAACAAAGGGAGGAAAAGCTCCTAAAAGCTCTCAGGGATGAGCTTCTTGAAAAGGAAAGCATCATAGCCATCCTTAAAAGAAGGCTTGAGGAAGTGGAAGAGTCCGATAAAGCTGGCTATGAGAGACTTAAAGATATAGAAGAGAAACTTCGCAAGGCGGAAGAATACCTTCAGATATTGGAACAAGAGTCGCAAGAGACCAAAAGGAAAGCACAGGCTTTAAAAGAAGAAATAGCTTATCTTGAGGAAAAGCTGGAAAACCTCAACATAAAGAGGCAGTCGGTTCTGACCCATTACAAGGAGTCTGGAGTGGAAGACCTAAGACGGGAATATGAAAAACAAAAGCAAAAGATAGAAAGGCTAAAAGAGTCCATACACCTAAAACAGCTAAAACTAAAAGAGCTACAGATGGAAAGAGAGAGCTTACAGAAGGAAATAGGCAGAAAACTCGCCTTTATTGACAGTGCCCAGGAGGAGATTAAAAAACTAAACCAAGAGCTGGAAGGACTACACAGAAAGAGAGAAGAGATAGAAGAAGAACTAAAGCAGGTCAATATGCAGGCTTACGAACTATACAGAAAGAAGGACAAACTGGAAGAAGAGCAAAGAATCCTTCAGTCAGAACTTGGAAAGTTGAAGTTTCACGAAGAGACCATAAGAGAAGAGCTTCATAGACTTGGGCTTGAAAGGGCAAAACTTGAAGAGAGATACGAAGAGAGCCTCAGCAAATTGAGAGACCTCCACTATGAGGGGGATGTGGTGGAGGTAAAGGAGGGGTTTGGTAAACTCAAAGAAGAGCTTTCAAGAATACTGAAGGAACTTTCTTCTATCGGCGGTGTGAACTTCAAGGCGGAGGAGGAATACAGGGAATATGAAGAGAGATACACAGACTATCAGGAAAGATACAAAAAGCTAAAAGAGGAAAAGGAGTCTATAAAAGAACTCATACAGGAAATAGAGACAAAAAAGCTAAGAGCCTTTATGGAAACCTTTCAGGCAGTGGATAGAAACCTTAGGCACATTTTCTCTGAGCTTTCTCCTGGTGGAAGGGCATACATGGTGCTTGAGAGAGAGGATGACCCATTTTCTGGTGGTGTGAGCTTGGTGGTAAAGCCAAGAGGAAAGGAGGTGCAATACTTAGAAGCCATATCTGGTGGTGAAAAGACACTTGCTGCTATTTCTCTTATCTTCGCCATACAAGACTACAGACCATCACCCTTCTATTACTTTGACGAAGTGGATGCACACCTTGATGAAGCAAACGCCAGAAGGGTGGGAGAGCTTATAAAGGAGAGGTCAAAAAAAGCTCAGTTTATAGTGGTCACGTTGAGGGAAGTCCTCGCAAGTTTTGCAGACAAGGTCATAGGCGTTAGCGGAAGGGGCGGGGTATCCAAGGTCTTTGCCCTAGAAAACCCAGCCCAGCTTCTCACTGGTTGAAGATGGCTTCCAGCTTCTCCTTCTTTTTCACAGGCTTTATGTAAGGCTTGTCATCCTTGACCTTTATCTCTACCACTTCCACATCTGCGAGGCTTCCCTTGAGAAGCTCTTCTGCCAGCAAGTCTTCCACGTGGTGCTGAAGGGCCCTCTTTAGGCTTCTTGCACCATACTCGGGCTTGTATTCCTTGTCTATTATCCAGTCTATGAAGCTCTTGTGGAGCTTGACCTTCACATTCCACTCCTGCAGGCTTTTGTTGATCTGTTCAAGCTGTAGCTCCAGTATCTTTACCACATCTTCCTTCTCAAGGGGTCTGTATACTATTATCTCGTCAAGCCTGTTGAGGAACTCTGGACTGAAGGTCCTCTTGACTTGGTCAAGCACATTCTTTTTCATCTGCTCGTAGTCTATCATGCCGAACTTCTTCTCAAAGCCCATCTGAGAGCCATGGGCTATTAGCCTTGCACCCAGGTTGGAGGTCATTATGATTATGGTGTTGGAAAAGTCCACCGTTCTTCCCATGGCATCGGTGAGCCTTCCGTCATCAAATATCTGGAGGAAGATATTAAACACATCTGGGTGAGCCTTTTCTATCTCGTCAAAGAGTAGCACTGAGTAGGGTCTTCTTCTGACCTTTTCTGTGAGCTGTCCACCCTCCTCGTAACCCACATATCCCGGAGGTGCACCCACAAGCCTTGAGACAGTATGCTTTTCCATATACTCAGACATATCAAACCTAATGAGTGCTTCCTCAGAGCCAAAGAGATACTCCGCAAGGGCTTTTGCGGTTTCGGTCTTTCCCACGCCTGTTGGTCCGAGGAAAAGGAAAACGCCTATGGGCCTGTGCCTACCCTTTAGTCCCACCCTTGACCTTCTTATGGCTTTGGCTATAGCCTTTATGGCATCATCTTGCCCTATAACCCTCTTGTGAAGCTCTTCCTCAATGTGTAGGAGCTTTTCCATATCGTTTTCGTGTATCCTTTTGACAGGTATGCCTGTCCACCTTGCCACCACCTCGGCCACATCCTCTTCTGTTACCTTTGGTCTGTTGGCGGACATCTCCTGTCTCCACTTGGCTTTGAGGCTCTCCAGCTTAGCCCTTAGCCTTAGCTCCTCATCCCTTAGTCTCGCTGCCTTTTCGTAGTCTTGCTGGTTTGCGGCCTCTTCTTTCTTCTCTTCTATTTCCCTTATCTTCTCTTCTATCTCCTTTAGTTCAGGTGGTAGCTGGTATGCCCTGAGTTTTACCAGAGAGCCAGCTTCGTCTATTACATCTATGGCTTTGTCTGGCAGGTTTCTTTCTGTTATGTATCTTTCAGAAAGCACAACCGCCTTCTCTATGGCTTCTGGCTTGTATTCCACATTGTGGAACTCCTCAAACTTGGCTTTAAGCCCATAGAGTATCCTTATGGTGTCCTCTTGCGATGGCTGGTCCACTATGATGGGTTGGAACCTTCTTTCTAAAGCACCATCTTTTTCTATGTATTTCCTGTATTCGTCAAGGGTTGTGGCACCTATAACCTGTATTTCACCCCTTGCCAAGGCTGGCTTTAGCATGTTGCTGGCATCTATGGAACCCTCTGCGGAACCTGCTCCCACAAGGGTGTGTATCTCATCAATAAAGAGTATCACGTTAGGTGCCTTTTCAAGCTCCTTGAGGATATTTTTGAGCCTCTCTTCAAATTGACCTCTATACTTTGTCCCAGCCACCAAGGCTGCAAGGTCAAGGGCTACGACCCTTTTGTTGAGAAGGGGGTCTGGCACCTGTTTGTAGGCTATTCTTTGTGCAAGACCTTCCACTATGGCGGTTTTACCAACACCGGGGTCGCCAAGGAGGACAGGATTGTTCTTTCTTCTTCTGACCAGTATCTGTATGACCCTTTCTATTTCCTTCTCCCTTCCTATGACAGGGTCTAACTTACCTTCCCTTGCCATCTGCGTGAGGTCTCTTGAGAACCTGTCAAGGTTTGGAGTGGGTGCATACTTGGTGGTCTCTTGAGGAGGAAGCTCCCCAAGAATTTGCAGGACCTCCCTTCTGACAGAATACTCATCAAGACCAAAGCCTCTGAGTATCCTTCCACCCAAGCCCGTCTTTTCTCTGACGATGCCTATAAGCAGGTGCTCGGGTCCCACAAACTGGTGGTGCAGTATGCGCGCCTCTTCCACCGCAAACTCAAGGACCCTTTTGGCGTCTGGTGCAAAAAGTATCTCACCCGAGTGGCTCCCGCGGGTTATCTGACCCATTATGGCTTTACGCACCTTCTCCTGGGTCAGCCCAAAGCGTGTAAGCACGAGGGAGGGAAGGTCTTCCTCCCTTATAAGGGCTAACAGTATATGCTCACTGCCAAGGTATGTATGCCCAAGTTCTATGGCTTCCTCCCTTGCTTGGAGGATTACCTGTCTTGCCTTCTCGGTAAATTTCTCAAACATCTCTCACACCTCTCTTATAGGATAAAGATAACGAAGGAAAAAAGTTTTGCAATAAGGATTATACTATTTAACAGCATGTATGTTCCCTTTGCAAGGAAGTATAGACCAAAGAGGTTCTCCGAGGTGGTAGGTCAGGATGTAGCAGTGCGTGTGCTGAGAAATGCGGTAAGGCTTAACAAGCTTTCCCATGCTTACCTCTTTGCGGGTCCAAGAGGAACGGGGAAGACCACCCTTGCAAGGATACTAACAAAGGCGGTAAACTGTCTCCAGCCAGAGGAGGGCGAACCCTGCGGAAGGTGTGAAAACTGCCTTTCCATAGACAAGGGGAACTTTCCAGACCTTATTGAGATAGACGCTGCTTCCAACAGGGGTATAGACGATATAAGAGCCATAAGGGATGCAGTCTCTTATGCACCCATAAAGGGTAAATACAAGGTTTACATCCTTGACGAAGCCCATATGCTTACAAGAGAGGCTTTTAATGCCCTTTTAAAGACCCTTGAAGAACCTCCACCAAAGACCATCTTTGTGCTTTGCACCACAGAATATGAAAAGATAATGCCCACCATACTCTCAAGATGCCAAAGGATAATCTTCACAAAACTAAGGGAAGAGGAGATAGCGGAATATCTAAAGGCTATATGCGAAAGAGAAGGTGTTGAGTGTGAAGAAAAAGCTCTTATAACTATAGCAAGGCTCAGCGATGGTGGTATGAGGGATGCGGTTTCTTTGCTTGACCAAGCAAGCACCTACGGTGAGGGTAAGGTAAAGTCTGAAACCCTTGAAGAGTTTTTGGGTATAGTATCTCAAGAGAGGGTAAGGGATTTTCTTAAACTCCTCTTAAACTCTGAAACAGACCAAGCCCTTGCCTTTATAAGAGATATAAGCCAGAGAGGTTTTAATCTCACAAGATTTTGGGACTCTCTTGAAGAGGAAATAAGAAACCTAATGCTCTACAAAAGCCTAAAGAACCCAGAAAAGGTTATGAGGGTAGAGGAGTTTCATAAGAGTTTTGCGGACACTCCATTAAATGCACTGCTCTATTTAGAAAAGGTAGTTAACACCGCAAGGCTTGACGCAAGGAGCAGGGACTTTCTCAGAGCCTGTGAGCTTGCCATAATAAAGACCCAGATAATCAGAGACATTCTTCCCATTGGAGAGCTTATAAGGTATATGTCCTCTGAAAGACCTGTAGAACCTACACAAAAGGAGCAAACTAAACAAGAAGCAGAGCAAGAAGACCCTTTTAAACCTCTTGAGGGTAAGCTGGACATCCTTTTAATGGAGGCACTCAAAAGGTCAAAGTATGAGGTCAAGGAAGACAAGTTTGTCTTTTTTGTAAGAAAGGGAGACCTAATAGAACAGAATATGCAAAAGATAAAGGCTTTGAACCCTAAGATTGACTTCGTGGTAGAGGAAAAGGAAGAGGAAGGCGGTCTGCCACCCTTTGTGGAGAAGGTAAAGGACATATTTGGTGCAAAGATAGTTAGCCATGAGCAAAGAGGTAAAGGCAAGGGTTCTTCTGGTAAAAGTTCCTAAGGAGAAGATAGGTCTTTTTACAGCCCTCATAGACGGGTCTGGCAGATATGCCATAGTAAGGACAAGGGAAAAATCCTCAGAGGAGGTTTATCTTATAGCCACGCCAGACACCTTTTCTGGACTTTTGGAGGTTCTTGAAGGGGTCAGGTCTTTCCTTCCCGAGCTTAATCTTGTGGGTGAGGTAGAGAGCATAGATGTGGGATAAAAAAAGAGCATACAGGTTTATAGTCCTTATGGGGGTAGTTAGTCTCTTTGCGGACTTTACCTACGAGGGTGCAAAGGGTATTATAGGTCCTTACCTCGCCTTTCTCGGAGCTTCCGCCCTTTGGGTTAGCCTTGTGTCTGGTCTGGCAGAGCTTCTGGGATACTGGGTTAGGCTTCTCTCTGGCTTTCTTTCTGATAAACTAAGGAGCTACTGGGCTTTTACCCTAAGTGGGTATGCCCTAAACCTTTTTGCGGTTCCTCTTCTCTCTCTTGCAGGCAGTTGGCAGACCGCAAGCCTTCTTTTGCTTCTTGAGAGGACGGGAAAGGGACTAAGAACTCCTTCAAGGGATACACTTCTTTCAAAGGCTACTCAGGTAGTGGGTCATGGAAAAGGTTTCGGTCTTCATGAGTTTCTTGACCAGATTGGTGCGGTTCTTGGTCCTTCTGTGGTCGCCCTCGTGCTTTATCTTGGTTTTGGTTATAGGCTTGCCTTTGCACTGCTTTTTGTGCCTGCGGTCTTTGCCATGCTCTTTCTCTTGCAGGCAAAAGGCTTGGAAGTAAAAGACTTGCAGAAGGAAAGACGAGGGTCAGAGGCTTCTCTTGGCAAAGCCTTCTATCTATATCTTATTGCTTCCTGCCTTGTTTCTCTTGGCTTTTTGCAGTTTCCACTTATGGGTTTTCATCTAACTCAAAAACTAAACTTTGAGGGTTGGCAGGTAGCCCTCTTCTTTGCACTTGCTATGGGAGTGGATGCCCTGTCCGCACTTCTTTTTGGTGTTCTTTACGATAGGGTTGGCTTTATGTCTTTGATTGCTGGACTTTCTATTGGTATGTTTTCTACCCTCTTTCTACTTCTTATAAGCCAGCCACTTTTGGCGGTGGTCTTCTGGGGTATAAGCCTTGGAGTTCAAGAATCTATAATGAGGTCTGCGGTTGCCAAGCTCTCCTCAGAAGACGCAAGAGGAAGGGCTTATGGTCTTTTCCACTTCTTTATGGGGCTTTCTGCCTTCTTAGGTGGTGCTCTAATGGGTCTGCTTTACCAGTATTCTCTCCTTTTTCTCATAGTTTACTCTGTAGGGCTACATCTTTTAGCTATTGGACTTCTTCTTGCTGTCGTAAAATATAAAGCCCAATGACCAGGGAAGACCTTCCTGAAGTGCTTGAGATAATGAAAAGGGAGTTTCCAAAGTGGCATGCACCAATAGTAAAACTCATAGCACAAAAGAGGAAAGACCCTCTTAGTGCACTTCTTTGTGCTCTCCTTTCCACAAGGACAAGAGACGAAACAACCGCAGAGGTCTGCAAAAGATTTTTACAAAGGGTCAAAGACCCACAAGACCTTTTGGAGATAGACCAAGAGGAGCTTGAAAAACTCATATACCCCGTAGGCTTTTATAGAAACAAGGCAAGACAATTAAAGGAGCTTGCAAAACAGCTTGTAGAAGACTTTAATGGTAAAGTTCCAGACAATCTTGAAAACCTTTTAAAGCTAAAGGGCGTGGGAAGAAAGGTAGCAAACATTGTGATTTCTGAAGGTTTTGGAAAGCCAGCCATAGCGGTAGACGTGCATGTGCATCGCATAAGCAACAGGTGGGGGCTTGTGAAGACAAAAACTCCAGAAGAGACAGAAGAGGCTTTGATGGAAATACTGCCAAGAGAGTATTGGAGAGACTACAACAGACTTTTGGTAGCCTTTGGTCAAACCATATGCAAACCCATAAAGCCAAAGTGCGGAGAATGTCCAATAAGCAAGTGGTGTGATTACTATAGTAGTCTTGGTAAATAAAAAGTGCAATGCATAGCATAGAAGAGTTTCTCAACAGAGTTATATGCGGAGATGTTTTAGAAGTTCTTAGGGACATACCCTCTGGCTCCATAGACCTTGGGATAACTTCACCGCCTTATAACAAAAAGGAAAAACATGGCGGTTGGCTTGTGCCAAAAGTGATATACAAAACTTACAGAGACGCTATGAAGGAAGAGGACTATCAAAGATGGCAGATAGACGTTTTAGATGAACTCTACAGGGTGATAAAGGAGGGTGGCAGTTTTTTCTACAACCACAAGGTTAGATACGAAAACGGAAAGATGATACATCCTCTTGAGTGGCTTACAAAAACCAAGTGGAATATATGGCAGGAGATTATATGGAACAGGAAGATAGCAGGGAACATCAGAGGGTGGAGGTTTTGGCAGGTTGAAGAGAGGATATATTGGCTTGTAAAGGGTAAACCTAAGGAGCTAAGTCCAAGTCATGCAAAGCTCACATCCATATGGGACATAAGACCAGAACAAGGACACAAGGACCATCCTGCGGTTTTTCCCATAGAGCTTCCTACAAGGATAATCTACTCTATTCTTGAAGACAGATACGGTGTAGTCATAGACCCCTTTTGTGGCACAGGGACTACACTTGTATCTGCAAAGCTGTTGGGTAAGGCGTATATAGGAATAGATATTTCTGAAGAATATGTGGCTTATGCTATAAAGAGGCTTGAGTCTGCGGATAAGGAAAAGCACAAGGTTCTCTATGAGCTTTCCCTTCATGGGGTCAGCCTTACCTTTGAAGATAGGAAAAAGAGAGGGCTTTGGGACAAGAGGCTTAAAAAGTTATAATAGTTTCTCATGGTAGTTTCACGCTTTGCACCAAGTCCTACGGGATACCTGCATCTTGGAAACGCAAGAACCGCCATATTTAGCTACCTTTTTGCCAGACATCACGGCGGGAAGTTTATCCTCAGGGTAGAAGATACAGACAGAGAAAGGTCTACAAAGGAGTTTGAGGAAATGCTCCTTGAGGACCTTAAGTGGCTTGGCATAGAATGGGATGAATTCTACAAACAATCGGAGAGGTTTCACATATACGAGGAATACGCCCAAAGGCTCATAGAGAGCGGACATGCCTATCCCTGCTTTTGCACCGTGGAAGAGCTTGAAGAAGAAAGGAAAAAGGCAGAAGAAAGGGGAGTGCCTTACAGATACTCTGGCAAGTGTAGAGCTCTAAGCAAAGAAGAAGTGGAAGAGTTCAAAAGACAAGGCAAGCCCTATACCATACGCTTCAGAGTGCCAGATGGCAGGGTTGTGGTCTTTGAAGACCTCATAAAGGGTCATATAGCTATAAATGTGGATGATTTTGGGGATTTTGTGATAGTTAGGAGCGATGGAACGCCCACCTACAACTTTGTGGTGGTGGTGGACGATGCCCTCATGGGGGTCACTCATGTGATAAGGGGAGAAGACCACATTCCTAACACGCCCAAGCAGATACTCATATACGAAGCCCTCCGCTTTGAAATTCCAAAGTTTGCCCACCTACCTGTTATACTGGGCGAAGACCGGAGCAAACTCTCCAAGAGGCATGGTGCGGTCTCTGTTAGAAACTACAGAGAAGAAGGCTACCTATCTCCTGCACTTTTTAACTTCCTCTGTCTTCTTGGCTGGTCTCCACCAGAAGAAGGAAGGGAAATATTCTCCAAAGAGGAGCTTATAGAGTTGTTTACCTTGGAAGGGGTAAACTCCGCACCTGCGGTCTTTAACAAGGAAAAGTTAAGGTGGATGAACGGAGTATATATAAGAGAGGTGCTTTCTCTTGATAGGCTTGTGGAGGAGTTTATGCCCTTTTTGGAAAGAGCGGGCTATAGAGCTGACAAGGAGTATGTGAAAAGGGTTCTCCAAAAGACCAGAGACTCCTTTGATACCTTGCTGGAAGGCGTAGAAAGGTTAAGACCCTTCTTTGCAGAAAGCCTAAGCTACTCAGAGGAGGCGATGGCGGTTCTTGAAAACCAGCACTCAAGGGATGTGTTAGAGCTATTCCTTCAGAAGGTGCAGGAGGGTCAGTTAAACTCACAAAAGGTAAAGGAGATAGTCAAGGAGATACAAAGGGAGCTAAACTTGAAGGCTAAGGATGTGTGGCATGCCTTAAGGGCTTCTCTTACCGGTGAGCTTGAGGGGGTGGGCGTGGATATACTGTGCGATGTGATGCCAAAGGAGAAGGTGGTGGAAAGGGTCATAAAGGCTCTGACTCTCTTAGGTTAAGTTTTAACAAAAGGTTAGCATCATCTTCTGGAAGGATTTAAAAATCGCCCTTGTGGTATCCCTTGCCATACTCCTCACCTCTACTGTGGCCGGCTTTGTAGCATCTATATTGCCTATGTTTCTCAAAAGGCTTGGCTCAGACCCAGCCCATGGAAGTGGTCCGCTTGCCACCTTCCTGCAGGACATTATATCTGTGTTCATCTACTTTTTGGTAGCCTCGCTCCTTTTGTGAAATTCAGTCAAAAACCTCAAGGAATATCTCTCTTAGTCTCCTCATACTCTGCCCAACCTTTTCCTGAAGCTCCTCCACCTGCATACCCAAAGAGCTTGCCACCCGTTTGCTCTCCTGAGGTCCTAGCAAGGACCCTGCCCTCTCCTTGGAGAGCCTTAGCCTTGTTTCCACAAGCCTTAGAAAGGTATAGTGTTCGTGAGTCTCTCTAAGTATTGGATACTTTCCCATTAGCCTCTGGCACGCCCTTATCATGGATGGCTCTCTAAGTCCTTCTAAAAGCGTGTAATACTGAATGAGAAACTCCGCATCTATCAAGCCTCCTGGAGAGAACTTAAGGTCAACAAGTCCCTTTCCCTTCTTAGCGTTACCTTCAAGAGCAAACCTCATGTCCCTTATTTCCCTCCTTTCCTTCTCACCCAGGGGTTTTTCAAAAAGAAAGCTCCTGAGAAGGCTTTCAAACTCTTCTGCAAGCCCATGGGGTCCTGCCACATACCTGCACCTTGTCCATGCGAGCCTCTCCCAGGTCCTCGCTTGATGCAGGAAGTATTCCTTGTAGAAGCCAATTGGCGGGGCTATATCTCCCGCACTGCCCATGGGTCTTAGTCTGAAGTCCACATCGTATAAATAGCCCTCCGAGGTATGCTTTGTGAGAAAGGCGATAAACTCCTGAGCTTTTTTTGTTTTCTCCTCTCCTGCCTCTTTGCACACAAAGACAAGGTCAAGGTCAGAGCCTATGGTGAGCTCCCTACTACCATACTTGCCCAGTGCCACGATGACCGTGTCCTCAAAACCCACCTCTTTCCAAAGATTTCTCAGCATAAAATCCGCAAGGTCTGAGAGTTTTTCAAAAAAGCTAAAGAGCTTTCTGTATCTATCTTCTCTTTTCACTAAGTATACAAGTGCTATTCTTATCTCCCAAACCCTCTTGAACCTTCTGTAGAGGTTTTCATGGCTTAAGTTTAGGGTAGCCTTGTATTTCTCAAACTCCTCGGTAAACCTCTCTTCCTCTGGAAAGTCTTGATAAAGAGTAAGCACATCCTCCACAAGGTCTGGATACCTGCTTATGAGAGTGGACAAATAAGAGGACAAGGAAAATACCCTACAAAGAGTCTTGCTTACATCTTCCTTTGCAGGACTAAGAATGACCTTTCTACCCGTTGGATTAGAAAAGAACTTGTCAAAGTTGGAAAGGGTCTCGTCGGGGTCTGGCGTTTGGGATATGCTTTCAAGAAGCTGTGGCAGGACTTTTATAAAAGCCTGCTTTTCTTGCGTGGAGAGCTTTATGCCCTCTCTTCCGCTTATGTAGCTCTGGAGGATGTTGAAAGCCCTCACGGGGTCTCTAAAGCGGTAGCCACTAAGGACTTCCCTTGCATCCTCAATGTCTCCATTTAGCAAGGCTCTTTGTATGGGGTGTAGATCCTCCTCTTCCTGAGAGGGCATTATCTGAGAGAAGATAAGGCTTACGCCTCTTGTGAACTCTTGATATTTCCCCTTGAGCTCCTGCTCCCGCATGCCCATAGCTCTTGCAAGCCTTGGTATATCCGCCTCTGAGAAGCTCTGGGTCTGTGTGCAATTCCACATTTGCACCTTGTGTTCAAGCCTCCTGAGAAACTCGTAAGCCCTTTCCAGAAATACTGCCTCCTCGTCTGAAAAGACACCTTTCTGGCTGAGTTTCCATATTGCCCTAAAGGTATTGCTCTCCCTTATAAAGGGAAACTTGCCACCGAGCAGTAGCACAAGGGACTGAACTGCAAACTCTACTTCTCGGATGCCTCCTTCTCCTGTCTTTATGTTGTTCTTGCCCAAAAGGCGTTTTTTTGCCTCGCTGGCTATTTGAGCCTTTATAAGCCTTATCTCCTCAAGTATCCTGTAGTCCACAGACCTTCTGAAGACGAAGGGTTCTTTAACCTCTCTTTCAAAGACTTTGTAAAGCTCTTCGTCACCCGCAGAGTATCTTGCCCTCAGCAGGGCAAAACGCTCCCAGGTTCTCCCGTAAGACTCGTAGTATAGCTCTGCACTCCTCAAGGACATGCTTATGGGTCCAGACTTTCCAAAGGGTCTGAGGTCTAGGTCTATCTCGTAGGGCTTTCCCTCCGGCGTTATTTGTGTGAGGAGTTTAAAGACCCTTTGAAAGACTCTTGAGAAGAACTCGTTGAGGGTAAGCCTTCCCGCCTGACCCTTGTCTGTAGAATGGATAAACATTATGTCTATATCCGAGTAGTAGTTGAGCTCATAACTTCCTAACTTTCCAAGGGCGATTATGCAGGCGGTGGCCCGCTTTCCCCCTTCCTCAAGGGGTTCTCCGTATTTCTCCACTGCATCCTGATAGGCTCTTCTGTAGGCAAGCTCCAGCATGGCATCTGGTAGCTGTGAATACTCTTGGAGTAGCTCCTCATACCGGGCGGTGCCCAGTATCTCCTTTGCCATGACTCTCATAAGTTCCCTATGCCGGTAATAAGCCAAACGCTTTGAAAAGTCCTCATCAGACACGCAGTTAGATAAAAGCTCCTCAAGTTCCCGCAAGTATATCCTCTTGTCCTTGAAGACATACCAAAGACCCGGTATGGTTCTCTGGAACTCCTCTGGATGGTTTACAAGGAATTTTCTAAGGCACTCTGACTGGTCAAGAAGCTCAAGGAGGAGCAAAAACCGCCTCTCGTTGAGATATTCCACAAGGCTCTGGGGTTCAGGGTGTCTTCTCAGAAGCTCCTCAAGACTTTCTTTTGCCCTTTGTAGGTTGTAGAGCCTTTCCTCCGCCTTTTTCCACCAATCTGAGGGGAACATTCTTATATTCTAATCTTAACTTTACAAAAGGGGGCTTTTGACATATAATTTATTTTCATGATATACTCAGAAACTGTTAAATATGCACTGCTGGCGCTTGCCTACCTTGCCCTAAACAGAGACAGACTCGTCAAGGTAGAAGAAATCGCAGAAGCCCAAAGGATTCCCAAGCCCTTTCTTTCAAAGATTTTTCACAAGCTGGCAAGGGAGAGGGTTTTAAAATCCTACAAAGGACCAACGGGAGGTTTTACCCTTGCGGTCCCGCCAGAGAGCATAACCATAATGGATGTTATAAGATACCTTGACGAGGACTACAAGCTGGATTACTGTGCTTTAAGACCGGGAAGATGTGAGGAGTGGCAGAGTTCTCCCTGTGTGGTTCATCACAAGTGGACTGAGCTAAGGGAAAGAATACTGGAATACCTCACCACAACCACCATAGCGGAGCTTGCGGATGTGGAAAGCAGGCACAGGCATGAACCAGCCCGTGCCAGTGGAAACTCCGATTAAATAGTATATTCAAGCCTCTGCCTGAACTCCTCCTGCTTGCCCCTGTTCCATCGTTGAACAGGTCTGTAGTATCCCACTACCCTTGAGTAGACTTCTGTGGGCTTTCCGCAATGTGGACAGTGGAAGTGTTCTCCTCTTATGTATCCATGGTCCTCACAGACAGAAAAGGTAGGAGTTATAGTAAGATAGGGTATAGGGTATTTTTCAAAGGCTATTTTTATGAACCTTGCTACCGCAAGTTCATCAGGAGATTCTTGCAGGAAAACATGGATAACGGTTCCTCCCGTGTAAAGCCTTTGGAGGTCAGCCTGATGTTCAAGCACAAAAAAAGGGTCATCGGTGTGGTTAACTGGTAGGTGGGTTGAGTTGGTGTAATAAGGTTCTTTTTCCCCTGCGGTTATTATGTCCGCATACCTACTTTTATCAATCTTTGCAAGCCTGTAGGATGTGCTTTCTGCGGGTGTTGCTTCAAGGTTATAGAGATGTCCTGTCTCCTCCTGAAAGTCCGAAAGTTTCTCTCTCATAAATCTAAGCACCTTTATAGCAAAGGCCTTGCCTTCAGGCTCCGCTATGGATACGCCAAGAAGGTTAAGACAAGCCTCGTTCATACCCACGAGACCTACGGTGGAGAAAAAAGTGTCAAAGGACTGCAAGTATTCCCTTGAGTAGGGCATAAGGCCTTTTTTCAGGTTTCTTTCTATGACCTTCCTCTTTATCTCAAGGCTTTCCTTTGCAAGGTTCATGAGCTCGGAGAGCCTTTCAAAAAACTCATCCTCAGATTTTGAAAGGTAGCCTATTCTCGGAAGGTTTATGGTGACAACCCCTATAGAGCCTGTTTTGTCCGCACTTCCAAAAAGACCCCCCATCCTACTTCTTAGCTCCCTCAGGTCAAGTTGTAGCCTGCAACACATACTCCTTACATCACCGGGCTTTAGCGAGCTGGATATGAAATTTTGAAAATACGGTATGCCATACTTGGCGGTCATTTTCCATAGAAGCATTGCGTTTTCCGAATCCCACTCAAAGTCGGGGGTTATATTGTAGGTGGGTATGGGAAAAGAGAATATCCTGCCTTCATAGTCCCCCTCCATCATCACTTCCATAAAGGCTTTGTTTATCATGTCCATCTCCTTCTGAAACTCCCCATAGTAGCCTATATCGGGTCTTTCCTTGCCTCCAATTATGACAGGCCTGTCCTTCATATCCTCTGGCACTGTCCAGTCAAAGGAAAAGTTTATGAAAGGTGCCTGCCCTCCCCATCTTGAAGGGACGTTGAGGGAAAAGATAAGCTGTTGAATGAGCTGTTTCACCTCACCATAGCCAAGTTTGTCTAATCTGACAAAGGGTGCAAGGAAGGTGTCCACAGAATTTAGAGCCTGAGCACCGGCGAACTCCATCTGTGTCACTCCAAGGAAGTTAACCATCTGACCAAGAAGAGAAGATAGATGCTTTGCAGGACCTGCGGTAACCCTACCTGGACCTCCCCTAAAACCCTTTCTCAGAAGGTCCTCCATAGACCACCCCGCACAGTATCCTACTATACCATGAGAAAGGTCATGTATGTGAAGGTCGCCCTCCCTGTGAGCCTTCGCAATCTTTTCAGGATAGACATGTGTAAGAGTGTAGTGGGCTATAACAGTTCCCGCGGTGTGGAGCATGAGACCGGAAAAGGAATAGCTTGCGTTGGCATTTTCCTGAACTCTCCAGTCTTGTTGGTGTATGTAATCTTGAACTACTCTTTCCGCATCAACTATAGCCTTTGATATATCTCTTAGTTCTTCCCTCTTCTTCCTATATAAAATGTAAGCCTTTGCAACCTTCGCAAAGCCATGGAGTATAAGCGTTTCCTCCACTATATCCTGTATTTCTTCCACGTGAACCGCAGGTCTGTCAGACCGCAGGACCCTTTTTACAACTTCCAACACAAGCTCCTCAAGAACCTGCCCATCAAGAGGCTCTCCCACAGCCTTGAAGGCCTTTGAAATGGCTCGCTCAATTCTGCCTCTGTCAAAGTCCACAAAAGCACCATCCCTTTTCACAACCTTTGGAAGAACCCTTCCCAAAAAGAACTCTTTTTGAATATCCACTCTCAGCATAATTACCTCCTTGATAATTTATTTACTTTAAAATCATAAAAAGACTTTTTGAAAGAGACAAGCGAGGAAAACACCAAGAAATAACCCTTCTAAGGAATTGTTTCTTAAGTTAGAGGAACTTCGTGGATTTTTTCAAAGGCAGAAAACCAGTTCATATAATCCCTAAGTCCAACCACCTTTCCCACTACCATAACCGCAGGTGGCTTTACCTCTGGAGGATTTTCAGAAAGTTCTCCAAGGTTTGTTATAACAACCCTCTGTTCTGATGTTGTTCCCTTTTCTATAAAAGCGGTAGGTTCATCTGGCTCCCTACCCACCTCAATAAGCCTTCTTGCTATCTCCTGTCTGTTAGAAACCGCCATAAGAAAAACAAGAGTGTTTATTCCTTTGAGGCTTTCCCAGTCTATGCTTGAGTTTTTCTTTTTAGGGTCTTCATGTCCAGTTATAACCGCAAAGGAAGAAGAGATGCCTCTAAAGGTCAAAGGAATACCCGCATAGGCTGGGACTGCTATAGCGGAGCTTATACCTGGGACAATCTCAAAGTCTATGCCATGCTGGGCTAAGAACAGAGTCTCCTCGCCACCTCTTCCAAAGACAAAGGGGTCTCCACCCTTGAGCCTAACCACAATTTCCCTCGTATGAGCATATTGAAGGAGAAGCTCATTTATCTTTTCCTGCTCTATGGTATGCTTTCCATCCTCTTTACCCACATACACAAGCTCACAGTCTGGTTTTGCAAGCAATAACACCTCAGGGTTTACAAGCCTGTCGTAGAGTATGACGTCCGCAGACCTTACGAGCCTGTAAGCCTTAAGGGTTAAAAGCTCTATATCTCCTGGACCTGCTCCCACAAGATAGACCTTACCCATGGCTACACCTCCTTACTTTATTAGAAAAACCCCAGAGGGGTTTGGAACATCAACTTCGTAAAGTAGTATTAGCTCCGGCACTGAAAAGGCTCTAAGTTTTGAGTCAAAGTAGGAGGAGATGTAAAGCCTTTTGCCATCTTTAGAAAACCTCGTGTGCATTACCCTTCTGCCTACTCGCAACTCCTTTATTACCTTCATAGCCTTTGCTTCCACAAGTGCTATGTAGTCCTCCCTGTCTCCGCTAAAGT
This sequence comes from Hydrogenobacter sp. T-8, assembly GCF_011006175.1. Taxonomy (NCBI): domain Bacteria; kingdom Pseudomonadati; phylum Aquificota; class Aquificia; order Aquificales; family Aquificaceae; genus Pampinifervens; species Pampinifervens florentissimum. Next base: position 1,348,155 of record NZ_CP048795.1, on the reverse strand, counting down.
TCACCGCTATATAAATGCCGTCTGGTGAGGTGGTAGCAAAGACGGGCAGTCCTGATAGGTCTATATGACCCTCAAGGTTGAAGCCTTTGAGGTTTACCACGTAAAGCCTTCTTTCACCAACTGCAGGAATAAAAGCCCTTTCATCCACAAGTCCCCACGTGCCAAAGTGGGGTATTTTAAAAACCACCTCTTTATCGCCAGAAGTAAAGAAAACCTTCCTGTAGCCTTTATCCTTTATGTTCAAAAGCCCAACGCCTTCCTCCTTGAAAAAGCCTACCGCGTAAACATCCCCCTTAAGAAGGGCATCAAAGGGCATAGCTCCTACCTCTTTAAATACCTTTACTTCTCCATTCCTTACGAGCCATATCTCATCCCTGTCCATGAGAGAAAAGACAAAGCCTCCCTCAAAGCCCTTTATGCCTACGTTCCTTGAACCCGTATTGAAGCTCCGAACTATGTTTAACCTTTCATCAAGGACCACAACTGTCTTTGGTTCGTAGTTGGCGACCACCACATGGTCTTCTGTAAAGTCTATGCCTATGGTGCTTTCTCCAACCTTTACCTTTTTCAAGAGTTCATCCCTTTGTATATCTATCTGGCTTAGGTATCCATCCCTGCTTATGAGATAGGCTTTACCCTTCCATAGCTTAAGGGTTGCATGGTTTAGATTTCCAAGCCCTTCTATTTCCTTTACAAGTTTTCCGTCCTCTATAACCGCAAGTCTTCCTCTCTCCCTTTCAACCACATACAGCTTTTCCGCGAGGACAAGGACAGGAAAGATTAAGAGAAGTAATATCATAGGTAGCATGCTGGGTCCTCCTCTCTGTAATCTCCAAAAACTGCATAAGCCCTTGCCCTTGAGTTTCCGTTGCATATACCTATGAAGGAACACTTCTCACACTTCCCCTTAAGCCTCCGTGGTTTTTCTCTGAGAAAGCCCAGTAGCCCATTACCCTGCCATATTTTGACTATGTCCTCCTTCCTTACATTGCCCACACTGTGGAAGAAAAAGGGGTCAGGTTTTACATTGCCTCTGAAGTCTATGTTCATAAGCCTAACACCTGCCTGATTACCACCCCACAAAAGAAGTCTTTCGTAAAAGCTTTCTGCAAACCTTGGATACCTCTTTACAAACTCTCTGTATAGCAAGACCGCATCCGCCTCGTTGTTGCCTGTGACTACATCTATAGGAAGTCCTCTCTCCACATATTCAAAGGATTTGTTAATAACAAACCTTACCCAACTTCTGTATTCCTCCTTCTCAAGGTCTGAAAGCTTTTTGCCCCTGCCAGAGTATACAAGATGAGATATGTAGATTTTTGGAATTCCTTCCCTCTCCACAAGGTCAAAGACAAAGGGTAGGCTTTTTGAAGTAACAGGAGTAAGAGTGAACCTGAGCCCTACCCTTATGCCCTCCCTTATGCATTCCCTTATGGCTTTCAGGGATTCTTCAAAAGCTCCTCTCTTACCCCTGAAGGCATCATGAACTTCTGGCTCACCGTCTATACTTACGCCCACATAGTCAAAGTGCTTTTTTATCTTTTCAATGCATTCCTTCACGAGAAGACCATTAGTGGAAAGGTATGTGCTTATGCCTCTTTCTTTCAAAAGCTTAGCAAGAGTAAAAATGTCCTCCCGTAGGAGAGGTTCACCACCCGATAGTATGGCAAACCTTACTCCCACAGAAGGCAATCTATACACAAGGCTCACCACCTCCTCATGGGTAAGTTCTCCTTCTCTTTCTTGATTGGCGGAAGAATAGCAATGCTTACAATACAGGTTGCAAGTGTTGGTAAGGTTCCAGATGAGTATAAGACCTTCAAGACGTCTTGGCTTTTTTCCTTCAAGAGTATCTCTTATGTATTCAGTTATTCTAAGCATAGTTCAACTCCACATGGACTTCGCATATATCCTCTCCATGAGCGTTGCATTTTGTTTCATAGGCTCTTACCTTTTTACCTGTGTAAACCTCTACAATACCCGCAACAAAACCAGCTTCGAAATGGCATATCCTTTTGCCTATATTGGGCATGCCTGAGCAGGTTATACACTCATCTAAGGAAACTATTATTCTTTCCTGATTTACATCCACAGGTATTAGAAGACCTATTTTTGCATCTTTGACAAAGTCTATTACCCTTCCAAGATAGCTATCGAGCTTTTCGTCCTTTAAACTTTTTCCAACTTCCTTCCCTAACTCTCTTCCTGCATTCTGGATTAAAGTTATAGCACCTTTTTCTCCTATCACATCCTCTAAATACATACCCGTAAAAACCCTGAAGGCTCTAAAGACGAGTATGGGTATATCTTTGCCAAGGTGTGGTCTTTTTATCTGTGATATGGCTTCAATCCATCCAGCCATCTTTCAAAGCCTCCATAAACTTTAAAAGAGCCTTCAGCTCCTCATCTTTCAGCTCAATCTTTGGCATGGCGTTCCTTGAGTAGCCCAGAAGTCTGTAGGTGTTCTGAGGGTCAATTATTTGAGCCATAATCAGAGAGATACTCCTGTTTTGCACAGACCACTTAAGGGGTGGACCAAAAGCTTCTTTTGTAGTATGATGACAGCCCCAGCATTTTTCCATGAAGACCTGATAGCCAAGCTGTGCGGAATCAAACCTCCTTGACTTGTTTATAAAGTTATACTTACCAGCAGGATGGCTTGCAGGATATTCCGCAATTTTTTTAAGGCTTACACCATCGTAAAGCACAAGGGCACCATCCCTTTCGTAGACGCTTATGTAGGCTATCCTTCCATCACCGGTGAACTCAGCATGGGTTGCCCTCTTGCCCTCTACGGGTTTGATGCTTCTTACCTCAAGACTTCTTTTGTCTACAAGAAGCATTTGGTCTGATGAGTTGTCAACCCAAACAAAAGGCGTTCCATAATTGCTCCTTGCGAGGAAGCCTTCTCCACCCAGCGGTATATCCTTTACATGCTCCCAATGATATGCCCTCCATATGGAAAGGGTTCCCTTTCTGAGCAGGGGTGTTGCAAAATAAAAACTTCCCTTTGAATACCAAAAGTAAGCAGAGGCAAGGTGTGGAATTCCCACCGCTTTTATTTCCTTTATCGGCTTTAGTTCACTCAGAGAATAAACCTTGAGCCCATCCTTTGTGCTTCCTATGAGGTATTCCTCTAAAGGGTCTATGATAAAATCCTCTAAAGGGCTGTCTATATGCTTGTAAACAAGGGAAAGGTCCCTGTAGTCAAGAAATCCCACAATGGGTTTGTCTCTGAAGGTGAGTATGAAGGCTCGCTCACCGTATAGCTCATAGACCGCATTTATCCTTCCTTCTATCCTTAGCGTTCCTATTAAATTAAGGTCTCTGTCAAAAAGCACAAGCTGTGAGGGTATCCAGCAACCTGCCACAAGTATATTCCCATCGGGTGATAGGGCTATGTTCCTTAGATATATGCAAGCTCTTATCCTTTCAAGTTTTCCCTGAGAAGGGTTGTATTTACCTATCCATCCATCCCTTGATGGTATGTAGACCTCTCCTGAGATGGTAAACTTTATGCCCCCGTGCATGTTTGGGAAAGGAAACTTAGCAAGAACCTCCTTACCCCCCATTACCCACACAAGGTTTCTGCCCCTTTCTACAGCAAGGGTGTAATCTCTCAGGTTCTCAATCTTGACCCTATCCACCTTGTCCCTTTCCCTGCTTTCTTCAATTCTTTTTTGATCCCACTTGAGACTTTCCTTCTCAACAGGCTTCTTAATAAACTCCACTATAGCTCTTATCTCTTCATCCTTTAATTCCCTGAAGGCTGGCATGCCCGTTGTGCCTTCCTTTATCACCCGGTAGAGCTTTTCATCTTCTTTCAAATTGAAAAAAGGGGGGAGGGAAAAGAGGGGAGGTGCGACCCTTCCAAGCCTATCCTCACCATGACAGAAGGAACAGTATCTTTGATAAAGCTCCGCTCCCCCCGCAAGGGAGAGGGAGCAGAAAATAATGGACAGGAGAAAGCTCTTCATCAGTAGATATCCTTCATTGTGTTGTATACGTTGAACCTACCAGCTGGAGTAGCAACCCAGTCACCTCTGATAACGTGCTTGAGTTTGAGGGTCTTGTCGTCGTATACGAGTATAGCTTGCTTTTCTGGCTCGCCCTTTTTACCCCATACAGAAATCCATACCTCGGTGCCGTCTTTGTTATACTCTGGATGAACAGCCCTTCCTTGAAACTCTGGAGGTATTTCTATCTGGGCTTTAACCTTGAGAGTGTTTTTATCAAGAACCGTCACGCTTCTTTGTAGTTTTTGATCAGGGTTGAGTGGTCTGTCCACCCAGAGGTTTTCTGATTTAGGATGGGTCTTTATAAAGAGGTTTCCACCGCCCTCGCCTGGAAGTTCAACCTTTGCCACAACCTTTGCAAAGTATTCCTTTCTCTTGGGGTCTGTGCCTATGCAGGCAATAGTGTTTTCACCAAGATGTCCAGTGCACCATACAGGTCCATACTGTGGATGAATAAAGTTAGCACCTCTACCGGGATGAGGGATCTTACCCGTTTCTATGTTGGCTACGAGTTTTTTCTCCTTAGTATCTACCATAGAGACCTTATTCCTAAAGTTGGCCGCAACAAGGAAATACCTCTTTGAAGCATCCCATCCGCCGTCATGCAGAAATCTTTCCGCTTCAATCATGGTTATCCTTGGGGCCTTTATATTGGAGTAGTCTACGAGCCATATTTGACCAGTTTCTTTTATGTTCACAATCCATTCTGGGTCATGATGAGAAGCTACTATGGAGGCTACCCTTGCCTCCCTTACAAACTCGTTAGTGTCGTAGGTATAGGAGCTTGTGGATATTAGCTTTAGCGGTTCAAGGGTCTGACCGTCAAGTATCACCATCATTGGAGGCCAGTAGCATCCAATTATGGCATACTTATCAAGAAAGTCTCCCTTTGGTCCTTTGTATTTTGAGGAGTCTATGGACCTTGCATCGTTGCAGGCTTTAACTTCCGCTACGGTGTCGGGTTTTTTCATCCATAGGTCCACTATGGTTGCTTTTCCGTCCCTTCCAATGGTATACATATATCTACCAGAGGCGGAGTATCTTATTATATGAACTGCAAAGCCTGTATCCACTATGTTTACAAGCTCTTTCGTATCACCATCAATTATTGCCACCTTGCCCACGTCTCTAAGTATCACACCCATGAAATTCTGCCAGTTTCTATCATGCTCGGGCTTTTTAGGTCTCTTTTCTGGTGGAACATAAACCTTCCAAGTTTTTTTCAGGTCAGCAAGGGATAGCTCTGGAGGTGCAGGTGGGTCATGCTGCAAAAACCTTGCCAATATGTCTATCTCTTTGTCGCTTAGTATTCCTTGCCTTCCCCAGTCAGGCATACCACCGGGAGTTCCATAGGTGATGAATACCTTGAGACTTTCTGTCCCAAGTTGACGCGTTCTGTCAGGCGTAAGCTTCGGACCTGTTGCCCCTTTCCTCAGGGTTCCATGACATCCTGCACACCTGTCAAAGTAGATCTGCTTGGCTATCTCCATCTCCTCCTTTGTTATAGGTGGAGGAGGGGGAAGCTCCTCCTTCTTCTGGTTTTGTGCATAAACCACCGCCATACTACCCGCAAGGGCAACAGCCCCCAGCACACCGCTTAGCAATACCTTCTTACCCATGGCTATGACCTCCTTAGGTGATTTTACTCATATTCATAAATATAAGTAATTGTTTACCATATGTCAAGAGTTTTTCACTAAAAAATAAGGAATTGTCCTGAAGAACTTGTAAATGCCTTTGCCCCACACAAGGGCGGGAACAAGGGTAAAGGTGAACATTCCTCCTGCTACGTTGAGAACAAAAAACCAATCCACCTCGTAAGTTCCCCTTTCTGGGTTATACCTAAAGCATCTCAACCAGAAGCCCTCAATGGGGCTCAGCCTGACCTCTTCCCTCTTGGCTTCAAGCACTGCAAGCTCAAGGTCTCTAAGCTTTGGGTTAACACCATACAGGTATCTTGACACCCTTCCAGAGGGTGTAAGCACCACATAAAGGTTGGGATGGTCAAATTCCCCGAGCTTTTCATCATACCTATACCTGTAATCTATGGCTCGCAGGAGTTTTTCTGCTTCTTTACTCCTTACCACATACCAGTTTTCTGGCAGGTTGTGAACCTCTCTAAACCTTCTAAGGTCCTCAAGACCGTCCTTAGGGTCAAAGGTCAGGGAAAGGACTACGAGATCTTCCCTAAGGTCTTTTATGGCTTTCTTGAGTCCCTGCGTCATAAGTGGGCAGGCGGAGGTGCATCTGGTGTATATAGGGTTCAGCACCACAACCTTGTTAAGCCCCTTTATGCTAAAGACTCTTCCATCGCTATCTTCAAGACTTACATCTGGCACATATGTGCCTATGGTCTTCTTCTCATCAGGTAGCAGTTCATTAGCCCACGACAGTAGGACCAGTAGGAGTAAAAGGCTAAAAATACCTGACATTTCTGTAACCTCTGAAAAGAGATAGGGTGGCGTAGGATATAAAGAGCAGTCCACCAAACACCGCCAGCAATCCACCAAAGCCCATAACATTCAAGGCAAGGACAACCTTTACATCTTGAACATACTCAAAGCCGTATGTCTTTCTCGGTGCACCCATACTGCCTGCCAAATAAAAACCAAGAACAAGAAGGTTTATTCCTAAGCCGAAGAAGGTTGGTTGGAGTTTTGCAACACTTTCCCAGAAGACATAGCCAAGCCTTTCTTTGAGCATATAATAGGTAAAGCCCATGAAGGCTATGGTTACGCCTGAGACAACACCATGGTAATGAGCTGGAATTCTCAAGTCACTTTGCATGCCACCATAAGCTATAAAAGCACCTACATGGTATACGACCATAGAGAACAGAAGGCTGATGGTGGCCACATTCCAGCTTAACCTAAGATTTCTAAGCACATAATAGCTGTGAAGTAGGATAGGCACGCCGAGCCCAACCCCAAAGGAGAAGGACAGCTGTTTTTTGAAGCTTTCAGAAAGTGGGTCTGTAAAGAAGCCCAGTGGTAGTGGTAGGGCAAACAGTAAGAGAAGAAGGTTAGCACCTTTCAACAGAGGACTGCTTACCACCCTGCCAGAGCTTCTTTTAAGGAGTTCATGCCATACTGCAAGCATTACAGAAGCATACATGAACTGCTGAAAATGTCCTGGTATCCAGAAGAGCCTCTCAAAGAAAAGCTTCATGCCACCCTCGGGGTGAGCAATGAGGAAAGAAGGGGGTATCGAAAGAAGAGTGAGAAGTCCAAAAAAAATAGAGAGAGAATACAGCTCATTCAGTCTAACTGCATCCCTCAACCTTTGTAGAACCTCAAGAAGAAAACCAAAAAAGAACAGGAAAAGCCCAATATAGAAGAGGGGAGTTCCAACAACGGGTATGTAATTGTTCAGATAGGGCTCTCCGTAAGGCAAAAGGCAGGAGAGGGAAAGGAGGAGCATGCCCAGTAGGGTGGCTGGAGGTGCAACCCTTCCCTTCCTGCCTTCTTTATAGTGCCAGAAGGCTAAGGTAAAAGTCATCAACCATACAGTTATGGAAAAGGTTACATGCCCTACAAGGAAATGATAAAAAAGCTCTGGAGATTTAAGAAGTGATACCGCTGGTGTCCTCGTTAAGGCTATAAGAAGCCCGAAAATGCCAGCCATTATAAGGGAAAAAAGGGAAAGGGAAAGGTAGAAAAGCATTATCTTACCTCCCACATGGCAGAGAGCCATCCCCAGTTGAGTAGGAGGAATATAAGGAATACACCCATGAAGAGGAGGGTAAGGGTCAGAGTTCCAGGCGCCTCAAAGCCATGGTTTTCCTTTGCAGGTGGAGGTGGAGAGGCTAATTGAAGTTGCATATCTTGAGGACCTTTTACAGGAGAACCAAAGAAAACAGAAATGACAACTATGAGTATCCATGCAAGGGCGCCAACCACCGCCAGCAGACCACCAAGGGCAAAAAGAACCCAGAAAAAGTCCACCGCTGGGTTAAAGGTGTAAGTGAAGGGTCCGCCGGAGAAGGTGATATCGTAGTGCCTTCTTGGAACACCAAAGGCTCCAAGTATATACATGGAAACCGCAAGCACCGCAATACCGATCCCAAAAAGCCATGGTTGTATCTTGGCAAGACCAAAGAAGGCTATCTTCTTCCTGAACACAAGAGGTATTAAGTAATAGGTTGCGCCCATGAAGGCAAGAGTAGTTCCACCCACAACTGTTCCCTTAAAGTGCCCGGGTATGGAAAGGGTGTTGTGGACTATTATGTTGGTTTGCTCCATACCGTTTACAACACCGGTCACACCACCTATAAAGCCAAAGATTATGATGGACAGAAGCACCGCAGAAAAAGCAGGGTTGCCCCAAGGTGCATTCTTAAGCCAGTCAAAAAGACCCTTTGTATAGCCTCTTCTTCTCTGAGCGGATTCTATCGCAGAAGGAACAGCAAAGGCGTGTATCATAGAGGCAAGGACTGCAATATACATGATATAGCTTGTGTTGAAAACCTTCCAGGCTGGGCTTGGTCCTGGGTCTACAAGGAGGTGATGTGCGGAAGCAACATTTATTCCTATAACATAGAAAACGAAGGCAAACCTGCTAACTTTTTCGTTTATGGATGTTCCACCGACGGTAAGAAAAGCTCCAAGATACCAGACAGCGATCATGGCGGTCACATTTATCTGCTGGGAGGAGTGTCCAAGACCCCACCAGACCAGTTTATAAACACCGGCATCCATAGTCTTTATTATTCCAAGCGACCATAGAAGTGTAGGAATGTATATAATCGCGCCTGTTGCGAGAGTTAAAGTTGCTATAATTGCTGCTGCAACAAGTCCGAAAGTAAATAAAGGCAAGGAATCTCCATAGGTTCTTTCTTTCCTTGCTATAAGAAGGTTTGCAAAGAAGAGAAAAACACCTGTAAGGGCACCAACCGCAAAGAGTATCACACCAAGATAGTAAAGAGGATGTGCCTGCAATGGTGCGTAAGAAGTCATAAGAACATCCGCATTACCACTTAGTATGGTAAAGTTTACAAGTAGGAAGCCAAGAACCATCAGGATTAGAGCGAGCCAGCCAAATTTAGGAGAAGACATGCGAGAGTTAAGCACAATAGTTGAGCCAAAGTAAAGTCCCGCTATTTCAAAAAAGACTATCCAGAATATGAGGGCGTTAAGACCATGAAGGGTGAGAACCCTGTAATACCACTCTACGGGCAGAAGGTGAACCACTTGCCATCTTGTGAGAACAAGAAGTAATGCAGCGATAACACCTATGAGTAGAGAGACAACAGCCATAACCGCATTGAGCTGTATAAGCTTCTCCGCCCTCAAATCAACCTTTAATCCGGTAATATCACAAGTTCTAAACATGGCTCAACCTCCTCACTCTTTTACTATGATCTTCCCTATCATCATGTGATGACCTATACCACAGAATTCATTGCAAACTATGTAGAACTCTCCGGCGGAAGTAGGTCTAAAGGTAAGCACATAATCATAGCCGGGATATACCATAAAGTTCATATTTACAGGCTGTAATGAAAAGCCGTGAAGAAGGTCAAGGGAGGATATATGGAATCTGTATTCTTGGCCCTTTTTAAGCACAAGTATAGGCTCCCAAGCCCACATTTTACCCAGAAGAAACACGTCACTGTTGGGTGGCGGTTCTACTATAGGTATACCCTTTTCTTCACCTATCTTATACTTCTGTATGAAAGCCTGCGTTAGGGCGTTGAATTCTTGAGGTGTTGTCCTGTAGGTTGTGAAAGAGGGGTTTTGCTTTCCGTAGACGTGCCACACTATCATCCAGAAGAAAAGAACAAGGCACACCACAAGGGCTATGGTTATCCACATCTTTTCGTCCTTTGCGACCCTTTTAAAATACCATCCTTCTTCAGGTGGAAGCAGTGCCATGTTACTTACCTCCTAATAGACTTTCTTTGATTTCGCTGGGTATAGGGGAGAGCCAGGCTAACTCCAGAAGCCCCCATATTAGGTAAGAGACCGCATAAATGGTGACCCCTAAGAAAAGCAGAAACATAAAATCGTCCAGCACCAGCTGAAGGAAAGGCACCTTCTTTTCCTTTTCCTCCATGGCTACACCTCCTTTGGTGAATGCTTACTTATAGATTAATATCAAAAGATATTTTTGTCAATAATTAAATTTATCATATTTTAACTTTAAATTAAAACCTGTAAATATTTAATAAAGGGCTTATATTATTAGTAAATGATTATTTACAGGAGGCTCCCATGCATATGGCAAGTATACAGCCACTATACATAGGCTTTCAGAAGCTCTCTCATTTTATGAGCAGGCTATTTTCCTCAAAGCTCAATCCTCTTTATCACCTTGGTGCTATTGCTATTTTCCTTCTAATCATAGACGTAGTATCAGGTGTTTACCTCTTTTTCTTCTACAGTATAGACCCTCAAACCTCCTATCAGTCAGTGGAAAGAATATCTGAAGATTTCCTGGGAAACATAATGAGGGGAATACACAGATACTCTTCTGATGCCTTAATACTTACAACCCTTACCCATATGGTGCATGTGATAATAACGGACAGGTTCAGAATGTTCCGATGGGTTGCATGGGTTACTGGCGTGGCAACCCTTCTTATATTTTTAGCTATAGGAATATCGGGTTACATATTAGTTTGGGACGCAAGGGCACAGCTCACTGGACTTCTGACCGCCAAGTTCTTTTCCTTCTTGCCAGTCTTTGGAGATGCACTGATGAGTGCCTTTCTCGGAAGCGACATAAAGTATCTCGGTGGTCTTTTCAGAATATTGCTCTTTGCCCATATAGCTCTTACCATACTCATTGTTTTTACCCTTTGGGTTCATGTTATGAGAAACGCCAGACCGAGACTTATTCCACCAAGGTTTCTTTACATAACCATAACTATCCTTCTCATAACACTTTCTCTTATCTTCCCCGCAAAGAGCGACCCACCAGCTTATATAAACAGATTGCCTTTTGAGATGAGCGTTGACTGGTTTTACCTTTTTAGTTATCCCCTTCTTAAATACATACCCATGTCCATAAACTGGCTCATTTTTCTTGGCTTTTTTACCTTTCTTTTCGTCTTCCCATGGCTTATAAAAGGTAGAAGAAATCCACCTGCCCGCATTGATTTTGAAAAATGCACAGGCTGTGAACAATGTTACATAGACTGTCCTTATGAGGCTATAGTAATGGAGGAGTATGATAATAAAAAGAAAGCCCTACTGAAGGAAAGTAAGTGTGCAGGTTGTGGTATATGTGTTGGCTCTTGCAGCAGTCTTGCTATAGACATCCCCACCTTCCCCTTAGAAGAGACTATGGAAAAGATAGAAAGGGAAAAGGCTTCTTATGTGGTTTTTCGCTGTCCTTTTAGTGCGATTCCGCCAAAAAGGGAAAAACTCCTTACCTTTACTGTCCCATGTATAGGTGTTGTGAACACAAAGTATGTGGAGGATATTCTAAATATGGGTGTAGAAGGTGTAGTTCTTGTTTCCTGTGAGTATGAAGATTGCTACTTCAGAGAAGGGAATAAATGGCTTGAAGAGAGGTATGAAAGGAAAAGAAGACCCATACTTAGGAAAAAGGTTATGGGAGGGCGGGTGCTTATCCTTGAAGCTCCTTATGTGAAGTCTATTGAAAAAGAGATAGAAGAGTTTATAAGCTCTAAGAAGGAGGGGCAGGATGTGAAGGTCGTCAAAACTGAAAGTTTAAACTACCCAGTTGCTACCGCCATACTTGCAATTCCCATATTTCTATTCTATCCGCTTACCACCCACAAAATAGCCTTCTATCCAATCCAAAGCTCTGCTGTTATCCTGAGCTTTAAATACAGGTCTTCTCCAGTCAAAGAGGTGGCTCAGGTCAAAGTAGGTGGCTTAAAACATATGCAGGCTCAAAGTGCTATAGTGAAAGAAAGGTCTCCAATAAAGATGGAGGTTTACAAGGATGGGAATCTTATATATTCAAAGGTTTACAAACCAAGGGGTATAAGAAGGGACGCCTCCATATTTGTCTATGAGGAACTTTTCTTAAAGGGTGATGCTCAAAAGCTCAAAATAAGGGTAGAAGAAACAGTTCATAGGGGAAAAGTTAAAGAATTTGAGTTTGAACCTCCGAAAAATCCAAAGGAGAGCGTGCTGATAACCTATGACGAGGCTACAGGAAACTTCCTTATTCTAAAGTAAGGTTCAGAATCCACCTTACCATAGCCCTTGCTTCTGTTTCTTCAATCCTCTGTGGTGGCATGCACTCCCACCTTGCCTTCCACCTGCTGCATGAGCCTTCTCTTATACTTTTAATAAGCATGCTTTCCGCTTCTTCCCTTCCTCTATATCTTTTAGCTATCTCAACAAAAGCTGGTCCCACGAGGGCAATTCTTCTGTCGTGGCAGTCGGTGCATCCTCTTGCTTTGAAAAGCTCCTTTACCTTTGAAGGCTCAACCGAGGGCTCAGCTTTCTTTTGCCCTTTTGGGACATCGCAGGAGAAAACCAAACATACTAAGACTAAAAGCCACATAGCAAACCTCCTAAAAATCCTTCCTCTTAAAGGCAATCAGTCCAAGCATAAAGATAACCGCTGTGTATAGAAAGGACAAAGGGATAGGTAAAAACCAGAGGTCTTTTAAGTATTTTTTAGCCCATGTTCCAACAAAACCCATAGCCTCGTAAAGACCAGCTTCCGTGAGAGAACTGAGCCTTATAAAGTCAACTGGATTTGAAAGGGTAAGGAAAAGAACGAGTTTTTCTATAGGATAGTTAGAGAAGGCAAGTATTATATAAAGAACTATTCCGTCATACATAGCTGAGAAAAAAAGCCAAAGAAGTAGCACAAGCCCGATACCCTTTAACCGATCCTCTACAAGGAGTCCAGAGAGAATACCAAGGGATACAAAGAGGGGAATAAGGGAGGTTGTTAGAGAAAGGGTCTTTGCAAAAGGAGGATAAAAGCCCTCAAGATAGTAAAAAACAAAACTAGAGCCAACTGCATAGCTAATAAAGATAGAGAAGCTAAGGCTGATTATAAGGGATGCGAAAAGAAAGCTTCTCTTTACTGGCTGAGTTAACACAAATTCAATAAAGTTTCTGTTTGTGTATAAGTAGTTTATGGAAAGGAGGAGGGAGAAAAGCGGGAGCGTGAGAAGAGATAGGTTCGTATGACTGACAACAGCTTTTCTCGTATTACCTCCAAATTTCACTAGCGAATAGACCAAAAGCCCATAAAAAACAGTTATACCCAACATCCATCTGCTCTTTAAAAGGTCATAAAGCTCGTATTTTATCAGCTTAATAAGCAAAGCACAGCCTCCTCAAGTTTTTCCTTACCCGTTGAGGACTTCAGGACTTCCACGCTACCCTTAAACACAACCCTTCCCTCCGTTATGAAAACCACATCGTCAGCCAACTCCTCCACTTCTGGCATTATGTGCGAAATGTAGAGGATGGTTTTACCATTCTCCTTCTCCTTGCGGATAAAAGCCCTAAGCCTATAGGCTGTTACTGGGTCAAGACCCACCATGGGTTCATCAAGTATGAGAATCTGCTGGTCAAAGGCGAGAGCTACAAGAGCTCCAACCTTCTGCTTTGTTCCGCCCGAGAGGTTCATAAACCTTTTTTCAAGCTCTGGCTTAAGATTGAGCACTTCCAGAAGCTCCTCAAGCCTCTTAGCCTTTTCCCCTCTTAGGTCTTCTACCATTGACACTATCTCTCTAAGAGTGAGGTTTTCAGGAAACTCTGGAACCTGTGGCATGTAGCCTATAAGCCTTTTGTGAAAGCTATCATTTCCTATCTCTTTTTTGTTTATGTAAACCTTTCCCCTGTCTGGTATTACTAACCCAAGCAAGATCTTTACAAGGGTTGTTTTACCCGAGCCGTTAGGACCAAGGAGGGCGGTTGTCCTCCCCATCTCAAACTCAAGGCTGAGGTCTTTGAAGAGGATTTTCTTACCAAAGGACTTGAAGATACCCTCAAGTTTTATCATTGCTTCACCATAAGCGGTTTTTTATCCACAAGGGCTTCTGGGTGGAGGAGAGGTATGAGCCTTTCCATCGTGTCTAAAATTTTCATAAGAAAGCTTTCGTAGAGTATAAGGGTAAGGGGAAACCTTTCAAAGAGAAAGGCTATAAAGGAAACAGGTCTGTAGGGTATATCCCCATAGCCGTCTCTGTCAAGGTCATAGCCTTCGTATCTGTCATAGTAGTTTCCTTCAAAGGTGTTTCTAAAGTAAGATAGTGTGTTTGTGGATACATCAAAGGCATTTCCTATAAACAAATTTCTTCTGAATAGGTTATCTTCGCTGTTAGCGTATATCCTTACAGCCCACCCATTCTTTTCAAAAAGATTACCCTCAAAGATACTCCTATTACATCCCTCCAAATAAATTCCATGTGTGTTGTTTAGAAACTTGTTTTTGTATAGTTTGCTGTCTGTTATATCCTTGAGAAGGAGGCCATAGTTTGCAAGACCCTCGTTTCTTTCAAACACATTCTCCACCATGTGTATATTTCTTGAATACATAACCGCGACTCCAGCACCGTTCTTGTAAAAGTAATTGTTACTGTAGCTATCGTCATTGGAAAACATGAAATGAAGCCCATACCTTAGGTTTAGCTCGCTTCTATTGTTTTCTATAAGGCTATCCTTTACGAACTCAAAGTATATCCCATCCCTGTGTCCCTTCACATAGTTATTCCTTAGAATAAGTCTTTCCGAGTTCCACGCATGCACACCATTACCAGAAGAGCCCTCCGACCTTGCAAAGCCTACTATACTGTTGCCCTCCACTAAGCATCCGCTAACCCTTTCAAGATACAAAGCAAAGAAGTTGTTCAGAAACTTGTTGCCCTTTATTATGCAATCCCTTGAATCCACAACTTTCAAACCAGCTATATCCTCACTGTAGGACATACCTGAGTTTTTTATAACAAAGCCCTCCACTTTTACACCATCCGCCTTTATGGTCAATACCTGATATTTCCCCTCACCATCAAGCACTGGTCCACCTTCACCGACGAGTTCAACCCTTTTGTCAACGACCACCGGCCCCTTGTATGTTCCAGACTTTACCACTATCCTGTCTCCATCCCTTGCGTAGTTTATAGCACTCTGGATGTCTTTAAACTTGCAATCGTAGCATACAAACAATGTAGAAAAAATTATGCCTAACATGTTAGTGTGAAAACCTATATTCCTTTTTTATAAACTCTCTCAGGGAAGTCCAGTTGAGGATTTCCCCCCTTTTCCCTTCAATCGCTTTCTTTGCTTCCGTTTCGCTTCTGTAGGCAGAAAGGTTCATGCCCATTGGACTTCTTATGTCAGGGCTTCTTACATACATAGCTTCCTCTGCGGGTATAAACTCCTTTGGATTAAGAAAATTCACTACATAAGCCCTCTTTATATCTTCTTCATTCTCGTTGTAATAGCCAACCATGCACTCTATAGCATCAAACTTATATACCCTGCCTTTTTTCGTTATCACCTCCGCCGCAAACCTTTCGTCAGCAATAACCATCTTACAGTATTCACATACATCTTCACCAAGCCTTATAGGTTCCGGTCTTTCTTCCCTGCAGGAAAAGAAAAAAAGGGGCAGGAGGAAAGCCCATAGCACTCGGAGTATCATGCTGGCTTCACCTCCGCTTTCCCAGTCTCTGAAAACCTAAGGTCTATTGCGATTGCCAGAAAGCCTAAGAACAAAGAAACCACCGCTATGTAGCCTCCCACATCAGGGAAAGAACTTGCAAGCATGTTGAGAAGCTGTTTTGTGCCTATCAGAGGTGGTTGATAGGCAAGACCAGGTATCTTTATGGGGGCGTTGGGGTTAAGGTTATGTCCATAGTCATATCCCCATTTGTAAAAGTCTGCAAGCCCAGCGACCCCAAGCAGGACAAAGGTTATAACCCAGGCGTAGAGCAGAACCCTTTTTCCAAGTATAGCTGACAAAAGACCAAAGGCTATAAGAAAGCCAATTATGAAAGGCAGTATCTTAAGCTCAGGTATGGCCTCTGGCTCTATTGGCTTCATGCCTATGTAATGGTTTAGGAGGTTTATGTTATAAAGGTCGAACTCCGTCCCGCCTGTAATTCTGTTTACCCATATGAACATCCTAAGACCCTCAGGATACTGAGGTGCGACAAGTTCTATCCTCCAGAGAGGGAGGAAGTAAGTCAGGATAAGCAAAAGGGAAGCGAGGGCAAGAAGCCCTCTTGAGAGTATGTTCATAGCTCACCTCCTCATTTCTGTGTGGTTGGTGTGCCGGTGTAGTATCTGAGTGGCACATTAGAGCCAGCTGGGGAAACCCTTACATAGCCTTGCATTTCCTGATGAAGTGCTGAGCAAAAGTCTGTGCAGTAGAAGGGATAAACACCTGGAGCCTTTGGCTTCCACACGAGGGTCTTTGTTTGTCCGGGCATGACAAGAATCTCCGCCTCTTCAGAACCTTTGACCGCAAAGCCGTGAGGTATGTCCCAGTCTTGTTCAAGGTTTGTCACGTGGAAATATACCGTATCCCCAACTCTTATACCTTCAATGTTATCTGGAACAAAGTGAGACCTTATCATGGTCATGTAAACATGAACTTCGTTGCCTTTTCTTTCAACCCTTGCGTCTTTTTCAGCCTTTACCGCATAGGGGTGTTCGTTCTCAGCGAGCGGATAAATTTTCTTAATCTTGTCCTTTATCTTATCTGCGGGGATAGCCTGAGCATAGTGGGGCTCACCTATGGTGAAGAACTCGTGGATAAGCTGCATCTTTTCTCCGCTTATATCGTAGAGTTGTGCGGACTGAAGTAGCTCTGGGCCTACTGGAAGTTGCCTGTCTTTGGTTATCTTGTTCATGGCCACGAGATACTTACCGTAGGGCTTTTTGGTGTCTCCGCCGGGTATTAGCAGGTGTCCCACAGAGTAGTATGTAGGCACCCTATCCACCACCTTACAACCCTTGTAGTCATACTTCACTACTTCGGAGGAAACAAAGCAGGAGGTGTAGGCAAAACCCTTTCCGTCAAACTCCGTATGCAAGGGTCCAAGGCAGGGTTTCTCAACCTCACAGTGCAGGACTGCGTCATATTTGAGAACCGGAACCCCGTCTATTTCCTTCTCAAAAGCCTTCTGCTCTATGGCTTTTAGCATCTTGGAGAAAGAGTGTATGGGTATGACCGTTGCCAGCTTCCCACCACCTACGATATATTCACCATCGTCGGAGACATCCACACCATGGGGGGACTTGGGTGTTGGTAAAAGGTAAGCAACTCCAGGGCAGTCCTTCGGGTTTATCATCTTTACAGATTTTTTGACTTCGGAAACAGCCATATGCTTTTTCTCATCATAGTAGTTGTGGTAGTAGACCGCGGGCACTTCCTGAAACCTACCCTGAGATAGGCATTCCTCCGCTCTTTTCCAGTTTATCGCCGCTATATAGTCCTTGTCATTCTTTGATGCATTTATCTCAAGCAGTGTATGAGCCTGTTCTGTGTTGTAGGAGGTAAAAAAGCACCAACCATGTGATGGACCTCTTCCACACCTCGCAAGGTCATAGTTAAAGCCGGGCATAAGTATTTGGAAGGCAACATCCATCTTGCCGGGCTCGTTGGCTTTTATAAAGCTTATTGTTCCCTTAAAGTTCTGCGCATAGGAATCTATGGGAACATCCTTTTGGGGAACGGGAACTGAGAACCTTGTTCCTGCCACCACATACTCTGTGTTCTCAGTCCCGTAAGGTGATGGGTGATTTCCTGCAGAGTTTGGTATTTCTATTATCTCGGTTGTTTCAAAGGTAGTTAGGTCAATCCTTGCTATCCTCGGTGTGTTGTTTGCATTTATAAACAACCATCTTCCGTCATGCTCTCCGTTAGTCTGAGAGAGCCATGGGTGGTGAGTATCATCCCAAGGTATGAACCCATGTGAAGTCATAAGCATAGGTCTGGTTTCTGGCGTAAAGCCATAGCCAGTTTCTGGGTCAACTGAGAAGACCTTTATAACCTTTAGTATTCTCCCTGACGGAATACCGTATACGGTCACCTGACCGTTGAAGCCTCCAGAGAAGAAAACATAAAACTCGTCATGTTTACCAGGTGGGACATAGACCTTTGAAGCTGCATCCGTACCCACAGCACTTGTCTTTAAGGCTTCCTTTTTCGGCGGGCAACCCGCCAGCAATGAACCTACCACGAGGGCCGAAAGCCCTCCCAGGAGAACCTTTTTTTTGCCCAGCATGGCAACACCTCCTTTATAAACTTTTTACTTTTCATCAACGCTTCTCAGGTATTCCAGTATTGCTCTTGCCTCTTCTTGGGATACATCTTGAAAGGGCATCTGTATGGGATACTCTGCTAAATGTCCCCTCGCTACAGGGTCCTTCTGAACCATCTCCGCAGGGTTTAGTATCATGTTCATTATCCACTCGGGTTTTCTTC
The DNA here is from genome assembly GCF_011006175.1 of Hydrogenobacter sp. T-8. Taxonomy (NCBI): domain Bacteria; kingdom Pseudomonadati; phylum Aquificota; class Aquificia; order Aquificales; family Aquificaceae; genus Pampinifervens; species Pampinifervens florentissimum. The sequence goes on along the minus strand of NZ_CP048795.1, from coordinate 1,329,763 downwards.
TCTTTGTAACACCCTTTAGGGGTGGTCCCACATACTTCTCTTCAAGCTTGTGGCAAGATGCACACTTGGAATCAAAGATTTCTTTACCCTTCTTGACAAGGGCTTGGTCTATGGGCCCAAGCTGGACCTCCCTTATAGGTCCTATACCCTTATCGCTCGCCGGCTCTTCCTCCTTCTTTACTTCTGCAGGTTGAGCTGGTGCCTCCGCAGGTTTTTCTACGGGCTTTTGTTGGCAGGAAAGGACAAGGCTCATCAGAGGGACGATGAAGAGAAGCTTTCTCATAGCACACCTCCGAAGTATTCTTATTTATTTAATAATATATGATTAAGATTAATTTGTCAAGATATAAGAAAAACTTATATGATTGTAATCATTTACATACTTTGCCCCCTCTCACATATTTATCCCTTAGGAGGTAAAAAAAATGCACGGAGTATTGACTGAAGGAAGGGTTGGTAAGGAAGGTCTTGTAGTAAGAGTCCTGGAAAGGGGGCTTATGCCCTCCGCCTTTGGATACAGAAGGCTATACATACTTTCAAAGGGTGCTGGCAGGTATATAATCGGTCATAGATTTGGAAGGGCGGAAGCACCCTATTACTTTCTTGTGGAGAGGGCTGATATATTTGGTTTTCTACCAGAGGAAAAGGTGGTTCTTTACGAGATAAGTCTCGGGCAGGAGAATTTTGTAAAGGGTGAGACTTTAGACCTCAGACCCCTTGAGCATGGTATAAGGCATTCTCTTGTAATGGAGAGGTTTTCTAAGCTCAAGGAGGCGGAGACCTTCTTTATTGTAAACGACCATGACCCTTTACCACTCTATTTTCAGATAGCTATGAATTTTCCTGGAAAAGTTGGGTGGGAGTATGTGGACTATGGAGAGGACTTTTGGAAGATAAGGATATGGAGGTTGTAAAATGAGAAAGATTGCGGTATTTTCACTTCTGATGTTTGCTTTGAGTTTTTCTCATGAGGTTGAAAGTGAGCTGAACTTCAAACAGGTTATGCAATTGGTAAACCAGTCAGCCACCAAGATGCTTCAGGGCTTTCTTTTGGGTAACGATGCCATGGTTCTGGAAGGTGCCAGAGAGATAGCAGAACACCCCGTACCAAAGGGCGGACCCCTACGATACATAGACCCATCAAAAAGGGAAGAGTTTATGAGATTTATGCCAGCTTTTGAGAAGCAGGTTCACGGCGGTGCGGAGGAGGTCATGAAATTTTTAAGGGAAGGCAAAAGGGACCAAGCCTTTAAGACTTATACCAACATGCTTCAGGGATGTATTGCCTGCCATGAGCTTTTCAGAGACAGAATAGGGGGTAGATAGACATGGAAGATGTGCTGAAGGTCTTAAAGGAAGTCATTGATCCTCACACGGGTATGGATATAGTTGGCATGAACATGGTAAGAGAGGTGAAAGAGATTGAACAGGGAAGGCTTAGAGTTGTAATAAAACCTACAAGCCCCTTTTGCCCTGTAGGAAGCTATCTCCTGCAGGCGGTTAAGGAAAAGGTTGAAGGGCTGGGCTACAAAGCTGATGTGGAGCTTGAAGGATATCTATTCGGGGTTGAACCATGAAAAGGCTTGATGTGAGAAACCTTGAACCACCACAGCCTATGATTAAGGTTGCTCAGGCTCTTGAGGAGCTTAAGGAGGGAGAGACCCTTGAGGTGCTTGGTTCAAGACCCTTCACCCATCTCCTGCCAAGGCTTGAGGAGCTGGGATACCGCTATGAATTGAGGGAGACAGAGGAAGGATACCTTCTTAGAATATGGAAAAAGTCCTCACAACCTCTAAGATTTGAAGAAACCGAATGTGCAAAAGAGCTTGAATTTGAGATAGATGAGAATACCAACGTAGGCGAGCTTTTAAAAAGGGTTCCTGAAGCCCTTGATGTGCTTATAAAGTATGGCTTCACGCCCCTTAAGAACCCTATACTGAGGAAGATATTACCCCATACTGTGAACCTCGGACAAGCCAAGAAAATAAGAAGGATGTCCGACGAAAAGTTCCAGGAACTTCTTATAGAACTTAGAAGGCTCGTAGGTAAATGATAAGACCTGCATCCTTCGTAAGGCTCACATCTATATACATCTTCCTCAGCCTTATCCTCATAGACCTATCACTCCTTTTTAAGCTCCTTGGGAAAGCCTATACAGAGCTTCTTATCTTCATAGCTTTCCCACTTCTTATAATGGGCACTCTTTTCCAGATGTATCCTACCCTACAGGGTATAGCCATAAGGTGGGAATGGTTAACATATATCCACCTTGCCTTGTTTTTAACCAATCTTTTCAGTTTTTTTGTCAAACCTGCATCTTCCCCATATTTCTATTTTCTTTTTGCTCTTCTTAGCCTTGCTTTTCTTCTTATAAACACAAAAAGCCTTAGGGATCCATCTGTGGTATTCTTCCTGCTTGGAGGTGTATACTTTGCCCTTTCTGGCTTTTTTATGCTCATGGATTTGAACCTTCTTATGATAAAGCATACGCTTACTGCTGGGTTTTTTCTTAATGTAATATTAGGTGCTTACTATGTCTTCGTTCCCATGCTTCAGGTAGAGGAACTAAAACATCCAAAGGCAAGGTGGATAAGTCTTATCTTGCATAACCTCTCAATCCCGCCTTTTCTTTATGGCTGGCATGTGGGAAACATGAAACTTGTAGCCTATTCTGGACTATTTGTGCTTCTCTCTTTTTTCTTACTGGCCTTTGTAGTCTACCAGAGCCTTCTTCAGAAGAAAAGCCCTCTCAAAGGCTTAGACCCATCAGTGCGTTATCTTATACTCGGTCTCTTTATGGCAGTTTTCTTCCTCTCCATCGGCATATCCACCGCCGGAAGTGGCAATTATGGATTTATAGGCTGGCACAGAGATGGTATGCTTTATGGTTTCCTCCTCTTTATCACCATAGGAGCCTCTTACCACATAGTCCCCTTCCTCTACTGGTGGAGGGTATACGCACCAAAGATTGGAAAAGAGAAGATTCCAACGCTCAAAGAGCTTATAAATCCCGAAGTTCTCAAGTTTTACCTCTTTGCGGGGCTTCCATCCTTTGTCCTGGCACTCCTAAATGAGAACTTCAACCCAACTCTTTCTTCAATATTTTACGCACTCTTCCTGCTTGTGAACATATACTACAGCCTTAGAATTCTACCACTTGCTTTCTTCCCTCCACCAAAAACTTGACAACAATCTACTAAAGCATATTATAAATGTCATTATAAATTTACAGGAGGCATGGAATGTTTAGTGAGAACCTGCTTTCTGCAAAAACCCTTGAATACATAAACAGGGCAAAGGAGCTTGCAAGGAAAGCCGGGGACAGCAAAGTGGACACAGATCACCTACTCCTTGCCCTTCTCGTGGATGAAAAATCCGCACTGGCGAAGTATCTTGAAAAAAGGGGTGTAGACACAAGGGGTCTCTACAAAAAGGTCTCTGAATACCTTGAAAAGCTCTCCTCCCAGATAGGCAAGGCGGTCCAGCAGGAAGCCCAACACCTTATTGACCTCAGAAGCAAGATAATGCAGGTAAAGTCCGACATAGGACAGGTGCAAATAGAGCTGGAAAAGGTCAGGAGGGCAAAAGAGAGAATAAGGGCAGAACTGGAGAAAGCGAGGAGGTATGGCGACTACTGGAGCCTTCAGGAACTACAAGTGGAGCTTGCCCGACTTGAAAGGCTTGAAAGCCAACACAGAAGCCAGCTGGAAGGCGTAGAGAAGAGCCTCTCTGCGGTCTTTAGGTCTGAGGATGTGAAGGCATTCCTGGAAAACAGGCTCAGCATTGACGGGCTTATTAGGAAGGCTCTTGAGAGCTCAAGCCTTGTGGAGCAGGTAAAGGAGCTTGGGCTTTCGCCAGAGAGGGTCATAGACGCAGTAGGAAAGATTGTCTTTGGCAAAGAGCCTGCCTTTGACTACTCTCAGAACCTCATAAGGGTTCTTGAAAAGGCTCAAGACAAAGCGGTCTCTGAGGGTCTTTCTCAGGTGGAGCCCTATCATATAGTGGCGAGCCTTTTGGAAGCAAAGGATACTATTGCTGGTAAGATTTTAGAAGATATAACAGGAGGTGAAAGGATGAAGGATGTGGCACAAGAGCTAAGGGAAGAAGAAAAGTCCGCCCTTGAGAGGTTTGGTGTAGACCTCACACAGATGGCAAGGGAGGGCAAGCTGGACCCAGTTATAGGAAGAGAGCGGGAGATAAACCAGCTTATAGAGGTACTACTCAGAAGGACAAAAAACAATCCTGTGCTTGTGGGAGACCCTGGCGTTGGAAAGACTGCCATAGTAGAAGGTCTGGCACAAAGGATAGTCAACAAGGAAGTGCCTGTAGAGCTTCAAGACAAAGCGGTTATATCCGTGGACATGGGTTCTATTATAGCGGGCTCTAAATACAGGGGAGAGTTTGAGGAGCGTTTTAAAAGCCTTTTGGAAGAGGTAAAGCAAAAGGGCAATGTAATACTCTTTATAGATGAAATTCACACCGTGGTGGGTGCTGGCAAAGCGGAGGGTGCGGTAGACGCTGGCAACATGCTAAAGCCTCCTCTGGCAAGAGGTGAAATAAGGGTTATAGGTGCAACCACGGTGGACGAATATCGCAAATACATAGAAAAGGACCCAGCCTTAGAGAGGCGCTTCCAACCAATCTACGTGGACGAGCCTACAGAGGAGGAAGCCCTTGAAATACTGAAGGGTCTAAAGCCCAAGCTGGAAAAACACCACAAGGTAAAAATATCCGACGAAGCCCTTGAGGCGGCGGTAAAGCTCACAAGAAGGTATGTGACCTTTAGAAAACTGCCTGACAAGGCAATAGATGCCCTTGACCAAGCCTCCGCCCGCAAAAAGCTCATGGCAGTCTCCCTACCGCCAGAGGTGCAGGAGATAGAGAGAAGACTAAAGAGCTTAGAGGAGGAAATACAAAAGGCATACTTGGAGGGCAACTATGAGAAGGAGGCACAGCTAAAGATAAGGAAGGTTCAGCTGGAAAAGGAAAAGCAAGACCTTCTCTCTAAATCTGGCGGTGTGGAGGCGAGGATATCGGAGATAAAGAGGCGTATGGAAGAGCTTGACCAAGAGATACTAAGAGCCTCTGAAAGGGGCGATTACGAAAGGGAGGCAAACCTCAAGATTGAGAAGGTCAAGCTGGAGAAGGAACTAAAAGAGCTTGAGAGCAAGAAGGCAGAGGAGCTTCTTGTGGGTTGGGAAGATGTGGCTCAGGTGGTCTCCGAATGGACGGGCATACCTGTCACGAAGCTAAAGGAAGAGGAGATGGAGAGGCTCCTCAAATTGGAAGAGGAACTGCACAAGAGGGTCATAGACCAAGAGCATGCGGTGACTGCAGTTTCAGAAGCCATAAGAAGGGCAAGGGCAGGTCTAAAAGACCCCAAGAGACCCATAGCCAGCTTCCTCTTCTTGGGACCCACGGGCGTAGGAAAAACGGAGCTTTCAAAAGCTCTTGCGGAGCTACTCTTTGGCGACGAGGATGCCCTGATAAGGCTTGATATGTCTGAGTTCAAAGAAGAGCACAGCGTGGCAAAACTAATCGGTGCACCACCGGGCTATGTGGGCTACGAAGAGGGAGGAAAGCTCACAGAGGCGGTGCGCAGAAAGCCCTATTCAGTCCTGCTCCTTGACGAGGTAGAAAAGGCACACCCAAGGGTCTTTGACCTCTTCCTGCAGGTGTTGGACGACGGAAGGCTCACAGACTCTCATGGAAGGACGGTGGACTTTAGAAACACGGTGATAATCATGACCTCCAATATAGGCTCTCAGTATCTTTTGAGCATACCTGTGGACGGAGACGAAGAAAGAGTTCAAAGGGAGTTTGAAAAGGCAAGAGAGAAGGTGCTTGAAGAACTGCGTTATCACTTCAGACCAGAGTTTCTAAACAGGATAGACGAGATAATTGTCTTTAAACCCTTGACCATGAAGGAGCTCTTCCAGATAATAGACCTGCTTGTGGTAAGCATAAACAAAAGGCTGGCGGAAAGGAACATCTCCATAGAGCTAACAGAAGGGGCAAAGGAGCACCTTGTAAGGCTCGGCTATGACCCTGCCTACGGTGCAAGACCTCTCAAGAGAACTCTTCAAAAGCACTTGGAAACTCCTCTGGCAAACCTCATAATAAAGGGGGAGATAAAAGACGGGCAAAGGGTAATGGTGGATTTGAAAGATGGAAAGTTGGAGTTTGTGAGCTCTTAGAAGTTATATCTGCTAAGTGAAAATGCTAACCCTTCTATGCTTTGGTGGCTTGTGCCTCCAGTCCTTGCACTGGCGAGGAGACTAAGACGCTCAGCATAAAACTCATGCCCCCGCATGGGGGCTTTTTTTAAACAATTTCCCGACTGGTAAAATACACCTTATGCCAACTACCCCATCAACCTCTGCACACTTTCCACACCTTCCAAACCACTTAGAGCTTCCTTGACCTTCAAAAAGCTCTGGTAGTTTTCCACTTGCAGTGTAAAGTCCATTAAGGCCTGACCAGAGGGCAGGCTTTTGGTTCTGGCTTCTGTTATGTTTGCACCAGATTTTGCTATGGTGGTAGTCACTTCTCCCAAAATACCCATACGGTCTTTGACTATAAGCCTTAACCTTACTGGATGCAGTCCTTGAGACTTGCTCCACAAGACCTTTATGACTTTTTCTGTTGACACACTCCATAGATGCTTTAGGTTAGGACAATCCTTTGAATGTATAACCAAGCCCTTGCCTCTTGATATGACGCCGTAAACCTCTTCCCCCGGCAGAGGATTACAGCACTCCGCGAGGGTATGTAGCACATTTCCAAGCCCGTCTATATGAAGTATGTCCTCTACCCTTTCTGGAGGCTTTTCCTTTTGGGTTTTTCTAAAGAGGGAATAAACCCTTTCCTTTGAGAGCTTTCCACTTCCCAAAAGTAGATAAAGCTCCTCTTCCGTCTTTGCCTTTGTTTCCTCAGTGAGCTTATTCAGTAAAATTTCTCTGCCAATACCCAGCTTTTGTAAATACAGCTCAAACTTCTCTTTTCCTATCTGTATGTATTTCTCCCTTTCAAGCTCCTTTAAAACCGCCTTTATCCTGCTTTTTGCCTTAGAGGTAACCACAAAATTCAACCATTCTTGATTAGGCTTCTTGTTAGGATTGGTTATTATCTCCACCATGTCTCCGTTTTGAAGTTTGTAATTGAGTGGCACAATCCTGCCGTTTACCTTTGCTCCAGCACAGTGGTTACCCACCTCCGTATGTATGTAGTAGGCAAAGTCTACCGGCGTTGCCCCCTTTGGAAGCACCAGCAGGTCTCCCTTTGGAGTGAAAACGAAAACCTCTTCGGAAAAAAGCTCCAGCTTGAGGTTTTCCAAAAGCTCCTGAGGGTTCTTGCTACCCTGCACGCTCTCCACAAGGCTCTTCAGCCATGAATACACTCCACCGTCCTTTACGCTTTTGCCTTCCTTATAAGCCCAGTGCGCTGCGATACCCTTCTCCGCCCTTTCGTGCATTTCCCATGTGCGTATCTGCACCTCCACCATCCTACCCTTTGGACCTATAACCGCAGTATGCAAGGACTGGTAGAGGTTTGGCTTAGGCAGAGATATATAGTCATCAAACTTTCCTGGGACTGGTTTGAATACGCTATGGACTATGCCCAGCACAAGGTAGCACTCTTGAACCGTGTTGACTATAACCCTAACACCCAGTATGTCATGCACATCCTCAAGTTTTATGCCCTTTCTTAGGGTCTTTTGCCATATACCGTACAAATGCTTTGGTCTATAGGACACATGGGCTTGAATGCCTGCCTTCTTTAACTCTTCCTTTAGCCTTGGTATGAATACTCTCTTCAAATAGTCTTCAAGCTCTCTTCTGCTCCTACCTACAAAGTTTTTGACCTCTTCGTATTCCTTTGGATACAGATACATAAAGCATAGGTCTTCAAGCTCTGTTTTTATCCTCCAAAGACCGAGCCGGTTTGCTATGGGCACATATACCTCAAGGGTCTCCTTGGCAATCCTGACCTGCTTTTCCCTGGGGAAAAACTGCAGGGTTTTCATGTTATGAAGCCTGTCTGCCAGCTTCACAAAGATGACCCTTAGGTCCTTTGAAAAGGCAAGGATGAGCTTTCTGTAGTTCTCCGCTTTTTGGGTTTCCACATCCTTGAAGTGTATCTTTCCCAGTTTAGTTACACCCTCCACTATATCCGCCACATCCTTTCCAAAATTCTCCTTTAGCTCTTCGTAGGTGGTTTCTGTATCCTCAAGCACATCGTGTAAAAGCCCAGCCACCACCGTATCCCTGTCCATGCCCAGCTCTGCGAGGATTATGGCAACCTCTACAGGGTGGACCACATAAGGCTCTCCGGATTTTCTAAACTGTCCTGCATGCTTCTCTTCCACGAACTCAAGAGCCTTCTTCACTTTGCTATCTTCGTTTCCTAGAGCTTTGAAGAGCCTTTCCTCGTGCTTTTTGTGTAAAGTAGTCTCCATAGTTTATAATATTATGGATGTTAGGCAAATTAGCAAATCTTCTTGGTTTTATCGCCAGTAATATAGGCATAGACCTCGGCACTGCCAACACGGTGGTTTACGCTCAGGGAAAGGGCATAGTGCTGTATGAACCCTCCATCGTTGCAGTTGATGTGCGTTCTGGTAGAGTTTTGGCGGTAGGTAAAGAGGCAAAGGAGATGCTTGGGAAAACTCCCGAGAATATACAAACTGTTAGACCCCTCAGAGACGGTGTGATAACGGACTTTGAAGCCACTAAGGTTATGCTTTCTTATTTTATAAACAAAGCAATAGGGGGAAGTATATTCAAGGCAAAGCCAAGGGTTGTCATAGGCGTGCCCTCTGGGGTTACACAGGTGGAGAAAAGGGCAGTCATTGACGCTGCAAAAAGTGCAGGAGCGAGAGAGGTCTATCTCATAGCTGAGCCAATGGCCGCTGCCATAGGTGCTGGGCTTCCAATAGAAGACCCTATAGGTAATATGGTAGTAGACGTAGGTGGTGGCACTACAGAGATAGCGGTCATTTCTCTTGCGGGCATAGTGGTTTCCAATTCCATAAGGGTAGCAGGCGATGAGATGACGGAAGCTATAATACAGCATGTTAAGAAAAAACATCATCTCCTTATAGGTGAGCAAACCGCAGAAAGGGCAAAGATAGAGCTTGGCAGTGCCATATACGAAGAAGAGGAAAGGTTTATGGAAGTAAAGGGAAGAGACATAACGGGACTTCCAAAGGTGGTGAAAATAAGCAATAGAGATGTTACAGAAGCCCTTGAGGATGTGCTGTCTTCTATTATAAACGCAGTCAAGTCTACCTTGGAAAGGACACCACCAGAACTCGCTTCTGATATAGCAGAAAGGGGTATAACCTTGGCTGGAGGAGGCTCTCTCCTAAGGAACCTCAATGTGAGAATAGAGCGCGAAACAGGCATAAAGACCAACTACTGCGAAGACCCTATAACTGCAGTAGCCAGAGGGGTGGGAAAGGTTCTTGATAATATAGAGCTGATAAGGAAAGTTTCCATGATATGAAAGGATTTGTTGCACCTTCCATAGCTTTGTTATTGAGCATTGTAATTTATTTTATCAATCTTTCCGCATTGCCATACCTAAGCCGGGTTTATAACCTCCTTAGGTTGGCGGTTTATCCCTTTTTTGAGCTAAAGGGAAATGTCCAAGAAAACACAAAAAGGATAGTGGAAACTTACCTGTTTCTAAGAAATGTGAGCGAAGAAAACTATAGATTAAGGCAAGAGCTTGAAGAATATAAATTATACAAGGCTCAACTTCTTGCCTGCGAGAGCAACCTGAAAAGCCTAAGCCAAGCCATAGACCTTCCCCTTCCTTCAGGCAAATATTCAATAGTTTACGCAAATGTGGTTGCCTACGACCCATCAGGTAGGGATACCTTCGTGCTTATAAATAAGGGACAGGATAAGGATATATCTGAGGGTATGTTGGTATTTTCTGGAGAGAACTTGGTGGGCATCGTAGATAGTGTGTATGGAAGCTCTTCAAGGATAAGAACAGTCTTCTCTGAGGAATTCACGCTTAGCGTTGGGGTGGGAGATAAGGCGTATATATACAGAGGTGGGTTCCCCATGGGGTCTTTACTTCACGTCAAGGTTGATGACAAGATTAATGTGGGCGATGTGGTTTATGTAAGGGTGCCGGGCAAAGTCTTCCCTCAGTTGAAGGTCGGCACTGTTCAGCGAGTGTCTCATGATGGAAAGGGCTTTTTTAAGAAGGTGGATGTCAAACCCTCCGCAGATGTAAGAGGGGCTTACCTTATTCTCGTCATAAGAGAAAGGTTATGAAGTTCTACATAGTTGCCTTTTTGCTTGCCTATTTTCAAGGTGCGGTGTTGATCGCTGTCTTTCATAATATGCTCATGGCTCCTAATCTTCTCCTTGTTTATCTTTTCCTTAATATCTTTAAGGAGGACAATGGATGGCTTAGGAAGGCGATAATAACGGGTTTTTTCCTTGACCTGTTTCAGGACTCTCTTGGATTGAACCTGTCAGGACATATTTTCTTTGCTATTCTTTTTAACATAATGAAACTGAGGATTGAACTCCCAAGCAAACTCTCTTTACTGCTTGCCTACCTTCTGCTTTCTTTATTTGAAAAGCTCTGGGTAGTTCTTCTGTTCAGGGTAAAGTACTATGCGGACCTTAACCTATGGCTTTTGCCACTGAGCCTTGCCTTTGAAGCTCTTTTCCTCTACCTTATCTCAGGAAGATATTTTCGTAAGGAAACATGAGTAGGAGGAGATTTTTATTCCTTATGCTTGTAGGTATCTTTGTCTATGCTCTTATTTTCCTTAGATTGCTCTACCTTCAACTTTTTAGAGGTGAATACTACAGAGAGCTTGCTCAAAGAAATTACGTGAGGAAGAGGGTTATATATCCTCAGAGGGGGGATATTCTTGACAGAAGAGGGGAAAAGTTAGCTTATGACACTCCGAGGTATATACTCCTTCTTGACCATCAAAAATTGCAAGAAGAAGGGAATCTTAGGGAGGTTTTGATGAATGTTGAAGAAATATTTGGAGTTAAACTGGATTATGAAAGTATAAAAAAGAGAAAGGCAATAGAACCGGTTGTCCTGACAGAGCTAAAGACACAAGAAGAGATAGATAAATTCTATAACTACAGCTACAAGCTACCAGGTGTCTTTATAAACACGGTGCCAACAAGAAACTACCCTCTGGGTGAGGTATGTGCCCATGTGGTAGGCTATGTTTCCTACCCTACGGAAAGACACTATCAGAAATATGGGGACAGGATCGGAAGTCAGAGTTTGGTGGGTGTATATGGGCTTGAGGGGGTTTTTGATACAGACCTTCTGGGCAGGGTCGGGGCTGAGGAAGTTATGGTGAACGCAATTGGAAGGGTTATAGGAAATCTGGGCTACGAAGAGCCAAAGAAGGGCATAACCCTTTTAACCACCATAGACTCAAGAATACAGAAAATAGCCTATGAGGTCTTTAGAGACTCTGGACACAAGGCTGGTGCGGTTCTTATAATGGATACGAGGACTGGTGAGGTGTTGGCACTTCTAAGCTACCCATCTTTTGACCCCAACAGAATAGCAGACTTATGGAGTCAATATAACAGTGATAAATTCAGACCTCTTTTCAATAGGGCAACACAGGCAAAGTATCCCCCTGCATCGGTTATAAAGCCTGCATTGGGAGTAGCCTTGCTTGAAAAGGGTGTGTCTCCAAGAGAAGGTGTTGTATGCAGGGGACATTTTGAGCTTGGAAACAGAAAGTTCTTCTGCTGGAACAAGGCAGGACACGGCTGGGAGAACCTACACGGAGCAATAAAAGACTCTTGCGACGTCTACTTTTATCATTTTGGCTACTACAAACTTGGTCCAAGGGAGATAGAAAGAACTCTCAGGAGCTTTTCTTACGGAGAAAACATACCCTTTGACCTTCCTATTGCAAAAGGTTTTATACCAACCCCAGAATGGAAAAGAAGCAAAGTAAAAGAGCCATGGTATGGTGGAGACACGGTTAACATGTCTATAGGGCAAGGATACATGAAGGCTACCCTCTTTGAGCAAACTCTTATGATGATGGCGATAGCCAATAATGGGGTTATATACAAACCTCTGCTGGTAAAGGAAAAAAGAGACGCAAGCGGAAGGGTAATATGGAAAGCCGGCAAGAGCGTTTATAAGTTGGTAAAAGCTAAGCCAGAGCATTTTGCCATTGTTAGGGAAGCACTTAGAGATGTAGTAAGGTCAGGAACTGCTACCTCTGCCTATTCCACAATCGTTGATATAGCAGGCAAAACGGGAACTGCTCAGGTCTCTATCCACAGTGCAAGAAGAAGAAACCTCCCTTATCATCTTAGAGACCATGCATGGTTTGTGGGTTTTGCACCTTACAGAGACCCTGTTTTTGTGATAGGAGTACTTGTAGAACATGGAGGCTCTGGAGGTGCGGTCGCTGCACCTATAGCAAGAAAGATTCTTGAAAGGATATACATGGAAGGCATACACAAGGAGCTTACTTAAAGGCTACAAGCGTGGATATGTTAAACTCCTCCTTGTAAAAAACTACTCTAAAGTCCTCAAAAAATCTGGAAAGCTCTCCCTCCTTAAGAAGGTAATCGGGATTAAAGTCCCTTTTTATAAGGGTATGCCTTTCATTGTAGGTTTCAAAGATAATCAAACCATTAGGCTTTAGAGCCTTCTTTATTTGGGGTATAAGTCTTCTATTTAGATAATAGAAGTTCACAACAAGGTTATATGTATCTTCTTTCAATACAAAGTAGTCAAGGTCAGCACATATAAAATTCACTTTAAGATTCCTTTCATTGGCTTGCCTTCTTGCCTTTTTGAGTGCAACAATAGATATATCAATTGCATCTACAGTAAAGCCTTGCTTTGCAAGAAAAATCGCATTCTCTCCAGTTCCACAAGCTATCTCAAGTGCCCTTCCAACAGGTGCATAGGTGTAAAATTCAACCAAGGTTTTGTGGAGCGTGCTTTGCCAACCCTGTAGATATTTAAAGTCCCACCTTTCCTTGTCCTGAAGTGCCATGATAGAATTTTAAACTCAATGAAGAGAGTTCTTGTCTGGGGTCTTGGCGTTAGCGGAAGGTCTGCGGTTAACCTTTTGAAGGCTAAGGGCTTTGAGGTATATGCAGGAGACGATGCGAAGGGTGATAGCTTTGAAGAGTTCCTCCATATAGTGGATACGGTGGTTCTCTCTCCGGGCATACCACCGCACCACGCACTTTGGAAAAAAGCACAAGAGAAGGGAGTAGAAGTCATAGGAGAGCTTGAGCTCGCTTGGAGGTTCTTTGAGGGCAGAGCCTTAGCTATCACTGGCACAGACGGGAAGTCTACCACTACAAGGCTTACATACCTTATGCTAAAAGAGGTCTATGCCAACGTGGAGGAGGGGGCGAACGCAGGCAAGCCTCTCTCTGAGATAGTCTTAAGCAATCCCTCTTGCCTTGCGGCGCTTGAGGTCTCCTCCTTTCAGGGTAAAACTCTAAAAACCTTTAGACCCATAGGAGGGGCTTTTTTAAACTTTTCGGAGGACCACCTTGATTGGCATCCGAGCCTCCAAGATTACCTTGAGAGCAAAAGAAACATCTTTTCAAGGCAAAGGGAAGAAGACTTTCTCTTATTGAACGCAAAAGACCCAAGAATAAGAGAAACTCCAAGTGATGCAAAAAAGTTTTTCCTCCTTGAAGAGGGTATGCAAGGATACATAAAGGAAGGCAGAGCCTACTTTCTCGGCGAGGAGCTTTTTGAGGTGGAGAAGCTCAAGATAAAGGGGAAACACAACTGGCACAATGCCCTTTTTGCAAGTGCTATGGCAAGACTTATGGGTGTGGAGAAGGAGATAATACAGGAAGTTCTCTATAGCTTTTCTGGACTGCCTTATAGGATGGAGTATATGGGAAGTTTTGGTGGTGTAGAGGTATACAACGATTCTAAGTCTACCACCGTTAACGCCTTAAGGTCCGCCCTTGAAAGTTTTGAAGATGGCAAGGTTATCCTAATAGCAGGTGGAAAGGACAAGGGTGGAGATTTTGAAAGTATAAAGGAGCTTGTTAAGAAAAAGACAAGGCTCGGCATTCTCATAGGTGAGGCAAAGGAGAAGATCGCAAAGGCTTGGCAGGGTTGCGAGGTCTATGTGGAGAAAGACCTTGAGTCTGCGGTATCAAGAGCTTTTGAGTTTGCCAGACGGGGAGATGTTATCCTCTTTTCTCCAGCCTGTGCTTCCTTTGATATGTTTAGAGATTACAAGGAAAGGGGAGAGAGGTTTAAGCGGTTAGTTTTTGAGCTTGGTGGCAAAAATTTATGAGCTTTGCTATAATCTTTTAACTTACAAACCTTCACGGAGGCAGGCATGAAACTGCACGAGCATCAGGCAAAGGAGCTTTTGAAAAGATATGGTCTTCCTGTACCAGAGGGAAGAGTAGCCTTTAGCCTTCAAGAAGCCCTGCAGGCGTGCGAAGAGCTTGGAGAGTTTCCTCTTGTGGTAAAGGCTCAGGTGCACTGCGGTGGGCGTGGAAAGGCTGGCGGTGTAAAGTTAGTCAAAAACGCAGAAGAGCTCCAGCAAGCGGTGGAGGGTATGCTTGGGAAAGTGCTTAAGACCTTCCAGTGTCCTGACGGAAAACCTGTAAGCAGGGTATGGATAGAAAAGGCTACCAACATAGAAAGGGAATACTACCTCTCTATAACCCTTGATAGGGCGGTTTCTAAACCCGTTTTGATGGCTTCTGCGGAGGGTGGAATGGAAATAGAGGAGGTTGCCAAGGAAAAACCAGAAGCCATACACATGCTCCATATAGACCCAGCGTTAGGTCTTATGCCTTCTCAGGCAAGAAGGATAGCCTTTAAACTTGGACTTCCTGTAAACGAGTTTGTAAAGATAGCTTTGGCTCTCTACAAGGCATATATAGACCTTGATGCAAGCCTTGTGGAGATAAACCCACTTGTCCTTACAAAAGAAGGAAGCCTTGTGCTTCTTGACGCAAAGGTGGAGCTTGACGACAATGCCCTAATAAGGCACAAGGACCTTGAAGAGCTTGAAGACCTCACTCAGCTTGACCCTCTTGAGGTGGAAGCAAAGAGGTATAACCTTAACTACATAAAGCTGGATGGAAACATAGGATGTATGGTAAACGGTGCAGGGCTTGCTATGACCACAATGGACATAATAAAGCTTGCAGGAGGAGAGCCTGCCAACTTCCTTGATGTGGGCGGTGGTGCCAACGTGGAACAGATAGCCAACGCCTTTAGGATACTTATGGCGGACCAGAATGTAAAAGCGGTCTTTATAAACATCTTTGGTGGTATCCTTAGATGCGACAGGCTTGCCAATGGTCTTATAGAGGCTGCAAAGATGGTGGAAATAAAGGTTCCCGTTGTGGTTCGTATGGAGGGGACAAACGTAGAAGAAGGCAGAAGACTTTTAGCTGAATCTGGACTGAACTTTATAAACGCAGTGGATATGTGGGATGGGGCAAAGAAGGCGGTGGAGTTGGCAAGAAATGGACTTTAGTGTGGTAAGGGAAGAAGACTTTACTGGCTCTATTCCAGAAAACACTCTTATACACGGAGACTGCAGGACTGTAATGGATAAGCTACCAGATGGTATTTTTGATATGGTTTTTATAGACCCACCTTACTTTCTTCAGCTTCCAAAAAAGCAGTTAAGGAGATGGAAGGTTCGCACAGAGGTTAACGGAGTGTGCGAGGAGTGGGACAACTTTGAAAACTTCCAAGCCTACGATAGCTTTGTGGAAGAGGTTTTAGAAGGGGTAAAAAGAGTGATGAAAGAAACCGCAACTCTGTGGGTTATAGGAACATACCATAACATCCACCGCTGGGGCAAGATAATGCAAGATATGGGCTTTTGGATATTAAACGATGTTATATGGCTAAAAACTAACCCTATGCCTAATTGGCTTGGAGTTAGGTTTACAAACGCCACAGAAACACTTATATGGGCTGTAAAGGACAAAAGCGTCAAAAAATACACCTTTAACAAAGAATACGCAAAAGCCTTTGGCATTGGAAAGGTTTACGAGAATGTGTGGAGAATACCCATATGCACAGGGGAGGAAAGACTAAAGGATGAAAAGGGCAAAAAAGTTCATCCCACACAAAAACCCGTTGAACTTCTTAAAAGAATAATTCTTGTCTCTACAAGGGAGGGAGACCTTATTTTAGACCCTATGGCTGGAGTTGGGACTACTGGCTATACCGCAAGCATGCTTGGTCGAAGGTGGACTATGATAGAAAAGAAGGAGGAATATGTAGACTGGACAGTAAAGAGGTTAGCTTCTATAAGAACTAAATCACTATACGAACAGGTTAAAACATGAAGTGTGAAGATATAATTTCTGTCCTAAACGATGCCATATTTGGTAAAGATAAACAAGAACTTATTGAGAGATTAGCGGAAAATCCAGAAAGGTTTATAGGACTTTTCAGACCTACTAAGCCCTATGCGAAAGCTATACAATTTCTACTGCAATCTCACGAGATTAAATTTGGTGATGCTATGGAAGATATAATAGCGAATATTTTTAAGGAACAGGGTTTCAATTCAAAGGTAAACGAGAGATTAACTTCCAATGGAAAAAATCTTAGCGTGGATATACTGCTTGAAGGCGATAAATCTGCATATTTAATAGAAGTAAAGGTTAGAGACGACCATGACTCGTCTAAAAAGGAAGGACAGATTTTTAATTTTCAAAGGAAGTTAGAGGCGTTTATTGAGGTTTATGGCGAGTATGAGAACTTAGCGGGAATAATGTATTTCATTGACAATACCTTTCAGAAGAACAAAAATTATTACGAGAGCAAGTTAAGAGAGCTTAGTAGTTTTTTTAACTTGGAGGTTTATCTTTTTTATGGCAGAGAGTTATTTGAATTTTTCCGTATAGGTCAAGATTGGGATAATTTGGTATGTTGTATAGAAAGCTGGAAGAAAACCCTACCAGATTTTCCAGTAATAGACTATGACTCAGATGTAGAAGATAGTTTTACTAAATTAAAGGGCTTATCAGTAAGCACTTGGAAGAAAATAGTTGAGAACGAGGCTTTATGGGAAGAAGATGGAATAATGAAAGTGCTTTTCAAGGAAGGAACTACATTGAAGGAATTATGTAAGTATTTCAAAAACTTTGATGGGAGACTCAAACCTGCTTACCTAAGGTTAGCTGAGCTTCTGGAAAGAAAAATTGCAAAAATTTATAAGGAGGTTAAGTCATGTCAATCCTTGTAGACAAAAACACAAAAGTCTTAGTCCAAGGCATAACAGGAAAGGAAGGCTCTTTCCATGCTATCCAATGCAAAGCCTATGGCACTCAGGTAGTGGCAGGTGTTACTCCTGGCAAAGGAGGTCAGTCTGTAGAGGGTATACCTGTCTTTAACACTGTGGAAGATGCTGTCAGAGAAACTGGTGCTAACTGCTCACTTATCTTTGTCCCACCAGCCTTTGCAGGAGATGCCATAGTGGAAGCTCTGGATGCAGGCATAGAGCTCGTGGTATGTATAACAGAAGGCATACCAGTTAGAGACATGATGATGGTGAAAGACTACATGAAGAAAAACTATCCCAACGCCAAGCTTATAGGTCCAAACTGCCCAGGAGTGATAACCCCAGGCGAGGCAAAGGTGGGCATAATGCCAGGGCATATCTTCAAAAGAGGTTCTATAGGCATAGTTTCAAGAAGTGGGACGCTTACCTACGAGGCATCCTATCAGCTCACTCAGTTTGGACTTGGACAGTCCACTGCGGTGGGAATAGGTGGAGACCCAGTTCATGGGCTTTCTCACAAAGACGTTATAGCCATGTTTAACCAAGACCCAAAAACCGAGGCTATACTTATGATAGGAGAAATAGGTGGAACTGCGGAAGAAGAAGCGGCGGAGTATATAAAGGAGCACGTGAAAAAGCCAGTATTTGCCTACATTGCAGGCATAACCGCACCACCGGGAAGGCGTATGGGACATGCGGGTGCTATAATAAGTGGAGGCAAAGGCACAGCTCAAGCAAAAATGCAAGCCTTAAGGGAAGCAGGCGTGACGGTAATAGAAAACCCTGCCTTTATAGGAAAGACTGTGGCGGAGGCTATCGGAAAGATATGATTAAATATATGTTGATAAACTAAACCTGTGATATATTTTATAAACCCAAACTTTTAAGGAGGTGTTAATATGGCTCTGAAGACCAAGGTTGATCCAGATACCTGTACCTCATGCGAGCTCTGCTATGACAGGGTTCCCGAGGTCTACAAAAACAGGGGCGATGGCATAGCAGAAGTGGTCAGCCCTGGGCCCGATGGCTGGATGCTTGTCCCTGCAGAGCTTGAAAGCGAGGTCAAAGAGGTTACCGACGAATGTCCCAGTGGGTCTATCATAACAGAAGAAGTGTAAGCGTAAGGGTTGACATAGATACGTGCACCGCTTGTGAGCTTTGCTACGACAGGCTCCCAGAGGTTTTTGTGGACAAGGGGGATGGCATCCCCCTTGTTATCATAAGGGTGCCTATAGAGAATGTATATGAGGACATCCTTCAGGTGGCAGAGGATTGTCCCAGCGGGTCTATAATTCTATACTGAGTTGGATAAGATACTCTTTCTTGGAACTGCAGGCGGTAGGGCAAGCGTTTTTAGATTTTTGCGGAGGTCTGGGGGCTTTTTGCTTTTTTTATCTGATTCGCTGGTGCATGTAGACCCTGGTCCTGGTGCCTTTGTTTATCTTCATCAGCTTGGGGTGGACCCAAGAAGCATAGACTTGGTAGTCTTATCCCACATACATCTTGACCACTCTTCAGATGTAAATGCGGTCATAGAATCTGCCACGGACGGAGGAAAGATAAGACATGTAGCTCTCTTTGCTCCAAAGTCCGCCTTTGAGGGGCATCACAGAGTGGTTCTGCCCTTTATAAGAGAAAGGCTTGTGATGGAAGGTTTTCTTAGAGAAGGTGAACTCCTCTCCTACAAATCAGTGAGTGTAAAGGCTGTGATGAAACATACACATCATGGTGCAGAGACCTATGCACTCCTCTTCAACGACAGAATTCTTTACGTTTCCTGTGCTCTTTATGAAGAGAGGATGCTACAGATGTATCCACATAATGTAGATGTGATGATAATAAACACCACACTCTACAGGAAGACAAAACCCATAGACCACCTTACCGTTGAAGATGCGGAAAGGTTGATATGTGGTTTAAGACCTAAAAAGGTCATACTAACACACTTTGGGTATGAGTTTCTTTTACAACATGACCCTGAAAGGGTTGCAAAAGAGCTATCTCAAAAATACGGAATACCAGTGATACCTGCGAAGGACTTTATGGAGGTAGTCCTTTAGTGTTGGAACACTTTTTCCCTGAGTTAAAAAGATGGGCGGAAGAGTTTGTGCAGGAGCATGGCTACACTGCACTCTTTATACTTTCTTTCACAGAATCCATAATGCAGCCAGTGCCACCATATCCCTTTATAGTGAGTGCTCCCATATTCAAGCTAAGTCCATACACTGCAGGCTTTGTAGCCTTTGCAGGAAATATATTAGGTGCTCTGGTTGCCTACTATCTTGCAAGAATCTTGGGAGAAGCCTTTGTAAGAAAGGTTTTTGGTCAGAGACTTTACCTGAAGGGGGAAGCCCTCTTTAACAGATACGGCTTTTGGGCGGTGCTCATAGGAGAACCCTATAAGCTGGTTTGCTGGCTTGCGGGGCTCTTTCACATGCCCCTGTGGAGTTTTATCTTAGCAAGCCTTATTGCAAGAGCTATTAGAATAGGCATATTTGTTTTCTTTGGTGATGTGCTTGAAAAATTTATAAACTAATGGGTGCGGGAGGACTCGAACCCCCAACCGGGCGGTTATGAGCCGCCCGCTCTGCCATTGAGCTACGCACCCTTAGAGAAAATATTATAAAACCTCTTGACAACCTTTGCAACCCTATGATAGAGTTTTGGAAACTTAGCCAGGGAGGTAGTGCCATGAAAAGATTTGTCTTTACCCTCGCCCTGGTGGGAGCTCTCTGCAAGCCCATAATGGATGCGTCTCCCCTAGGCATAGGTGGGCCTTCAGAGGTCTCCTATCAAAATACTGAACCAAGTGAGGAACTTTTTGACGTGGATACAGTCAGCAAAATTATAGCCACTGAGATGTCTGTGGAAGAAGCCATGAAAGAGCTTTTCAATGTCAAAACTATAGAAACAGTCAAGCCAGACATATGGCCAGTGGTGGGTGTTATAACCTCAGACTACGGTTGGAGAACCATGGGAAGGAGAAGAGAATTTCACACTGGCATAGACATATCCGCACCTTACGGAACACCTGTGGTTTCCTCTTCTGAGGGCAGGGTTATATACGCAGGGTGGATAAGGGGCTATGGCAAGACAGTTATTATCTATCACGGTTATGGTTTTGCAACCCTATACTCACACCTATCGGACATAAAGGTTTCCTACTCAGACAGGGTTGTAAAGGGTCAGATAATAGGAAACGTAGGAACTACCGGTAGGGCGTTTGGACCACACCTCCATTATGAGGTTCTAAAATACGGGGTCAGACAAAACCCTATAGCATACCTGCCTTAGAGTAGACCTCTTCTCTTTAGGGCATCTTCGTATATTCTCTTGTAGAGATGGTTCCACTCGGGGGTACCCTCCACTATCCTTTTTGAATAAGACCTTATCCTTTCTCTTACCTCTTTGTCTATCTCTTCCTCTTCTCTAACCGCCTCCATGAGAATCTCCCTTATCCTGTTCCTTATTACGCTCGGCTCTTCGTATATCTCCACCTGAGGGTCTTCCATTATCATGTCCTTTATTCTATGGGCTATTTGGTTCATCCTCTCCCTCCTTGAGGTGTGTATGTTCATCTCCTCTGCGAGCTTGCTCCTAACAGTTTTGTAGGCTGTCCTATAATCAAGGCTGGTTTCTTCAAGAAGCTCCAACTTTTCCTTGAGTATTTCCTTAGTTTTTTCGTCAAGCATTCTTTCCTGTTCTTCCGCCTCCTTAAATATGGCTATTATCTTTTTCTTAAAGGTATAGGGGTCTTCTGGCTCTATTATTTTCTCGTTCTCATAGAGTTCCTTTATAATCCTATCCGCTATCCTCTCCACAAGTTTCTCAGGTAGCCTCATACACCGCCTCCTAAATCTTATCAATTATATCACAGAAAACTCTCAAGAAGGCTCTTGACTTCCTGTGTGTATTCACCACTATCTTCGTTGATTATTAGAGGTTTTTCAACAAAAGGCGAAGGTCTTAAATTTTTTAATGCATGTATACGCACTATTTTTGCGTTTTTTTGTAGCTTTGGGTAAAAAAATCTCAAGGATTCTACCTCCATTCTGTAGTTTTTCATATGGATTATGGATTCTATAAGGCGATGTGAAGCTACTAAAATGTTAAAATGTCCACCATCTTTAAGCAAAAAGCTCGCTGTTTTCACAAAATCTTCAAGACTCGTATCTGTCTCATGATGATAGACATTAGCTGGATTATAAACCCTATAAAAGGGAGGATTGGCAACCACCACATCAAAACTCTGAGGCTTTAGGAAATTCTTTGCGATCCTGAGGTCAAGGTCAAGAACATGGATTTTATCCTCAAGTTTGTTGAGCCTTATATTCTCTCTGAGAAGCTGGAGCATAATAGGGTCCCTTTCCATAGCCCAAACTTGGCAAGAGTGTTTGAGGGAAATAAGTATGGAGAGCGTGCCAAAACCTGCACCAAGGTCAAGGACTTTTGAGCTTTTTTTTATGCCTTTAAGATTTGCTACGAAAAGTATCTCTACTATTGACAGTCTGTGTGTTTTTGGCTGTTTGAACCTTACCTTTCCTCTGAAGAATTCAAACTCCTTATACTCTTCCAAACCTTTCTACAAGTTCAAGTAGGGTTCTTGCCCGTTCTTTGAGTTTTTCCAGCTCTTCTATCTCCTCCATGGTCTGGGCGGTTGCCAGTCTTCTTATTGCTTGGTCAAAGAGTTCCTTCTCCTTGCCAGGGTCAATGTCTCCTATGTTGTAGGCTTCTTCTGCGAGGATTATCACCTTTTCAGGCGTCACATCCACAAAGCCGTAGGTTACCGCAATGCCATTTTCTTGCTTTCCGTCAAAGTAAACAAGCCCTGGCTTTAACATGGTCATCAGATACATATGTTTTTCAAGAACACCTATCTCACCCTCTGCGGTTGGTATGTTTACCGAGTTTACCTCCCTTGAAAAATGAAGTCCCTGAGGTGTGACTATCTCTACCTTTATCATGGCGTTAAAATTATACCATGAAGGCTTATGTGCTTGGAAAACTTCCCCGCATGCTCTCCACCACCCTCTTTCACGCCATGGCGGAGCTGGGCTATGAGGGTCTCATACTCTGTGAGCCAGAGGATACCTACGTAAGCCTTGGATACTTTGACAGGGCTCAGGAGCTTATAGACCTCAAAAGGTGCAAGGAGCTGGGACTTGGTGTTATAAGGAGGCAGGTGGGAGGCGGTGCGGTGCTCTTGGCACCGGGGCAGGTTTTTTATCAGCTTGTGCTTCCCAAAAGCCTTGTGCCCTTTAAGGTAGAGGATGCCTACAGAAGGCTCTCCCAGCCAGTTATAAAGGCTTATGCCAGGCTTGGGCTTGATGTGGAATACAAACCCATAAACGACCTTGTGGTAAGGGAAAGTCAGAGAAAGGTCAGCGGGCAAGGTGCGGGGGACATAGGAAGGCTTTTTGTCTTTGTAGGCAACATACTTCTGCGATTCGACCCAGAGCTTATGGCGGAGCTTTTTAATGTTCCAGAACCACGCACAAGGGAAAGGGTAAGGCAGAGCCTTTGGGAAAACATAGGCTGGCTTGAAAGGGAGCTGGGAAGGTCCTTTGACTTTCAAGAGGTTGCCAGTGTGCTTTTGGAGGAGTTTTCTAAAGATTTTGAGCTGGAACCTTGCACAGAAGCACCATGGCAAGCCCTTGAGCTTGCGGAAAGGCTCAGAAAACACATGACCTCGGAGGAGACCATCCTTGAAGACACGGGTAGAAAACACACAGCCATAAAGATAAGGGAAGGGGTCTATGTGCCTATGTCTTGAGCCATATTCCTTGGTCTTGCAAGCTCTCGGAGGAAAGCCTCTATACGCCCTATGAAGTGAAAGTAGTCAATGGCTTTTATAGGCTTTATCATCTTCATCCTCTCTCTGACATCTTCTTGAGATACCTGTATTTCTTATCCTGTGGCTTTAGCCCTTTTCTTTGAAGTTCTGCCATTCTTTTGGTTATTTTGGTATCATATACCTTCAAAAACTCAAAAAAGTTCCTCCCTATCAGATCCCCTTCGCTTGTTGCTATCAAAAGTCTTAACCATATGTCTATTCTGGACTGTTTCATCCACTGTGTTAAAATAAAGTAGGGGATGCTAACATAAAGCGGACGAACTACGAAAAATACAAACGCTCCCATAACACTAACTCCAGAAATAGAGCCCTGTATGTGGTAGCTGGAACAGATACAGATGGCTACAAGGAAATACTTGGCTTTTGGCTTGCAAAAGAAGAAAGTGCCAGCTTTTGGGTAAATGTTTTCAATGACCTCAAGGCAAGAGGAGTAGAGGACATACTTGTAGTGGTAAGCGACGAGCTAAAGGGTATACAAGAAGCAGTAAGGAGCGTATATCCCATAAGCGACCATCAGAAGTGTCTGGTTCACGAGGTAAGGAACAGTCTAAAGAAGGTCAAATACAAAGACAGGAAGAGAGTAGCCAGTGCCTTGAGGGCAATATACATGCCCGCCACGCAGATGCAAGCTAAGGAGAACTTTGAGAGGTTTAAGAGGGGATACCAAGTAGAGTATCCACAGGTAGTGAAGGAGTGGGAAAGAGACTTGAGGAGATATTGACCTTTTACAGATATCCGTATGAGATAAGGAGTATGTTGGCGATTACAAACTTTGTGGAGAGTATAAACAGCGAGATAAGGAAGGTGATATATGGCAAGAGGGTATTTCCGAGGGATGAGGCTTGAAGGTATGTTATGGGGTAGCGATGGACATAGAGGAGGATAAAGCCTTTGAGGGATTGGGAGAAAATATATGTCCAGCTGATAATTCTTTTTGAGGGCAGGCTATGAGGTATGGTTATAACTTACACAAATTTTGAAACAGTATCCAAATAGACTACAAGGTGCTTTTAGAAAGCCCAGACCCTATGGATAGGTCGTTGGCATGTTTGTGTAGGGTAGAAGATGAGGCGTATCTGATAGAGAAACTCATAAAGACAATGTAAGGCATGAAGGAAGAAGAGATAAAAGACTACCTTTTGAAGGCATTGACACTGACAGAGCTAAGACCTGACTTAAGGATAAGGCTAACGAAGGAGGTCAAGCACATGCCTATAGTGGTTAGACCTGAGGATATAAGATTGCCAAAGAGAAAGTTGAAGAAGAATATTCTGTATAGGCTTGGTATTGAAGAGGGTCTTTTAAAGTCTGCACAGAAGATGGTTATCACTTTGGTAGAGGGCAAACTTGGTATGTGCCAGAGGCTTTGCAATAGAGAGTAAGAAAGATGAAAGATAGAGGATTTTTACGTGCCTTGATTAAAAAGCTGATAAGCTCTGAGGATATTTTGGGAGTTCTGAAAAAAAGAATTAAGTGTTTGATATTCTCCTCTTTCTGAAAAACTCCTTCAACAAACTCCTCGCTTCCTCCATAGGTAGATATTCCCACTTTACCCTGTGGTTAAAATATGGTTCATCAAAGAGGTTAAACCTACTCATAACCGCACCATACTTTTCATCTAATGCAAGAAAGACAACCCTTTCTACCCTTGCTAACACCATGGCGTAGGCACACATGGGACATGGCTCAAGGCTTACATAGACCTCACAGCCATAGAGGTATTTCTCACCGAGTTTTTGCATAGCTTCTCTAAGGGCGAGCATTTCTGCATGTGCGGTAGGGTCTTTTAACTCCTCTACTCTGTTGTGGGCTTTAGCTATGACTACTCCATCCTTTACCACCACACAGCCTACAGGCACTTCAGACTTTTCAAAGCCTTTCTTTGCAAGCTCAAGGCATACTTGCACAAACTCCTGCATTGTATTAAATTTAAACCATGCTTACAGTAGCTCTTGCCCTATGTCAGGTTTTGCTTTTTGAACAACCCGGTTGTGCATCCTGTAAAATCAGCTACAGGGAGCTTAGCAAGTATCCAAACCTAAAAGTAGAGGTTTACGATATAACCAAGGATAGGGAACTGGCTAAAGCATATGGAATTATAGGCTCTCCGACAGTTATATTCTTGAAAAATGGGCAGGAAATAGGCAGAGTTTTTGGATATATGCCACCCATGATAAAATCCTTGGCGGAGAAGTGTTCCTAAATGTATTACCTTCTCAAAACAGAGCCTTCTGAGTATTCCTACGAGGACCTTCTCAGGGATGGAATAACCCGATGGGATGGCGTTAAGAACCCTCTTGCACAAAAGTATATCAGTCTTATGAAAGTGGGAGACACATGCTTTATATACCATACGGGCAACATAAAGGCGGTGGTGGGACTTGCAAAGGTAATTTCTGAGCCCTATAAGGATGATAATAATCTCTGGGTTGTGGATTTAGAGCCTGTGAGTCTTTTTAAAAATCCTGTAAGTCTCAAGGCTTTAAGGGCTGAACCACTCTTTAAAGACTCTCCTCTCCTAAGGATGCCAAGGTTATCTGTTGTGCCATTAAACAAAGAGCAAGCGGAAAGGATTATAGAGCTTTCAGAGGCTTTCAATTAGACTTCCCGCTTGCACTATTTGACTGTTTGGCACCACAAGGTCTGCACCGAGCTCCTGAGCTTTTTTCATTAGTTCTACGTTTTTATGCCCACAGTAGGCTATAACCTTTGCACCCAGAGCCTTTAGCTCAGCAACCTTTTCCACAGGAAACTGCTCAAGGCTTATGAGGACTATATCCTCACCTTCGTAGTTGGTGCCAACCCTTACTTCATGACCGCCGAGGGATGACCTTATCCTACTAAGAAGTATTAGGTTCTTTTCCATGAGAAGGATTTTCATGCTTTAGCTCCTCCAGAGATTTTAGAAAGCTCCTTTTAAACTCTTCTTTAAACTTGTGAGACCAAAAGGCTACCTTTAGGGTATTACCTTCAAGCCTTGCCCACACTTTGCGATGGACTGTATAAAAGGCAAGAATCATTCCACCCACAACCAGTATAGACCCAAGCCATATTATGGGTGTGCCAGGCTGGCGCGAAACCTGAAGACCACTAAAAAACTGAGGCTCAAAGTCCACAAGGAAAAAGACATAGGGAAACTCCGCAAGCTGTGGTATCTGAGACTGAGCAAAAACTGTAAGCTCTGGCGAGTAGACCACAGGTACATCGTAAGCTTTTCCGTCCATAAGAACCTTGACCACAAGAGCAGGCTTGAGCTCTCCTTGAAAGCCTTTTTGCTCGTCTTCTATGTTTAGAGTAGACCTATCTATTGCCAAGAGCATGTTTTTAAACTCGGACACTTTGCCAGCTCTTAGCTCCACTTCTCCAACAAAAGCCTTCTTTGGGTCTTGGGGTGCGAGCTTTTTGTCAAAAATGGCTATCTTTGCCCTGCCTGCGTTTCCTGTTAGCCCATAGGTTGCTTGAAATATTCTATATGTGCCAAAGTCAAAGGGAGAGTTTACTGCGGTCATGCCCTTTGCTACAGGTTTCCCGTCCTGAATTATCCTTATATCGCTTTCAAAGCTCGCTATAGCATCCTTGAAAGGTGTCTCCTTGGCTTTACCCTTTCTCTGAAATTCCTCTTCATAGCTAACTATTCTGAAGTCCTCCAACTCTATCTGAAAGGGTAGTTTTATGGATTCTTCTTTGGCGGGTATGATGAGGGTATCGCTCTTTGAACCCTCGGGAATTATGACCGTTCCCCTTATACCCCATATGGCATCTATTAGTCCACCTGCCATTATAACAAGGAGACCTATGTGAACCACATAAACGCCAAGACGGGCATACCTTCCCTTTTCTCCGTAGAAGTAAGTCTTTCCACCTTCCTCTTCCATAAAAACCCTAAAGCCGAGCTTTCCAAAAAAGCGTGCCACTTTTTCCTTTGAAGGGTTCACCTCTATGGATATGGCTCTTAAGTGTCTCTCCATGTTTTCATCCAACCTCTGAAACCTTTCCTTTGTAAAGGTCTGGACCCATACTCTTGGAAGTCTCTTAAAGGAGCAGGCTATGAGGTTTATCGCAAGAAGCACTATAAGCCCGATGTAGTACCAAGAACGGAAGACATCCGTTATCCAAAGCCTCCAAAGCCAATAGCCTAAATCCGCACCAAACCTGTCAAGGTAGAACTCTATAGGTTGGTTTTGTTGAACGTAAGTAGACCCAAGCATAGAAAGAAGGGCAAGGAGTATCATTATGAATATGGCAAGCCTGAGGTCTGCAAGAAAATCAAAAAGAAAAGACCAAAGGCTCTTTTTCCTTGTGTATTCTTCCCTTAGAAAACTGTATACACTCAAGGCATATGAGAGAAGGGCAAAGGTAAAAAGTGCGGAAGTGCCACCAAGAAGGGCAAAGTAAAGAGTGCCTCTCTCCTCAAGATGAAAAAGCCCAACGATAACGGTAGCGGTAAAGAGGACAAAGGAAACTACCAAAAGGGCATAGCCTCTATAGGACTTTTTTACCTCAACCATAGCAGATAAAAAAATATAGGGTGTATAATTTCAAAATGCTAATCTTTGAGCTATCTTCAAAGGGAAGAAAGGGCTATCGCCTGCCAGAGTTGGACATAGAAGAAGTTAACCTCAAAGAGCATCTTGGTGAATACTTCCGAGAAGACCTTAAATTTCCAGAGGTCTCTGAGCTTGACGCAGTAAGGCATTACACAAGGCTCTCTCAACTTAACTACGCCATAGATACCACCATGGTCCCTCTTGGCTCTTGCACCATGAAATACAACCCAAGAATAAACGAAGAGCTCGCAAGCCTTGAAGGCTTTTTGAACCTGCACCCTATGACGCCAGAAGACTACGCTCAGGGAACTTTAAAGCTTATGTATGAACTAAAGGAGCTTTTGAAGGAGATAGGTGGCTTTAGAGAGGTTTCTCTGCAACCTGCAGCAGGGGCTCATGGGGAACTTTTGGGTCTTTTAATGATACTTGCCTATCACAGAGACAGGGGGAACTTCCATAAGAGAAAGGTCCTCGTCCCAGACACCTCTCACGGCACAAACCCTGCAACCGCTTCCTTGTGTGGTTTTGAGGTAATAACGGTAAGGAGCAACAGAGAGGGAGAGCTTGATTGGGAAGACTTTCAAAAAAAGCTAAGCGATGAGACCGCATGCCTTATGATAACGAACCCTAACACTTTGGGTATATTTGAAAGGAGGATAAGACAAATAGCGGACGCTCTTCATGAAAGGGACGCTCTTTTGTATATGGACGGTGCTAACATGAATGCCCTTGTGGGGACTGCAAGACCAGGGGAGTGGGGTGTGGATGTTATGCATTTTAATCTTCATAAGACCTTTTCCACACCTCATGGTGGTGGTGGTCCAGGTGGCGGTGCGGTAGGTGTTTCAGAAAGGCTCGTAGACTATCTTCCTGTCCCTCATGTGGTCTTTGAGGATGGTAAATACAGACTTGACTGGAACAGACCCAAGAGCGTAGGTAAGCTCCTTGCCTTTTATGGACATGTAGGTGTCTTTGTAAGGGCTTTGGCTTATATACTCTCTTACGGCTCGCAGATAGACTTGGTTTCAAAATACGCTATCCTCAACGCCAGATATTTGAGAACGCTTCTTAAAGACCTACTACTTGACCCCTATGAGCATGTCCCTTGCATGCATGAGTTTGTCTTGTCCGCTCAAAACCTCTTAAAGTGGGATGTAAAGGCTATGGACGTGGCTAAGGCTCTATTGGATAGAGGCTTTTATGCACCCACCGTATACTTTCCACTTACGGTAAGGGAAGCTCTTATGATAGAACCCACAGAAACGGAAAGCCCTCAGACCCTTGAAAGGTTTGCTAAAGCCTTAGAGGAGATCGTAAAGACCACACAAGAAAACCCCGAACATCTCAAGTCCTCTCCTCACAAAACGCCAGTGAGAAGAATAAAAGAAGCGGAGGCAAACAGAAAGCCAATTCTTAGAGCCTCATTGGCATAACCACGCAGAGGTATGGGTCCCTTTCTGTGTCATCGGACTCAATAACTACCGCACTATCTGGGTCAACAATCTTTATCCATACCCTATCCACATCAAAACTGTCAAGGGCTTCAATAAGGTATTTGCCGTTAAAACCTACCTCTACAGGCTCACCGGTGTAGTCCACATCTACCTCATCCCTTCCCTCTCCATACTCTGGGTCTGATATTTCAAGAAGGGCAACGTGGTCGGAAAAGCTAATCTTCACAGGAAAGGCGGAAGACTCCGCTATAGCGGAAAGCCTCTTTAGGCTTTCAAGAAGGGCATCCTTGTTAACAACCACCTCATGGTTAAAGTTTCTGGGTATGACCGCCATGTAGTCTGGGTATTCACCCTCCAAGAGCCTTACTGACAAGCTCCAGTCCTCTCCAATAAAGTGGGCAAAGGACTCATCCTTTCCAGATTGGACAACACCAATATAGTCCTTCATAAGACCTTGAATAACCTTTAGGCTTTTTCTTGGTATAAGTAGCTCCATAGGGAAAGGGGAATTCCGCCAAAAGAGGGCAAGCCTGTGTCCGTCTGAGCCCACAAAGTGAGTCTTTCCATCCACCTCGTGAACATAGAGACCCTGCAGTGCATAACGAGCATCGTCCTTTGATATGGAATACTCCACCTTGTCTATCGCCTTGATAAGGTCTACCGAAGGAAGCTCTGTGGAGGTTTCTGGTTGAGGAAACTCTGGAAAGTCCTCTGGGTCAAGGGTTGTAAGCCTAAAGGTGCTCCTGCCACCTCCCACAGTTAGCTTGTCTTCCTTTAGCTCAAGATAAACTGTAGCAACGGGAAGGCTTTTTATTACATTGGTGAGCTTATCTGCGTTAACTGCTGTTTTACCCTCATCTTCTACCTCTGCGGATATACGCAGGGATAGAAAGTTTTCAAGGTCTGTTGCCTTTAGAGTAAGAAACTCATCCTCTGCGATTAGGAGAAAATTGTTCAGTATGGGTAGGGCAGACTTTTTCTCTGTGGCGTTCTTTGCCTTCTGAAGGGCGGACAAAAATTCTCCCTTGTCTATTTTTAGTTTCATAGCGTATATTATAACCCAAACTGCGATGAGAAAACATCCATCCTATCTCAACTTAAGCGAGGAGGAGTGGCTCGCTCGCATAAACAGGGCTCTTGATATGCTCTCTAATTGCCGGGTTTGCCCCCATAGATGCGGTGTAAACAGACTGGAAGACGAAAGGGGGTATTGCAAAACTGGCAGATACGCAATTGTGGCAGACTACTTTCCTCACAGGGGCGAAGAAAGACCCATAAGGGGCAAAAGGGGTTCTGGAACGGTGTTTTTTTCCTACTGCAATATGAGATGTGTTTACTGTCAAAACCATACCATAAGCCATTTGGGAGAGGGTGAGGAGCTAAAACCGGAAGACCTTGCGGAGGTTTTTCTAAAGCTCCAGAGACTTGGCTGTCATAACATAAACCTTGTGAGCCCATCCCACGTGGTGCCTCAGATACTTCAAGCCCTATACATCGCGGTAAAGGGTGGTCTAAGAATTCCTATAGTGTATAACACTTCTTCTTACGACAGTCTTGAAAGTCTTAGGCTTCTTGATGGTATTGTAGACATATATTTGGCGGACTTCAAGTATGGTGATGACATTGCTGGTAAGAAATACTCAAAGGTAAGGGACTACCACAAGGTAGCCCTTCAGGCGATAAGGGAAATGTATAGGCAGGTGGGAGACCTTCAAGTAGACCAAGAAGGCATAGCCATAAGGGGTCTTTTAGTGAGGCATCTTGTCCTGCCACAAGATATAGCCAAAACAAAAACGGTAATGGAAGAGCTAAGGTCCATCTCCCCTCGCATGGCGGTTAATGTAATGGACCAATACATGCCATACTATCAAGCCTACAAGTATCCTGAACTTTCAAGAAGGATAAGCAAAGAGGAGTTTAGGAAAGCCCTTGAGCATGCTAAGAACTTGACGCTTATATTAGACTGAATAAGTTTTTTCTAAAACCCATGGTAAGGCAAAGAGAACCCATAGTTGCCATAGCAACCCCCTTTGGTGAAAGTGCCATTGGAGCTATAAGGCTCTCTGGTCTTGGTGTATGGGAAAGGATAAAAGACCTTTTGCTTCTCAGAGGAAGTCTAAAGCCAAGGTATGCCCATTTTGTGAAATTAAAGGATATGGATGGTAGCGTGCTTGACGAGGGAATTCTAATCTTTTACCCATCTCCAAAAAGCTACACGGGTGAAGACATGGTGGAGCTTTTCCTGCATGGAAACCCCTTAATTCTAAAAAAAGCCCTTGAGCTTTTCCTTTCAAGGGGTATAAGACTGGCAGAGCCTGGGGAGTTTACCAAGAGAGCCTTCTTAAATGGAAAGTTAGACCTCCTGCAGGCGGAAGCAGTAGGAGACCTCATCGGTGCTAAGTCTGAACTTAGCCTGAGGTCTGCCCAGAGGCAACTCCAGGGAGAGCTCTCTTCTCTTATAAACTCCCTTAGAAACAGACTTCTTGAACTTCTTGCCTATGTGGAGGCGGACATAGAGTTTTCAGAGGAGGACATACCCACCCTTAGCAGAAACCAGCTAATAAACCTGCTCAAGGAAATCCTTAGGGACATAGAAAGCCTCCTTTCAACGGTAAAAACTGGAGAGTTTCTCAGAAGGGGCATAAACCTTGCTATAGTTGGAAAGCCAAATGTAGGTAAATCCTCTCTCTTTAATGCATTGCTTGGCACGGAAAGAGCCATAGTTACAGACATTCCCGGGACTACAAGAGACTTTTTGCAAGAAACTCTAACTCTTAAGGGCATACCGGTAAACCTCATAGATACTGCGGGCATAAGGCATGCACAAGACCCTGTGGAAAAGATAGGAGTGGAAAGAAGTCTCCAAAAACTCAAAAGTGCGGACATGGTTCTCTTTGTGGTGGACGTTAGCAGTCCTCTTGAGGAAGAAGACCTAAACATATATTCCATGGTCAAAGACCTTGAGCATATTGTGGTGGCTAACAAGATAGACAGAGGTGTTAAGGAAGAGGTGTTTAGGGTCTTCCCTGAGGCTATGGGGGTAAGTGCTTTAACTGGGCGTGGACTGGAAGAGCTGAAGGAGAGAACCCTGCAAAGGCTTGGTCTCCATGTAGGCGATGGACTACAGGTTTACATTACCGTCAGGCATGAAAACCTCTTGAAAAAATCCTCAGAAGTGTTAAAATCATTAATATACAGACTGGAGAGAGAAGAGCTGTTCCCAGAGATACTCATGCTTGATTTGAGAGAAGCCCTTAGCTATTTGGAGGAAATTCTTGGAGTTGTTAGCACGGAAGATGTGCTGGGAAGTATATTTTCAAAGTTCTGCATAGGAAAATAAAGGAGGTTTTGGAGTATGGAACAAGTTCAAGAGAAAAAGGTTTATACACTTGAAGAGCTTAAGAAGCTATCCCTTCAGGAGCTACAGAAAATAGGTAGAGACCTTGAGCTTTCAAGGGTAACTGGGCTAAGGAAGGAAGAGCTTATAGAGAAAATACTCACAGTGCAGGCAAAAGAGGAGGGACTAAACTTTGTAAAGGGTGTATTAGAGATTTTGCCTGAGAGCTATGGCTTTATAAGAAGCTCTGAGAACAACTATATGCCCAGCTACACCGATGTCTATGTGGCACCATCCCAGATAAAGAGGTTTGGACTAAGGACTGGTGATACCATAGTAGGCTTTGCAAGACCGCCACAGGAGAAGGAAAAATACCAAGCACTTATAAAGATTGAGTCCGTTAATGGACTACCACCAGACCCAGACCTTCTTAAGGCGAGACCTCAGTTTGAAAAACTCACTCCTTACCATCCAACAGAGCGGTTTAACCTTGAAACATCCCCTACAGAACTATCCACAAGGGTTATAAGCCTTATAGCACCCATAGGGAAGGGACAGAGAGGTATGATAGTGGCACCACCAAAGGCTGGAAAGACGGTGCTTCTGCAGAAAATAGCAAAAGCCCTTATACAGAATCACCCTGAGGTGCATCTGATAATCCTGCTCATAGACGAAAGACCAGAAGAGGTCACAGAAATGAGAAGGATAGTGGGTGATGGTGCAGAAGTTATCGCCTCTACCTTTGACGAGCCACCAGAAAGACATATGCAAGTGGCGGAGCTGGTTGTAGAAAAGGCAAAGAGGCTCGTAGAACTAAAGCAGGATGTGGTGATACTTCTGGACTCCATGACCCGCTTTGGAAGGGCAGCCAACGCAGTTACCCCACCCACAGGTAGAGTTTTGACCGGTGGTATAGAGGCGACCGCACTTCAAAGACCCAAAAAATTTTTCGGTGCGGCACGGAACATAGAAGAGGGTGGCTCTCTAACAATAATAGCAACCGCTCTTATAGAAACTGGTTCAAAGATGGACGATGTTATATACGAAGAGTTCAAGGGCACAGGGAACATGGAGATACACTTAGACAGAAGGCTAATGGAGAGGAGGATATTCCCAGCCATAAACATAGAGAAGTCTGGCACCAGGAAGGAGGAGCTTCTGCTTGAAGATTGGGAACTTCAGAGGATATGGGTCTTAAGGAAGTTCTTAGCCACTATGGACGCCATAGAAGCTATGGAGTTTCTCCTTGATAAACTCAAGAAGTTCAAGACCAACAAAGACTTTTTAAAGGCTATGCACTCGTGATAAGCCTGCTTGAATACCAAAAAAACCTTGGAAAGGGGCAGATAAAGGCAGTAAACCTCATATATGGAGAAGAAGAATATCTTGTAAAAAACTTTCTTGACAAGCTAAGAGAGATAATTCCTGTGAGAATTCTATGGGGCGATGAACTGAGCCTTGAGGGCTTTGTAGGTGCTATAAGCACCGTAGGTATGTTTGCAAAGGAAGAAGCTCTGTTTATCTATAGGGCTGAAGAGTTTCTAAGGGACTTAAAAACCTACAAGAACCTAATTGATCACCTTGAAAGGATAAAAGGTAAAAAGGTCTTTTTTTATTTGGGTTATAAACTTAGTGAAAAGGACATTCAAAAAGAGCCATTCCTAAGTTTGTCAAAACTGGGGGATATCATATACACGGGCAGGCTTGATAAGAAAAAGGTGAGGGATCTTGTGAAAAACAAACTTCAGAAGGAAGGCATAAGCATAGAGGATTCCGCACTTGATTATCTCTTGGAAGCTACCTCCTACCAGCTCATGACATTGAAAGTTGAAACAGACAAGCTTATACTTTACGGAAAAAAGAGCATAACCCTTGAAGACATCAAGTATATGGTGCTCGCAGAGCCTGAGCTTAGCATCTTTGACCTAGTGGATGGGCTGTTTCTCAGGGACTACGAAAAAGCCCTAAAATCCCTTACTTCTATTCTGAGGTCTGGCACACATCCTCTTCAGGTCCTTAGCCTTCTTATTAACTACGTCCTTAAGCTATATACCGCAAAAACCTTAGTGCAGGAAGGATGGGATATGGAAAAAGCTCTTTCTGAAGTGGATGTAAAACACAAGTTCCAGGTTTTGAATTTTAAGAAGTACCTCAAGGCTAACTCCCTCGAGGACCTTAGATTATTGCTTAGAAACCTTTACCTACTAGACATAGGCATAAAGGTTTACTACTCAGACCCAACACAAGCTCTAAGGGAATTTGTGATAGAATACATGCTACATGAGGAAGGCACATATTACTCGGCAGACACGGGAGACGAAGATAGAGGTATTTCTGAACCTTGATGGGGAGGGAAGCTACAGGGTAGAGACGCCTGTGGGTTTTCTAACGCACATGGTGGAAACCCTCGCAAGGCATGCAAGGTTTGACATAGAGCTTTATGCAGAAGGTGATGTGCATGTTTCATATCATCACACGGTGGAGGATGTGGGTATAGTGCTGGGTATGGCTTTTCTGCAGGCCCTTGGAGACAAAAGGGGTATAAACCGCTACGGATACGCTATAGTGCCCATGGACGAAGCCCTTGCCATGGTAAGCGTAGACATATCAGGAAGACCTCTGTTTTTTTACGAAGACTTGAACCTAAGGGGTAAGATAACAGAGTTTGACTTTGAACTCATATGGGAGTTCTTTAAAGGATTTGCCTTAGAAAGCAAAAGCACCCTTCACATAAGGGTGATCTCCGGCAAAATTCTTCACCATGTGGCAGAAGCCTGCTTTAAGGGTCTTGCATTGAGCCTTCGGCAGGCGGTGAGCCTTACAAGCGGAGGTATACCCTCAACAAAGGGAAGCCTATAAGCTACTCGTAGACTATAAAACCGTATAGGTTCATGCTACGAAGCTTTTCAAGTTGCCTCATAGCTTCCTCTCTACTCTCATACCTGCCGTAGAAAACCCTAAAAATGCCCGCACTTTCCACGACAGATACATCTTTGAGATTTAGCTCCTTCTCAAGCCTATCTCTCCAAGCCCTTGCAGAGGTTGCGGAAGAAAAGGCACCAAGCTGAATTCTGTAAAATTTCATGGCTGGCTTAAGAACTTCTGCTTCTTGGGGTTTTACTTGGTTGGACCTATTCTTTTCAGAAGCTGGTTCTTGCTGCTTTTCTTCTCTCTCTAGAAGCCTCGGCGTGCTCTGTCTGCTCTGCTCTGCTATAAGGACAAGACTGAGAAGCTCATAGGCTCTAGACTTGAATTGAGACGTGGTCTGTCTATCCTCTAAAACCTTCCTTATGTATTCCTTGGCAGAAGTGTAGTCGCCAAGCTTGTATTCGACACCAGCTAGGCTGAGGTATATGGATGGGTTTCCCATGCCGTTGTTTATAAGACGCTGATAGACTTCCTTGGCAGAAGCATAGTCCCCCTCGCCTTCATAGAGCTGGGCAAGCTCCAATTGTGCATCAATAAACATGGGGTTGTAAGCAACAGCCTTACGGAGGTTAGCAAGATAGTCTTCTTTCCTATCAATAGCCTGATAGACTTTTGCTAGGGAGTAAAAAGCCATGTGCTTTTGAGGAAATGCTTCGTCTTCTATGACATCCCTAAGAACCCTTATAGCCCGCTCATAGTCCTTCTGTTTATAGTAGAGCACTCCTAAGTTGAGCTTTGCTTCCGTATATGTTTTATCCACCTGAAGGGCTCTAAGAAAGGCACTCTCTGCCTTTTGGTATTCTTGCACCTCCATGTAGGCGAGCCCCAAAGCGTTCCATACCTTTGGCTCTTGTGGTGCAAGTTGTGTTGCTCTGAAGAAGTTGGCTATAGCTTCTGAATAGTTTTTGGCTATGTAAGAGGACATGCCAAGGTCATAAAAATACTGCCACTGGGATTTAGAAACATCTTCTTGCTTTGGAGCACAGGAAAAGATAAAGAGAAAAATCAAGAATGTGAATTTTCTCATTGCTTAACTATAGCACCACCAAAGGTTCCTCTCAGTTTTCTTAGTTCACTGTTTATGTCATCAGTTTTCACCAAAACCCTAACCTTATAGAAGTTATCCTCTTCAACTATGTTGACCTTATAACCCATTTTTCTTGCCCTCTCTACTACCTTCTCCGCACTTTCCTTACTCTTAAAGGCTCCTATTTGAACTGTATAAGTTTTCAAAGGTACTTTTGTGACTTTTTCACCCTCTTTTGTTTTTTGGGGTGCTTCTGTCTTCTTTTCCTCCTTTATCTTTTGAGCTATCACGTCTTGCTCTTTAGTTTTTGGCGCTTCCTTTATTTCTTGCTTCTCTTCTTGTTTCTTAGGCTCTGATTTAGGTTCTAACTTCGTAGACGCAGGAGGTTGTTGAGCCTGCGGCTCTTCTTTCTTCTGAGATGAAGGTTTAACTACAAGGGGCGGTGGCTGAACCTTTTCTTCTTTGGTCTTTAGCCACTCATTCAAACCGAGATAAAAAAACACAAGGGCAACAAGCACTCCGAGAAGTATTACAAGCCTTTCTCTTTTCACAGCTACCCTCCTTTATGAGATTATTATAACCCTACAAACCATCTAAAGGTTATTTTTAGACCCTCTTCAAAGGATATTTGAGGAAACCAGCCCAGCAATTTCTTTGCTCTGCTTATGTCTGGACATCTTCTGGGTGGGTCGTCATCTCTGGGCGGAAGAAACTCAATCTTTGAGGAAGATTCGGAAAGCTCAATAACCTTTTGGGCAAGTTCCAATATAGAAACTTCCTCAGGATTTCCCAAGTTTACCACCGTGCCAGCGAGTCCCTCTTCCACAGATAGTCTAAAAAGTCCATCCACAAGGTCATCTATGTAGCAAAAGCTCCTTGTCTGTGAGCCATCTCCATATATGGGTAGTGGCTCACCCCTAAGTGCTTTCTCTATAAAAGTGGGTATTACTCTTCCGTCATTTCTCCTCATACGTGGACCGTAGGTGTTAAATATCCTTGCAATCCTCACATCAAGTCCATGTTCTCTGTGATAAGCCATACACAACGCTTCAGAAAACCTCTTAGCCTCATCGTAAACGCTTCTTGGACCCACTGGATTTACATATCCCCAGTAGTCTTCTGGTTGAGGATGGACCTGTGCAGAACCATAGACTTCAGAAGAGGAGGCAAAGACATACCTTGAACCCTTTAGCTTGGCAAAACCCAGAGTATTGAGAGTGCCAAGGGAATCCACCTTCATGGTGTGTATGGGATGGTTCATATAGTCTACGGGAGAGGCAGGACAGGCTAAATGGACTACGAGGTCCACTGGACCTTCTACGTATATGTAGTTAACCACGTTGTAGTGTATAAAGCGAAAGTTTTTCTTCTCAAAAAGATGGGCTATGTTGTCTGGACTGCCAGTGAGAAAGTTGTCCATGCCTATAACATAAAAGCCTTCCTCTAAGAACCTCTCCGCAAGATGCGAACCTATAAAGCCTGCCACGCCGGTTATCAAAACCCTCATCTTCCCACAGGGTAGTATTCAAAGCCTAAAGCCCTTACCTCCGGTGGTTCGTATACATTTCTGCCATCCACTATAATGGGTAAAGCCATAAGGCTCTTTACCCTTTTTAAGTCCGCTTTTTTAAACTCTTCCCATTCTGTAAGTATAAGCAGGGCTTCCGCATTTTCTACCGCACTATAAGGGTCTTTTGCATAGCTTATGCCCTTACCTTCCGGAAAGAGGAGTTTGAAGTTCTCCATAGCCTTGGGGTCATAAAGGGAAAGTTTTGCACCCTCCCTTAGTAGCATTTCCACTATCTTTATGGATGGTGCTTCTCTTATGTCATCCGTGTTTGGTTTAAAGGCAAGCCCCCAAACCGCCAGCTTTTTGTCTTTAACGCTCCAAAGAACCCTCTTTACCTTCTCCACAAACCTTATGGGTCTTTCTTGGTTTATCCTGTCTACCTCCCTCAAAAGTCCAAAGTCAAGCCCGTAGTCTTGAGCTATCCTTATAAAAGCCTTCACATCCTTTGGAAAGCAAGAACCTCCATAGCCTATGCCTGCATTGAGAAAATCCCTTCCTATGCGTTTATCGTAGCCCATACCGTCCGCAACCAGCTTTATGTCCGCACCAGTTTTTTCGCAGAGGTCTGCGACCATGTTTATGAAGGATATTTTCATAGCAAGGAAGGAATTGCTTGCATGCTTTATAAGTTCTGCGGTAGCTGGGTCTGTAAAGATTATGGGACAGT
Source organism: Hydrogenobacter sp. T-8 (assembly GCF_011006175.1). NCBI lineage: Bacteria > Pseudomonadati > Aquificota > Aquificia > Aquificales > Aquificaceae > Pampinifervens > Pampinifervens florentissimum. Next base: position 1,291,098 of record NZ_CP048795.1, on the reverse strand, counting down.
TAAAGTCTTTATAGAGTTCCTCAAATATCTTCTTTGCCCTTTCGCTTTCCACTCCCACCACTATCCTATCAGGTTTGAGAAAATCCTCTATGGCGGAGCCTTCTCTAAGGAACTCAGGGTTTGACGCCACATCGTAGGGTATATCTGGACTTTTTATGTATCTTTGCACTGTCTTTTTTATAAGCTGGTGTGTGTTTACTGGAACGGTGGACTTTTCTATGAGGAGCTTATAAGAGGTCATGAGCTTTGCGGTTTCCCTTGCCACCTCTTCCACCTGTGAAAGGTCCGCAGAGCCATCAGGTCTTTGTGGCGTCCCCACACAGATAAATATCACATCAGAAAACTCAAGCCCTTCCTTCAGGTCCGTGGTGAATTTTAGCCTATTAGAACTTAGACTCTCATGCATAAGCTCCTCAAGTCCCGGCTCATAAATGGGTGACTTACCAGCCTTCAGGAGCTCCACCTTTTGAGGGATTTTCTCCACCACCATAACCTCGTGCCCAAGGTGTGCAAAGCACACGCCCGTTGTAAGCCCTACGTATCCTCCTCCAACTACAGTTAGCTTCATGGCTTATATTTTAAACCATGGAATTTAGTCCACTCTTTTATAAGAGGGTTTCTAACATCCTTGAACGCAGGAAAGAGCTTCTTCTAAAACTCTCAGAAAAGGAGCTCATACTACCTACCACCGAGGAAGTGGTGGAGATTAATAGGGTCATAATGCAAGAGCATAAGGGAGTTTTTGGAGTAAGGGATAGAAACCTCGTAGAATCTGCGATAGCCTCCGTGATTAATAAAAAGGAATACGAGGGTGAAAATGACCTTTTTTCTCTTGGCTTTAATCTTTTTTCAAAACTCATACAAAACCATCCTTTTGTTGACGGCAATAAGAGAACTGCGGTAGTAGTGTTTGAATATTTCATGGAGATAAACGGACAGGAGCTTCTTCTCTCTAACGACCAACTCTATACACTTGCGGTAAGTGTAGCAAAGGGAGAAAACCTACATCCTCTCAGGAGCTTCTATTCCCAGCAATTCAAAAGCAGTCCTTAGAGTTATCTCCACACCCTTAAAGAGGGCAAGTCTCAAGAGCATAAGGTTTTTGTCCTCTACCATTACTCTGTGGTGGTTGTAGTAGTGGTGAAATTCCCTTGCAAGCTCAAGGAGCGAGTAAGTTATAAGGTGAGGAGAGAAGGTCTTGGCTACCGCCTCAAAGGTATCTTTCATATATAGACACCTTTTAATCAGTTTAAGGTCTTCTTCAGACAGCCCATGCAGGTATCCTCTTAGGTCTTCCTTGTCTGGGTCTATGCCATACCTTTCCTTGACCTCTCTAAAGACTCCCCTTATCCTTGCATGGGCATACTGCACATAAAAGACGGGGTTTTCTGTGGTGTTTTTCTTTACAAGGTCTATGTCAAAGTCCAAAGGCGTATCACTGTCCCTTGTAAGAAAAACAAACCTTACCGCATCCTTTCCCACCTCTTCTATAAGCTCCTGCAGGGTAATGAACTCGCCAGTCCTTTTGGACATACGCACCTCTTGACCACCGCTCATGAGCCTAACCATCTGGACAAACTCCACCTTCAGCCAATCTTCTGGAACATCAAGAGCTTTTAGAGCACCTATAAGCCTTCTTTCGTATCCGTGATGGTCCGCACCCCAAAGGTTTATAACCCTGTCAAAGCCTCGCTGGAACTTTTGGTAATGATAGGCTATGTCTGAGGCAAAGTAGGTCCAAGAGCCATCGGATTTTCTAACTACCCTATCCTTGTCATCTCCAAAATCTGTGCTTTTGAACCACAAGGCACCGTCCCTTTCGTATAGGTGGCCCTTCTCCCTTAGCCTTTGCATAACCTCCTCCACAAGACCCCTCTCATAAAGACTTCTCTCGCTAAACCAACTATCAAAGGCCACAGCCAAAAGCTCAAGGGTCTCTTTAATATCCTCCAGAAGTCTCCTGTGAGCATACTCTTTGCAAAGGTCTATAGCCTTCTCCCTTTCAAGGTCTAAAAGCTCCTCTCCGTAAAAAGCCCTTAAGTCTTTGGCGAGCCTTTTTATGTATTTGCCCTTGTAGCCCTCCCTTTCAAAGACCTCCCTTAGCCCTGGGTCTTCCTTTCCAAAAAGCTCGTAGTATCTAAGCAGGACAGAAAGCCCAAGCATATAGACCTGATTGCCTGCGTCGTTTATGTAATACTCCCTTAGGACCTTGTGTCCAAACCTTTGGAGAACCTTTGAAAGCACATCGCCTACTACCGCACCCCTTCCATGTCCCACATGTAAAGGACCAGTAGGGTTGGCACTTACAAACTCCACTTGAATATACATAGGCTTTTCCACAGGCTCAAAGAAGTAGTCTTGCCCCTTTGTGAGAAGCCCTTTGAACTCTTCCCTCACAAACTCCTCGCTGAGCCTTATGTTTACAAAGCCCTTGACCGCCTCTGCAGTCATTAGGTGGTTTGAGAGCTTGCTCGCCAGCTCTTGAGCAATCTCCTGTGGGTTTTTCCTAAGAAACTTGGAGAGCAAAAAGGCTACGTTGGTGGCATAGTCTCCGTAGCCTTCTTCCCTTGGTGGCTCAAGGCTAAAAGAGTCAAGCTCTAAGGAGTACAGCTCCTTTATCCTTTCCCTTATAGCCCTTTCAACAAATCCCTTCACCCCTTTTATTTTAACACCCTTCTACGTCCACAGATATACTTCACGCCCCTTTCGGTTCTTGCCCAGTGCCTCGTGCCCGCCCTTACCTCTAACATATCCCCAGCCTTTAAATGATACACACCTTCCTCAGTCCCTATAGTTATCTCACCCTCCAGCACATATCTTACCTCATCCTCCGGATGCGTATGCCAGTCGTAATAAGTCCCCGGCGGGTCATACCACGTGTAGAAACCACCATAGCCCAAAGCCTTTAGCTTGTTTTGGATTTCTTCAAGCATAATGTAGAAATTTTAACCCCTCCCATATAGCTCGCACAACAAACCAATCCACTCCCAAAGCTCTCTATTTGGCATTTCCCTTAACTTCCACTCCCAGTTGCTCTCTGGCTTGGCAGGAGTGTTCATCCTTGCCTCTTGTCCGAGCTCAAGTAGGTCTTGCATAGCAATTACGCAATACTTTGCCACAGACATGTAAGCAAGTCTAACAAGTGCATGGCTTATGCTCTCAGGTGTGTATCCAAGATAGTCTAAAACCCTTGCCCTCTGCCACTCGTTTAATTCCTCAAAGAACCATCCTCTTATAGGCATGTTGTCATGGGTGGTGGTGTAGACCACAGAGTTATAGGTGTGGTTATGAGGCAGGTGGTCTGAGTTTTTGTCAAAGAAGGCAAAGGCTAAGACTTTCATTCCCGGCAGTCCAAAGTGGTCTCTTAGGCTATGAACCTCTTGGTCTATTGTGCCAAGGTCTTCCGCTATAAAAGGCATGTGTGGAAACTCTTTTCTTATAGTTTCAAAAAGACTATAGCCCTCTGCTTTTTCCCACCAGCCTCTTTCTGCGGTCTTTTCTCCATAGGGAACTTGATAAAAGGCACAAAAGCCTCTAAAGTGGTCAAGCCTTACAAAGTCAAAAAGCTCAAGGGCATGCCTTATTCTCAAAAGCCACCAGTCAAAAGCCCTTTCCTTTAGCCTGTCCCATCTGTATACGGGGTTTCCCCAAAGCTGTCCCGTTTTTGAAAAGTAGTCGGGTGGCACGCCAGCCACCACCTCTGGAAGTCCATCCTCTCTTAGCTTGAATATCTCTCTGTTTGCCCAAACATCCACACTGTCTGGTGCAGGGTATATGGGTAGGTCTCCCACAAGGCTCACACCCTTTGAGTTGGCGTAGGTTCTTAAAGCCTTCCATTGCTTGAAGAAAAGAAACTGGACTACCTTTTCTCTTAGAACCTCCTTCTCTGAAAGCTCTGGCAACTGTTTCCATTCCCACCAAGACTTTTTAAGTTTTTTCTTTATTAGGTTAAATCTAACATAGTCCTCAAGCCAGTATGCCTGCTCTTGGCAAAAAAGGTAAAACTCTTGGCTCTCCTTGAAGTTTTCCAAAGCCTTTTCCAGCATATGTGCCTTTAGGGCGTAAACCCTCTCGTAGTCTACTCTATCGGAGGGCTCTACCCTTAGGCTCTCAAGGGTCCGTCTGTCTATCAGACCTTCCTCGTATAGAAGTTCTGGGCTTATAAATAGAGGGTTTCCTGCAAAGAGAGAAGAAGAGTAGTAGGGTGAGTTTCCATGCTCCAACTCTGTGGGGCTAAGGGGTAAAACCTGCCAAAGGCTTTGACCAGATTCCACCAAAAGGTCTACAAACCTGTAGGCGTTGGGTCCAAGGTCTCCTATGCCAAAGTCAGAGGGAAGAGAGCTTATGTGGAGCAGTATGCCTGCACGCCTCTCCACAACAAAGCCTATTATAAAATCTGTGGAATTTTGCCAAGTTTTGAAAGTCCGTAATAAATTCCCCAAGCCTTCTTAAGCCAATGTCCCAACAAGGGCATGGGCAACAGCAAAGCTCTACTATTGCTCCTATAAGCCAAGGCTCCGCCATCTCCCGTATCCATCAAGCAGAGAATATTTATATGCTCGTGGTATGTTTCTGGTTCTTTTGTAGTAAGCCCTTCCTTGTATGCCATATGTCTTGCACATATGCGTGCCATAGCCTCGGTGAGATGTCCCTGTTTCGCTTTCCACTCGGGTCCTTCTATGTTGGCACAGTCACCTATGGCATAAACCTTTTCCAACCCCTCCACCTTGCAATGTCCGTCTATCCTTACAAATCCTGCCTCAGTCTTTGGTAGGTTTCCTTCCTTTATAGCAGGGTGTCCATCTCCGCCGGACACAAAAAGAGTAAGGTTAGATTCTATAAGAGTTCCATCTTCCAACTCAATCCCATAGGGTAGAAACCTGACTATCCTTTTGCCCGTGTAAACCTTTATGTTTCTCTTCTTAAACATATAATCCATTAGCTTTAAAGCCTTCTCCCCAAGTCTTTCCCCCGGTCTTGGCATAGGTGCAAAAAATGCAAGGTCAAAGTTATTCCTTACGCCGCGTCTTCTGAGGAGCGTATCTACGTTAAAAAGTAGTTCAAAAACTGGACCACCTCTTACTGCTTCCTTTGCCTTGGGATTTCCTCCAAAACCAAAGGCTAACCTGCCTGAGCCTTTCCGCAGAAGTTCCCAAAGTTTCTCCTTGTATTTCATAGTTTCTTCTGGCGAGGAGCATATGGAGTAGGTGTGTTCTATTCCTTCCTGTTTTAGCTTGCTCTGTCCAAGGGCTACCACAAGATAGTCAAAGTCCCTCACCTGCCTGCCATCTTCAAAGACAAAGCCTTCTGCGTCCACCTTTACCACCTTACCCTTTGCAAACTTAAAGCCATGAGCCTTAGCAATATCCTTCAGTGGAATACTAACATTTTCCAACTTTGCCTCGCCCGTGGGTAGCCATATGGATGTGGGGTAGATATACAAAAAGTCCCTGTCAGATACCAGCTCTACATCAAAGTGGTATTTTCTCAAATGTATGGCACACTCCACACCACCTACACCACCACCAAGTATCACAACCTTCTTCATTCATAAGCCTCCTTTATGAAATTATAAGCACAACTTATCAAAAAAGCCTCAGACCCTTGACAATGATAAAAGTCATGTTATATTAAATGTTAACTTCAAGTTAAAACCGCACAGGAGGTGCGAACATGGATGTGCTTGGCTTTCAACCCATGTGGTATGTGCCTACCATAGGCAGTGCCACGGTCATCGCCATTATCGCCACCATTCACGTCATGGCATCCCACACATCAGTGGGTGCCTCCATTTTGCTGGCATACCTTGCCACAAAAGCCTATAGAGAAAACATCCCGCAGATCTACGACTACATCAAAAGGTATCTGTTGGCACTCTTGGTATTTTCTTATGTCTCTGGTTCTATAACCGGTCCTGGCATATGGTTCTCCGCCACAGTGGCAAACCCCAGAGGTATATCTGCCCTTATACACAACTTCGTTTGGGTCTGGGCTGCAGAGTGGATATGGTTCGTGGCTGAGGTGACGCTGGTCTATATACTCTATTACACCCTTGGCAGGATAGACCAAAAGAGTTGGCTAAGGCTTGCTTGGACTTTTGCCATAGGCTCTTGGGCAACCATGTATATAATCGTAGGCATCCTTTCCTTTATGCTCTCACCGGGTCATGAGAAGTGGTTTACCACAGGAAACATCCTTGACGCTTTTTATAACAAGAACTACTTCCCACACCTTCTTATGAGAAGCTCCTTCATGTTTGCTATAGCGGGCACTATCGGCATAGTTATTGCAAGCCTTATGAAAAAGGACGTGCCTGAGAACGTATACAAGAGCATAGTCAAGACCATGTCCTACTGGGGTATAGGTGGTCTTGTCTTTGGGACTATGTTCTTCGGATGGTATGTTTCCACACTACCAGAAAGAAGCCTCATAATGCTTGCTGGAATAGTGCCAAAGTGGTATTACGCTCTAATATTCGGCATACTTCTTGTCCTCCTTGCACACTTTGTGCTCACTTCCATAAAGCCAACTGTTGCAAGACCCTATATCGCATACCCCATATATGCACTCATATTCTTCATGGGTGTATATCCAGAGGAGAAAATAAGGGAAACCATCCGCAAGCCCTATGTGGCTGGTGAATTTGTGTGGGTCAACCAGATTATCGCCAGAGACGTGCCAGCCAAAGGTATAAAGTCTGAGGTGGATACCATTAAAGAAAAGGGCTTTCTCAAAGTTAACCCCTTCGTGCCAGAGGGTCTAAAGACCATAACACCCGAAAACAAGATAATGGCAGGAAAGGCGATAGCCATACTCCAATGCTCTGGATGCCACAACGTGACAGGAGCTTCTGGTCTCAGACCCTTTGCCAAAAAGTTTGAAGGTATGACTTCAGAGGATGCAGTTTATGGTTTCCTCTCCAACTACCTTACTCCTCAAGCCCATCCCGCATACATGCCCTACTTTGTGGGTAAGGACGAAGAGCTCCGAGCCCTTTCAGCCTACATAGCGGACATGGTCTCAAAGGGTGGCAGAGTCTCCGCCAAGATAGAAGTGCCAACTTCCAGCATTCAAGCTCATAAATAAGGAGGTGTGGACATGAGCATGGTGGCCTATCAAAACCTAACAAGGTGGTTATTGCTCGGTGTATTGGCTCTCATGCTACTTGGTGGCAGGCTTGCCTTCGCAGGGCAGTCCCTCGCGGATGTATCCGCTATGCTAAAAGCCATGGCTGACCCTGCAGGTGCACCTTTCTTCCCAGTGGTTATGCAAATACTGCAAGTGCTCACCTGGGCTCTCCACATAGTCTTTGTTTGGACTTCCATAGGTGGACTTTTCTATGCCATATACGGCTTTACAAGAAAAGACCCAAACCACCAAAGGCTTGCAAAGGCTATGCTTGAGCTTTCAAAGGTCTCTGTATCTTTGGCTATAGTGTTGGGAGTAGCACCTCTGCTGTTTTATCAAGTCATCTACGACCCACTTTGGTATGCATCCGCTAACCTATCTGCAAGCTGGTATATTATGTTCATAGTTTCCCTGCTTATCGGCTACTATCTTATATGGGGTGCATACTTTACAAGGATGAAACCACAGATTGCCACCCTTTTTTCTATAGGTGGTGTTATCTTCTTGCTCTTAGTGGGCTTTATAATCCATGTGGTTAACTACCAGGCTCTCTATCCAGAAAAGTGGGTAGAGTGGTATACCTCTGGCGGAACCACCATGAACCACACTGGTTGGGGTATATACGCCTTTAACATATTCAGATACCTTGCCTTTCTTGTGTTTCCTGCTATTTCCGTTATTGGCGTCTTTATGATGCTATACGCTTGGTATTTTGGAAAAAGACCAGAGTTTGAAAGGGACTATGTAAACTTTTCTGCAAAACTTGGTGCAAAGCTTGCTCTCATGGGTGGTGCTGGCTGGATAGTCTTCCATGTGCTTTACATATTCTCCGTTCCAGCAGATTGGAACGCGAAGGGTAGCATCTTTGCATGGCTTTCTGTCCTTGGACTACTGCTCTGTGCGGGTGTTATATTCATAGCCCAAAAGAACCCCATTGGTATGGCAATTCCTTCTCTCGTTGCTGGCACGGTGGCAACTCTTCTTATAGCGGTCTTTAGAGAATACCTCAGGGTCGCCTCTACCGTACGTTTTGGATACTCCATATACGAATACAAGGTGAACCTTGAATGGCTTAGCCCAATGCTCTTCTTAGGAACAACTCTGACAGGTCTTATACTCTACGCCTACGCTTGGTGGATGGCTTATAAGGCAGGGAGAACACCAAAAGGTGAAGTATATCAGGCAAGCGAGACAGAACATCATCTTGGTGAAGTATCTGTGTTTATAGTGATACTTTGGGCTATAGTCTTTGTTGGCACAGGGCTTATTATCATAGCAAGGAACTACATCTAAAAGTTTTTGGCGGGCTCTGCCCGCCTTTTAATCTAAAATTTACTCTATGAGCCTCTTAAAAACCTACGGTGTACTTCTTTTAATACTTATACTCGTTCCTTCGTTGGGTCTCTTTGTAGAGAGGTTTGTGTTTTATAAGTTAAGAAAATTATCAGAAAAGAGCCCTTGGGGTTGGGATAAGGTTTTAATAGACTCTCTTAGGTATATACCTACCCTTTGGTCCTTTCTGGTCGCCTTATATCTGGTTTCAGAGGAGCTAAAACTACCTAAGAGTATCGTCTTAGTTAAGGATAAAGCCCTATGGGTTCTTTTTATTATTTCCTTCGCGCTCTTCGTATCAAGACTGGTAGGTGGCTTTCTTAGACTATACATAAACAGATACAGAGAAGACCTTCCTGCCACTTCCCTTGTGGTTCAGGTTTCTCGTGTTGTTATTCTTGTGGTGGGAGTGCTCATAGCCCTTGATAAGATCGGCGTAGCCATAACGCCTATTCTCACTGCACTTGGTGTGGGTGGCTTGGCGGTAGCTCTGGCTCTCAGGGATACCCTTGAGAACCTTTTTGCAGGCTTTCATATATTAGCAACAAAGCAAATAAAGGTAGGAGACTACATAAGGCTTCAAAGTGGTGAAGAAGGCTTTGTAGAGGACATAACATGGAGAAACACAATTCTGCGTCAGCCTGCAAACAACCTTATAATAGTGCCGAACTCTAAACTTTCCACTTCCATAATCACAAACTTCCACATGCCTCAGCCAGAAATGAGTGTAATAGTGCCTGTTGGTGTTTCTTATGACAGCGATTTAGAAAAGGTAGAAAGGGTTACTCTTGAAGTGGCAAGGGAGGTGCAAAAAGAAGTAGAAGGTGGAGTGCCAGACTTTGAGCCAATGATACGTCTTACTGCCTTTGGAGATTTTTTTATAAACTTTAATGTGATACTTAGAGCAAAGGACTTCGGAAGCCAGCACCTTCTGAGGCATGAGTTTATAAAGAGGCTAAAGAAAAGATACGAGCAAGAGGGCATAAAGATACCTTTCCCAGTGAGGGAGGTTTATTTAAACCCGGCTTCCAAAGAGTAGAGTGCCAATTCTTACGATAGTTGCCCCCTCTTCTATCGCTATCTCAAAGTCGTAGGACATGCCCATGGAGAGGTGAGGCAGTTTGAGACCAAACTCTTGCTCTAACTGGTCTCTTAAACTTCTCAGAAGTGCAAAGTAGGGTCGCACCTCCTCGGGGTTTTCTCTATAGGGGGGTATGCACATAAGCCCGAGAGGTTTTACATTTTTAGCCCTTAGGCATTTCTCAAAGAATTCCTTCAGATTTTCAGGCTCAACGCCTCCCTTTGTCTCCTCACCGCCCACATTGACCTCTATGAGAACCTCTTGAACTTTTCCAAGCCTGCCCGCTCTGTTTTGAATCTCTTCCAGTAGGCTTTCCCTGTCAAGGGAATGTATAAGGCTTATTTTATCTATGATGTATTTTACCTTGTTGCTCTGGAGCCTCCCTATGAAGTGCCAGTCTACGGGCAGGTCTCTTAGGTCTTCGTATTTTTTCAAAAACTCTTGGACGCGGTTTTCTCCAAAGGCTCTAAGACCACAGTGGAAGAAATTCCTAAGTTTTTCTGAAGGCACAGACTTGGAGGCTCCAAGGAGTAGAACCTCCTCTCTCCTTCTCCCTGCGTGCTCGCAGGCTCTTTGAATTCTCTCTTCCACCTCTTTTAGCCTATCACAGCTCATAGCGTTAACCTAACGCCTACTTCTTGAGCCTCAGCCAGGCTTTAGCTCAGGCACGCGTTGACCTGCAAAGATGTCCTCAAAGGGTGCCTGGGCTATACGAGCCAACCTCTCTGTGAGCCTCTGAAGCTCAGCCTTTACAAAGGAGTGGCTTACAAACTCTATGAAACCCTCTGGGTCTATCAGGAATATGGTAGGCACCACCTGCACATCGTAGTCCACAGAGACACCGTAGTCAGGATGGTCTATGAGCTGTGGAAAACTTAGCCTGTAGGTTTTGGCAAAATCTTCCACCGCATGCTCTGGGTCTTGGGCTATGCCCAGCACAGCCACCTTGTCCCCGTATAATCTATGGATCCTTTCTACAAAGGGTAACGTAAGCTGACAGGCACCGCAGGTAACCTTATAAAATACAAGGAGCTTGTAGCCCTGAAGGTCCTCAAGGGAGTAGAAGTTCCCATCCTTGTCGGGAAGCTCAAAGGGCTTTGCTCTATCACCTGTTTTTAATGGCATGGCTTACCTCCTGTGCTGTATCTGTATCTGCATTCCACCGCCTATGTCCATTTTGCTGTCCTCCCTGCTTACCACTGCAGAACAGCCACACAAAAACACTATAAACAGGCTAATCCAAAACACTTTTAAGCACCTCGTAGGTTTTGCTTGCAGGAAGACCCATAACTGTGTAAAAGTCTCCCTTAATCCTTTCCACAAACCTTGCACCCATGCCTTGAACCGCATAGGCTCCTGCCTTATCCATAGGCTCTCCTGTTTCTACGTACTCTTCAATATCCTTCAAACTCATAGCTCTAAATTTTACCCATGCGGTATCATGGAAGGTATACCTCCCCTTTGGAGATATGATAGAAACACCCGTTATAACCCTGTGCCACTTTCCGGAGAGCTTGCGAAGCATTCCTATGGCCTCCTCTTTGTCCTTTGGCTTTCCAAGGACCTCCCTCCCGAGGACCACTATGGTATCCGCTCCTAAAACGGTGGCAAACTTGTAGTCCTTCCAAACGGTAAAAGCCTTCTTGAAGGCAAGCCTTCTTGCGGTGAGTATGGGTTTGTTATGATGTTTCTCCTCCAAATAAGAAGGTACTACCAAAAACTTAAAGCCAAGCATACTAAGTATCTGAACCCTCCTCTTTGATTCAGAGGCAAGTATTAGAAGTCTCACATCTATATTTTAAACCTTTTAAGCCTGCTGGTCAAAAGGTCAAGGGAAACATGAAAAACCTCAGAAAGAACCACGCCAAGGGCAAAGTAGAAGACCTCTTCCCTTTTGGCGAGCTTTGAGAAAAGTTCAAAGGGGTCAAAGCTAAGGAGAAGCTCTTTAATCTCAGGCATATACTTAGAGGAGACACCAAGTAGGACAAAGTAGAAAAACATAACCACCAACAAGAAGTATGTAAGCCTAAGAAAAGTTCCAAGAATTGGAACATGAGATGTCCCTCTGTGCTTTGAAAGAGCTTGGTAGGGTTTCCATATAAATCTCAGTGTCTTCCATCTCTTGGAGGGTTTTGAGCGAGGAAGGTCAAGGTCTGGAGAAAGAAGAAAAGTCCCCACAAGGTAGCCTCCCACAAAGGGAAGAAAGAACTCCCTTGGGACAAAGTATAGGCAAGCAGGAAGTGCAAGGAGATTTACAAAATCATGACCTCTTCCAAGAGCCATCTAAGCCTCCACATCCACAAGCAGAAGTGTATTGGGTCTTCTCCTGTCTAGCTGATAGACTACTCTTCTGGGTCTTGAAGTAAGGGCGTAGACCTTTTTGTTTATAGTGCTATCCCAAGAGATTAGGTTAAAGCGGTCCGACTTCAAGATCAATCTCTCTCCGTTATCGCCTATAGGCTTAAGGTTCAAAGGTTCTGACATAAAGAGGGGTTCTGGGAAGCCTTCACCGTAAGGCTCAAGGTCTCTTATAGCGTCAAAAAGCTCTTGGTTCACATAGCCCAAGGGAAGGTCCATGTCTATGTATAGCTTACCCTCCTCTGAGGTAATCTCTGAGAAAAGAAGCCTTGCAAGGCTTTCAAAGTGAGGTATGTCTTCTGTCCTTATGGTGAAGCCTGCTGCGGTAGAATGTCCACCCCATTTTATGAAGAGATAGGACAGTTTTTTTAGGACAGAATGCACGTCCATACCCTCTGTTCCTCTAACAGATGCACTTGAATATTCTTTGCCTACGGATATTACCACTGTGGGTTTTGTAAACATGTTTGCGAGCCTTCCTGCCACTATGCCCGCAACGCCACCAGCCCAGTCCTCAAGTTTCACTATAATGACGCTCTTCTCTTTTTGAACAATAGCCTGCTCCATAGCCTTCTCCAAGGCTAAATGGCTTAGCTGTCTTCTCTGTTGGTTTAGCTTGTCTATCCTTTCTACGAGCATTCTCGCCTTATCTTCATCTTTTTCAAGAAGTAGTTTGAGAGCAACATAGGGCTTGGCAACCCTACCAGGAGCGTTTAAGCGAGGTGCCAAAGAAAAGGCTATGTCCCTTGAGCTTACTTCATCCCTTATGCCCGCCCTTTCCATCAAAAGCCTTATGCCCGGTGCGTGAAACTCACCCCTTAGGACATGGTTCAAAAGCCTTATGCCGTTTGAGACGATTATCCTATTTACCAAGTTCATGGGCATAACATCTGCAACAGTCCCCATAGAGGCAAAATGGAGGTAATGACGCACGTCCAAGTCAAGGTCTAAACTTTTCCTAAGGAGTGCAGACATATAAAAGGCAAGCCCGGAGGAGGATATTTCCCTTAGTTCTCTTCCTTCTCCTAACTTTGGGTTTACTACAAGAGCCTTTGGCATAATCTCGCTTATGTTATGATGGTCAAGCACAATGGTGGGTATGGTTGCATGGCTTAGCTCCTCTACCGCAGTGCTTCCGTTATCCACCGTTATGAGAAGGTCCGCATACCTGCTTAGCTTTATGACAAGTTCCTTCGTAAGCCCATAGCCTCTCTTTCTTGAGGGAAGTAAGGGGACAACCTTTGCACCCGCTTTTTTCAAAAGGTCATAAAGTATGGCGGTGCCCGTTATACCATCCACATCGTAATCCCCAAAGATTACTATCCTACGACCCTTTTTTACATAAGACCCAATGAGTTCAACTGCCTCATATATATTTGGAATACCAAAGGGTGGAATTAGTTTATTGAGCCTACTTTCAAGAAACTCCTCCCCAAAGTTCCTGTTAGCAAGAAGCTGAGCCTTTAATCCTCCAAGCCTTCGAGACAAAGCCTCCTCTGGCTTTATAAGTTTGCTCAAAAGCACCCATTCCTTTCCAGAAAGACCCTTCATGCCCTCTTGAGTGCCAGAAACTCTTCACACCACTTGGATATGCTACCCGCACCCATAAAGAGGACTACGTGCCCTTCAGATATCCTTTCCTCAAGTGCTTCAAAGAGGTCCTCCTTTGTAGGGCAGTATATGGCATTGGATTTTAATGCTAACTCTTTTGCACTCACCCCGTATAGGTTCTCCTCACCAGCAGGATATATATCCGTAACAAGGCATAGGTCTGCCCCTTTAAGGACCTGTGTAAAGTCTTCAAAAAGGTGAAAGGTTCTTGAGTACCTATGAGGCTGGAAAGCCAAAATTATTTTCCTTTCAGGATGCATGTCCCTAACCGCACTTAAGACAGCCTTTATCTCCGTTGGGTGATGCCCATAGTCATCGTAGACGGGTGCACCATGAAAGTATCCTTTTAGCTCAAGCCTTCTTTCCGCATTCCTAAAGCTCTCGAGGGATTTCTTTATATCCTCAAAGCCCAAACCGGCACTATGGCAGACGGAGATACAGGCAAGGGCATTATAGACATTATGTTTACCCGGCACACCAAGATGCACCTCACCGAGCCTTTGCTCTTCGTGCCAAACTTCAAAGGCATACCTTCCTTCTATGAGCCTAAGCTCTCTTGCGGTATAGTTGGCACCTTCTCTTAGCCCAAAGGTTATTACCCTTCTATGGGTTCTCTCTATAACCCACCTGCAGTTTTCGTCATCTGCGTTAATTACCACAAAGCCATAAAAGGGCACCGCATCCGCAAACCTCAAAAAAGCCTGCCTTATCTCCTCAATATCCCTATAAAAGCCTATGTGTTCCTTGTCTATGTTGGTTATCACCGCCACGGTAGGCAAGAGCTTTAAAAAGCTCCCGTCGCTTTCATCTGCCTCAGAAACTATTAGCTTGTCCTTGCCAAGTTTAGCATTAGAGCCAAACCTCTGGAGCACACCCCCAATAAGGACAGTAGGGTCATACCCCGCCTCATGAAAGGCATGGGCTATCATGGAAGTGGTCGTGGTCTTGCCATGAGAACCGCATACCGCTATACCTTCCCCAAGCCTAAAGAGCTCTGCAAGCATCTCCCCACGAGGAATAACAGGAATGCCTAAAGACTTGGCTTTTTTTATCTCTGGATTGTCCTCAGAGACCGCAGAGGAGTAAACCACCACTTGAGCCCTCTCTAAGTTTTTTTCTGAATGTCCTATGTAGACCCTTGCACCCTTTTTCCTGAGAAGCTCCGTGTTTTTGTTTTCCCTTATGTCCGAGCCAGAGACCTCATAGCCCATCTCAAGGAGTATCTGGGCTATACCGCTCATGCCTATTCCGCCTATACCTACGAAGTGAAAACTTTTGACCCTCTCTCTAAACATAGGTATATTATATTCTCTTGAGTGTCCGTAGCTCAGCTGGATAGAGCGTGGGTCTCCGGAACCCAAGGTCGGGGGTTCAAGTCCCCCCGGACACGTTTATTGCCACACACCCTTTAACTGATATCCGCAATTGGGACACCTTCCCTCTCTCAGGTGATTCCTTGTGCTATAACCAAACCTCTCTATTACCTTTTTACCACAGTTAGGACAATAGGTAGATTCAAGGTCTTCGTTCCAGTAGTTTCCCACATAAACAAAGTTAAGACCTTCCTCTTTGCCAATCTCATAGGCTTTTTTCAAACTGCTTACTGGCGTAGGAGGGACATGGAGCATCCTATAGGCGGGGAAGAACCTAGATATATGCCAAGGTATATCTTTTGAAAGCCCCGCTATAAACCTGGCTATTTGTCTTATCTCTTCATCTGTGTCGTTGTAGCCCGGTATCAGCAAGGTAGTTATCTCAATCCAAATACCCTTTTTAAAGGCGTATTCAATGGTCCTTAAGACTGGTTTTAACCTTGCCCCGCATATATTTCTGTAGAAATCATCGGAAAAGGACTTGAGGTCTACGTTCATGGCATCAAGGTAAGGAAGGGCTATATCTATGGCTTCTTCCGTTTCGTATCCGCTTGTAACGAATATATTTCTTATTCCCCTTTCTTTTGCCAACTTCATCACATCGTAAGCAAACTCAAAGAAAATAACCGGTTCGTTATAGGTATAAGATATGGAAGGCGTTTTGTAAAGCTCCGCAAGCCTCACAATATCTTCTGGACTTAGCTCCTTGCCAAAAACTTCATGATGATGCGTTTTAGGATACTGGGAGATTTCCCAGTTTTGACAGAACTGACAGGAAAAGTTACAACCTACCGTGCCTATAGAAAGGCTGTTCGTGGATGGTAGAAAGTGGTAAAGGGGCTTCTTCTCTATGGGGTCTACGTTTATAGCGGATACAAGACCGTAAACAGTAAGGTAGAGATTATCACCCTCTTTTACCCTAACTCCACACTTTCCATATTCTCCCTCACCTAATAGACATCTTTGAGAGCAGGCTTTACAAAGTATCTTCCCATTCCTTTTTTCGCTGAGCCACGCTATAGCCCTCACAGGTTTAAATTTAAATCTATGAAGGTAAGAAAACCAGCGGTTGCAGGTTATTTTTATCCTTCAGAACCAAACAGGTTGAGAAAAAACATAGAGGAACTTATGAAAGAAAGCATAGAGTTAAGGGGAGAAGTGAGAGGGCTTGTGGTGCCACATGCGGGATATGAGTATTCTGGGAAGACTGCGGGGAAGGTTTACACTTTGGTAAGGGGAAAGCCTATAAAGAGAGTTCTTCTTATAGGTCCCTCCCACTTTTTTGACTTTAAAGGTTATTCCTTTGGAAGCTTTGAAGCCTTTGAAACACCATTGGGAGAGGTATTTGTGGACAGGGAAAGTATTGAAAGTTACGCAAAGGAAAAGAAGGAGCTTTTTTACGACGAACCCCATCTCTGGGAACACTCCCTTGAAGTCCAGCTCCCTTTTCTTCAGCTTGCCTTAGGAGAATTTCTACTTATCCCCGTGGTCTACGGAAGAGTAAAGGCGGAAGATATAAGAGCTTTGATTGAACACTTTTGCGATGGAGAATGTCTTTTTGTGATAAGCTCTGACCTTAGCCACTATTACGACGACCAGACCGCGAGGAAACTTGATAGTCATTGTCATACATGGATTTTGGAGGGAGATGAGGATAAGGGTAAACTATGCGAAGCCTGTGGGAAAAGAGGTATAGAAGGGGCTTTAGACTACGCAAGGAGGAAAAACTTAAGGGCTGTTCTTGTAGACTACCGCACTTCCGCAGATAGTTCTGGAGATACAGCAAGAGTTGTAGGTTACGGAGGCTACGCCTTTATCTCATAAGATAGTAAAGCATTAGAGGATAGTCTCCTCCAAAACCTTCAAAGCCCTCTTCCATGAGCTTTCTTATAAAGCCTCTCCTGTCTTCCATATAAAAGACCCTTGCCTCTGGCACGCCTGCCATCTGCTTTGCCCTGTTTATGGCATCTTGAAGGTTTCCAAGCTCATCCACAAGACCCAGCTCTTTGGCTACCCTGCCCGTGAAAACCCTTCCGTCCGCTATTTCTCTAAGTTTTTGCTCGCTTATCTTCTTTGAACGGTATTTCAATATGGCTTGGAGAAACTGCTCGTAAGCGTCCTCTATGGTCTTTTGGAGGTATTCCTTCTCCTCTGGCGTGAGGTCTCTAAAGGGAGACAAGGTGTCTTTAAACTTTCCCGTCTTTATGGCGGTTGTCCTTATGCCGAGTTTTTCAAGTAGGTCCTTTAGCTCCGTGTGTTGGACTATCACGCCTATACTTCCTGTTATGGTCCCTGGGTTGGCAAATATAAGGTCTGCGGGTGCGGAGATATAGTAGCCTCCAGAGGCGGACACATTTCCCATGGAGACCACAAGGGGTTTTCCAGAGCTTTTAAAGTCCTCAAGGGCTCTGTATATTTCCTGAGAGGCTCCCACCGAACCGCCGGGGCTGTCTACCCTGAGAACGAGGGCTTTGACGCTTTTGTCCTCTTTTGCCTTTTGTATCTTTGAAACTATTCTATCTGGTTCAATTATGGCACCCTTTACCTTTATGACCGCTACCCTGTCGCCTACTGGAAGCCTTGAAAGAAGTGACCCCAAAAAGCCAAGCACCATAACTATTATGCCAAAAAGCAAAAGCCTTTTAAGCCACTTTTTCATGCCTTGCCTCCCTATAGAGCCAAAGGGCTAAAGCTATAGAGGTGGCTATCATAAGCAAGGCAACTACCTGATTCCACGTGAGACCTATGCCACTTATGGGAGGCGTCACACCCCTGAAAAACTCAAGGAAAAACCTAAGGACGCCATACAGAAGCATATAAAGGGAAAAGACAAAGCCGTCAAAGGGCTTTCTCCTATAGGCGAAGAGAAGAACTAAGAAGATAGCCATTAAACCCATAAACTCCATAAGCTGAGTGGGATAGAGAGGCATATAGGGGGGTGCTACCGCACCGGGAGGGAAGACCACATAAAAGAAGGGAAACTTGTCTGAAAAGTGTATACCCGGAAGCACAGAGCCATCAACGGGAAAGGGCTTTCCATAACAGCACCCCGCAGAAGTGCATCCGAGCCTTCCAATAGCGTGGGCTATGCTAAGGGCAACCACTGCCATGTCTGCGGTTTTCCAAAAGGGCAGGCGATATTTTATTATGCCAATGATCGCACCTACCACTCCGCCTGCAAGACCACCAAAGAAGTCCATACCACCGTTCCATATGGAAAGAATATCCGTAAGGCTTTGGACATGCTCGGGATGTTCTATCACATAGGAGAGCCTTCCACCAAGGATGCCAAGCAGGAGGGCAAGCAAAAGGGTGTTTTCCACATGGTTTGGGTTTATGCCTTCCTTCTTTGCAAACCTAAGCACCAGCCAGTAAGCAATAAGGGCACCAAGGGCTACAAGCACGCCGTAGGTGTATATCTTAATTCCAAAAATCTCTATAAGCACGGGATACATGGCTAAAATTTTAAGCTATCCACAGTGAGGGTAAGGGTTATACCTTCTGTCTGAACCCTTATGGCTCTGGCAAAGCCTTCCTTTGACCACTCAAGGTAGTTAAGGGTAAGTTTCCTATCCCTTTTAGTGTCATAAAACTCTGCCAAGGCAAGCCTTCCATCCTTGAAAACATACCTTGACTTAAACACTCCATCATCCCTTTCAAAGGAAACTCCAGAATAGGAACAAGCCATCTTCTCATCGCCTCTTAGCACCGTGCCAAATATCACACCATCTGGACTTACAGGGAGGTCTATACAAGCACCCGCTACGCACAGGTTGTTAAGAGAAATCTCTCCAGTCCTACCCTCACCGCTTATGAGGAACTTACCCTCAGACTTTTGGACCCTTATGGGAATTCTCAAAAGACCATACCTAAGGGAAAGGTCTGCGGTATAGGAGTTGGGGGATTTATACTCCGAGTAGGTCCTTTTGACCTCCTCTCCCTCAGGACAGACAAAGGTAGCACAGGAGGATAAAAGCAAGGAAAGCAAAAGCAGTCTTTTCATGGCTCCCTCCTTACTCTAACCGCATAGTAGTGGGCAAAGAGCCCTTCCGCCTTTGCTATGCTTTCCGCATAGTCCGCCACCCTTTCAAAACCCTCCTTAGAAAGGTATATCACAGAGCTTTTCTTTAGAAAGTGATAGACTCCAAGAGGTGAGAAGAACCTCGCAGTCCCTCCTGTGGGTAGGGTGTGGTTTGGTCCAAGCACATAATCTCCCAGAGGCTCTGTTGCATACTTGCCAAGAAAAACCGCACCCGCATGCTTTATGTAAGGGAGCAGAGCAAAAGGCTCTTCTGTAAGCACTTCAAGATGCTCTGGTGCTATGTAGTTTGCTACCTCACAGGCTTTGTATAGGTCTTCCACAAGGAATATGGTTCCAAACCTCTCTATGGACTTCTGGGCTATCTCCCTTCTTGGAAAGTCCTCAAGGAGCTTTTCCACCCATTGGGAGACCTCCCTTGCGTATTCTTCGTCGGTGGTTATCATAAAAGCTCCCGCCAGCTCGTCGTGCTCCGCCTGAGAGAGAAGGTCAGAGGCAGTCCACTTGGGGTCTACACTACCGTCCGCTATTATGAGTATCTCAGAGGGTCCCGCTATCATGTCTATGTCCACCACGCCGTAAAGGAGCTTTTTGGCAAGGGCTACGAATATGTTTCCAGGACCTACTATCTTATCTACCTTGGGGAGGGTTTCCGTTCCAAAGGCAAGCCCTGCGACAGCTTGAGCACCACCAATCTGGTATACCCTGCTTACACCTGCTATAAAGGCGGAGGCAAGGGTATAGGGGTTAGGCTTTGGAGAAACCATAATAACCTCTTCCACACCCGCCACCACCGCAGGCACTGCGTTCATTAACACCGTAGAGGGATATGCCGCCTTCCCACCAGGCACATATATACCCACCCTCTCAAGGGGTAAGACCCTATTGCCAAGGACAATACCCTCCTCTTCTGTGAAAAAGCTCCTCTCCAACTGCCTTTCGTGAAACCTCCTTATCCTCTCATGGGCTACCTCAAGGGCGGACCTTACATCTTCCTCTATCTCGTTATAAGCCCTCTCAAGCTCCTCGTAAGGGACTTCCATAGTCTCAGAAGTGAGCTCAAGACCATCAAACCTCTTTGTGTATTCTATGATAGCCTTATCACCCTCTTTTTGGACTCTTTGGATTATCTCCTTTACCACATGCTCGTATTCCTCTGTAAGCACCTGCCCTCTGTTTTTTACAAAGTTTAGCCTCTCGTTAAACCTCCAAGCGGAGTTTCTCAAATCCTCTATACGCATAGTATAATAAGCATAACATGAGAGCGGTTATTCTTGAAAACTTTGGTGGAGTGGAGAACCTAAGGCTTGTGGAGGACTTTCCCAAGCCTCAGATAAAAGAGGACGAGGTTCTCATAAGGGTTAAGGCGGTAGCCCTAAACCACCTTGACATATGGGTAAGAACTGGAGCACTTGCCATAAAGCCAGAGCTCCCTCACATACTTGGCTCAGACATAAGCGGGGTGGTGGAAAAGGTGGGAAGTCTTGTAAGGGACATAAAAGAGGGTGATGAGGTGGTGGTGGCGCCGGGGCTTTCCTGTGGTGTGTGTTATGAGTGTCAGTCAGGTCAGGACAATCACTGCAGGCATTACGACATTATAGGTCTTAGGTCAAAGGGAGGCTACGCCCAGTATATAAGCGTCCCAGCAAGGAATGTGATAAAAAAGCCAAAGAACCTCAGCTTTGAAGAGGCAAGTAGCTATCCTCTTACCTTTTTGACTGTGTGGAACGCTCTGGTTAACAAAGCCCACATAAAGCCTTACCACAGAGTGCTCATATGGGGAGGCTCCTCTGGTGTGGGAGTGGCAGGCATCCAGCTTGCAAAACTCTTTGGAGCTTTTGTTATAGCCACCGCAGGCTCAGAGGAGAAAGCCAAAAGATGCCTTGAGCTTGGTGCGGATATGGTCATAAACCACTACCAAGAGGATGTGGTCAAAAGGGTCAGAGAGCTTTTTAAGGAAGGAGTAGACATAGTGGTAGACCATGTGGGAACGCAAACCTTTTGGAAAAGCGTGGAGTGTCTAAAAAGAGGTGGAAAGTTGGTCTTTTTTGGCACTACCACAGGCTCACAGACACAGATAGACATAAGATATATCTTTGTGCGTGAAATAGAGCTACTTGGCGTTTATATGGGTCCAAGGGCAGACCTCTTTAAGATAACGGAGCTTTTTGAAAGAGGTCTTTTAAAGCCTGTTGTGGACAAGGTCTTTCCACTGGAAGAGGCTCAGGAGGCTCACAGGTATTTAGAAGAATCAAGGCATTTTGGAAAGGTGGTGTTGAAAGTATGAGGGAGGGATTGATGTGCAAGAGTCAAAACTATTAATCTTAGTTTTTGCCTTCTTAGTTTCGCTTTTCATTAACCTTGGCATAGTCTTGCTCTCTAACAAGATAAGGACTTTTATAACCGACCACTTGCACATAGGACCCCAAACCTTCCATCAAAAACCCACGCCAAGACTTGGTGGACTTGCCATATTCCTATCCCTATGCCTTGCACTACCGCTTGTATTTTTCAAAGATAAAAGCCTCTTTCCTCTTTTTGCCCTCTTAATCCTTAGCTCCCTGCCTGCCCTTCTTGCAGGCATAATAGAGGACCTCACCAAAAGCCTAAGCCCCAAAAAAAGACTTGCCATAATTTTCCTCTCTGGTCTTTCCTTTGTATTCCTTACTGGCTCTTCTGTCTCAAAGGTAGATATTCCTTACGTGGACTATCTTTTTACCCTGCAGGTATTCTCTTTGCTCTTTACCGCCATAGCCCTTGCAGGTCTTGTAAATGCCTACAACATAATAGACGGCTTTAATGGGCTTGCCAGCATGACCGCAGTGCTAAACCTTTTAGCCATAGCTTACGTAGCTTACAAACACAATGACCTAACTCTCCTGTATGTTTCTCTCCTTATAGTTTCTGCCATAATAGGCTTCTTTGTGCTTAACTATCCTTATGGTCTTATATTCTTAGGAGACGGTGGTGCCTATATAATTGGTTTTCTCGTTGGTGCTCTTTCTATCTTGCTTGTAGAGAGAAATCCACAAGTATCGCCATGGTTTGCCCTTATGGTTAATAGCTATCCAGTAGTGGAGACGCTTTTTTCTGTATATAGAAAAACCATTTTGAGAAAGCTATCTCCCATGATACCAGACGGTCTTCACTTACACATGCTTGTCTACAAAATATACACAAAAAAGTTTTTCAAAGCAAAAAAACATCCATTCAGAAACCCTCTCACATCTACATTTATGTGGATTATCAACCTAATTGCACTAATTCCTGCAATTGTCTTTCACTCTTCAAGCCCTATGCTTGCCCTATGCTTTGTCTTATATGCTTCTTTTTATGTGTTTTTATACTTTAGACTGCTTCGTAAAAAGATGCCACAATGGGCTACATCGAAAGATTAGACTTAGCTTTAAGTTCATCCCTTCTCCGAGCCAATCCTTCCCAAAGGAAGGCTAAAAATATTCCAAGCAGAAGACCAGAAATTGCTGATGCAGATATAATGAGACCCCTCTTTGGTTTTACCGGTTTATCAAAGGAAAAGGGCTCTTCTACAAAAACTATACTATAGTGTTCTTCACACACCTTATAAGCATTTCTACAGTATGCGTATATAAACTCCTTAGCCTTCCTATCAAGCTCCTCAATAAGTAGTTTTATTGTGGCTTCAGCAATTTTTCTATCCTTCATTTCAGAGATTAACACTATGTTCACCCCATTTTTGTCCAAGCGAACAGTATAAATTCTATCCAAATCTTTTCTATCACTTAGATTTAAGTCTAATCCATATTTTTCCTTCAGCTCTCTTGCAATTCTCAATCTAGATTCATATCCATTTAGTGCGGATACTAAAAATTGTGTTAGTTCCTGAGTTTTAGAACTTTTAGTATCAGATTGTACTATTACAGACAACTTTTCATTTTGAGAGATGCTTGAAATTACTTCCTCTAAATAATATTTCCATAAATCAACATTCAAGTGTATAGTAGCTCTTGCTTGATAGATATTAGGTAAAAGAAAGGCTATTGTAGTGCCCAAAATGGTAGACACAAGAAAGGTCATAACCGCAATATTTCTCCTTCGCCATATGATAGATATAAGTTGATACAGATCCACTTCATCATCGTTCACAGAGTGTATTTTTTCTTTTTCCATTTAACGCCTCCTTAGAATAGCATATATATAGGGTATAAAAGGTGAGAGTAAAACTCTTGCAGTAAATCTTGCAAAAAGATTAAAATAATACTCTTCCTTGTTTAAGAAATTTATATCTTTCATAAATTTTAACACCTTTAGCTCTTCGCAAAATATACCTAATCCTCTCCGTCTCATGTATGTTCTACGATTAAATCTAAACCTTAATATTGGTTCTTGAATATTATAAAATCTACATCCTTCCTTCATCAATTTTACCCAAATCATATATTCTAGACCGAAATGGTTTAATATACTCATCCCTTTTAAAGCATAGAGGCACTGCCTTTTAAACATAGTAGTTGGATCATTAATTGGATTTCTTCTTTTTGCAAATTTTAAAATGTCCTCATGTTTTTCTGGAACTTTCCTAATACCTATTACTACATTATCTTTATTCTCATCATCAAACTCTTCTATCCAACCACTTACCACATCTGCAATATTTTTTTCAAGTATTTCAACCTGTTTTTCAATTCTGTCAGGAAATGCAATATCATCTGCATCCATTATAGCTATATAATCTCCTTTTGCATAAAGGTCCGCGTATATAAATCTGGAAGCTATTCCAAGATTAAAATTTGATATAAACAGCTTAACTCTATTGTCTCTTTTGGATAAATCTTGTAAAAAATCGTACAATTCTCTATTATTTGCATCGTTCAATATAACAAGAAACTCAAAATCTTTATAAGTTTGATTTAGGATTGAGTCTACAGCTGTTTTTACATACTCCAAAGGTTCCCTATAACAAGCCATTACTACGCTTACTTTAGGCTTCTTATCCATTTTTTGCCACCTCCAGATACTTCATAGCTACTCTTTCTGGTAAATATTCACTTAGGTCTATTTGAATATTTTCAGAAACTAAGGCTTTCTTTAAGGCTTCATATATCCTTTCATCAGTAACAGGTAAATAGTATGTGAATATCCTTTTACCTATATATTCTGGTGCTATTTCTATTCCACCGCCAAAATTAGGCATTACCAAATTACAACCACAAGCTAAAGCTTCGAGATACGTAATTCCAAAATTTTCAAAAGGATTTCCAGAGAAGAATACTTTACTTTTAAGAAGTATATCTTTTATTTTGTTTCTGCTTGGTTTATCTATAATCATAAATCTATCGTCTTCACCAATCAAATTCTGTATTTTTTCCTTCAATGGACCATAACCTACTATTAACACCTTATAATCTGTATATTGTTTAAGTAGCTCTTTAAGAGGATTTATAAATATATCTATTTTTTTGTCAGGATGAAATCTTCCTACGTAAGTTATGTATTTCTTTTTGTCTTGCCTATCATATCCAGAATATATCAAATCTGCAAAATCGTGTGGTATGGGACTATGTATTACTCCATACATCTTTATGCCCATTATACTCTCTACAATCATTTTTGTGAATTCTGAAATCGCTATAAACTTTGAAAACTTAGATGCCAACATATAAGCAGATAATATACCTAAATATCTATGAAGTTTATATGTATCCTTTCTTGGAAAGCCATGTGCTACACTTATACAGTTCTTACATAAAGGGGAAATAAACAATGCATGAAGGTTCAATATTTTTAAAATATTTGTATCCCTCAATTCTTTTAATCTTTTACCATTAGCAATTAAATTGTTTAAGTTTACAAGTTCACTTTCTATGCCTAGTTTACTAAAACCATAATATAAAGATTCCATAACAAACCTTACTCCTCCAACATTAGAACTGGTTGTTATAAGCACTTTGCGGATTTCGCTGGACAATGACCAACCTCCTTAAGAAATTTATTAAGCTTATCAGTACTTATCAGTAATAGTATAATTATAACACCAAAAGCAAAAGGAATAGCTTTCTCAAATATCTGTCCAAAATTAGACCTTGTCGCAAACAATACTTTAAGTAAAATCTCTAAGTATGCAACTCCAAATAAAGTCTTATATCTCAGCCTTGTATAAGCAAACGCAGAAAGTCCTCCTAACAAAGCAGACATTAAATAAACTATGAAAAGATTTTCACCAAAGGCAAAGTAAAGCTCTATGAAATATACAGAACCCGGACCATAAAGCGTTTCGTAAGCAGTTTTTGGACCCAATTCTAACATAGCAAAAATTCTATCAAGCGTAGCAGGACGACCCTCTGCTTGCCATATATCAAGAGTGCAAATACCAAGATATTTATATGGAATTAGCCAAGCAGTAAGAGAAATAAGCAAAGGATTACATCTATCATCTATACCTACAGCTTTAGCAATTTCTTCATAAGAAAAATCCTTATATTCATCAAAAAGACTAATTGGACCACCAAAAGCTAGCAAATAACCGATTTCAACAAATATACTGTCCCCCTGAATTTTAGAAAAATCCCCTCTAAAAAATGGTATAGCAAACAATAAAACGAAAAACAAACCAAGTGCAACAACTATATTTTTGAAAGTGAGTCTTATTATTCCTCTTGCAAGTAGTAGTATAAAAAGTGGAACTATAGAATAAGCTAAAAAGAGCCTGCCCCATTGTAAAGATACTATGAAACGAGTTAAAATAAAAAATATAGTTAACAATATAAACTTTCTTTGTTTATAGTTATTAGTGCCTATTGTAGTTGCATATACAAAGTATAGAAATATTTGTAAGTAAAAGAACACCTGAAATATAAATGGCATATAAGGACCTTCGCCGTATTTATAACCTAATCTCATGAAAAAAAAGGTTATTGCAAAAATTAAACATATAGGTGTTATAAGAACCAAAAGATTTTCAGCAAACTCAGAAAGTTTTCTTAGACTGTAATCTCTAAAAAACAACGGTCTAAAACGGATATTCTTCAGAGAAAAGTATAAAGTTATATAACCTATTGAAAAGAATAGAAAATTGAATAAAGATACGAGAAAAGTATACTGACTTATTTCTCTATCTATACCCACGTGAATATTTATGAAATAAGGCATCCACCAAAATATGATGCAACTAAGTAGAAATAGGAAGAGAAAAATCATTTTTCCTTTCTCCCATTTACTATTATAACAGAAAGCCCTCCTCCAACTAAAACCACATAGGATATAAAGGTAGCAATGCATATACCCTTTATACCTAAGCTAAGCATAAATACAAAAATGTAATTTGTAATTATATTTAAGAGTATAGTAAAAATAGATAAAACGAAAACAGCACGCCTAAGATTAGAAACTATCATAGCTCTAAAAACCAATGGCCAAAGTATGGTAAATGGTAGTGAAAAAGAATAATACTTTAACGCTTCTGATGTCAATAAAATATCTTCTAAACTAAAGGCTCCATACCCAAATAGCAACTTAACTATGTAATAAGGTAATGCATAGAATATAATTGAAAAGGGGATAGAAATTAAAATTAGCATTTTAATATAGTTTTTTAGTAAAATCGTAAAAGCTTTGTAGTTTTGCAAATTTTCTGCCAAGTTTATAATAGCTATCCTTTCAAATCTTAAAATATTCCACACAGAAGTTGCTAATAGAAAGCCATAATTAAGAGCAGATAGGGCTTTTTCTCCGACGTGGATTGCAAAAAACTTATCTACAAGTGTATAAAGATAGAAAGCTCCATAAGCGGATGATACACTTATGAAGTCATTTAATATATATTTAAGCTCTTTTTTGATATAATTTAGACTAAGACCAGAAAAATCCAAATAAGATAGATTCTTAAGCATAAGTATTAAAGTTGCAAGGAATAAGGAGATTAGGAAAGATATTGGAATTATCACATAGCTTTTAATATACATTAATCCTAATGTTGTCAGAACAAAATTGAAAAAATAAAAAACAAACTCTGCAAAGAAATATAAGACAAAATGTTTTCTTATTCTTGTAAGACTTCCAAAAAAAGTAAATATGAAATTTAAAGCAGAGTATAAAGAGAAAATAAACATTGAAAGTTTGAATGGCTCATACATAGATATTTCCTTTGGTATGAATCTTACATATGGTAATATAGAAACCAATATAATTACAAAAAACACGTTTATGATAGACAGAAGTATAATAAGTGTAAAAAGATTTGTAACAAATATCTTAAATTTTTCTTTATCTTGTTCAAATAACCTTACTAGCTTTGAAACTCCAACGGTATCAAAAGACTCAGAGAATAAAATAAATAATCCTATTATGGAAAGGGCAAGGAAGACTGCATCCGTATCCAAGGAAAATCCTAACAAAATTGCTATAGAAAATGTTCTTAAATATCCAAATATCCTAGAAGCAACATTAATAGAAGATGTTTTGAAAAGTAGCCTAACTACATAATTGATAGAATATTTAGCCTCTTGCATAAGCTTTTACCTGTAATACGATTTTACTACGACACTATATGCTTTTTAATGTTATCATAATTCTATGCCTATAGACGAAACCTACAGACAGACCTCGCTTGATAAGGTAAGGGAGCTTTGTGGTGTGTTGAGGACAAAGGTAGAGGAGTATCTTGAGGGCATGGACCCAGAGGATTTGGAGTTTGGTGTGTCCTTTGAGGTTTCTGAGGATGGGCTTGAGGGCTTGTGGAGGTCTGCGGTGGAGGAGAATAACTACATGGAGGTGGTCTACACAGAGATTATGGAGCATCATGATGGGGCTTATTTGAAGGCGACCTTTAGGAATGCCTTGGAGGACTGCTGGGCGGAGAGGTATGTAAGTGTGAGGAGCTCTGGTAGGGTGGAGGTTTCCTATGCCTTTTTTGTGAGGTTGGAGGGTGTGAGGGTTAGGATAGAGAGGAAGGGTGAAGGGCTCTTTGGAGCTTTTGCAAAGGTTGAATGAGGGTCTTTGTTTCTCTGGGGGAGAGGTCTGCAAGCAACTATGTTTATGAGATTTTCAAGGACTTTGGGGGTGTGGAGTTTATTGGCATAACCGATGAGAGGTTAGAGTCTTTGGGCTTTAAAAGTGTGGCACGCATAGAGGAGCTTTCTGTAGTGGGTATTGTGGAGGCTCTTCCAAAAATTCCAAAGGTCTACAGGCTTTGGAGACAGATAGAGGCTCTTCTTCCTGAGGTGGATGTGCTCCTTTTGTGTGATGCTCCTGCCTTTAATTTGCCACTTCTCAAGAGGGCTAAGGGGAAGGTGAGAAAAATTATCTACTTTATCTCTCCACAGGTTTGGGCTTGGAAGGAGGGCAGGGCAAGGCTAATATCGGAGCTTGTAGACCATCTTGTTGTGATACTTCCCTTTGAGGTGGACTTTTACAGAAAATACGCAAGGGATGGCTTTAGGGTGCATTTTGTGGGGCATCCTCTTGTGGATTTGGCAAAGCCAAGCCTAAGCAGGGAGGCTATGAAGAGTTTTCTTGGCTTTGAGGACTATGTGGCTTTGCTTCCGGGAAGTCGTTGGAGTGAGATAAAAAGGCATGTGCCTTATCTGAAGGAGGTGCTAAGATGTCTGAGGGTGGAAAAGCCTATGGTTGTTCCTACCTTTGAGGCTTTTAGGGATTTCTTAGAGAGGGAGTTTGCAGGTTTTCCAATAAGGGTCATAACCAACAAGGACTTGGATAGGGCTTCTTACAACACTATGGCTTATGCGGATTTTACGCTTCTTGCCAGTGGCACTGCGGAGCTTGAGGCAAGCCTTTTGGACTCTCCTCATGTGGTCTTTTATAGGGTAAGTCCCATAACCTATCTTCTCGGAAGGCTTCTTGTTAAGGTAAAAAACATAGCCCTCACAAACCTTATACTCCAGAGGGATGTGGTGCCCGAGATGGTTCAAAAAAGTCCAGAGGCTTTGTGTAGGTTTTTTTCGGAGCTGAAGGAGGATTGGAAGGAAAGCCAAAGGCTTGAGTTTAAGAGGCTAAGGCAGGTTCTTGGTGGAGAGGGTGCGGTGCAAAGACTAAGAGAGCTCTTCTTCAAGCTTTTCTATGAGGGCTAAGGTGCTTTTGAAGGGTTCTGGCTCTTGTATTTCAAAGGTGAGCTTTTGCCCTGTTTGGGGATGCTCAAAGGAGAGATGATAGCTAAGGAGCATGTGGCAACCGCCAAGGGTCTGAAGTAGCCTTTTGTCTACGGAGCTTCTCTTAAAGCCATAGGTGGTGTCTCCCAAGATGGGAAAGCCAAGATGAGACAGGTGCACTCTTATTTGGTGTGTCCTGCCTGTGTGTATTTTTACCTTAAGCAGGCTTATGCTTTGACGGGGAAAGGTTCTTAAAAGCCAGACTTCGCTCTTGGCTGGCTTGCCCTCTTCTCTTATGGTGAACTTCTTTCTGTCTTCTGTGTGTCTTCCTATGGGTGCTTCTATGAGCTTGTAGCTCCAGTTTGGAATGCCCTTTACTAAGGCTTTGTATAGTTTTTCCACTTTTCTTTCTTTAAACTGCTCTGCGAGACTTCTGTGTGCCATGTCGGTCTTTGCCACCACCATAAGTCCCATGGTGTTCTTGTCAAGCCGGTGGACTATGCCCGGTCTTTCCACACCACCTATGGAGGAGAGGCTTTTAACATGATAAAGAAGTGCGTTCACAAGCGTTCCAGAGGTGTATCCCGGGGATGGGTGCACCACAAGACCGCAGGGTTTTATAAGCACGAGAATATGCTGGTCTTCGTAGACTATGTCAATGGGGATGTTTTCTGGGAGCACCTCAAGAGGCTCTGGCTCTGGAATAAGCAGGGTTATTTGGCTTGCCCTTTTTAGCCTCTTTGAAGGCTTTCTTATCTCAAGACCATCCACAAGCACATAGCCCTCTTCTATGAGCCTTTGGTGGTAGCTCCTTGAAAAGTCGGGGTAAGCCTGAGAGAGAAACTGGTCAAGCCTAAGACCCTCTTGTTCCTCTGCTACCTCAAAGGTTAGTGTCTCTACTATGGTCCTCTTTGAGCCTAACATGAACCTCTACTTGCCTCGGCTCTTCTTGGAGGTTTAGGCTTTTCACATAACCCTCAATGAGATTATAAAGCACCCTTTGAGGAAAGTCCTTTAGTCTTACCTCTTTTCCGTTTACAAGTAGCTTTACTTCCATGCCTCTACCTCCTAAGCTGTAGTCTCTCTAAGGTGCCAGATAGGCTAAAGCTCATGCCACCACCAGAGAGCTGACCGTTTATTTTAGATTTTAATGGGTCTGAGGGGTTGAAAACTATTGGTCTTTCTACCTTCAGAGAGGTTTGGAGTAAAAAGTCCATGGAACTTAAGCCTTTTGGCACTACCTTTGCTTTATGTTTTACATCCTCAAAACTTTATGAGCCTTAGCCTTCAGGCTTTTGCAGAAGAGTTGTTCTTTAGGGCATACCTTATGCAGAGGCTGTCAAACCTAAACGTCTCAGTTCTCTTTACGGTGCCTCATGTGATACTCTACACAGACCTTTGGTCTGTGCTTACCTTTTTGCCCTCTTTGCTTTACGGCTACGCATACCAAAGGACTGGCTCTTTGGTTTTTGTAAGCCTTTTGCACCTTGCAAGCAACATACTATGGCTGGGCTTCTTAGTCTCCTATATGCATAGCGGTAACTGAATCCCAACGCGATATGTGGAGCAGGAGCCATGGTATGAGCCTCTCTTTTAGAAAGTGCATGATATCTTTTGTATTTCTTCCAGACTTCCAGCTACTGTAAAGCTCTTTTATTTCTTTCCTCATGCTGTCATGCTCAGCTTTGTGCATAGGATAGGCAAAGAACTCCGCCTCCCTCATAAGTTCCTCTTCCGTTGAGAAATGGTCTTCCACATCGTAGAGGAGCATATCCATTAACCTGTCCACCTCTTCAAGATTGTCCTTCTCACAGGAGATGTATAGCTCCCTTATCAGCTGTAGTTCATCCTCGTGCAGGGCGTTAAAAAGCTCGTTGGCAACCTTTGGAAGATCTTTAAGTTCAAGCATGCCTAAATACCTCCTAAGTTTTTAAGTAAATGTATACTTAAATTCTTACCATGCACTGATAGAGCTCATAACCGCTAAAATATTTCCATGACCGCAGAAGAGAAAGAGCTTGTGCTTTCTTACCTGCCCTTAGTTCAGCAGATAGCCTACCGCATACACAGACACCTACCTGCCTCTGTGGATGTAAGAGACTTAATAGGATATGGAGTTCTGGCTCTTGTGGAGTCTCTGCCAAAGTTAGACAAAAGCAAAAACCCTACCGCTTACCTCAGGCTCCGTATAAAGGGAGCTATATACGACTACTTGAGAAGTCTTGATTTTGTAAGCAGGAGCCTTAGGTCTAAAGAAAAGATGATAAGGCAAGCTATTGATAAGCTCAGTATGGAAAAGGGCGGTGAAGTAAGCGATGAGGAGCTGGCGGAATATCTTGGTGAGAGCCCAGAAAGGCTTAGAGAAGACCTTCAGGCAATAAGCTTTTCTTATCTTATGAGCCTGGATGAACTTTTTCAAGAGGGTAGGAGCTACGAGGAGCTTTTTGAAAGCACAGAAGAAGGACCAGAAGAGGCAGTAATTAGAAAAGACCTCAGAGAAAAACTGCTTAAGGCTATAGAGACTCTTGACTACAGAGAAAAGTTGGTCTTACAGCTTCTCTATTACGAGGAGTTACCACTAAAAGAGGTGGCAGGGCTTTTAGGCGTATCTATGGCAAGGGTTTCTCAAATAAAGGCTAATGCCATAGAAAAGCTCAAGAGGTTTTTAGCTTCTGTTGAATGAGCTCTAAGAGCTTCTCGTAGGTGTATCTAATTTCGTAAGCCATATCCACAAGCTTTACATCCCCTTCCGCTTCCGCCCTTTTGACTAAGGGAATGATTACCCTCTCAAGCTGGTCTTTGTATTCTATAAGGTCGTAGCTAAGCTCTTCTTCTGTGAGGTCTTCTATGCCTGCCAAGTAGGTTCTGTAGAGCATTTTTGCAGATATTAAAACATGCTCCAACTCCTTTTGCAGGTCTCCCTTGTCAAGTCCAGCCTTTGTAAAGTCTCCCATTAGGGTTCCACCACCACACAGTGATGTATTTTAAGGTATTTTTCTCTTAAGGCTTGCACCTCTTCAAAACTCACTGACCTTATTTTGTCCACATACTCTGAGTCCATCTTCCAGCCAAAGCCCATTACCTCAAAAAAGCCTAAATACCATGCCTGTCTTGCCCTTGTTTGGCGAGCCAATAGAAAGTCTCCCACTATCTTGTTTTTGGCAAGCTCCACATCCTCTGGCGTTATTTCACTATTCTTTATCACTTCCATCAAGTCTCTAAGAGCATCTTCCTTTTTCTCAGGAGAAGTGCCTATATAGGCTATTAGCCTTGGAGAGGAAAGGCGAGTGGGATATGTGGAATAGACCGCATAGGCGTAGCCCCTTTTTTCTCTTAGTTCCTTAAAGAGCTTTGAGGTCATACCATCTCCAAGCACAGCATCCAACACCTTAAAGGCAAAGTATTCTCTTCCCTTAAACTCAGGAGCGTCAAAGGCACAAAGCACCGTAGCTTGAGAGCCCGGTCTTTTCACCCTTTCTAATAGGTCTTCCCTCATAGGCACATCCACAGGATTTAGTGGATACTCTCCCTCGGGAATTTCAGAAAAAACCTCTCTAAGCATAGGTAAAACCTGCTCTGTCTTAAAATCTCCCACAAGACTTACCACCACATTTTTAGAACGCAGTATTTCCTGCCACCTATTTATCACATCTTCCCTGCTTATAGCCTTTACATCTTCCTCAAGACCAAGAGGAAAAACCTCGTAGTTAGAACCCTTGTAGGTAATTCTTCGCAGAGCGTCCACCGCAAGCTCTTGCCCCCTTTCTCTTCTCGCCCTTATAGCCTGTAGCACGTTTCGTCTTTCCCTCTCAAGGTCTTCTTCAGAAAAGAGTGGCTCAAGGAGCATACTCCTTATGACTCTTAGACCCTCCTTTAGACCCTCCACCTTAGTGGAAAAGCCTATCTCCACATAATCATCGCTGGCAGAGGCGTATACGCTACCTCCATAGTCCTCAAAGGTGCTTGCTATCTGGTAAGAGCTATAGGTCTTTGTGCCTTTTGTAAGGAGCAAGGCGGTAAGGTTCGTAAGCCCTCTCCTTTTCTCCCCATGCGTCCCAGACCTTATAAATATCACACCAGAGACTATACCTCTTCCCCTTGTTTCCTTTGTTATCAGCTTTACTCCATTTTCCAAAATGTGTTCCTGCACCCTTGCACCTCCAAAGGAAAGGCTAAGTAAAAAAAGCAAAAGTATTATAAACCTCATCTCTCTGGCACCATAATAACTTCACTGTAAGGCTTGCTAAGGATATATTTCTCAAGAACCCTTAACACATCCTCACGACGCACGCTTCTTATGTTGTTGTCAAAGTATTTGTAATAGTCCAGCAGACCTACAACGGTAAGAGAATAACCAATATAAAAGGCATCCCTTTCTACCCTCTCAAGGGCAAAGGCTTCTGAATTTATGAGCCTTTCCTTTGCCTTTTGAACCTCATCTTCTGTCAAAGTTTCTTTGAGAGACCTCATAAGCTCAAAGACCCTTGCCTTTACTTCCTCCAATTTCTCTTGGTCCAAGGTAGCGTAAATGAAAAATAGGTTATCCCTTGGTTTTCCAAAGTCTCCTGTAGATACGCTGTAAACAAGACCCTTTTCCCTTAATTCCCTATAAAAGAGAGAAGTCCTACCATTTCCCAATATTTGGTCAAGCACTGCAAGGGCATAGTATTCCTTCGTGCCTATGGCAGGAGCTCTCCAACCTATGAGCCAGTATGTCCTTTCCACTCTTTTGTCCCTTATGGTCTTTGAGCGACTTTCCAACTGCTCTGGCTCTGGCAATATCTCCACCTTTGGCACAGGCTTACCTTCTTCTTTTCCAAAGGTTTCCAACACTTCCTTGTAGACCTCCTCCGGCTCCACATATCCCACCACCACCACAAACATGTTCCTTGGCTGGTAAAAGTTGTGGTAAAACTCAAGGAGCATGTCTCTTGTAAACTTCTGAATGGTTTCCTCGTAGCCTATAATAGGATGTCTGTATGGAGAGACTTTGTAAAAGACCTTTTCAAACTCTTCCCACAGGACTGTAGTAGGATTGTCCTTTCCACGCCTTAGCTCCTCTATAACAATGGGCTTTTCCTTTTCCACCATGTTTTCCAAGAGCAGAGGCTTTTGAGTTAACTGATAGAGCACTTCAAGGGCTTGTTTCCAATAAGGCTTTGCTATAGTTATGTGGTAAAAGGTATAATCCTTTGAAGTGCCGGCGTTAAGGTTTCCACCAAGACTTTCTATAATGTAGTCTATCTGTCCGTATGGATACTTCTCCGAGCCGTTAAAGAGCATATGCTCCAAAAAGTGAGCCATACCCTTTTGCTGATAGTCCTCGTAGGCAGAGCCAACCTTGAACCACACATGCAAGGCTACCGCTTCTGTATCCTCTCTCTTATTTACCACTAACTTTGCACCGTTAGGAAGCTTATAAGTCCTTAGCTCTCCAGCAAAAACCATTGTCGCCATAAAAAACACCTCCAAAAGTAATAAAAATATCCTCATAGCTCCTTTCTCAAGTCCCTTGTCATAGCCTCCTCGTAAGTATAGGGACATTCCTCTGGAATATAAAAGTCTTCCGGATTGTAGTCATTATCTTCAAGCCAGTTTTCAAGCTTCCTCTTTGCAAACTTCCATGCAGTGCTAACTTCGTTAGGCAATTTATTCCTCAAACTTGGATAAACATCAAACATTGCCAATATTTCCCTTCTTGCATTGTTTACACTTTTTATCCAGCCTCTTCCTGCAGTTTCTCCACCAGCGAGGTTTCTGAAGTTATCCCACTTGTAGAGATGCTCCAATATCCTTGCCAATTGACTTATACAAGTCTTCAAATCAGACCGTGCCATATCTTCTATTTCCTCCAAGAGGTTTTCCCAGTCCACAAGGTCGTAGAGTTTCTCCTTCAAAAGCTCGTGGTTTATCTCCGCCCAAAGTGGAAAGTCCTTGCGATAGAGTGCTTTAAGCTCTTCTTTGCTTATGGTTCTCATGAGTATTAATATATGACCTTAAGCCTTGCGTAGCCGTCCCTTTTTTCCACTTCTATTCTTTGACTAAACTTTTCCGCTATGTCTTCCACGTGGGTTATAACTCCCACAAGCCTGTCTGTGGACTGCCTTATCATATCAAAAAACTCAGAAAGGGAATCTCTTGTTTCCCTATCTAAAGAACCAAAGCCCTCATCTATGAAAAGACTTTCAAGAGGTGCATTTTGGGAAAGTATGTCCGCAACCGCAAAGGCAAGAGAAAGGCTCGCCAAAAAGGTCTCACCACCGCTCAAACTGGAAACAACCCTGTGATATCCAGTAGAGTGGTCATATACATGTAGGTCTCCCTCAAGTAGGTCAAAGGTAAAAAGTCCCGTAGTGAATTTAAAAAGGTAATAACTTGCCCTATCAATAATCCTTTTTAGCATAAGCTGGCTCACATACTCTGGAAATTGATTGTCTACAAGGTCGTTCCTTAGCCTTTCGTAAAGACTCAAGTTCATGCGAAGCTCAGAAAGTTCCTTTTCCAAACGTTGTTTCTCGGAAAGGTCTTTCTTTAGCTTTTCTATATCGCTGTGGAGACTTCCGTGCAGTCTTCTGTTTTCCTCAATAGATGCATTTAAGTTCTTTAATTCCTCTTCAACCTGAAAGGTTTCAGGAAGTTCTCTTAGGCTTTGAAGTTTTACCTCAAGCTCCTTTAGTCTATTTTCAAGATTATGCCTTTCTCTGTTATATTCTTCTATCTCTTGTTGAAGCTCCCTTATTTGCTCTTGACTCAAAGCATATCTTTTGAGGTTTTGCAAACTACCAAACTTCTCTTGGAGAAAGTATATCTCACTTGCCATGCTTTGTTTTTGAGTCTGCAATTGATAAAGCATCCTTTCTATGTTTTGAATATCCGAAGTAAGCCTCGTTTCTTGCTCTCTCAATCTTTGCAAGTAGGAGAGGGTCTTTTGGTAGTTCTCCTGCACTTCCCTTATCCTTCTTTCCAACTCTTGGTTTTGTTTTTTTAGCTTGTGTGCTAAGAGTTCAGAGGGGCTTTCTCCGGTAGCTTTTATAACCCTACCGCCTAAGTCCATAAGTTTTTCTTCCAAAGACCTCTTCTGCTCTGCTAATCCCTTTAACCTCTCTTCAAGCTCCGCATACTTCTTTTCCTTTTCCATAAGCTCTTTTTGTATCTCATCAAACCTCTGTTTAAACTTCCTTTCCCTTTCCCTCAACAACTTAAGCTCCTCATACGCCTTTTCTACTTCTTTGACCTTTTCAAGCACCACATCCAAAGGTTCTCCCAAAGACTTAACTAAGGAGTCTATTTCTTCTATAAGCCTCTCAAGGATAGAGTTCTTTGAGAGAAACTCCTCTCTTATTCTGCCTTCTTCGGACCTTAGGTTGTCTATAAAGTTGGATAGTTCAGATTGTTTGGTCTTGAGGTCTCTTAAGGTTTGCTCCTTGTCCTTTAAAAGCCTCTTTTTTTCCTCAATTTCCTTTAGAATGTCCTCTACCTCAGAGAGTTTTCTGTGAATATCCTCTGTGGAAAGTCCATGCAGTGATTCTTGCAATTCCTTTTCCTTATTTTCCAAAAGGGAGAACTTGGCTTGCCTTTCAAAAAGCTCAGACCTAAGACCATTTATAGCTCTTTCTAATTCTTCTTGTCTTCTAATTAGACTTGCGATGTCTTCTCCCTTTCCTTCAAATTCTATATGCTCCAATCTATGACCGCATACGGGACATATGTCTCCTTCCTTCAAACTTGACCTTATCTCAAAGGCATACACCTCAAGCCTTCTTTCTTTTAGCTTTTCCAACTCTTCTTCCATAAGGCTTAGGTTTTTCTCCAGCTCTTGCAATTTTTGTTTATGCATAGCTTTCTCTTCGCTTACCTGCTTGAGTTCCAAAGCTTTACTTAGCTGTTCCTTAAGCCTAAAGCTCTCCTGAAGTAGTTCACCCTCTTTTTCTAAAAAGTTCCTAAGGTTATATATCTCTCTTTCTATTTCTTCTATGGCATGCTCCAGTTTCTCCTTTTCTTTTAGTGCTTTGTTTAGCTCCTCCTCCTTGCCTTTTAGGTCTTTTTCAAGTATTTCTACCTGTTTTTTGACCTGTTCCTGCTCCCTCTTCAATTCACTCAACTTCTCCACCTGCTCCTTTATCCTCTGAGATTGAATAAACTCTTGCTCTATACCCTCTTCCTCAAGTTTTTGTATGGCTTGCTCCACCTCTCTTATCTTCTCATAACCTTTGCGAGACCTTTCCCTTAGCTCCTTTAACTGTGTTTCGTAAAGGTTTTTTTGCTCCTCTAAACGCTGTATATCTCCCTCTATCTTCTCTAAGTCTTTTTTGAAACTTAAATATTGCTCAATAAGCTGTAAGGTTTGGCTTATCTCAATTCGTTTATTGTGGTATAACTCAAGGTTTTTAAACTCTCCTTCTATCCTTTTAAACTCCTGCTCCGCAAGCTCCCTTTCGTCATAATGCTTTTTTAGGTCAAGCTCTTTTTTCTTTTTCTCTTCTTTGAGATTTTCTTCTTGCAAAAGAAGGTTCTCATACTGTTCTACCTTTGGAAGGTAAGGAAGTATTTCAAGGGCGGTCTCAAGAAGTTGTTTTTTGCTTGCTATGTCTTCTTCTTGAAGGGATAAATTGTTTAAGTTTTCCAATGTTTTTTTGTATTCCTGCAAAAGGCTGTCCCGTTCCTTACACCTTAGAAGTAGGTCTGTTAGTTTGGATGCCTCTTCTGAAAGCTCCTTATATTCTTTTTCCACCCTCTCAAGTTCTTTCTCCTTTTGAAGTATAAGTTCTGGAGTTATATGAGCCATCTGCTCAAATCTCTGTTGCATAAGCTGAAGCTTGCCAGTGAGATGTTTATACTCTTCTCCCACTAAGTCTTTTAGTGAGGAAATAAGCTCAGAAAATCCAAGCAAGGAATTGAGTATTTCTCTTCTTTCCCTTTGATTTTGTGGCTTTAAAAACCTATCAAACTGGTTTTGAGGTAGCAATATAACCTTTGTAAAAATACCATAGTCAAGCCTAAGCACATTTTTGAGATAGTCTTCTAATTCCCTTTCTCTAAAAGGCTTGGGTTTCCCTTCTTCGTAGAACCTAAACTCTGAATGGCTTTTCCTTCTACCTTCTGAATATTCTCTTTCTATTTTGTATCTTTTTCCCTTTACAGAAAACTCCAAGGACACTTGCATAAACTTTTGACCTTTGGAGACAAGGTGTGCATGGGCTTTTTCTCCTCCGTATCTTGGAACTTTTCCATACAAAGCGTAGCATATGGCATCAATAAGGCTTGTCTTTCCTGCACCAGTTTTGCCCTTTATGACAAAAAAGCTAAGAGGTGAAAAATCAATACTGTGCTTTCCTCTGTAGACGGTGAAGTTTTCAAGCTCAAGCCTTATGGGTCTCATGGCTAACTTTGTCTATAAGTTTTTGAAGTAAAGCCTTTAGGTCTTCAGAGGGTTCTGACCTGTATTTGAACCTATGAAAGTCCTCATACAAGCTAAGCAAGTCCATCTTGCCAGTCTCCGCCTTTGTCTCTTGAAAAGTTCCTACAGGTTCTATTTCAAGCCTTGCCAGTCTATCGCCAAGGATTCTAAAAACAGCATCTCTCTTTTGCTGGAAAAAGGGGTCTGACATTTTTACCTCCATGACAACCCTTACCAGTAGGTTTTCCTTAGCCAGTGGTTCAAGAGATTTTTGTATATCTTCTCCCTCCTTCAATCTTATCTCCACAAGCTGTCTCTTAAGGTCAAGCCTTATAGGTTCTACCTTTGCCATGCCATCCTCAAGCACCACCAAGTTTACAAACTTATCCATGCCCTTTTCTGAAAAATCTATCTGGTAAGGACTGCCCGAATAATAGACCTTGGGGGCTATGCCTTCTATCCTTTGATTTCTGTGAACATGCCCTAAAGCTACATACTGAAAGGTATCTGGGATTGTCTCTGCCTTTATCGCATAGTAGGGGCTTACGCTTGACTGGAGTTCACTGCCAGCTATTTGGGCTCTGTCTACCATCATGTGGGCAACAAGAACCCTATAGCGTGAGTCTTCTACTTCATGTGCAAGGGCTCTCATGTAATTCGCTACTTTTTCCGCATAGCTTCTTTGCCTTTCTTCGTCAAAGTGAGTCAGGACCCTCTCATCGGGATAGGGAAGGCAGGCAACCTTTAATTGTTCGTATTGAAATATGGATTCCTTGAGGTTTGCAGAAGGTCTATCAAAGACATGAATGTTCGCAAGTTTCCTCAGGTTTTTGTATATCTTCATAAAGTCGTAGCTGTCGTGGTTTCCTGCTATAAGCAGTATATGCAGTCCAAGGGCGTTCATTTCTGTGAGGAATTCCATTATCAACCCCTGAGATTCAAAGTCAGGGTTTCTCTTGTCAAAGACATCTCCCGCTATCAAAAGAATGTCTACCCTCTCTTCTTTGCATATGTTTTTTATCTGCTCAAGGGCATACAAGAGGTCTTCATTTCTGCCTATCCTGTCGTATAGTCTTTTACCTGCATGAAGGTCCGCTATATGTAGAATTCTCATGACAAAACACCTGCTCCAGAAAGTATGGTCCTTAACCTTTCAAACATTGGATTGAAGGGCTCTTCCTTTTCAAGCCTTCTGTAGAGGGCGGTCATCTCCTCTATTATAAGCTCAACCGCTTCCTCTGGACTGTCGCATAGGGATATAAGGTCTATATCCCTTTGGTCTATAGTGCGGTAGGACACCATAGTGTTTTTCATAAAGTCAAGAAGGGGCTTCCAGTATTCAGAGCCAAAGAGGATTATAGGAAATCGGGGGCTTTTGCCTGTTTGTATTAAAGTCAGAGCTTCAAAAAGCTCATCAAGAGTTCCAAAACCACCAGGGAATATAAGGTAGGCGGTAGAATACCTCAGGAGCATCACCTTCCTTACAAAGAAGTAGTCAAAATTTAAAGAGATGTTTTGATAAGGGTTTGGCACCTGCTCTGTGGGTATTTGAATGTTTAGACCAACGGAGAGGGTTCCTGCGTCCTTTCCTCCTCTGTTTGCAGCCTCCATTATGCCCGGACCTCCACCGGTAACTATATGAAAGCCAAGGCTTCCAAGCATAAAGGCGGTCCTATAAGCCTTCTTGTAGTAAGGGTCTGTTTCATCAAGCCTTGAACTTCCAAAAAAAGTTATGGCAGGACCGACGGAAGACAGAGCGTCAAAACCTTGGACAAACTCACTCATTATCTTAAGCACACGCCACGTGTCACCCTGCCTTATCTTAAGCTCTTCTATGAGACGTATCTCTTCACTGTTCATTTAGGTCTTTTATCATACCCTCTAATTTAAGAAGTTCACCCTCTTTGGGTTGGTTAACATTGCTGGCATAACGAGGTCTCTTGTAAACGACTTTTTTAGTGTTTGACTTACCTTTTACTAAGGTTTTCTTTGAACCCTTATTCGTGGCTAAGCTCTTCTTCTTTACCTGCTTAGCCTTTCCCTGCACCACCTGTTTTTTCGTTTGCGTATTTGCAAAAGACAGGTCTGTGGGCACGGAAAGGCTAAGTGCTGAAAGAATAGCACATAAGAAGAAAAATTTTCTCATAGCAACCCTCCTTTGCCCCAGAGGGGCAGGTAAAACTATACCCCAAAAGGTCAAACCCTGTCAAGAAGGTTCAGAATATCTTCTAAGAGCCCATCCCTGTTCTCCTTGTTTATCTCCAAAAGAACTGCTCCCTTAAGTCTTCTTATCTCTGCAACGAGAGGATGCACATCCCTTATGGGGATTGTTATCACCATATCTTTTCTTGTGTCATGAATAAGCTCTCTTATCAAGTCTCTAAAGGGCTTTGAGAAAAGCTCCATCTTGCCTACTTCATCCACAAGCACCACCTTGTCCTCTTGCAAAGCCTTTTCAAGAATTGGAAGAGCCACACCTTCAAACCTTTGCACATTTACACCATAAGAGCCCACGAGATGCTTTGAAGTAAAGGTTTTGCTGGCAAAAAGAAGGCTCTTGCCCTCTGTAGAGACCACCTTAAAGCCTGTGCGTTTTTTTGTCTTTGGGTCTCTTACCTCTTCTGTCCAAAAGCCTATGACTTTGTCCCCTAAAGCCTTTGCCAGCTTTTTTATGAATGTGGTTTTTCCTATACCTGGCTCCCCTGTGAGCACTATCTTCATAGGTCCTGAAGGGCGTAAACCTTCAGTCTACCGCCGTGCTTTATGTAGCTTCTTATGGCTTCAAGCATAGCATATCCGCCTCTTATAGTGGTTGTGTAGGGGATGCCATACTGAATGGCAGACCTCCTAATGTGGTAGGCGTCGCTCCTCTCTTTTCTGCCCGTTGGCGTGTTTATGATGAGCTGTATTTCTTGGTTTTTTATCATGTCCACCACGTTGGGTCTTCCCTCAGAGACCTTTAGCACATGCTTTACATTCAGCTCTCTTTCTTTTAGAAATTTGTATGTCCCTCCAGTGGCATAGACCTCAAAACCCAGTTCAAGAAAACCTTTTGTAAGGTCTACCACCTTTGGTTTGTCCCTGTCCGCAACACTAAGGAAAACTTTGCCCTCTAAGGGTAGCCTGCTACCAGCGGAAAGCTGTGCCTTGTAGTAGGCAAGACCAAAGTCTT
Organism: Hydrogenobacter sp. T-8; assembly: GCF_011006175.1. Classification (NCBI taxonomy): domain Bacteria; kingdom Pseudomonadati; phylum Aquificota; class Aquificia; order Aquificales; family Aquificaceae; genus Pampinifervens; species Pampinifervens florentissimum. The sequence continues at coordinate 1,249,525 of NZ_CP048795.1, read as the reverse complement.
CTGCAATACCCATAACCTCTCCTGTGCTTTTCATCTCCGGACCAAGCACAGGGTCTTCTTCTGGAAATCTGCTCCAGGGAAAGACTACCTCTTTGACAGAGTATATCCTCTTGTCAGAAGGCATAAAGTCGCTGGCAAGGTGGGCTTTGCCTCCTTCAAGTCTTTCAAAAACCTCAGGGACAAGTTCCTTTAGACTTTTACCAACGCCTATAAGGGCTGACAGCTTTGCCAAGGGGTAGCCTATGGTTTTGCTTACGAAGGGCACTGTCCTTGAGGCCCTTGGGTTAACCTCAAGCACGTAGACCTCACCATCCTTTACTGCAAACTGAAGGTTCACAAGCCCTTTCACCTTTAGAGCCTTCGCTATAAGCTTGGACTGTCTTTTTATTTCTTCTACCACTTCCTTTGAGAGAGTGTATGGTGGTATGCTTGCCGCACTGTCTCCTGAGTGGACACCCGCCTCCTCTATATGCTCCATCACCGCTCCTATGAGATAATCCTTGCCATCTCCTATGGCGTCCACGTCCACCTCTATGCTGTCAGAAAGATACTTGTCTATGAGTATGGGTCTTTCAAAGCTCACACTTACCGCCTCTTCAAGGTATTGGATAAGCTCCTCCCTGTCATAAACTATTCTCATAGCTCTGCCACCAAGCACATAGGAAGGTCTCACAAGCACGGGAAAGGTAAGCTCTTCCGCTATTCTTATGGCTTCTTCCTTTGTCCTTGCAGTTCCACTGGGTGGCTGCTTTATGCCAAGGGTGTCAATGAGCTTTTTAAAGAGCTCCCTATCCTCTGCCATATCTATGCTTTCTGGAGGAGTTCCCAGTATGTTTATACCAAGGTTCTTGAGAGGAAGGGAGAGTTTAAGAGGCGTTTGACCACCAAACTGAAGAAAGACTCCATCAGGCTTTTCTCTTCTTATGACCTCAAGCACGTTTTCCAAAACCACTGGCTCAAAGTAAAGCGTATCCGCAGTGTCATAATCAGTGGAAACTGTCTCTGGGTTGCAATTTACCATTATGGTCTTTATGCCTTGTTCTCTTAGGGCAAAAACCGCATGGACGCATGCATAGTCAAACTCTATACCTTGACCTATACGATTTGGTCCACTGCCAAGGATTAATACTTTCTTCATTAAACCCATTATTTTAACTCAACTCCTAAAATACATATGCTATAATCTGCTTGTGTCTTCAAAAGACATAGCCCTAAAAGACATATTTGAAGAAATCCCACAAAGGCTTAGCAAGATACTTGCACCAGCACCCATAAAGGAACTGCTACCCACAAACTTTCCTTCCACAGAGCTAAGAGTAGACTTTTTAGCAAGGCTTGAGGACGAAAGCATACTGCATATAGAGTTCCAGTCCTTTAACGACAATAACATGCCCTTCAGAATGCTACGCTATTACCTTGCCATATGGGAGAGATATCCAAGTAATCCTATAAAACAACTTCTTGTGTATGTGGGAAACAGAAAGCTAAGAATGAAGTCAAGACTAAAGCTTAGGAACCTTACCTTTAGCTATGAGATGATTGACATAAGGCAGATAGACTGCAGAGTGCTTTTGGAAAGCCCAGACCCTATGGATAGGCTATTGGCATGTTTGTGTAAGGTAGAGGATGAGGCATATCTGATAGAGAAACTCATAAAGACTATGGAAGGCATGAACGAAGAAGAGAGAAAGGACTATCTATTGAAAGCCTTGACGCTGACAGAACTGAGACCTAACTTAAGGATAAGACTCACAGAGGAGGTTAGGCACATGCCTATAGTGGTTAGACCTGAGGATATAAAACTGCCAAAGAGAAAGTTGAGAAAGGATATTCTTTATAGGCTTGGTCTTGAGGAAGGTAAACATATTGGGTTTCAAGAGGGGGAGGTTATTGGTATTGAAAAGGGTAAGCAAATTGGGTTTCAAGAGGGTGAAATTATTGGTATTGAAAAGGGTCTTTTAAAGTCCGCACAGGATATGGTTGTAGCCATAATTGAGGCTAAACTTGGCTATGTGCCTGAGGAGATAGCAAATAGGATAAGGGAAATAAAAGATGTGGACTTTCTGAGGTCTTTAGCCAAGAAGTTGGTTTCTGCTTCTGAGGATTTCATGCAGGTTTTAGCTACTGAGCTGAAAATTTCATAACCTAATTCAAAAGCTCATATTCCTTCTTAGGCTCTCGTTTTTCTCAAGCTAACTACTTTTTCTTTTAGCTCCGCCAGTTTTATAAGTGCTTGCAAGGGTGTTAGGTTTGCAATGTCAAGTTCTAAAAGCTCTTCTAAAAGTTGTTTCTCTTCTTCTCTTTGGCTCTCTTCATATACCCTTTCTAACACGGGCAAGGTCTTTGAAGCCTCCAGCTCTAACAGTATACTCTTTGCCCTTTCTATGACCTTCTCTGGCAGTCCTGCCTTTTTTGCCACCCTTACGCCAAAGCTCCCCTCTGCCCTACCAGGTCTTAGAAGATACAAGAAATTTATCTCCTCCCCTTCTTTACTTACCGCCATATGGTAGTTCTTTACACCCTCTTTGTTTATCTCCGTAAGCTCCAAATAGTGGGTTGCTATAAGGGTTCTCGCCTTTATGTTCTCTAAGATGTATTCCACTATAGCCCTGCTTATAGCTATACCATCATAGGTAGATGTCCCCCTTCCTACTTCATCAAGAACTATAAGGCTTTTTTCATCTGCATTGTGGAGTATGCTGGAAACCTCAAGCATCTCGTTCATAAAGGTAGAAACTCCAAGTGCCAGAATATCTCCAGAGCCAATGCGTGCATGAATAGAAGAGACAAGACCAATCTTTGCGGACTTACAGGGAAGAAAAGATCCCATGTGAGCCAAAAGGGTAAGGATTGCGGTCTGTCTTATGTAGCTGGACTTTCCTGCCATATTTGGACCAGTTATGATGAAAAGGAAGTTCTTCTCATCCATGTGGGTATCGTTTGGACAGTAAGCCTTTACAAACTCTTCTATAACTGGATGCCTGCCCTCTTGTATGTGTAAGACTTTCTCCTCCGTTAGCTGAGGTTTTATCCATCCCTTTTCCAAAGCGATGCTTGACAAGGACTGAAGATAGTCAAGCCAGCCGATAAGCCTTGCATTGTGAGCCAGTTCCTCAAGTCTCTTTATAACCCTCTCTCTCAAAGCCATAAAGAGCTCATACTCAAGGTTGTTTATTTTGCTCTGAGCGGAAAGGATCTTTTCCTCAAGCTCCTGTAAATAGTCTGTGGTGAACCTTTCTGCATTTGAAAGGGTTTGACGCCTGCGGAAGTGTGAAGGCACATACCTGAGGTTTGGCTTGGTTACCTCTATGTAGTAGCCCATAACACGGTTAAAGCCTATCTTAAGACTTTGAATGCCTGTTTCTTTTCTTAGCTTTGCCTCATATTGGTCTATTAGGCTTTGGGCGTTGTCTCTATAGTAGCGAAGTTGGTCAAGTTCTGGGTCTACGCCATCCCTTATAAGACCTCCCTCCTTTACATGCAAAGGTGGGTCATCCACAAGGGTTTTTTCTATATCCTCTCTTAGGTCAATAAGTTCAAGTAGCCCTTCGTAGACTTCTCTAAGTGCGGTTGAAGAGGTGTCCTTGAGAAGTTCCTTTATCCTTTCTAAAGACTCAAGAGCCCTCCTTACCTGCAAGAGGTCTTTTGGAGTAGAGATGCCACCACTTATCCTACTTACAAGCCTTTCAAGGTCTGGCATGTTTTTTAGCTCCTGCCTTAGGGTTTCTAAGAGCTGTCTTTTTTCCATAAGCTCTTGCACTGCGGACTGCACCTTTTGGATGGCACTTTTCTCCCTAAAGGGGTGTAGTATGTGAAACCTGAGCCTTCTTCTTCCCATGCCAGTTAGCGTTCTGTTTATAACTCCAAAGAGAGAATAATTTTCTGAGCCCTCGTAAGACTCCAAAAGCTCCAGCCCCCTTCTTGTTCTGTAGTCTATACCAACATAGCCTTCTCCCATATACCGTTTTGGTTTTTCCACAAAGGGCAGAAAGGATTTCTGTGTGCTCTTAAGGTAAAGGTATAACCCCCCAAAAGGCAAAAGCTCCTCTTCTCTTTCAAAGCCGAGCCCTTTGGCACTGTAGAGCTTCATATCCTCAAGGATCACCCTAAGACCCTCATAAAAGTAGTCTTCTTCTACAGTGTTTACAAACAGGTCAAGCTCCTTTATATCAAAAGAAAGGTTCTGAGGAATTAGAAGTTCCTTTGGAGAAAATTTAAGAATAAACTCCCTTGTGCCAGTATGGTCAAAAGTGCCCCCCAAAAACTCCCCTGTTGCTGGGTTTAGGTAGGCACAAAGATAGAGGTTTCCCTTTTTTAAAAGACTGGCAAGCCCACAGTTTTCCCTTTCAAAGTAGGTTCCTGGGGTTATAACCCTTATGACATCCCTCTTCACAAGACCTTTAGCCTGAGAGGCGTCCTCCACCTGCTCGCATATGGCTACTTTATAGCCCTTAGAAACCAGTTTTGAAATATAAGAGCTTGCGGAATGATATGGCACACCACACATGGGAATCCTTTCCCTTCCTTTGCCAGCGGGTCTTGAGGTAAGCACAAGCCCCAGCTCCCTTGACCCCAGCTCCGCATCTTCGTAAAAAAGCTCGTAGAAATCTCCAAGACGGAAAAAGAGCAAACAGTCTCTGTAGAGCTTTTTAAAGTGGTGGTATTGGGAGAGCATGGGGGTCAGGTCTTCATTACTTGGCGTATTCCACATGCCTTGTCTCCCTTATGACTACCACCTTTATCTGTCCGGGGAACTGCATCTCTTCCTCTATCTTCCTTGCTATGTTTTTGGAAAGCATGTAGGCTTCCTCGTCGCTTATCTCCTCGGGGCTAACTATGACCCTTACCTCTCTTCCTGCCTGCACCGCATAGGCGTTCTGCACACCCTTGAAAGATTTGACTATCTCCTCTAACTTTTCAAGTCTTTTGAGATATGCCTCCAGGCTTTCCCTCCTTGCCCCTGGTCTTGCCGCAGAGAGGGCATCCGCTGCGCATACAAGGGCTACCTCTGGATATCTTACTGGCTCCTCGTTGTGGTGAGCCTTTATGGCATTTAGGACTGGGTCTGGCTCTCCATAACGTTTGCAAAGCTCTATGCCTATGTCTGTGTGAGAGCCTCCAAGCTCGTGGGAGATAGCCTTGCCAATGTCATGCAAAAGCCCAGCCCTCCTTGCCATTTTGGCATCCAGCCCAAGCTCCTCCGCCATCATCCCAGCAAGGTAGGCAACTTCCTTTGAGTGTAAAAGCACGTTCTGCGAGTAGCTCGTCCTGTAGTAGAGCTTGCCTATGTAATAGTAAAGACCGGGGTTTATGTCATATAGCCCAAGCTCCATGCAGGTTTCTTCTCCCATCTTCCTAATCTTCTCGTCCATCTCCTTCTTGACCTCTGCCACCACCTCTTCTATCCTGGCAGGGTGTATCCTTCCATCCTCTATGAGCCTCTCAAGGGCATCCTTTGCAAGCTCCCTCCTCATGGGGTCAAAGGAGGAAATGGTGACTATATCTGGGGTGTCATCAATTATAAGGTCCACACCTGTGAGTAATTCAAAGGTTCTTATGTTCCTTCCTTCTCTTCCTATTATCCTGCCCTTGAACTCATTGCTGGGAAGCTCCACGGTGGTCGTGGTGTAGTTGATGGCTATCTCAGAGGAGAGCCTCTGCACTGCGGTGGTTATCACCTTCTTCGCCTCAAACTCCGCCCTTTCCCTTGCCTCCTCCTCTATACGCTTAGCTAATCTTATGGCTTCTATTTTTGCCTCTTCTTCCACCTTCCTTAAAAGCTCCATTCTGGCTTCTTCAAGGGTCATACTGGCAATCCTTTGAAGTTCAAGAATCTCCCTGTGCCTAAGGGCTTCTATCTCTTTTTCCTTTTCTTCCAACTCCTTGAGCTTAGCCTGTAGTTCTCTTTGTGCCTGGTCTATTTGCCTTTCCATCTCCCTTATTTCCTTTTCCCTTCTGTATAGCTCTTCCTCTCGCCTTTCAAGGGCTTGAACCCTTCTATCTAAGTTGGCTTCACGGTGCTGGAGGGTTTGCTCTAACCTTTGGATCTCTTGCTTCCTCTCTGCAAGGTATTCTTCCATTTCTCTGCTTTTCCTGTCAAGGTCTCTTCTTATCTTTTCCGTTTCCTCTTTGAGGGTTGCCCTTAGCCTGTCCGCCTCTTCTTGGGCAAGTCTTACTATCTTCTCCGCCTCTCTTTCAGAGCTTAGCTTGACCTCTCTTGCCTCTTCATGAGCCTTCCTTAGTATCTCCTGAGCCTCTTCCTTAGCCTTTGAAACTATGAGCTCCGCTTCTTTCCTCTTTTCCTCAAGGTCTACCGTAATCTCCATGACAGGTGAGGTGCTCGTCCCTCTCCTTGAGAGGATAAAGCCTACGATACCTCCTATAGCCAAAGCTAAAAAAGCCACAACAAGCACTTCCATACTCATCTTTCCTTACCTCCTTGATAGATTTTTTCCTCCGTGACCACAAGGTCAACAGGCATATCCCAGTCATCCCTTGGCACCTCCTCTAGGACCTGAAACTCATAGCAAACTCCCACCTTTAGCCCCCCTAGTCTCCCCAAAAGCCTATCGTAGTATCCCTTGCCGTAGCCTATGCGGTATCCCTCCCTGTCAAAGGCTACCCCTGGGACAAGGGATAAGTCTACCTCCTCTGGTCTTACCTCCTCACCTCCAGAGGGTTCAAGTATACAAAAAGCACCGGGGCTAAGGCTGGTATTGTCCTCAACCCTTATTAGCTTTAGGTCTTTCCCCTCTACCCTTGGAAGCAAGAGACTCTTACCCCTCTGTAGAACCCAAGAAAAGAGAGGCGTAATATTAGGCTCTCCCTTATGAGGGCAAAACATAAGAAGGGTATCCGCGTCCCATAGGGACCTGAGACTTAAGAGATTTTTTACTATGCCTTCTGACAGCCTTTCTCTTTCTTCCTCTGTTAGACCTTCTCTTTTCTGTATAATCCTTCTTCTTATATCCTTCTTAGCAAACACTTTCATCTTCCGCCTCCTTTTCAGGAGGGGAAGGCAAGAAATACCCGCCCATGCCGTGGAGGAAGGAGCCTTCGGTGGGCCCCAAGAGCCTTAGGTGGGTGCCCTCCCGGAAAGCCTCTTTGGCTCTTCCGGAGACCGGGCTCCCTATTGCCTCACCATGTGGACCCCAATATAAACTCCTTCACCACGCACAGGGCAGGTTTTATCTGAGCTTTGCCCCAAACTTCTCTTCCAGCTCAGCCACTATCTCTTCCACAAGCTTGTTAACTTGCTGGTCAGAAAGGGTGCCTTCCTTACTTCTAAAGGTCAGCCTAAAGCTAACGCTCTTCTTGCCTTCCCCAAATTTTGGGTCTGTATAGAGGCTAAAAACCTTCATGTCTTCCACCAGCTCTTTTTTCCTGATATGGAATATTAATTTATCCAGACTTACCTCTTTGTCCATAAGCAGGGTGAGGTCCCTTATCACAGGCGGATATTGGGCTATGGGTCTGTAGCTCTTAGTTCTCTCCTTAAGAAGGCTCAGCCTTAGCTCACCTACAATAGTCCTATGCCTAAAACCAAGCCTATCCTGAAGGGCAGGATTGAGAAGACCAAAATATCCCAACTCCTCTTCTCCATCGTAGAAAGCCCTCTGCACCCTGGGATGCAAGAAAGGCATAGCAGATGGCTCTGATCTATATTCTTCTGTATAGTTTCTCAAAATATCCTGAACAAGAGCCAGCCCATGGTAGGGTGTATATTCCTCCTCTGGGAAGAGCCTTCTGTAGCCAGTCATAAGAAAGCCAAGCCTTAACTCCTCTTCTTGGAGGAAGACTTTACCCACCTCAAAGATAGCCATGCTGTAGTTGTAGTTTCTTATGTTATCAAGACATACTCTCAGTAGAGAGGGCAGGAGGGAAGTTCTCATAAACCTTTGGCTTTTGTTAAGAGGGTTCAGGATCTCCAACTGGGGAAGAGGCAAAGACAAAAGCTCATAAAGCTCCGCATCTTCAAAGGAGAAGGTTATCACCTCAGAAAAGCCCCTACTCACCATAAAGTTTCTAAGTTTGTCTACTATACTTTCCATCTGTGAGGGTCTGGATGGAGCTTTTAGGATTGGTGAGCCAACCTGCGTGTATCCTTCAACCCTTAGAAGCTCCTCTATTAGGTCTACATCTCCCTGCATATCAAAGCTCCTATGGGATGGAATAAAAACTTCCACACCACATCTCATGACCTCATGGGGAATATCAAGGGCACTTAGGGCTTGTGAAACCTTTTGCCTGTCAAAGTCTTTGCCTGAGTATCTCCTGAACTTCTCAAGGCTAAGGAATACTTTTCTAGGCTCGTAGGGATTTGAATAAACATCCCTCAAGGCGATAAGAGTGCCGCCCGCCAGGTCAAGAAGTAGTTTTATTGCAAGGTTCTGTGCGGTCTTTACCCCTTCTATATCCACGTTCCTTTCAAACCTGTAGGAGCTGTCCGTCTGAAGGCTCAAGGATTTTGCAGACCTCCTTATCCTGTATGGGTCAAAGTAGGCGGACTCAAGGAGTATGCTTTCTGTGTCTTCCTTTACAGAGCTTTCAAGACCGCCTACCACTCCCGCTATGGCAAGGGGCTTTTCTGCGTCCGCTATGAGAAGGTTTTTAGAGCTCAGCTCCTTCTCACTTCCCATAAGAGTGGTTATCCTCTCGCCCTCCCTTGCATCCCTCACAAAAAGGGGAAGCCTTAACTTTTTGAGGTCAAAGGCATGCAGGGGCTGACCCTCAAGAAGCATCACATAGTTGGTTATGTCCACTACATTGTTTATGGTCCTTATACCACACTGCCAGAGCCTCCTTCTGAGCCAAAGGGGTGAGCCCTTTACCCTTATGCCCTCTATGACCGCCCCCCGGTATCTCCTGCAGTCTGGAGACTCAAGCCTTATGTCCATATCCCCAAAGTCTTCAAAGGCTGGGTATTGCCTCTCCTTTTTGCTTACTCCCATTATGGCACATATCTCCCTCGCAAGACCCTTCACCGAGAGGAGGTCTCCTCTGTTGGGGGTGGGCTCTATCTCAAGTATGTGTTCTCCAAAGCCAAGAAGGTCATAGGCGGACAAGCCCGGCTTTAGCTCTTCCTCAAAGGTAAGCACGCCCTCAGAGTGGTCTTCAAGCCCCAGCTCCTTGGCAGACAGAAACATACCCTGAGATACCACTCCATCAAAATCCCTCTGGGTTATGCACATGCTACCCACCTTGGCGTTTGGAAGGGCTAGCAAGACCCATTGATCCTCTTGCACTTTTGCATCCGCAGATACCACCTGAAGAAAATGACCCTCGCCCACCTGAGCTTTGTACACATAGAGGTTTCTTGTGGGGTGGGGTTTTTTCTCCACCACCCTTGCAGAGACTACACCGTCAAGGTCCATATCCCACCTGCTTAGGGTGGTCTCGACGCTTTTCAGGGTAAGCTCCTCTGCTACCCTTTGAGGCTCAAGCCCCTCTACATCTATGAACTCTGAAAGCCAAGAGAAGGGAACTTTCATGAAAATATTTTAAATCAATCTCTATAGGGTGCGGTGGTAAGATACTTCTCCCCGCCATCGGGGAAGATAACCACTATAACGCCCTCTTCCAGCTCCTTAGCCAGCTGGAGGGCTGCGTGCAGTGCTGCACCACAGGATTGACCTGCAAGTATGCCCTCCTCTCTGGCAAGCCTTTTGGTCATCTCATAGGCGGGTTCTGTCTCTACGAATATGGTCCTGTCCAGAAAGGTTTCGTCAAAAATGCCGGGCTTTATAGAGCTTTCAATGTGCTTTAGCCCTTCTATTCCATGAAAGGGATAGGCAGGCTGGACGCCGATTATCTGAACCTCTGGATTGTATACCTTTAGCCTTCTTCCCGTGCCCATGATGGTCCCGCCCGTGCCTATGCCTGCCACAAGGTGCGTAATCCTTCCCCCCGTTTGGTTCCATACCTCAATGCCCGTAGAATAAAAGTGTGCCTTCCAGTTGGCAGGGTTGTTATACTGGTCAAGGTAGAGGTATTTCTCTGGCTCTTTGCTCACCTTGTCCCTCACAAAGAGTATGGCACCGTCCGTGCCCTCCAAAGGGTCTGTAAAGTAGACCTTTGCACCGTAGGCTTTTATTATTCTTTTTCTCTCTTCGCTCACGTTGGCGGGCATGGCAAGCTCCACAGGCACACCAAGACAAGCACCCACCATGGCAAGGGCTATGCCCGTGTTTCCAGAGGTGGCATCTATAACCACCTTGCCCTCTTTGAGAAGTCCCCTTTCCATAGCGTCCAGAAACATACTAAGGGCTGGTCTGTCCTTTACAGAACCACCTGGATTGAAACTTTCCAACTTGGCGTATATCTCCACCTTTGGAGAAACCCCCGGTGGAATGATTTTTCTGAGCCTCACAAGAGGCGTGTTGCCCACAAGATTGAGGATAGAGTTTCTAAGCCTTCTGTAAGGTTCGTCGTGCTGACCCAAAACCCACACAGAAAGATTATAAGCCAAGCTTATGCCTTACGAGCCTTATTAGCTTTTCCTGTCTTTCTTTGCCTTCTGGTACAGTCCGTCTCAAGTTTTCAAGCTCCGAAAGAAGTTCCTCAACACCCTCCGGAAGTCTATTTTCAATAAACTCTCTTATACCTGCGGACAAGGCTGGTGCCTTGCCTGATGTGGATACCCCTATAACAAGGTTACCCCTTACCACAAGGGCTGGAAATAGGAAGGTGCAAAAATCTGGGCTGTCTACCGCATTGCAGTGTATTCCCATTTTTACGCAAAAGCCATATATCTTTTTCTGAAGCCTCAGGTCATTCACAGCCACTATAACCATAAAAGCGTCCTTTAAGTCCTTGAGCCTTACCCTTCTTTTTAAAAGCTCTATTTTTCCTTCCTTTGCAAGGCTATGGATGTAGTGTGTAATTTGGGGTGCTATAACTCTAATCCTCGGCTCAAAGGGTAGGAGTTTTTCCACCTTCCTGCTTGCCACCTTACCACCACCTACCACTACCACCCTTTTGCCTTCAAGGTTTACAAACATAGGAAAGTATGGCATATCAAACCTCCAAGAGCTTTAAAGCCTTCAAAATATCCGTCAGGTCCCTGTCCTCCACAGTTCTCATATCCAAAAGCACCATGTCATCTTTTATCCTTGCTATAATGGATGGGTCTGAGTTCCTGAGTTTTTTCTCCAGCTCCACTGGGCTTAAACCTTTATGCCTAAGACCAAGACAGTAGGTTTCTAAGCTCAGCTCTGGCAGGGCACCGCCACCGCAACGAGAAACTTCCCTGACCAACCTTATCTCAAACCCTTCCAACGACCTGAGCTTTCTTGAGAGCCTTAGGGCTCTCCTTTTTATCTCCTCGGGTTTCTGCAAAAGCATGCGAAGGGTGGGTATTTTCTCATAGTCTCCTCTTATGTATAACCTCAAGGTCATCTCAAGCCCCGCAAGGGTGAGCTTGTCAATGCGAAGAGCCCTACTCATGGGGTTTTTCTTTATCTTTTCAATGAATTCTCTTTTCCCCAAGATTATACCCGCTTGAGGTCCACCAAGGAGCTTATCTCCACTGCCAGAGAGTATATGAATACCCCTCTTTATACCCTCTACAAAACTTGGCTCTTGCGTTCTTATACCCAGTTCCCTCAGGTTCAGAAGGCTACCGCTCCCCATGTCGTAATAAAGGGGAAGCCCCAGCCTTAGTAGGTCCTCTGGCTGGACCTCTTCCACAAAGCCCTCCATGTAGAAGTTGCTCCTATGCACCTTCATAAGAAGCACAGTCTCCGAGCTTATGGCTCTCTCGTAGTCCGAGAGCCTTGTCCTGTTGGTGGTGCCCACCTCCACAAGCCTTGCACCCGACGCCCTCATAATATCTGGAATGCGAAAGCTCCCGCCAATCTCCACAAGCTCGCCCCTTGAGACTACCACTTCCTTGCCAAAGGCTAAGGTGTTCAAAACAAGGTAGACCGCTCCTGCGTTGTTGTTTACCACATGAACCCCCTCCGCACCGGTGAGGTCTTTCAAAAGCCCTTCCACATGACTTAGTCTTGAGCCTCTTCCTCCCTTCTCAAGGTCATACTCAAGGTTTGAGTAGCCTATGGCTATCTCTCTTATGAAGTCCGCCACCTCTCGTGCAAGGGGAGACCTACCAAGGTTCGTGTTTATCACCACGCCTGTGGCGTTTATAACCCTTCTTAGGCTTGTGCTAAATAGTTCCTTTATCCTTCTCTCTATGAGGTCCTTTAGGTCTTCAAGGCTTTTTCTCCTGCCCTCCCTTATCTCCTTCCGGACTTGCTCTAACACTTCCCTTATTGCCCTCTTTGCCAGCTCCTGTGGATAGTCCTTGAAATCTTGTAGTAGCTTTGAAACCTGTGGTATGTGCCTCAAGGCATCCATTTCACAAATACCCTCCTTTCTCCTTCTCTTCTTGTTATACCCAGCCTGTCCATATGCTCCAAAAGAGGGATAAGATACTTCCTGCTAAGCCCAAGGAGGGACTTTGCCTCCTGCAGTGTGAACTCTTTTCCAAGGGTTCTTAGTTTGTTCACATAATCCTCAAACATAGCCTTTGATATGTAAAGATAATCCCCAAGGCTGTATACCACGCCCCTTCTTACCGCCAGAGAGAGATGCTCTTTGTAGGCTTGGAGCTCTCTTTCCTCCTTTATGCCCTCTTGTAAAAGCCCCATTAACTTCCTGTAGCCCTCAAGTTCTTGTAGGTTTGCCCTTTTGGTGTCCAGCACATAGCCTTCGACCACCCTTATATCCTTCGCATCTTCCAATAAAAGGCTCAAAAGCTCCTGAGGCACTCTTAGCTTGGAAAGAAGCTCCGCGAGAGGAAGGGCACCACCCCTTGAGGAGACAAGCTCCACAGTCTTTTGAGACAGGCTTAGGAGAAGCTCTGGATGGTAAAAATGGTTTCCTGCCTTTGGATACCTTGGCGGTTGCACCGCCCTGCCATAAAAGGAAAAGAGCTCCTCAAGGCTTAGCCCCCTTTTTCCCCTCTCAAGGAGTAAGTATTCCTCTGGGCTCTCCAGGAGCAAGCCAAGCCTCTCCCTTATGAACTTCTTGGAGGCTCTTAGTGGCATGGGATGAAGCACACGGTATGAGCCTATAAACTCCCCCGAGGAGCTCAACACCGGACCCCTGTCATCCCTCACCGCAGGCACAGGCTCAGAAAGCCTAAGGAAGTATATGTCTTCTTGTATGTGTGCATGCGTAAAAGATACTTCGCGCATGCCAAGAAAGAGAAAGCCCATGCCCTTTGGGGCTTTTCCTTCAAGCGTAACTATAAGCCTGCTGGAGGACCTTATGCCCTTGACCAAGAAATAGCCCCTTTCTATCTCCTCTGGCTCCAACTCAGGGATGTTTATGGCAAGCCTTTCGCCTGCCTTACCCTCCTTTACAAAAACCCCGTGGTTTTGCATGCTCCTCACCCTGCACACCTTTCCAAGAGGTTCAAGGGTCAACCTATCACCCTCCCTTAGCCTTCCAGAGACACAACTGCCCCTCACCACCGTCCCATACCCCTTCACGCTAAAGGCAGAGTCCACAAAAAACCTGAAAAGCTCATCTTCCCTGCTCCTAAGCCTCTCTTGGGCGTAGGCCCCAATGCTTACCCTTAGACCCTCAACCCCGTAGCCAGTTAGGGCAGACACGGGGAAAACCCCGTAGACCTCAATACCCTCTTCCCTTAGACTTTGTAGAGCCTCCTCCTTTGCAAGCTCTACCGTGTCTGCGTCTACCCTGTCAACCTTTGTAAGAGCAAGGAGGACCTCCTCTATACCAAAACTCTTTGCAAGCCTTAAGTGTTCTACCGTCTGAGGCATAACCCCCTCTCCTGCGTCCACTACCAGCAAAAGCCCCCACACGGGAGCAAGCCCGCATATGGCGTTCTTTATAAACCTCTCATGCCCCGGTAGGTCTATCACCTCCACTCGCAAAGCCCTCTCGGGAAAGTCCAAAAAGGCAAAACCTATGTCTATGCTCATGCCCCTTCTTTTTTTCTCTGGTAGCCTGTCCGTGTCTATGGAGGTAAGGGCTTTCACAAGGCTTGTCTTCCCGTGGTCCACATGCCCTGCAACACCCAAAGGAAAGTATCTCATGGCTTTAGCTTGAGCAGAAGCTCAGCAAAAAGGTTGTGTATGTCCTCCTTTAGCACTCTTTCCCTGAGCCTTCTGGCTTCCTCCTCATCGTAAACATGAACAAGTCTATCCCTTATCTGTATAAGCTCGCTCAGAAGTTGCTCCTGTGAGTGAGAAACAAGCCCTTCCTTAAGAAGCTCTAAAAAACAAGACCTCGGAGAGTAGCACTCTAAGCCCCTTGACCTTAGGAACTCCCTTGTGAGCTTCCAGAGTGATTCGTAGGTATACTCAAAGCGTTTTACTACCACCTCCGTGTAGAACTCCTCGCTGAAAAAACTCATCAGGCTTTGGTTTCTAACCTCCTCAAATCTTCTAAACGCTCTTTCAAAAGATTCATAAGCCCTTCTGAGCTTTTCCAAATGAAACCCTCCTCAAGTATTTTACTCAGAAACTCTGGCGAATTTACACACCACAGGTCCACAAGGTCTATATCTCTAAGGATGGGGAGCTTTTCAAACTCAGAGAGTATACGACCATATTCGTGACCCTTAAGAGGTTTTGAGCAGAAGACCGCCACATCTATATCCGAACCTCTGCCAAAATCCTGCCTTAGGATAGAACCAAAGAAAACCACAAGGCATTCCCTGTCCAAAGCCTTCTCTATAGCCTTACCTATCAGCTCAAGGTATCTTCTACCCTCCACAGAGAAATCTTAGTCCTCACCATATGCCATGGCAAGCACTTCAAGGGGATGGTAAACCCTTTTGCCCGTCATTAGCTCTATATGATTTCCAGATAGAGGACAGTCTGACACATAGAGGTCCGCACCAGAGTTTTTCATGTCCTCAAAGAGCTTTGAGCCGACTTTTATGGACATGTCAAAGGTTTCCTTTCTCACCCCAAAGGTCCCGTCATGCCCTGAGCATCTCTCTATTAGCTGAACCTTTGTGTTGGGTATAAGCCTCATAAGAGCCAAGGCTCTGTATCCCACATTGAGAGACTTAAGGTGGCAGGGTATATGGTATGCTATACTTCCCATAGAAACCTTAAAGTCCCTGTTGAACCTCTTTTCCTGATGTAGCCTAAAAAGATACTCATGCACATCGTAGACCCTTTCTGAAACTGCCTTCACATCTGGGTCGTCAGGTAGTAGCAAGGGATATTCATACTTTATCTGCAAGGCACAGGTAGGCACAGGGACCACTATGTCAAAACCCGCATCCACATAGGGCTTAAGCCTTTGCACATTAAACCTTGCCTTTTCTGTGGCAGATGCTATATCGCCAATGTCAAAAAAGGGTATGCCACAGCACTGCTGTTCCGGAATCTCCACGTATATGTCATTTTTCTCAAAAACCTTAAGAAGGGCTTTGCCCCGCTCAAGGTAGTTGTAGTTGAGAAGACATGTGTAAAATAGTGCCACCTTGCCGTTTTCTCCCCTTACGGGTTTTCTGTTCTTCTTAAACCAGCTTACAAAAGTCTCTGAGTTTATGGGTGGCAGTTTTGCCCTTCTGTCAACGCCCATAAGCCCTTCCATAACCACTCTGAAGGTGGGTATGTTATTTACTTTGTTTACCACCGGGGCAAAGGGCACGGAGAGCTTGCCCACAAGGTCTGTATTTAGCATGAGTTTGTCTGTGAGCTTTGCACCCTTGTTTTTAAACTTCCAAACCTTATACCTCAGAGAAAGGTGAGGGAAGTCTATCCTCCACTCGTGGGGTGGTGTGTAGGGACATTTAAAGTAGCACTGCTTACAGTGAAAACAAAGCTCTAAGGGAAGGGCAAGCTCTTCTTTTGAGAGCTTTTGCAGGTCATCCTCATGTCTGTCCACTGCATCAAAAAGGGCTGGAAAAGATGGACAGTAGGTGACACACATCCTACAGTCTTTACATTTGGAGTAGACCCTTTTTGCCTCTTCCCACAGAGCCTCTTCGTTGAGAAAGTTGGGGTCTTTAATGTTGAATTCAAAATCCTTTACTCCACCAAGGGCAAGCTCTTGCATGACATACTCCTTTTATGTCTTTAAGGAGGGGGGGGCAAAGCCCCCATAAGTGAAGGATTATCCCTTCAGAGACTCTAAAGCCTTCTGGAACCTTCCTGCATGGGACTTTTCTGCCCTTGCAAGGGTCTCAAACCACTCCGCTATGTCGTCAAAGCCTTCTTCTCTCGCCACTCTTGCAAAGCCAGGATACATCTCTGTGTATTCGTAGGTCTCTCCAGCTATGGCCGCCTCAAGGTTCTGCTCCATGGTCCCTATGGGCATGTTGGTGGCTGGGTCTCCACCGCCGTATTTTTCCATAAACTCAATGTGTCCGAAAGCGTGGCCAGTTTCACCCTCTGCGGTCTCTCTGAAGATGTTGGCTATGTCTGGATAGCCTTCAATGTCCGCCTTTCTGGCAAAGTAGAGATACCTTCTGTTTGCCTGGGATTCCCCGGCAAAGGCATGCTTTAGGTTCTCAAGGGTCTTTGTGCCTTGCAGGCTCTTGCTCATGGTTAACACCTCCTTTAAGGTTTTTGGTTATACATATTATATGCAAACTTTTTTCATTTGTCAAGGGGTGTCTGCAAGAGCTCTCACCAAGTTTCAGCCTTTATGCATATAATTATTTACCTATGGCAAAGCGTATAAGATACGAGGATAGAAACCCAGAGCCACTCATGCCACCCTCAGAGAGGGTAAAGACCTTTAGAGAATACGCCTTTGGCTACTCGGTAAGCCTTGCCCTCGACGAAGCACAAAGATGTCTCTTTTGCAAGGATGCGGACCAAAGGTGTATAAAGGGTTGTCCTATAAATGTGGATATACCAGGCTTTATAAGGAAGATAACAGAAGGAGACCTTCTTGGAGCTTACAAAAAGATAGTAGAAACAGACCCCTTTCCCTCCATATGCGGAAGGATATGTCCTCAAGAAAGGCAATGTGAAGGCTCATGCATACTATACTACGATACGGTTCGTGGAAGGAAAAACAAGGGGCTACCTGTAAGCATAGGTGCTTTGGAGAAGTTCGTGGGAGATTTTATAAGAATATCAGGTCTTGACGTGGACACGGAGAGGGCGGAGCTAACAGGCTACAGGGTAGCAGTGGTGGGTGCAGGACCGGCGGGGCTTGCATGTGCTTACGACCTTGCCAAGTGGGGGCATGAGGTTCATGTCTTTGAAGCCTTACCAGAGGCTGGTGGTGTGATGGCATATGGCATACCTCATGCAAGGCTTCCAAGAGACCTTCTCAATTGGGAAATAAAAAGGCTTGAAAGGCTTGGAGTGAAGTTCTTCTTTGGCTACGTGGTAGGAAGAACCATAAAGCTATCGGAACTTTTGGAAAGATACCATGCGGTCTTTTTGGGTGTGGGTGCGGGCAGGGGTTCTCTGGGAATAAGAGGAGACCATCTTAAGGGGGTCTATTCTGCCATAGAGGTGCTTACAAGGGTTGGGCTTGTAAGAGCTGACCTGTTCCCTCAAAGTGGAACACCGGTAAACCTTGGCAAAAGAACCGCCATAATAGGTGGTGGCTTTACCGCAGTGGACTGTGCCATAACCGCTCTTAGGCTTGGTGTGGAAACCCATGTGGTTTACAGAAGAACAAGGGAAACCTCTTCCGCTCGCCAAGAGGAGTGGGACCACATCTCAGAAGAGGGTGCTATAATACACTGGCTCACTCAACCTATAGAGATAATAGGGGATGACAAGGGTAATGTGGTAGGTCTCAAGTGCATAAAGATGACCTTGGGTGAGCCAGACGAGAGTGGAAGACCAAGACCTGTGCCGGTGGAAGGCTCAGAGCACGTTATTGAGTGCGATTCTGTAATATTCGCCATAGGTCAAAAGGCTAATCCCATAGCCTATGAAGACATGCCGGGTCTTGAACTTACAAAATGGGGAACTATTAAAGTGGATGAGAATTTTAGAACCTCTATAAAAGGTCTTTTTGCAGGAGGTGATGCGGTAAATGGGGGAGACACAGTGGTCAGAGCTCTTTCAGAAGGCAGAAAGTCCGCACAAGCAATCCATAAATTTCTCATAGAGGAGGTAAGGCTATGAAAAAGGTTGCCATCGCAGTTGGAGCGGTGCTCCTTGCCTTTTTTGTTTTCAAGTCTTGCGAAGAAAACCCAGAAAAGTCCGCAAAGAGCATAGTAAAGGATTTTATTGAAAACATAAGGGATGGGGAAGGCAGGGAAGCGGTAAAGCTCCTTTATCCACCCTTCAGGGATGCCCTTGTGCAGGATGTAAAACTGCCTCTTCAGCTTACAGAGATGAAGCCATCAGAAGTGCTCGCCTGTCTTCTGTCCTCTATGGGGGAGAACATAAAGAAGATAAAGGTGCTTGATGCAAGCAGGATAGATGACAAGCATGCGGAGGTCATAGTGAAGGTCGTGGACAAAGAGGGTGTTGAGAAGATTTTCACCTTTATAGTGATAAAGGACGAAAAGAGGTGGAGGATAGCCAGCATCTCGGGCATTAAATGAACATACTCATATGGCAGACAGCCTATCTGGGGGATGTGGTGCTTGCCACACCCCTTATAAGAACCCTTAGAAAAACCTTCCCATCTTCCCGTATTGCCTTCGTGGGCAGGAGCTTTATTAGGGATTTACTAAGAGGATTGGACGTGGAGCTTATCACCTTTGACAAAGGGCTGTGGGAGAGCTTTGAAATAGTGGAGAAGATAAGGGATTACCATGTGGCCATAAGCCCTCACATATCCGCAAGGAGCGCCCTCATACTCTTTTTCGCCGGCGTGCCAATGAGGGTTGGCTTTGACCGGTCAGAGCTAAGGTGGCTTTACACGCACACCGTAAGACACAGGTGGGAACTCCATGAGGTGGACAGAAACCTTGAACTTTTGAGACCTCTGGGTATAAAGAACTTTGAAAGAATGCCATACCTCTCTGTGTTAGAGGAGGAAAAAGGGCAGGTTAAAGACAAATTTAAACTTCCAGAGGACTTTGTAGTGCTCTCTCCCTTCTCCAACTTTAGGTTAAAGGAATGGAGCCTTGAAGGATGGGTAGAGCTTGTCAAAAGGCTCGGAATACCCTCGGTAGTGGTTGGGACAGAAAGAGATAGGCACAGGGCTGAAATCTTTGATAAGACAAGCTCTTTAAACCTCGTGGGCAAGACCTCCCTAAGGGAGCTTATGGCGGTGATAAGCCTCTCCAAAGGGGTCGTCTCCTGCGACTCATCGCCAGTGCATATAGCCAACGCCCTTGGCATACCAGCCCTTAGTGTATATACCGCAACCTCTCCAGATTACGGCTTTTACCCTCTAATAGGTGATTATGTTAAACCTGAGCTTTATTGTTCTCCCTGCTCACCAAACCCTAAGGTATGTAGGACAGGGACTCAAGCGTGCTTAAGTATGGTGGGTGTGGATGATGTTCTTAGGGGGCTTGAAAGACTTCTTTCTTGATGGTTTATGACAGACTGGGCTATGCCAAGAAACAGGAGAGAAGCCAAAAGATTAGAGGGTCCATAGCTTACAAAGGGCAGGGCTATGCCCTTGGGGGGTATAAGGTTTGAGACCATGGCAAGGTTCCACAGAAAGGACAGGGCAAAGTTCGTGGCAGTTCCAAAAAGCAAGAGTTTCTCCATATGCTCCTTTGCCATTAAGGCATACCATAGCAACCTTCCCACTAATATGGCATAAAGGACTATAACCACAAAAATCCCAAGAAAGCCCATCTCCTCTCCAATGACTGCGATTATATAGTCCGTGTCTGAAGCTGGCAAAGAACCCATCTTTTGAAGCCCCTGACCCACACCCACACCCATAAAACCACCTCTTGCAAGTGCATAAAGGGACTGTATTATCTGATATCCGCTATCTTCTGGGTCTAAAAAGGGATCTTTCCATGCGGAAAGTCTTTCCGCCACATAGCCTTTTGAGGTAAGTATGTAGTAAACCATAAGAGAAAACAGAGGGAACACAAGAGGATAAACCCTTTTTGGAACACCACCTACATAAACCATAAGGGCAGTCATAAGAAGTATAAAAACCGCTCCACCCTTGTCAGGTTGTGCAAGAAGTAAAAGAGCTATAAACAAGGGAAAAAGCAGAGCCCAGAAGAGATGTCTCCACTGTCTAAGATTTCCCTTACGAACTATGTAATAGGAAAAAAACACAACAAGTGCAATTTTGGCAAATTCAAGGGGTTGTATGCTACCCCCGAAAAGCCACCTGTCCACAGACCTGCCGGTTAAGAGTTTTTTTATAAAAACAAAAAGAAGGCTCAGGATAGTGATAAGGGAAATCAGATAGGGAATAGCCCCACTCATATATTTTTTGTAGTCCAGTCTTGCCAAAAGGCTTGCCAGCAGAAAGCCTATGGAGAAAACCATAAACTGAAGGAGTGGCTTTTTGTATAGGCTCAGCTTTTGATAAGAGTCCACGAGATATGGAACCACGTTCACGCTGATTATGACAGTTTCTCCTATTAAAAATAAGGCTAAGAGGCTAAAGACTATCCACCCATCCCAGTTTTTCAGCACGATAAAAGTATACCAAAGGGTAAAAGAGGTGTATAATATATCTATGAATCCGGGGTAGCTCAACCGGCAGAGCAGGCGGCTGTTAACCGTCAGGTTGGGGGTTCGAGTCCCTCCCCCGGAGCCAATAAAAACATGGTAGAGATAAGAGGAATAACCCTTCCCGTTGTGTTGGTAGAAATAAAAGAAGGGGAAAATGTAAACTCTCTCGTAGAAGAGATAGAGCAGAAACTTTCCTCAAAACTCTTTGAAGGTAGCTACGTGCTAATAGATGGAAAGGGTTTGCTTAAGAAGGAGGAAATTGAAAAAATAGAAAAAGCCCTTACAGAGAGAAATATAAAAAGCGTAAAGAAGCTTAGTCTTTCAGGTTTGGGAGACACAAAAAGGGAAAGGCTAATGGTAGTTCAGAAACACCTTAGGTCTGGTCAGAGGGTGGAACACAACGGAGATATTTTGGTGCTTGGAGATGTAAATAAGGACGCACAGGTAGTGGCAACTGGAAACATAATAGTGATGGGTAAGCTAAGAGGCATTGCCATAGCAGGAGCTTTGGGAGATGAAGATGCGGTGGTAGTTGCCCTGGAAATGGAACCACAGCAGATAAGAATAGGTAAAAAAGTAGCCATATTAAACGAAGAGGAAAGAAAATCCCCAGGCTATCCTGAAATTGCAAAAGTTGAAGATGGTAATATAATACTTGAGAGGGTATAGATGAGTATAGTCTTTGTTGTTACATCTGGAAAGGGAGGCGTAGGTAAAACCACCATAACAGCCAATCTCAGCGTTGCTTTGGCAAGTTTTGGAAAAAAAGTTCTTGCGGTGGATGCGGACATAGGACTTAGAAACCTTGATATGATACTGGGGCTTGAGAACAGAATAGTTTATGATGTGCTTGATGTGCTTGAGGGTAGGGTGGAGTTTCACAAGGCTCTCGTAAAAGATAAAAGGGGGCTGAGCCTGTGGCTACTCCCCGCAAACCAGACAAGAAATAAGGATGCCATAGACAGAGACAGGTGGGTTGACCTTATAAACAGGGTGAAAGAGTCTGGCGAATACGATTACATATTCATAGACTCCCCTGCAGGTATAGAGCAGGGTTTTCAGATAGCTTCCTTGCCAGCAGATAAAGCACTTGTAGTGGTAAATCCTGAAGTTTCTTCAATAAGGGATGCGGACAGGATAATTGGACTGTTAGAAAACATGGGTAAAAAAGAATACTACCTTGTCATAAACAGGATAAAGTGGGAAAGTGTGAAAAAGGGCGAGATGCTCTCAGTGGAAGACATAGTGGACATATTAAAAGCCCAACCCATAGGTATAGTGCCAGAAGAACCAAAACTTGTGGACTTTACCAACAGAGGTGAACCTATAGTTCTGTCAAAGGACTATAACGCATCAAAGGCTATCATAGATATGGCAAAAAGGATTGAGGGTGAGGATGTTCCTATGGTCCGCTATGGAGAGAAGAGGGGGCTTATTGAAAAGCTCTTAGGGAGATAGGTATGATATGGGACCTTTTCTTCAACAGAGGTAAGAGCAAAGATGAGGCAAAGAGAAGACTTACTCTTGTTTTATCTTATGAAAGAAAAGGTCTTCCACCCAACTTCGTTGATAGACTTAAGGATGACCTTATATCAGTGTTTTCCAAATATCCACAGTTTGAAGTTAACAAGATAGAAGTAGATATAAGAAAAGACAAAGACGATTTTGATGAGCTTTGGATTAGTATACCCTTTAAGCAATGAAGTTGCCAGTTTTACTCCTTGACCTTGACGGAGTTTTAGTAAAGGATAAGGCTTTGAACCCCTTTGAGGACACCGTTGAATTCCTACAAAACATAAGAAAGCTGAACATTCCCTTTAGAGTGGTTTCTAACAATTCCACAAGACCGCCAGATAAACTAATAGAAGAACTAAAAAGGAAAGGTGTGGAACTTCAAAAGGAGGAATTTATTTCACCCCTGTCCATCCTTGGAGACTACCTTAAAGCTCAAGGTGTAAAGAGGCTCTTCTTTATAGGCATGCCTGTGGTAGAAGAATACATAAGAACTCTTGGCTTTGAGGTAGCTCAGGACTATATGGTGGATGCGGTAGTGATAGGACAAGATAGAAACCTTGACTTTAACAAGCTAAAAATTGCCACCTCTGCGGTTTTTCTAAAAGGTGCTAAGCTAATTCCCATAAATTTAAGTAGAATTGTAAAGGACGATGATGGGCTTTACTTTCCGGGAGCAGGGTCAATTGCTACAGCTATAGCTCATGCTTCTAAATATGACGAGGCTCTACCTAATCTTGGCAAACCTTCTGAGGAGTTTATAAGATACGCCCTTGAGGGGTTAAGGGGTAGTGAAGTATATTTGGTAAGCGACGATATATACACAGACCTTGTGGGTGCAAAGGAGCTCGGTATAAAAACGGTTTTTATGACTACGGGTAAATACAAAAAGGAAGAGCTATCAAAGGTGAGCTTTACCCCAGACTTGGTTTTTGATAGCCTCTCAGAACTACTGGATTATCTTTATAAAGCTGTTTCTTCTTAGCCTCTCAAGAAGTTCCTGTCTTCTGGCTTCTATCTTCCTAAGAAGTATCTCCTGCCTCAGCTCCTCTGGGCTTTTACCTTCAGTTAGCTCCCCCTGAGCTATAACCTTTGCTATGTATATATGGTCTTTGTCTTCTGCGAACACAAGTTGTCCTGGGCTTGCCTTCCAGACTTCTTTGTCCAGATCATCAACCAATTCACCCTTTCCAACCCTTAACCTTTCCAGGTTTAAGCCCATTTCATTAGCTAATATTTCAAGTGGCTTTTCAGGGTTAAAGGTAGCCTTTAACTTTCCCTCATCCTTTCTGTCTATTACAAGGAGTTCTATGTCTCTGACCACCTTTACATTACCACTTTTTAGCTTTTCCAACTCAAGCTCCACATCGGAAACCTTAACCTCCCTCTCAAGGAAGGCACTAAGCCCCTGTGTAGCTAAAAGCTCTCTCTCTAAGAACCTTCTTAGGTCCTGAAGGGTTAGACCCTCCTTTGTCAGCTCTTGGGCTATACCCTCGAGGGACGTTCTGTTTGCTCTTGCAATATTCTGGATAGCCTCCTCTATAAGTTCAGGAGGAACCTGCAGTCCTCTTCCCACGAGGAACTGATAGAAAAGCATATCATTTACGAGTTTATCCAGAACCTGCTTTCTATCTGCGGTCGCATAATAAAGCATACCCATCTTAATGTCGCTCTCAAGTATTGGTTCTGAGTTTACAGAAGCTACCACCTTGTCCACAAGAACCGCAGAAAAGCTCAAAGTTGTCCAAAGTAAAACTCCACCGAGTATCTTTTTGAGACCTCCTGAAACCATCTCCGGAACACCTCCTGCCTTTTTTCTCTAAGGAGCTTTTCTCTTACTATGGGTTTTGCCTCCTCAAGGGGCATTATACCACTTCCCCTCTTGTCCGCCACCCTAAAGACAACGTAGCTTTCACCCACCTCTATAGGTCTTGTGGTCTTGCCTACTTCGTAGGGATACAGCTGGCGTCTTACTATCTCTGGTAATGTCTGGATAGAATACCACATGGGCTGACCTACCCTTGCTTCCACATCTCTAACAACCTGTCCTCTTGAAAGGCTGTAATATACCTCGTTAGCGGTATCAAGGCTACTTGTTGTGTATCTTTCCAAGAGAACTTGAGCGGGAAGTTTAAAATCCCTTAGGTTAAGGTAATAGTATGCGGTTATCTGTCCCTCCTTAACGTCAAGGTCTTTTGCCATCCTGCTTATTATTTTTTGGCTTAGTATCTCTGTAGTTATAAGCTCTTTCGCTACATCACTTAGACGCTTACTACCTACATGCCTTTCCACATACTCCTCAAATTCCTGCGGGCTAACGGATATCCCCATCCTCTTGGCTTCCATCTGTATTATCTTGCTTCTTACATACTCTACAAGAAACTCTTGAAGGTCTCTGCGTGTAGCTCTTGCTATGGGTAAATGTAGTATTTCCCTCCAGTATGCATTAAAGGCTTGTTGGACCTCGGTGGAGGTTATTTGCTCCTTATCTATGCGCGCTACCACTTTGGTGAAGGCAATGTTAAGTATGAAGATAACCAGAATCAACAGCTTCATGGGTATATTATAGCAGTATGCAGGCGGTTATAACTTTGGGTGTGCTAATTACCTTTAGCCTATTAGGGTTTTATGTAAAGGAGCTCTTCTCACAGCTAAAGCCAGCTATTCCATATCTTCTCGCCCTTATTATGCTAAGCATGGGTTTAACACTAAGAGGTGAGGAGTTCTACGAGGTGTTTAGAAAGCCCTTGAGAATAATATACGCTGGGCTTTTGCAGTTTACCATAATGCCCTTGTTAGGATACATCCTTGCTATTTTAATCAGAGTTGATGAGAAGATTATGTATGGCTCTGTTTTGGTTGGTTCTGCTCCCGGCGGCACCGCTTCTAATGTAATAACCTACCTCTCGGGTGGAAACCTTGCCTATTCTGTGAGCATGACAACCTTTTCTACTCTCCTTTCTCCCCTAATGACACCCCTTCTTACCTATACGCTTATAGGCAAGAGGGTTGACCTGCCGTTAGCTTCCATGGTCTTAGACCTTCTCTTAATAGTCCTCTTACCAGTTGTGGCAGGTATCCTTATAAGAAGGGTTTTCCCAAGGATTAGGCATCTTGAGACCCTACTACCATACCTTGCGGTGTTCTTTATAGGAGTTATAATCGCCACCGTCTTTGCTGTCAATTCAGAGAGGCTCAAGGAGCTTTCTATGCAAGTTTTTATACTCGTCCTGCTTCACAATCTTTTGGGTTTTCTTCTTGGATACATCTTTGCAAAAGTGGTAGGTTTTGACAGAACTTATGCCAAAACCCTTTCCATAGAGGTGGGGATGCAAAACTCTGGCTTGGCTACAGTCCTCGCCCTCAGATACTTCCCTCCAGAGTCCGCCCTTCCCGGTGCCTTTTTTAGCCTTATGCAAAACCTCAACGGACTAATTTTGTCTATCATATTCAGAAGGCTATGAAAATACTCTTACTCGTTCTTTTACTTCTTATCTCTTCCTGTTCTGTGGTGGTGCAGGATAGGTCTACAGGAATGAGTGGTGAGCTAAGGGTTAACTGCCCTGAGGTATTGTGGACTGAAGGCTTTTACTGCACAGGAGATAGAGCATACAGCAATTTGGTTCAAAGCGGAAGCAGAGTAAGGGTAGTTAACACAGCCACTGGCAAAAGCATAACTATAGCGGTTTTCAGAAGAGAAGACATAAAAGGCATATGTGTTCCTGAGAGATTTAAAAATATTCTCGGAGATGCACCCTTCCCAGCAAGGCTTGAAATTCAAAGATGCGGAGTAGATGACAGAAGAACATGCCCTGCAAGGATAAAAGGTCTTGCCAGTTATTACGCAGAAGCCTACCATGGTAGAGAAACCACCTATGGAATTAGGTATGACATGCATGGCTACTATGTCGCAAGCCCAGACTTGCCACTGGGAAGCCTCCTTAGGGTAAAAAACCTCAAGAACGGTAGAGAAGTGGTCGTAAAGGTCATAGACAGAGGTCCACTAAAGCCTGGAAGAGTCCTTGACCTTTCCTATTCCGCTGCAAGGGATTTAGATATGCTCAAAGATGGAGTTGTAGAAGTTCAAGCCCTTGTGCTAAGATGTGGAGAATGAAGAGGAACATCCTTTCCTTTCTTGTGGGTTTTTTCGTGGCTCTGCTTGGTGGTCTAATTGGGCTCGGTGGTGCGGAGTTCAGACTTCCCTTCCTTCTTAGCCTCTTTCATTTTTTGCCCCTTCAGGCGGTGATAATAAACAAAGCCATAAGTCTTGTGGTGGTGTCCTCAAGTTTCTTCTCAAGGCTTGAAGTTATCCCCCTTCAGACTCTCTTAGGGTATTGGTCTGCTGTGCTTAATCTTTTGGCAGGAAGTATTATTGGTGCATGGGTTGCTGCGGACTGGGCAACAAAGGTGCACTCAAAGACCCTCCAAAAAACCATCGCACTCCTTCTCCTTTTTATTGCCCTCGTCCTCTTTGTGGAAGGCTATATTTTAAACAACGCTTTGCCAAAACCCCATGGCTATCTCCTTATCTTCTTGGCATTGTTTGCAGGCTTTTTCATAGGTGTTGTAGCAGCACTTATGGGGGTGGCAGGTGGTGAGCTTCTCATACCCACCTTTGTTCTCCTCTATGGCTTTGACCTAAAACTGGCAGGAAGCCTATCCCTTATGGTTAGCATGCCCACTATGATATCCGCCTTTGCCAGATACAGCAGAGATAAGAGCTTCCTTGTCCTTAAGGAAAACCATAGCTTTGTGCTTTTTATGGTTCTTGGCTCAATGGCAGGCAGTTATGTGGGTGGAAGCCTTCTATTGGGTATAGCCCCTGAAAGCCTGCTAAGAATTTTGCTCGTGCTAATCCTACTCATATCCGCCTACAAGGTCTGGAGGCACTAACCTCTTGACAATTTTTTGTCATTAAGATACAATTTATTGTCATGCACAGGGTCAAAGAACTGCGTCAAAGGCTTGGCTTGTCTCAGGAGGAGCTATCTAAGATAACAAACATTCCAAGGACTACCATAAGTGCCATAGAGTCTGGAAAGGCTACACCCTCTGTAGACTATGCTCTAAGGCTTGCCAAGGCTCTAAGATGCACGGTAGAGGAACTTTTTGGAGAGGAAGAGTTTGTCCCCTTTTTGGGCTTTAAGGAAGGGCTTTTTGTTAGTTATCAGGTAAGTGAGAGGAGAGTTCTCTTTCCAATAAACCTGTCAGAGGCGGAAGACTGCCCAGAGGGCTATTTCAAAGAAGGCAAAGCGGAGTGGTTCAATAGACAAACTCTACCCACATACACCTTTGCGGGTTGCGACCCTTCCTTTAAACTCCTCTCAAAAGCCCTCAGAGAAGAGGGAATAAGGCTCTTGGTTATAAACCTTCCAAGCAAGAAGGCTCTTGAGCTTCTCAAAGATGGTTTTATTCATATGGCAGGTGTCCACATGGGAAGTTTTGAAGAGAACATAAGGCTGGCAAGAAGTTTTCTTGGTAGAGGATATAAGGTTGTAAAGCTCTTCTCTTGGGAAGAAGGTATAGCGGTTAGAGAAAAGTATTCTCTTCAGGAGTTAAAGAGCAAACTTTGGCTTGCAAGAGAGGAAGGAAGCGGTGCAAGGAAGGTCTTTGAAGAGTTAAGAAAGGACATGGCAATAGAAAACTTCAGAGTTGTCTCTGGAGGTCATGAAAAGATAGCCTTTAGCCTAATGGAAGGCTTTGGTGATGTGGGGATTACCACAAAAGCCTATGCCCTTGAGTATGGACTTAGCTTCTTGGGTGTAAAGTGGGAGGATTACTGCCTCTGCTACAAAGCGGATTTAGAAGAAGACAGAAACTTTCTTAGAGTTGTTGACTTTCTCAAAGGCAAAAGACACACACGCTTACTTTCTTACCTACCGGGTTATGAAAAAAAATCCCTTGAGGAGGTTTTACTATGAGGACACTGCTTTTCCTACTTCTTGGGCTTTTTAGCCTTGCTCATGCGGAGCTCATAAGGGTCTTTGCAGCAGCGGACCTGCAGTATGCCCTAAAAGAGGTCGCAGACCTTTATATGAAAAAGTATCCAGAGGACAAAGTGGAGCTTGTATTTGGCTCCTCTGGAAAGGGCTACGCACAGGTTAGAGCTGGTGCACCCTTTCACATCTACTTTTCTGCCAACATGAAGTATGTGGAAGAGCTCTACAAAGAAGGACATATAATAACGGAACCAAAGCTATACGCCATCGGTAGGATAGTGGTTTGGACCACAAAGGACTCTCCTCTTGACCCCTCTAAGTTTCCAGAAGTGCTACTTGACCCGAAAGTTAGGAAGATAGCCATAGCCAACTGGGAGCATGCACCCTACGGAAGGGCAGCAAAGGAAGCTCTTGAGGCTTATGGTGTGTTTGATAGGGTAAAGAACAAGTTTGTGCTTGGAGAAAACATATCTCAGACCGCCAGCTTTGTATACTCAGGTGCGGCAGACATTGGGATAATAGCACTATCATTGGCACTTGCTCCTGAACTGCAGGCAAGAGGTAAATACTGGCTAATTCCAGAGGATAAGCACGAAAGGCTTGAACAAGGCTACGGCATTACAAAGGAGGGAGGCAAGGTTAAAAACGCAAGGAGATTCTACGACTTTATAGGCTCTCCAGAGGCAAGAAGAATATTCGTCAAATACGGCTTTGTCTTGCCAGGTGAAGTAAAATGATGGCGGAGATAAACCCAGTTCCCATATGGCTTACGGTAAAACTTTCCATATGGACCACCATATTACTACTTATAATAGGCGTTCCACTCTCCTACTACCTCGCTTACACAAAAAGCAAGCTGGGGCTTGTTATAGAAGCTCTGGCTACCCTTCCTCTTGTCCTGCCACCAACAGTTTTGGGCTTTTACCTTCTACTGCTTTTGAGTAAAAACGGCATTATAGGCTCTGTATGGTATAGGCTGTTTGACTATCAGCTTGTATTCCACTTTGAGGGTATAGTTATAGCCTCTGTCATATACAGCCTGCCTATGATGGTGCATCCACTTACCTCTGGCTTTAGAAGCGTGCCGAGAAACATCATAGAAGCCAGCTGGACTCTTGGAAAGTCAAAAGTTCAGACCCTCTTTAGAGTGATACTTCCCAACATGAAGGCTTCTGTGCTTACTGGCATAGTGTTATCCTTTGCCCACACCATAGGAGAGTTTGGTGTGGTTTTGATGGTAGGTGGAAACATAGAGGGACAAACCCGTGTGGTATCCATAGCCATATACGATGCGGTGGAAGCCATAGACTACAAGACCGCACACGTTTATGCAGGTCTTCTTTTCGTAGCTTCCTTTATAAGCCTTGCCATGCTATACGCCATTAACAGGAGGTGGAGCCTGTGATAAGAGCAAGGGTAAAAAAGCTCCTGCATGGCTTTGATGGAGATTTTTGGCTTGACGCAGAGCTTGAAGTAAAAGGCACGGAATTTCTCGTTATTCTTGGACAGTCTGGTAGTGGAAAGACAACCCTTTTGAGATGTATAGCAGGGCTTGAAACACCAGAAGAGGGTTATATAGAGGTAGATGGAGAGGTTTGGTTTGACTCAAAGAGAAGGATAAACCTGCCACCTCAAAGGAGGAACGTGGGCTTTGTCTTTCAGGACTATGCCCTTTTTCCCAACATGACGGTGCTTGAAAATGTTATGTATGGAATGAGAAAAAAGGACAAAGACGGAGCTATAGAACTTCTCAGGATGGCTGGCTTGGAGGGTCTAAAGGACAAAAAACCTGACAAGCTCTCTGGAGGTCAAAAGCAAAGGGTAGCCCTTTTGAGAGCCCTTGCAAAAGAGCCAAAGGTTTTACTGCTTGATGAACCTCTTTCTGCCCTTGACCCAGAACTAAGGCTTGAACTTCAAAAAGAGCTAAGGAACTTCCAAAGAAATGCATCAATACCCGCTTTAATGGTGAGCCATGACAAGGAAGAAACCCTAAGGCTCGCAGACAGGGTGATAAAAATACACAAAGGAAAGATAGTGGAAGAGGGTGAACCTCAAAGGATATTAGCGGACGCTCAGGCAACCCTTGTAAGCAAAAGAGAAAACCACAGAGAGGTCATACTTACCCTTAAACTTGAGGGTAAACTTGTGGAGATGAGAGTAGACAAAGAAAGCCTTTAACAAAATCTTAACAAAAGGTCATTAAAATACTATAATTAATGGAGGGTCATGATGAAACTTTTTCAGGAGCTTGAGGAGACAAAGAACCTTGTTTTAAAGATGGCAGGTCTTGTCAAGGAGGCTGTGGACAAGGCGATAGAGTCTCTAAACAAGCAAAGCGTGGAGCTTGCGGAGGAGGTCATAAAGGGAGATGACCAGATTGACCAGATGGAGGTGGAGATAGAGAGAAGGTGTATAAGGATGATAGCCCTATATCAGCCAGAGGCGGTAGATCTAAGGCTCATAATGGGTATATACAAGATAGTGTCTGACCTTGAAAGGATTGCGGACGAGGCGGAGAACATAGCGGAAAGGTCTATACTTTTGGCACAAGAGCCACCATTAAAACCCTATGTAAACCTAACCCTTATGGCTGCAAATGTGAAAAGCATGATAGAGGATGCGGTGCTGTCCTTTTTCCAAAGGGACATAAGCCTTGCCAAAAAGGTCATAGAAAGGGATGATATGGTAGATGAGCTATACCATCAAGTGCAAAGGGAACTTATCACCTACATGCTTGAAGACCCGAGAAACATAAAGAGGTCTATGCACCTCTCCTTTATAGCGAGGCACTTTGAAAGGATGGCGGACCATGCGGAGAACATAGCGGAGATGACCATATACTGGTCTGAGGGAGAGGTGGTAAAGCACCAGCACATTAAGGAGAAGGAAATGCATTGAGGCTTTACCTTGCCTTTTTCCTTTTTCTCTCTGTCTTTATCCTCATAAACATAGCCTTTTTAGACAACCTCAGACAAATATGGGGTATAAGCTATCCACTTGTGCTTTTGGTTATAAACCTTGACCTTCTTATCCTCTTTGTGGTCTTTGTTATATTTTTTAGAAAGTTTATAAAAACATACCTCACTGGTAGAAAGGGTCCACTAAGGCGTAAGCTATCCACAGGCCTTTTGCTCTACATTATAACGCCTCTTATATTTCTTAACGTAGCAACCTCCATTATACTCCTGCAATCCACCAAGTCCTTTGTGAGCGGGCAGTTAAAGGAGGTGGCAAGAAGGTCAGAAAGTCTAAAACTTCTCATAGAGGAGGAGGAGAAGAAGAAAATAGAGGACTATAGGAAAATTGCAGAGCTTTTAAAGGAAAAGGGTGTGGAACCTCAGGTGCTTGAAGCCTTGGAGGGTGTTAGGGTTATCAAAAATCCAAACTGCGAGGAAAGCCTTGAGGAAGAAATGGCTGTGTTGTGTATTGATGGCTACAGTGTAAGTATAAGAAGGGATTCAGAAGTTAACTCCTTAGTCAATTACATATACCAGACCGCAGGTGAGTTAAGGAATATGGTAAAGGCAAGGGACATAATAGGTGGCATATACATATACTTTATAGTGCTTGCGGGTTTTGTTTCCTTTCTTTCTGCGGTATGGTTTGGCAATCTCGTTGCAAGATACATTAGCCTACCTCTTGAAAGGCTTTCACAAAAGGCTGGCGAGTTAGCAAAGGGGAACTTTGAAGTTCATGTAGAAGTGCCTCAAACGGGAGACGAGGTGCAAGAACTTGCAAGCAGTTTTCTAAGGATGAAAGAGGAGTTAAAGGCGTTATACCAAAGGCTAAACAAGGAAAAGGAAATTCTTTTGACCCTCTTTGATGCCCTACCTGTGGGTATAGTGTTTATATCAAAGGATGGGGAAAGGTTTCATAACAAAACCTACGAGGAGCTTGCAAAGAAAAGCAACGTAAGACAAAGCCTTATTGAGCTTGAGCTTGGAAAGGTCGTGGTTTACGAAGACCTTGAGGCGGTTATTCTTGCGGAACGCTTTAAAACTTGGCAGATGGCGGTAAAGAGAATAGCCCATGAAATAAAAAACCCTCTCACACCCATAAGTCTAAACCTTGAAAGGCTTATAAGGTCTCTGCAAAGGGGTCAGTGCGATATGGAGCGTGTGGCACAGATGGCTGAGCTTATGCTCCAAGAGATTCAAAGGGTCAAGAAGACCATTGACCAGTTTAGAAGTCTCTCCATAGATACAGAGCCTCAGTTTAAGGATGTGGACTTGGGAGAGTTGCTCAGGCAGGTCTCAAGGCTCTATGAGGGTCTTTCCATAGAGGTATATGGCTCTTTGAAGGTGGCAGGTGACGAGAGGCTATTAAGGGACATGTTCTTCAATCTTTTTAACAACAGCCTTGAGTGGGGTGCAAAGAGGGTGTGGGTTGAGTTAAAAGAGAACATGATAATCTACAAAGACGATGGGGTGGGTATAGAGGAAGGAAAAGAAGAGCTCATTTTCATGCCATACCACTCGGAAAACCCACAGGGTATGGGTCTTGGTCTTGCCATAGTAAGGCATATAGCGGAGCTACATGGTTGGAGTGTCAGGGCTCTTCCAAGCAAAGATGGCTTTTATATGCTTGTGGAACTAAGTCCGAGAAAGGGCAGTATTTGAAGAACTCTTATGAGGTGGTTTTCCCATACGACCTCTAACTCCTCTTTTACCGCCTTCTCTTGGTCTTCTGGGCTTAGGCTTTTAAAGCTTTCAGACTTTACACCTCTTTCGTGCAAAAGGAGAGGGACAAAGACCTTACCCATGGCATAGAAGACAAATGCAAGCTCTATATCTGAAAGTTGTGGAAAGCCATTGAAGGTCTTGTAGGTCTTTATTCCCGCCCAGTTGGTCCAATAACGCACCTCTGGGTCTTCCACCCTCTTTTCGTAGCCTCCCACATACATGGAGATGAGGGCCTTGAGAAGCCTTTCCTCCCTTTGAGGATACAGGCTGGAAATTTCTTGTGCCAATCTGTCCACATCCCTTGAGCTTATAAGTTCGTAGTCTTTTAGAAACCGCTCCTTCCAGTTTTCATACCTTATAAACTCCTGATGAGGAACTCTCAACCTGTCTCCTCCGACCTTTCATACTCAGGACACTCAAGGCTTGAGGGGTCTACTTGAGGTAGGACCTCCCTTGTATCTGTATGATAGCCACAGACAAAGCATTCAATGGAGACCGCATATCCCACATGCATATGACCTATGTCCCATCCGCAGAGGGGGCATTCACCTTCTCCAGCCTTAAGAAGTTCCATAAGCCTGTTTCCGTTCCTTAAACCACCCTGCACCTTTTTTACCCTATCTATAGCTTTTTGCACCTCATCGCTGTTCCACTCCGAGCCACACTCAAGGCAACGGTATTCCGCATAACTACCTTCCTTTATAAGCCTTATCACCTTGGTAGAACCGCACCGGTCATCTATGCAAACCTCTCCTATGAGCTTTCTTCCCAGCTTGTCCAATATGCTTCTAAAGTCTTCCTGTGTCAGCCTCATAGGCACATCATAAGCCTTGTAGCCACAGCATTGGCATTCCGCCTCCACTCTTGGATAGGGCTCCTCATATTCACAAACCCTAAGTGCTATCCTTTTGCAATAAGGACATAGCTCAAGATGGGTTATACAGACCATGTATCTCCTCCTTTTTATAACATGTTATACTTTTTCATAAGCTCCGCAAGTTCTTTGTCCTTATCTTCAAAGGGTCTTATCATAGTCCTTCTATCCCATATGGCAAAGCCTATAGTTACCGCAGTTATAGTGGCAAAAGTGCCCGCAAGTATAGCCATAAAGGTTATAACCATATCAATTCTCTTATCTACCTGCTCTATCCTCTTGTCTATCTGCTCAAACCTTTTTTCAATTTGTTGAAAACCCACTTCCACTTTAGTCTCAAGTTTTTCCACCCTTATGTAGGTGCTTCTTAGCATTTCACGGTCTTCCTGTGTAAAGGCATCAGCGTGCGTAATAGAAGCTACCAGCAAAAGCAAAAGGAAAAGCAAACTCATATTAATCCTCCAATATATAATCTATAACCTTTTGCAAGTCCTTTAGACCTTCCACTTTCAAACCCTCAACATCAAGCCCTCCAAGGACAACCTTTTTTATGCCTTTTAGAGACTTCCAGCCTTCCAAAAGGACTATGTCAAAGTCTGAAAAGTATTCTTCTACCACCTTTAAAGGGTCATCCTCTCTCCTTTCCCATAGGGTTAGTCCCTTTGGAGACAAAAGCCCTACCTTGTCCGCCACTTTGAAAACCCTGTTTGTGTCACTTCCTTCCTTATCGGTTATGCCATGAGCTTTTGGGTCATGTTTGAGGTATCCAACCTTTAAACCCTTTGCCTTAAGCTGGGGTATGAGTGCCTCTATAAGCGTGGTTTTTCCCGAGTTATGGTATCCTACTATGCTCACTATCTTTGGCACGGGCGAGCTCCTTTATGCTTTCCATTATATCTTCCGCTACCCTTCTGTAGCCTTTAAGATTGTCCTCATCATAATAGACCTTGCTCTTGCCAATAAAAACCCTTATGGGATGTCCTGGTTTTGGAAACTTGGCACCTCTTGGAAAAACTCTGTCTGTCCCTTCTATGTATACAGGAAGCACTGGTCTTTGGCTTTTTATTGCCAACAAGCCTACGCCTAGCTTAGGTCTTAGAAACTCCCCTGGGTTTGCCCTCGTTCCCTCTGGAAATATGCAAACCTTACAACCAAAGTGCATAAGCTCTAAGGCAAGCTCAAGCACCTCCAAGTCTCCAGAGCCTCTCTTGACTGGTAATGCACCCATATGGGGAAGTAGTTTTCCAAGGATAGGCACTTTAAAAAGCTCTTCCTTAGCAAGAAATCTCAAAGGCTCTGGAAAAACGCTGTTTAGCACGGGAGGGTCAAGGTGACTTCTGTGATTGCTTGCCACTATGCAAGGGTCTTTTGGAATATTCTCAAGCCCATAAGCCTCTATGCGAAATATACTCCTGAAAACCCTCTTAACAGGAGGACAAAGGGGTGCAAGGAAAATCTTTGAAAACCTACTTACAGGACAACCACTGGACATTTCAAGCTCCTTATAAGATGAAGGGAAACGCTACCTATTCTTTCCCTCATGCCTCTGCCTCTTCTTCCCACAACCACCAAGTCATACTGGGATGAGTTTATAAACTTAACCATCTCCCTGTATGGGTCTCCCTCAAGAAATATCAGGTTCATGTCCCTTTCGCCAAACATATCGGTAAACATATGCCTTGCCTCTTCTTTCTTATCCTCAAGACGCTTTTCATAATCGCCAATAAACAGCTTATCCTTTAACCTACTTATGTTGATAGAATAGACCAAGTCAAAATCAAAGGGTATAAACTCCCTTAACTTAAGGGCAAATTCTACTTGCCTTATAGACCTCTCCGAAAAATCTATGGGAAGGCACACCTTCTTTACGCTTGCATTAGCTCCATCCTTATAAACCCACAACCTCAAGCCGTCAGTTCCAGATATTATCCATTCTGGCACAGACTTACGAAAGAGCTGTTTCTTGTATTTTACGAATATCAGGTCATAGTTTTCCTGAAGATGCTCAAGGGTGGCATTGCCAGAGCTGGGTAGAGTGTAAAACTCGTAGTCCTCAAATAGCTCCTCTATGTGTTTTCTTATGGCTTTTTCCCTTTCTTCAGAAGGCTTTGAAAAGAAGTTTACGAGGTCTCCAAGAAGGTTTTCTTCCTCTACAAAGAGGAAGTTAGGCTTTATGTTAAGTCTGGAAAGCAAACTCTTTACATACCTAAGATACTCGTAATCCTCTTCCCATATATGGACTGCAACTCTTCCAAACATTATTCCTTGTTTCTTATTTTTTCAGTCAACATGCTCAGAAACTGCTCCAGCGTCATAGAGCCAAGATTGCCTTCCTTCTTGCTTCGCACAGAGAGGCTTTTGCCTTCTACCTCCTTGTCTCCCACCACCACCACGTAGGGAATCTTTTGAAGCTCCGCATCCCTTACGCGAGCGTTTAGTCTTTCCTCTCTAAGGTCAAGCTCTACCCTTATGCCCTTATTCTTCAAATATGCTTCCACTTCTCTTGCATAGTCTCCGTGCTTTTCTGGAGATATGGGTATGACCTTTACCTGCACGGGAGAAAGCCAAAGTGGCAAAAGCCCTGCGTAATGCTCAAGTAAAACGCCCACGAACCTCTCTATTGAACCAAATATGGCCCTGTGGACCATATAGGGTCTGTGTCTTTTGTTATCTGGACCCACATACTCCATGTCAAAACGCTCTGGAAGGTTGAAGTCAAACTGTATGGTGGAGCATTGCCAAAGCCTGCCTATAGCATCCTTTATTTTCACGTCTATCTTTGGTCCGTAAAAGGCACCACCACCCTCATCTATCTCATAGGGAAGTCCCACCTTCTCCACCGCCTTTTTGAGAGCTCCCTCCGCAAGCTCCCACTGCTCCTGAGAGCCTATGGCATCGGAAGGCTTTGTGGAGATATAAACTTTAAAGTCTTCAAAGCCAAAAGACCTTAGCATCTCAACCGCAAACTCAAGGGTTTCCTGTATTACTTCCTCCACCTGCTCTGGAGTGCATATTATGTGAGCATCATCCTGCGTAAAACCTCTAACCCTCATAAGCCCATGAAGGACGCCTGACATTTCGTATCTGTAGACCGTGCCAAGCTCTGCTAGTTTAAGAGGCAGTTCCTTGTAGCTACGCACTTTGCTTTTGTAGACCGCTATATGAAAAGGGCAGTTCATAGGCTTTACAAAATACTCTTCATGCTCTATCTCCATAGGAGAAAACATGTTAGGTCTGTAATAATCCAAATGCCCGCTTGTTTGCCAGAGCTTTGCATTTCCCACATGTGGAGTGTATACAAGTTGATATCCTCTCTTTATATGCTCTTCCTTCCAGTAATCCTCAAGGGTCTTTCTCAAGATTGCACCTTTGGGAAGCCATATAACAAGTCCCGCACCCACCTCGTCCTCTATAAGGAATAGCTCAAGCTCTCTACCGAGTTTTCTGTGGTCTCTCCTTTTTGCCTCTTCGTAAAACCTTAGCCTTTCTTCAAGCTCCTTTCTATCCCAGAAGGCTATACCGTATATCCTCTGGAGCATAGGCTTTGAAGAGTCTCCCATCCAGTAAGCACCAGCCACATGGGTCAGCTTAAACTCTCCCACCATACCTGTGGAAGGCACGTGTGGACCTCTACAGAGGTCTGTAAAACCATCCTGACCATACACAGATATGGTATCTTGTGGGTCTATCCTCGCTATTATGTCCAGCTTGTAGTTTTCTTTCATATCGGAAAAGAGCTTTATGGCTTCTTCCCTTGAAAGCTCCTTCCTAAAGAGGGGGTAGTTTCTTGAGATAATCTCTCTCATCTTCTCTTCTATCTTCGGAAGGTCTTCTGAGCTTATAGTGTGCCCTTCCACCTCCACATCGTAGTAAAAGCCCTCCTCCGTGGTAGGACCCACACCAAGATGAACCTTCTCATAGCCATAGAGCTCTTTTAGAGCCTGAGCCATTATATGAGAAAGGGTATGCCTCATTATCTCAAGGCTCTCTGGGTCTTGCTTAAAGATAGGCACTATTTCCATATCCTCTCTTATGGGAGTAAGTAGGTCTATGAGCCTTGAGCCGGACTTTCCACCTATGGCGTCCTCTATGCCAAGAGCTTTAAAAACTTCACCCAAAGGTGTGCCTTTATCAACAGTAAGTTCTTTACCGTTTACATTTACTTTAACCTTCTCCATAAGGTTAATTATATATACTATTTCAACCCTAAGGCGGTCTTTACCATATTTAGTCTGTCTTTTAGCTTATCCTTTTCCTTCTCTTCAGAAAAATATGAAAGCACTTCCTCTTCCTTTAGCTCAATTTTCCCCCTTTCCTTAATCCTTTCCGAAGCGTAGTCCGCTATTGCGAGGAGCTTTTTGCATCTGTTGGTTGCTTTGAACTTTACATCCTCTACCCTTTCTGGACTACCCTTTATGAAAAACCTAACAGAATGACAGCCTGAGCTACACTTTCCAATCTCTCCATATCCTTCTGGCACTTCCTCCACAAAGTTTTTTAGCCCTTCCTTTATATAGTCCGCCACCCTCATATCAGTATTATAAACCGGGAGAGTGAGGGAATCGAACCCTCCAGGGACCCCTAACAGGACCCCTCACGGGATTTGAAGTCCCGGGACCGCACCAGCGCGCCAAACTCTCCCTACTTCTTTGGCAGACACTCTATCTTTTCCCTAAGAATTACACCTCTAACCATCTCTACTATATCTTCAGCTCTTTTTAACCTTTTCAGCTCTTCTGGACGTTCAGCCTTTATTTTAACAACCCAGCTCTCGTAAGGTCTACTTACTATGAGGGAAGGCTCCCTCTCTAACATCTTGTTAGACTCTACTATCCTTCCACTTAGGGGGCTTGGAAAGGTGGAGACCCTTTTTCCAGACTCAACTACCGCAAGGTTTGAATCAAACTCCACCACCGTGTTAACAGGCTTTATCCTTATGGCATAAAGGGGATAAATGAGAGAGGAAAGCACCTGCATGAAACCCACAGAGTAAACCCCTGAGCCCTCATCCTTCACCCATTGGAAAAGCATTCTTTCTTCATCTACCCTGTATAGCCTGTCCGCCTTTATGATGCAACCTTGAACTTCAATATCCATAACCCTTACCTTGCCTAAGATAGGTATAGAAAGCAGAAAACTAAGGAGAATTCTCCTGCTTATCATAAACCAAAGATATTCCTCTCAAACCTTATAAAACCTCTTTCCTTCGCCCATAGGTCAAGGACAAGTGTGGCTATATCATCCACCACTGGCACTGCCAGACCATCAAGTCGCATATCCACAATTTTAATGTAATGACCACACTTATGACAATACTGTATCTGAACAGCTCTGTTTTCCTCGTTGTAGTAGTAATCGATGGAATTATCTTCTTCGTTTCCGCAGTTTACACATCTGTTCCTGTTATATAGCCAATCAGTTCCACATAAAACACAAAGGAGAAACCTACCACCTTCCACATCTTCCTTGTCCGCTATGTAGGATATGTGAGGTCTAAAGCCACAAACAGGGCACTTGGTCTTTAACCAGTTCTCCTTATCAATATCCATGCTCTCCGCCATGCGTTCGTAAAAGGGACCAAGGAAGGCAAGAAATAAAAACCTGTCTATGTCCTCTGTTTTCTTCTCTTTTATAAACCTATCTATCATACTACCCACTTTATCCCTCTCCATTTGTTTTAATTCCTTTGCCCTTTCAGATATTTCCATTGTTCCATTTTCTCTGCATATTTCAAGTAGCTTGTAAAACCATTTCATACCCTTTCGCCAGTTTGGTTCTTTGCCTTCAAGGGCTTCATAGACCTCTCTCTGGTATTCAAGGATATGTGAATAAAAATCAAGAAGTTCAGAAGCCTCTGGATATTTTGACTTTAATACCCTTAGCCTTTCAAGAGCGTATTCTTTCTCTCTTAACTTGAATAAGTTCACCTTATAACCCCGCAAACAATCCTATGTCCAGCCTGTCCTGCAGGGTCGCTTTTATAGTCATCTTTGTGTGCATGTATCATGATGGACGTTCCTCCATCCTTCAAAAGGCTGTTGACCTTTCTTTTCTGAAGGGTTACAAAGGTGTTCAAAACATGAGCCTTGAGCCTACCCTTTTCGTCGGTAAAAACGTTAGGCATGTCTCCTGCGTGAGGTCCCTCGGGATTTAGAAAGCCATGCTTTTTATTGTAGGGATTAAAATGCCCCTTTGCAGACATAAAATCAGGTGGGTCGCACTTTCCCAATTCATGTATATGCAGGGCAAGCTCAGCATTAGGTGGAAGTCCAGAAGCTTCAATCTTTATAAGCACTCCAGAGACAGTCTCTGTAAATTCTGCCTTTCCCACTTCTTCTCCCTTCGTATTTATAAGGTTTGCATAGGCTCTTAGCTCTTCAGAAAAGGAAAAAGAAGCGAGGAGGCATAAGCCCCCCAGTCCTGCCAGCAAAAGCCCTTTCATATTATTGCCTCCTCATAATCTGTCTGAACCACTTAGGATGATGGTGCATAGCCCAGAGTGCGGAAACCTTGCCCGTTATGATGCTAGAAAGTGAACCGGGAACACCCACAGTGCCCATATAAACATGCACTATAAAACCTGCACCCACCAAGATAAAAGCAACATCATGAAGGAGTATGGAAAGCCTTACTATGTTTGCAGGAAAACTCTCAGGAAACCACATGACTATACCCGTTACAAGAAACAATGCACCACCTAAGAAGACCATCCAGCCGAAGATCTTTTGACCTGCGTTATACTTGCCCACCTCAGGAAGTTTTTCTTCTTCTCCCTTTATGTAGTGCTTTACGCTGGAAAGCCACCTAATGTCATCGCTGTCAAGAACAAAGTCTTTTGCCCATCTTAGAAACATAAGGAAAACACCAACAGCAAACACTACGCCCGCCCACTTGTGAAGCCATGCGGAGAACTCTCTTCCTCCGAGGAAGGGAAGTAGCCAGGCAAACTTTGGAGAATACATACCAAGCCCTGAGAGGAAAAGGTATACAAAAGGTATGGCTGTAAGCCAGTGCACAAACCTGTCAAAGGCTGAAAACCTTTCCACCTCAATCTCTTCAAGGTTCTTAACTTCTTCCATGGTCATTCCTCCTTCTTATGCTTCTTGCCTACCTTTATGGGTCCAAAGAGTATAAGCTGTAAGAAAGCACCAAGGAGCGTTCCCCAAAGCACTACTGAGCCTATAAGTTTTAATGGACCCTTCCAAAGACTCACCAAAGGTGATATGCTTGCCTCTTTTGGAAGCCCATACATTTCGGGTTTATCCCCGTGAGGCAGAAGGTAGATGTATCCAGTTCCACCTACACCCGGTGGGTCGTATATGGATGCCTTTTCAAAACCTCTCTTTTTAAGACCTTCAAGAAGCTTGTTAGCCCTTATAAGCATCTCTTCCTTTGTTCCAAAGTGCAGAGCGTTTGTGGGACAGGTTTTTACACACATGGGCTCAAGACCAGCGGAGACCCTGTCTATGCAGAAGTTACACTTCCATGGTTTGTTGTTTGCATCATACCTTGGCACATCAAAGGGACAGCCAGATAGACAGAACTTACAACCTATACACTTAGAGTGGTCAAAGTCCACAACGCCGTTTGCATACTGAACTATAGCACCAGGAGATGGGCACGCCTTAAGACAGCCCGGGTCTGCACAGTGCATACACTGATACTTGGTTATTGCCCAGACAAGCCCATTTGGAGTTTCTTCCTCATGAAAACGCATATACATAAAGAGGTTAGGAGCAAGACCAGGACCAGACTGATAACCAAAGAATGCCTGCTGTCCCACGTTGAGAGGTGGCTTTAGGTCGTGCCACTGAGAACACGCTGCTTCACAAGCTTTACAACCTATACAGCTTGATACATCCACAAGTATTGCAAGCTGGTCAGCTTGCTTTATGCTTTGGTCAGGGGATTTAGAGGCGGAGACCCGCCTCAACCCCAATCCTACCGTTCCTTCTGTGGTTACTGTAGCCATCTTTTCACCTCCTTATGCTTTTACCTTTTCAACCCTGCAAAGGAAACCCTTGAACTCTGGAGTTTGAGAGTTAGGGTCCCACACAAAGGGCGTTATCATGTTGGCAAGAGCACCTTTAACTACACCCTCATTACCCCAGTGTATAGGGATACCTACCGTATATACCTTTTTACCGTTTATTGTGAGAGGCTTTATCCTCTTAGTGGGAAGGACATAACCTTCCGCAGAACCTCTTGCGGTAACAACCCTTACCTTGTCACCCTCCTTTACACCCAATTCCTTTGCAAGCTCCTCTGGTATCTCAATAAACATGTTGGGAACAAGCACAGAGGTGCCGTAGATATGTTTTGTCCAATAGTGGAAGTGTTCAACGACCCTATAGGTGGTCGCCACATATGGAAATTCATCGGGTTTTCCAAGTAGGTCAAGGTCTGACTTGTATATCTTAACCACTGGGTTATGAGGTGTCTTTGGATGCAAGATGTTCTCTACTGGAGACTCAAAGGGTTCGTAGTGTTCTGGGAAGGGTCCATCCACAAGAGGTGCACAGAAGAGCCTACCTCTTCCTTCTGGAAGCATTATGAAGGGTCCATAATCGGGTGTGAGGTCTGGTTTTATGTCTGGCACGTCGTAGCCAACCCATTTACCTTCCGCCTCGTTCCACCAGATGTATTTCTTCTTTTCGCTCCAAGGCTTACCGCTTGGGTCTGCGGATGCCCTGTTGTAGAGTATCCTTCTGTTGGCTGGCCAGCTGTAGCCGTAGCCCGGATAGATTCCCAAACCTGATGGGTCGGAGAGGTCTGTAGACTTTGCCCTGTTGCCCGATTGAGGGAAAACACCAGAGTAGAGCCACATGCCACAGGCTGTTGTCCCATCATCCCTTAGCACACCAAAACCGGGTAGCCTTTCACCCTTTTTAACCACCACATTACCCTTGTCATCTGTAAGGTCCGCAAGGGCGTAGCCGTTCATTTCTCTCAAGACCTCTTCGGCAGTTGGATAGTAGGGGTTTTGGAAGTTCCATGTGAGGTTTAGTATAGGGTCAGGGAACTTACCACCTTCCTTCTTGTAAAGGTTTTTGAGCCTCATCCACAGCTGACCCGCTATCCATAGCTCGTCCTTTGCATCCCCTGGTGGGTCTACCGCCTTGTATTTCCACTTTATAACCCTTCCACTGTTGGTATAAGACCCCTCTTTCTCCGCAAACAGAGCGGATGGTAAGAGGAATACCTCTGTTTGAACCTTTGATGGGTCATCCACATACTTCCAAAAGCCTGCCATCTCCGTCTCAAAGACATCGATAACCACCATCCACTTTAGCTTTCCAAGTCCTTCCGCTATCTTCTTGACGTTTGGATTGCTTGCAAGTATGTTCATACCCACGGAAACAAAGCCTTCCATCTTACCCCTATACATCCTGTCTAGTATCTCGTCCATGGAAATGACCTTTTCCAGCTTTGGCAGATAGTGGTATGCGAACTCGTTCTCTGGGGTTGCAGCGTCTCCGAACCATGCTTTGAGAAGGCTTACATAGAATTTACCATAGTTAGACCAGTAATTCATTGAAGTGTCCACAGCCTTTGGAGTGTTTGCTTCTATGTGGTCCCTAAGAGTCTGCTGATTTGCCATTGGTGGTTTTAGATATCCTGGTAGAAATCTTCCTTCTCCTGCTAGGTCGGTCATGCCCTGCACATTTGAATGACCTCTTAGAGCGTTTACACCACCGCCAGGAACCCC
Source organism: Hydrogenobacter sp. T-8 (assembly GCF_011006175.1). NCBI lineage: Bacteria > Pseudomonadati > Aquificota > Aquificia > Aquificales > Aquificaceae > Pampinifervens > Pampinifervens florentissimum. The sequence continues at coordinate 1,206,242 of NZ_CP048795.1, read as the reverse complement.
TATGTTTCCAAGAAGGAGCTGAAGTATAGCCATAGAACCTATGAGCTGTGTTCCTGTGGAGTGATGTGTCCATCCGAGAGCGTAGAGGTGTGTCATTGACTTGTCTGGTGCAGAGGTTTCCGCTATGAGCTTTGCCACCTCAAGGAACTTGTCCTTTGGGATGCCTGTAAGCTTTTCTACTACTTCTGGCGTATACCTTGAGTAGAACTCCTTCATAAGCTGAAAGACACATCTTGGATGCTGAAGGGTCATATCCTTCTTTACCATACCCTTCTCGTCAAGCTCGTATCCCCAAAGGGACTGGTCATACTTTCTTTTCTCTGGGTCATAACCCGAGAATAGACCTGTCTGTGGGTCAAAGCTGTAAGTGTCTTTTACTATGTATGCAGCGTTTGTAAAGTGCTTTACATACTCTTCGTTGTATTTCTTGTTCTGAAGCACATAGTTTATAAGACCACCCATAAAGGCTATGTCAGACCCAGGTCTTATCTGCAGGAATATATCAGAAACCGCAGCGGTTCTGTTGAACCTTGGGTCTATGCAAATTATCTTGGCTCCCCTTTCTTGACGCGCTTTTATCGCCCATTTGAAGCCACAGGGATGGTTCTCCGCAGGATTTCCTCCCATAACCAGTATTAGGTCTGCGTTCTTTATGTCGTTCCATCCATTGGTCATCGCACCTCTTCCAAATCTTGGGGCCAAACTGGCCACCGTTGGTGCGTGTCATATTCGCGCCTGGGTTTCCCGTGCAACAAGCCCGAGGGCAACCCCCATCTTTACCCACAGGTAGCCCTCTTCGTTAGCTATGGTGCTACCTTCAACCCAAGCTATGCTTTCACATCTGTTGACGGTTCTTCCTTGTTCATCCTTTTCTATAAAAGTTCTGTCCCTCGTATGCTTTATTAGACGAGCTATCCTGTCTAGAGCTTCTTCCCAGCTTATCTCCTGCCAATCTCTAGCCCCAGGTGGTCTATAAAGGGGCTTTTTAAGACGCTGAGGTGAATTTATAAAATCTCTAAGTGTCGCACCTTTTGGACACAATGTTCCTCTGTTAACTGGGTCATCTGGGTTGCCCTCCACATGTATGACCCTTGGCTTTACGTTCATAGCACCATCGGTAAGGCTGTAGATTATTACCCCGCAGGAAACAGAACAATAGGGACATGTGCTTTTTACAGCCTTTGCGTTGGAAATCTTAAGGTCTCTAACCCTCGCCATGGCAGGCTTTAGGTCAAAACCGAGCCCACCAGTAAGGGTAGCACCCGCAGAAACGCCTGCAACTTTTAGAAAACTTCGCCTTGTGAGCTCCATTTTTACACCTCCTTTGATAACCTCACGATAAAATGTAGAGCTAAAAGGAATAAATATCCATTCAAATTTTCAAAGAATATCTTCTAACATTTCAAAATAAGAATTTTCTTATGCTGGTAATTTTCTGTGGCTCGCTTATAATTAAAGTAAAAAGGAGGAAGAAATGGACTTTGATTTCTCACAGCTTAGTATTCCCTTGCGTAAGGCACTCAAGGACATGGGCTTTGAAAAACCCACTCCAATTCAGAAGGAAGCCATACCCTTAGCCCTTAAGGGCTACGACATAATGGGTCAGGCGGCAACAGGAACAGGGAAAACCGCCGCCTTTGGTATACCTATAATTGAAGGAAGCGAAAAGGAAGAAGGAACAACCGCCCTTATAATGACACCTACAAGAGAGCTTGCTCTTCAAGTAAAAGAACAGTTATATCAGCTTTCTAAGTATAAGGGACTAAAGGTCTTTAGCTTCTACGGTGGGACACCAGTCCAGAAGGACCTTGAGCTTCTATGGAAGATAACACCAAACATCGTAGTAGGCACGCCTGGGAGGATAAAGGACCTTACCATGAGAGGCCTTTTTAACTTTGAAAGCCTAAAATACTTCGTTTTAGATGAGGCGGATAGAATGCTTGATATGGGCTTTATAGAAGACATTGAGTGGATAATAGCTCAGCTTCCAAAGGAAAGACAGACCTTTCTCTTTTCTGCTACCATACCAAGAGAGGTAGAAGAGCTTGCCAAGAAACACCTAAAAAAGGACTACAAGTTTGTTAAGGTTATAACAGAAGAACTAAAGCCAAAGATAGAGGAAAGGCTTATAAAGCTGAGTTCCTCTGGACAAAAGATGTCTGAGCTTGAAAAGATACTGAGGGAACATGTCCTTGAAAAGGTTATAGTCTTTGTAAAGACAAAAAAGGATGCAAAGGATATAACGCAAGAGCTGAAAAGAAAGGGCTTTAATGTGGTCTCCCTTCATGGAGATATGACACAAAGGCAGAGGGAAAACTCTCTAAGACTTTTCAGAGATGGCAAGGTTAAGATAGTAGTGGCTACAGATGTAGCCTCAAGAGGGCTTGACATAAAGGGTGTGAGCCTTGTGATAAACTACCATATCCCAGAAGACCCAGAGGTATACATACACCGCATAGGTAGGACTGGAAGGATAGGCACTTATGGAAAAGCCTACAGCCTTATCACACCTGAAGACAGCAAAGCTCTCTGGAGGATAAAGAAGTTGAAAGAGAGCTACGCTCAAGCATAGGATGGATTTAAGGGATAGAGCTTTAAAGATAAAACTGCTTCTACTTGACGTGGATGGTGTGCTTACAGACGGAAGGCTCTACTATACCTCAAGGGGTGAAGAGATAAAGGTCTTTAATGTGAGGGACGGGCTTGGTATAAAGCTGGCTCAAAGGGCTGGCATAAGGATAGGTGTAATATCTGGAAGAAAAAGCAAGGCACTTATAAACAGGTTAAAGGAGTTAAAAGTGGATGAAGTGCACTTAGGCTATAACCAGAAACTTCCAATCCTTGAAGATGTGATGAAAAGGCTTTCTCTTAGCTTGGAAGAGATCGCCTTTCTTGGTGATGACTATGTGGACCTTCCAATTCTTAGAAGGGTGGGCTTTCCCATGACGGTTGTGGATGCACCAGAAGAGATAAAAGAACATGCCCTATACATAACAAACTCAAAGGGTGGGCATGGAGCGGTAAGGGATGCCATAGAGTTTATCTTAAAGCTAAGAGGACAATGGGAAGAGGTCATAAGCCAATACTATGCTTAGGAGCTTGCTCCTTAGTATACTGATAATCCTTCTTGCTTCCGTTCTCAAGATGTATGTAGACAGCTTTGCAATGAGCGGTGGACAAGAAGAGATGGTAAGCCTACTTGAAGGTGTAACCATAAAAGCCTATAGTAAGACTGGTATTGAGTGGACTATAAGGGGTAAGACCCTTGAGGTGGTTGGCAAAGATGTTAAGCTCTACGAGGCGGAGCTCTTTTCAAAGGAGGCTAACATAAGAGCTGTTCAGGCTTATATAGACAGGTCTACAGGCGAAGGAAAGCTCACAGAAGGGGTGGAGGTTAAGTCTGAAGACATTACCGCAAAGACACAGAACGCATACATAAACCTAAAGGAGGGTAAAATATGGGGAGAAGGGGACATCCAAATATTGCAGGGAGAAAGTCTCGTAAGGGGTAAGGGCTTTGAGATAACCCTAAAACCTCTAAAGGTTATAATTAATAGGGCAAGGACGGACATAAGATGAGAAAGGTTGTAATTCTTTTGGTCTTAATACCTACGCTTATGTTTGCACAGCCCATAGTAGGCGAAGCGGACAATCTCACCTATGAGAAGGATAAGGTGGTGTATTCGGGAAATGTGAGAATCACAAGAGGAAATGCACTTCTTACTGCAAACAGGGTAGTTATACACTTGGACGAGAGCAAAAAAGCAAAGCTCATAGAAGCAGAGGGAAATGCGAGATACACGGAAGGAAATAGGAAAGCCTCCGCCAACAAAATGGTCTACGACCTTAAGGATGAGGTTATAACCCTGATAGGAAAGGCAAAGGTGGAAGAAGGGCAGAATTTTGTTGAGGCGGATGAGATAGTTTACTACAGAAAAGAAGATAGGGCGGTTGCGGTTAGTAAAAATTCACGGGTAAGAACCTTCTATGTGGAGGAAAAGGATGAAAAAAACAGACCTAATAGAAAGCCTTAGGAAGGAGTTTAATATAAAAAACAGGGCGGACGCTAAGCTCTTTGTGGACAGTTTTTTTGAAGAGATAGTTAACCTTGTTCTTGAAAAGGGTAGGCTTGAACTTAGAGGATTTGGCATTTTTAAAATAAGGAGGCTGAGCGGAAGGTTTATAAAGAACCCTAAGACTGGCATAGAGATGTATGTGGAGGAAAGGTATAGTATAGGCTTTAAGCCTTCAAGTGTTTTCAATAAAGGGCATGAAAAAGTTTGATGTCTTAATAGTTGGAGGAGGTCCTGCAGGTTCTTCCTGTGCCTATAGGCTTGCAAAGGCTGGTAAAAGGGTTTTGGTAGTTGACATAAAAAGAAGTATAGGAAAGCCTGTGCAATGTGCGGAGTTTGTCCCTATTCAGCTATACCATCAGTTTAAGGAGTTCTTTCCACAGGAGGCTATAGCTCAGAGGGTAAAGAATATGGTTCATTTTACACCTTGGGGAGAGGTGGTAAGTATGTGGTCGGAGGGCTTTGTATTAAACAGAGAGGTCTTTGACGCTCAGATAGCCAAGCTGGCACAGGAGCAGGGTGCGGTATATATGCTTAGAACACAATTTTTGGGCTTTGAAGATGGTTTTGCATGGCTTGAAGAGATTGACACGAGAGAAAAGTTTCCAGTAAAGGCGGACTTTGTAGTGGGTGCGGACGGACCAAGGTCAAAGGTGGCAAGGCTCACTGGTGAAAAAACCCAGACATTCCTCACCACTGCACAAATAACAATGAAACTGACAAAAGAGCTTGAAGACCTTCTTATATACTTTAGAGACTACATCCCAGGAGGCTACGGCTGGGTCTTTCCAAAGGGAAGGCTCGCCAACGTGGGAGTGGGGGTTGACCCAGATTATGGAGTTAATGTGATGGAAAGCCTCAAAAGGTTCGTAGAAGAGGTGGTTGCAGAGGGTATAGTAGAAAAACAAATAATAAAAAGAACGGGTGGATGGATACCTGCGGATGGGCTACTGCCTTTGGTAAGAAAGAGGGTTCTGCTTGTGGGGGATGCGGGTGGCTTTTGTCATCCCATAACTGGCGGTGGAATAGCCAACGCGGTCATATCGGGGGATATGGCAGGTAAAGCATTATGTGAGGATTCTCCAGAAGAGTTTGAAGAGGAAGCTCAAGAGGTCTTTGGTAGCACCCTATGGAGGGCATCAGAAAAGAGGAAAAAACACATGAAAAGATGGGACAACCTAAAGGAAATAATCCCAAAAACATGGATAGCCTTTGAAGAATATTGGCGTATAATTTAAGTTAGGAGGTGGTTAAATGGACTTTTTAGGAAGAGAGCAATCACCACTTACCTTTGAAGAATGGGAGCAATTAGAAAGTGCGGTTATTGATGTGGCTAAAAAGACCCTTGTATGCAGAAGGTTTATGCCAGTTATAGGACCAATAGGCGTTGGGCATCAGGTAATAGCCTACGATGTTTACCTTGGTGTAGAACCGGGAGTATGTGAAGTAAGACCGGGAGAAGAGAGCGAAGCCTGCGAGCCTGTGAGAACAGGAAGAAGAAAATACATAACCCTTCCCACCATATTCAAGCCTTTCTCCATAACTTGGAGAGACCTTGAATACTTCAGACAATTTAACTTGCCAATTGATACCTCTCAGGCATCTGCTGCAGCCTTTGCCACTGCAGTGGCGGAGGATACCCTCATAATTCACGGCAATCCAAAAATGGAAATAGAGGGCTTTCTTACGGTGGAAGGAAGGCAGAGCATGTCCATGAGCGACTGGGATGTGCTTGGCAACGCCTTTAACGATGTATCCCTTGGTATATCAAAGCTCTCAGAAAAGGGCTTTTATGGACCATACTATCTTCTTCTAAACCCAAGGGACTACTTTAAGCTCAATAGGCTCTATCACAACACAGGACTTCTTGAGATTGAGCAGATTAAAAAGCTGGTTTCCGATGTCTACCATACACCTATAGTCCCAGAAGGAAAGGCTATTCTCCTGTCTGTAGGACCGCAGAATATGGACCTTGTCCTTGGGCTTGACTTTAGCCTTGCCTACGTGGAATCTACCAACATGGTGCACCACTTTAGGGTTATGGAAGTTATAGCACCGCGTATAAAGAGACCCGGTGCCATAATGGTAATAGGCGAAAAGTGAAAGAGCGTTGGAAGGTAATAGAGAAGCTCCTATCTGACGAATATGATATAGAGGTTCAGGCAAGCT